>CAIQCK010000011.1 GCA_903870275.1 uncultured bacterium | reverse complement strand
TTGTTCAGATAGACCACGATGGCCGGCACACCGACCTGACGGGCCAACAACACGTGCTCGCGGGTCTGCGGCATCGGGCCGTCGGCCGCGCTCACCACCACGATCGCGCCGTCCATCTGCGCGGCGCCGGTGATCATGTTCTTGATGTAGTCGGCGTGGCCGGGGCAATCAATGTGCGCGTAATGACGCTTGTCGCTCTGATACTCGACGTGCGAGACCGCGATGGTGACCGTCTTGGTCTCGTCGCGCACGGTGCCGCCCTTGGTGATGTCGGCGTAGGAAATGCGGTTCGCCAAACCCTTGCGGGCCTGTACCTCAACGATGGCCGCCGTGAGGGTGGATTTGCCGTGGTCAATGTGGCCAATCGTGCCGACGTTGATGTGCGGCTTCTCTCGCTTGAATGCTTCTTTTGCCATTGTGTCTCCTGCTCTTTTCGCTCTGATTGTTCTTGTCTAATTCACATTTGCGCCAAACTGGAGCCTGCGATCGGGCTTGAACCGATGACCTCGTCCTTACCAAGGACGTGCTCTACCAACTGAGCTACGCAGGCATCAGTTCAACCGCATCCAAAATCGCCCGCGCGGTTTATCCGTCTTTCTCTTTCGCCGGAAAAAAAGGAAAAATCGCCGCCTCGTTTTGCTCCGTTGCGGGATTCAAAACGCACCGCGGGCGTAAACCCTTTCTTCTTGCTATGTTACCGCGACTTGCGCTGCGTCAGACTCTGATGCAACGCGGCCCGACATATTAACAAAAATCTCATTTCTGTCAATAGCCGTTCACATATTTTTGCGAATTTTTCTTGCCCAGTGAAAAAACGAGGTGCCATTCGCCTGCAATCTCACGCCCCGCGGCTCAGTTTCACGCCGACGGCCAGCCGATGCCCTCTCAAAAATTCCTCCGCGCTCATCCGCCGGCTGCCTTCGATTTGCAGCTCGCGCACAACCAAAACTCCCTCGCCCGTCGCGATGACAATCCCGTTCTTGTCCGCCGCCGTCACCGTCCCGGCCGCCGCCCCTTGCATCGTCGTCTTCATCTCCACCGCGGCCGACCCTATCTTCAGCACGCGCGGGCCGGCTTCCATCGGCAGGAACGTGAACAGCCCGGGCCACGGCGTGAACGCCCGCAGACGATTTCGAATCTGCGGTGCCGGTTGCGTCCAATCCACCAAGCCGTCCTCTTTTTTGATTTTCGGCGCGCAAACCACGCCCTCGCTCGGTTGCGGCGTCGGCTGAAGCGTGCCGTCTGCAAGCCCCGCGAGTGTCTTCATCAGCAACGGTGAGCCGACCGCGGCGAGTTTGTCGTGCAGCGACGCCGCGTTGTCATCGGGATCAATCTCCACTCTTTCCCGCAACAGCATCGGTCCGCTGTCCAATCCTTCGTCAATCAACATCGTCGTCACGCCGGTAAACTCATCGCCGGCCAGCAACGCCGCCTGAATCGGCGACGCGCCGCGCCACCGCGGCAGCAGCGACGCGTGGACGTTGACGCAGCCGAGCCTTGGCAAACTCAGCACGTCCTTCGGCAAAATCTGCCCGTAGGCCACCACCACAATCAACTCCGGCGCGAGCGTGCGAAGTTGCTCGACCGCTTCCGGCCGCCGGATTCTCTCCGGCTGAAACACCGACAGCCCGTGCTTGAGCGCCAGCGTCTTGATCGGCGGAGGCGTCAACGCCTGCCGCCGCCCCGCCGGCCGGTCCGGCTGCGTCACGACGCCGACGAGTTGATGTTCGCGCGCGCCGGCGAGCGCCTCCAGACAAGACGCGCCGAAATCCGCTGTTCCCATGAAAACGATTCGCATGTTTCGCCGGAACAAATACCAGAATCCGCCCGCCTCAGCGAAGAACCAAATTCGCCCCCCCGCCTTTGTCTTGCGTAGCCGCCGACGTGAGGCGGAGGCGTTCACCAAGTGTGGGCCATCCGCCTATCCATGAACCTGCCAGCCAGAACGGCGTCAAAAGAAGTCCCTGTAATACGGTGTTGTGGGAGACACCCACCGGCATTGTCTCTGGCATTTCAAATGAAGCCGAAGGCTCTGGACTGCTGTAGGAACTACAGCTTTTGCCGCTGGCACCGCTGGTGGGCTGACAGCGAAAGCTGCGATGCTCGCAGCAGTCCAAAGCCTTCGGCTTCATGTTTAGCGTGCGGGGCAACCAAGTTCATGGCCCGGACGCGTCAACGCCGAGTTGGTGGAGTTCTCCTCACGTCGGCGGCTACAACAAGGACCGCGCGCTTCAACCGCGTCGTTCCGCCTCAATCGTCCCCTCTCCTATCCGCCGCGAACTTGCACGCCGCCGCAAAATGCTCCATGCTTCGCTCTTGATCTTATGACGACCCCGACATCAACCACTGCCGCCGACCGCGATAAATTCGTGAAGGCGTTGTTGAACAACGTGCTAGCCGAGCGGCGCAATGCGGAGATTTACGACTACCTGGCAACGCTGGAGCGCGACCCGCATCGCAGCGGCGTACTCAAGAAAATGGCCGACGCCGAGGCCAAGCACGCTGCCATCTGGACGAAGAAACTGAAAGACCTTGGCGTCGAGCCGCCCCCGGCGAGCGCGGGCCAGTGCAGCATGTGGCGCAAATGGCTCTACCGCCAACTCGGCGTGAACGCCGCCGTCCGCCGCATGGAACAGGAGGAAGAGGTCGGCATCGGGATTCAACTGGCCGAACTCAAACGTTTCGGCGACGACCAGACCGTCCAAATGGCCGAAGCCATCGCCGAGGAGGAAAGCAGCCATGGCCGCACCCTCGCCGCGATGCTCCAAGCGCCGCCCAGTCCCACCGACCCGCGCGGCCGGCTCAGCATTCTCATCAAGCACGAGCGGCACCACGCCACCGGCGGCTGGCTCGGCAGTGCCATCTACGGCATCAACGACGGCCTCGGCGCGGTCTTCGGCATCGTCAGCGGCATGGCCGGCTACGGCGCGCAGAGCGGCGTCGTCATGGCGTCGGGTCTCGCCGGCATGATCGCCAGCGCGCTCTCCATGGGTTCCGGCGCGTGGCTCGCGGCCAAGTCGCAGCGCGAGGCGTTCGAGGCCGAAGTCACCCGCGAGCGCCGCGAGATCGAACTCAATCCCACCGAGGAGCGCGAGGAACTGGAGTTGATGTATCAGCTCAAAGGTTTCTCCGAGGAAGAAGCGAAGATGCTCGCCAAGCGCATGGCCGAGAACCCCGAGCATCTGCTGGAAACCAAGATGCACGAGGAACTCGGCCTCTCGCAAAGCTCCTTCCCGAACCCGTGGTTGTCGGCCGTCTCCGCCGCCGTCTCCACCGCCGTCGGCGCGTTCATCCCGCTGGTGCCGTTCTTCTTCACCAGCGGCATGACGGCAGTGGCGTGGTCGCTCGGCATCAGCATCGCGGCCCACTTCATCGTCGGCGCGGCCAAAACGCTCGTCACCGGCCTGAACTGGTTCAAGAGCGGCCTGGAGATGACCGCCGTCAGCATCCTCGCCGCCATCGTCACCTACGGCCTCGGCTATTATTTCGCCGGCCACGGTCAAGCATCGGGACACTGAAGACAAGATGGAGTATTGGAGTGTTGGAGTATTGATTTACCGAAATACTGACTAGCGTTCCGCCAAACCCAACACTCCTTCCCCATTACTCCAATTCTCCACCACTCCACCACTCCATTTCCCATGACTCCTCCCAACATCCGCGCCATCCTCTTCGACATGGACGGCGTCGTCGTGGACTCCATGCAGTTCCATCTCGACACCTGGAAAATCCTCCTCGTCGAGATGGGCACCAAGCGCCGCTCTCTCGACGTGCAACGCCACTTCGGCCTCGCCACCAAAGTCCTCCTCCGCGAAATCCTCGCCGAGCGCGACCACGGCCGCGAACCCTCCCGCGAGGAGGTCGAGCGATGGCTCCGCCGCAAGATCGCCCTCACCTGCCAGATCGCCAGCCGCGTCGCCGAGCCGATTCCGGGTTTCCTCGAATTCGCCCGCCGCGTCCGCGCCCGCAAGCTGCCGACCGCGCTGGCCAGCGCCGCCTCCCGCGCGTTCATTGACGCCGTGCTGGAGCGAATCGGCGCACGCGAGTATTTCGATGCCATCGTGTCCGTGGACGACGTGGCGCAACCCAAACCCGACCCGGAGATTTTTCTGGAAGCCGCCCGCCGTCTCAACATGCCGATCCGCGACTGCCTTGTCATCGAGGATTCCCATCCCGGCATCGAAGCCGGCGTGGCCTCCGGCGCCACCTGCTGCGCGCTTCTCACCATGCTCCGCCCCGAGGAAGTCCGCGGCGCGCAGTTCAAAGCCCGCAACTTCGAGGAAATCGCCCGCTGGCTGCGCTACGCCGACTGACATTATGTGCGGCGAATGATCTTGCTTTTCCTCTGATTTTTCCCTCTAAATGCGCCTCGCCATGAGGTCATTCGAGAAAAACGTCCGGGTCGTCTCCGCAATTTCGTCTCCGCAATTTCGTCTCCGCAATTTCGTCTCCGCAATTTCGTCTCCGCAATTTCGTCTCCGCAATTTCGTCTCCGCAATTTCGTCTCCGCAATTTCGTCTCCGCAA
>CAIQCK010000010.1 GCA_903870275.1 uncultured bacterium | reverse complement strand
TTGATGTAGAATTGCTCGGAGTTCTTGCGGCGGATGCATTGGACTTTAGTTGGGTAACCCATGATGGGACTGTATCTAGTTATATAACTAGAAATCAAGCTAAAAAATAAACTCTTTCCCATAGTCAGGGCCAAACTCCAGGGACTGCGCTAGCGCAGCGCTAGCGCAGTCCGCGGAAAGGTCTATTCGGAGAAAAAAAAGGTGTTCGGGATTCGGGATGAGGGATTCGTAATCCGCAATCAACGGTCGGCGGTCATCCCCTTTGGAGTTTGCTTCCGCGCTGCACCGGCGGTTTATGCCCGCCGGTCGTTGGATCATCACCAGCCAGCGGGCGCGCACCGTGGTGCATCACGCCCCCAAGTTCAACCATAAGGCCACCAGATTTTCTCGGATGCAAAAGCCAATGCCTCATCCACGGACAAGTTGGTCCGTCTTGGACGCAATCTCCATTGTGGAGAGCAACGGTGACAACAGAAAAGAAGATGATTGCTACCGGTAGAATTCACTTCAAATTGACAAGGGGATAAGGTAGGCTGATGGAGCTATGAAATTGGAAAAAGCCCACGTTAGAAATTTTCGGTGTATCGAAGACTCCGGTAGCTTTCCGATTGGACAAGTCACCTGCCTCGTGGGCAAGAATGAATCAGGCAAGACATCTCTTCTCCATGCGCTTGCAAAATTGAACTCTGCTGATCCAAACCTCAGCAAGTTTGATAAGGAACGTGATTACCCCCGTCGCATGTTAACGGAGTATAACGAAGACACAGAAGTTTTGGAGACGACATGGTGTTTGGACGCAGAAGATATTGCGGCTGTTGAAAAAGTGATTGGACCCGGAGGCTTGAGCTCGCAAATCATCACTGTTCGCAAAAGTTACGCACCGCTAAGTATATGGCCGCTCGAAATTGATACGAACAAAGTAATTGCATGGCTGCTTTCGGAGGCCGGCTGCGATGCAACGGAGCGGGATCAGCTACAGAACTGCTCTACGATCAAAGAGTTGGTTGCGAAGGCTGAACCACTTAAGTCAGCTTCGCAACGAGTCGGAACCTTGCTCAATCGTATTGGCCAGTGGCGGGAGGGAAGACCAGTTCTAGCGGCAATTGACGTTCTGCATAAGCGAATGCCAAAATTCCTTTATTTCGGCAGCTATGATCGCATGAACGGGAACGTTTCGTTGGAAAGCCTCCGTAATGCCGTTTCGAGAGATGACGTCTCGACAAACGACTCTGTCTTCCTAGCCTTTCTAGAGTTTGCTGGCACGCCGCTGGATGATCTGGCGAAACTGGACAAATACGAAACGATGAAGGCGCGAGTCGAGGCCGCCAGCATCAAGATTTCCCGGCAGATTTTCAAATACTGGTCACAGAACCGGCACTTGAAGGTTCAGTTTTCAATTGAAGCAGGTCGTCCTGGAGATCCCGCACCTTTCAACAGCGGGAACATCATGCGGACGCGTGTCCTCAATATGCTTCACGACATGACGGTTCCCTTTGACGATAGAAGCGCGGGTTTCGTCTGGTTCTTCTCATTCCTCGTCTTGTTTTCACAAGTGAAGAAAAACCACGGGAACGTGATTATTTTGCTAGATGAGCCCGGCCTAAATCTTCATGCAAAGGCTCAAGCTGACCTCTTGAAGTTTATCAACGAAGAATTGAAACCTCACCACCAAGTTCTCTATACAACACATTCGCCTTTCATGATCCCGGCAAGCGACTTGGCGAGCGTCCGCACGGTCGAGGACGTAGTCAAATATTCGAACAGTGGTGACGTTGAGGAGGTCTTGGGAACGAAAGTTGCGGATCAGGCGCTAAGCACGGATAAAGCGACTCTTTTCCCACTGCAAGGCGCTCTTGGTTACGAAATCACCCAAACACTTTTCGTCGGCAAGCACACACTTGTCGTCGAGGGGCCATCAGACATTCTCTATCTTAAGGCTGCATCAGCGGCTCTCGGACGCCGCAACCGAACTACACTTGACACGCGATGGACGATTTGTCCGGCAGGTGGTTTGGACAAGATAGCAGCATTTCTGAGTTTATTCGGCGGAAACGATCTGCACTTAGCAGTGCTGCTGGATTACGCGCAAGGTCAGAAGGGGAAGGTCGAAGCATTCAGAAAATCGAAACTGCTCCAAGATGGACATGTCTTTACAACCACAGACTTCACTGCCCTGCCAGAGGCTGATGTCGAAGACTTCTTTGGAAACGAACTTTACATCGAATTGGTCAATGCAGCGTATGCCACTGCTGGAAATAATAAGCTTACTGTTTCCGAGGCCGCTTACGCGCAAGAACCATCCACGCGAATCGTAAAGAAGGTTGAAGCAATGATGCGGATCCGGCCCGAACTTGCTGTTTTCGATCATTACACGCCCGCAATGTGGCTGTACCAAAACACGAATTGGCTCAGCCAAGATGAGCCAATGAGGAATGCCTCTCTCGACCAATTTGAAGCGTTATTCAAGAAGCTGAATAATCTCTTGAAATAAGCGCTTCGAAGGCAAACATCTTCAGTGTCGGTTCGTGATTTTTTTACGGTTTCCCCCGGCCATCAGTTGGTCACGGACATTTTGCTTCGCGCGAGGTGTTGAGCAAGTGTAACGTTGGCAAAGCTGCCGGCAGCGTCAAAAGGGGGGGGCGCATGTATTTCAAATCCACCCTGATTCTGCCGGTCAAACCTCAATAAGTGCTTGCTTGTCGGCGGCGGCTCAGGCACTCAGGATGGAGTTGTCATTATTACAGGAACACAAGAGATGAGTATTGCGTATCAAATCGTGGTTTGCGGAAGCATCGTGCCGGACCCATTGCAGACGTTGGAGCCGGTGACCGGCCCGACCGGGCCGGCATTGAAAAATGAGATGATGTTGCCGGCGGTGCTGGACCCATGGGCGGGCCACGCGCTGTTTGAGGCTGCGCATCTGGCCAAGAGCGCGCCCGGCAGCAAGGTCTGGCTGGCCAGCCTCGGCCCGAAGGCCAAGCTCCAGCAGGTCATGATGACCGTCGCGCAAAAGGTGCCGTTCGAGCTGGTTGCGCTCGACGGGCCGGCGGGCGGGTTCACCGAGGCGGCCGATGTCGCCGCCGCGCTGGCGGACGCCATCAACGCCATCCCCGGCCTCGACAAGTCGCGGCTGCTGGTCTTCGGCGGCTGGGAGTCGGCCTCGCGCGGCGCGGGCGCAACGATGCAGATCATCGGCGAGCGGCTCGGCATCCACGACCAGTTCCAGGGCGTGGACAAGCTCACCATCGCCGCCGACGGCTCGCTGGAAGTCCTTGAGCGCATCGAAGGCGGCATACACCAGGTTTCCAAATGCGCCGCGCCGCCCGCGGTGCTCGGCTGGGCCACGGGCAATCTGCCAGAGCCGCCGAACAACCCGCAGGTCGGCATGATGAACATGCGTGTGGTAATGCCCGCGCTCCAGCGCGCCAAGCCGGCGAAGGTCGCCGCCGAAGGCGTGAAGTTCGCCAGCGTCACCCTGCCGAAGCAGCAGCGCGACACCCGGATCGTCAAGGACGCGCCCGCCGAGGAGATCGCCAAAGAGATCGTGGAGTGGATCAGCAAGAGCTGAGCGAATCGGAACCACGAATCACACGAAACACACGAAAAGACCCATGGAAACCATTCTTGTTCTTGCTCACACGGAAACCGACGGCTCGCTCGCCAAGCCGGCGCTGGAAGCCATCGGCGCGGCCAAGCAACTCGGCGGCGCGTTCGTCGTCGGCCTCGTCGGTGAAAACGTCCAGGCCGCGGCCAACAGCATCGCATCGTGCGGCGCGGTGAAGTTCCTCGGCGCGACCGGCGCGGATTTCAAACAGCCGCGCTACGCCACCGACGCCGCCGCAGCGGAGGCCGTCTGCAAAGCGGCTGGCGCGGCCATCGTCATCGCCCCGGCCACGTCGCGCTGGAACCGCGTGCTCGCGGGCGTCGCGCACCGGCTCGGCGGACGCGCGGACACGCACGTCACCGCCGTAACCGCCGCCAACGGCGCCGTCGCGGTCAATCGCTGGTATTACCGCCAGCGCATGGAGGCGGTCCTCCAACGCACGCAGCGGCCGTGGGTCATCGCGCTCGAAAGCGGCTGTTGCGAAGCGTGGAAAGGCAGCGCCGGTTCCGCCGCCGTCGAGGCCGTCGCCGTCACCCTCAGCGACGCCTGCAAGCGCACAACCGTCACCGGCATCCATGCGCCCGCGGCGGACCAACAGACGATTCGTCCCGACGCCGCCATGCTGCTGGTCGCCGGCGCCGGCTGGACCAAGACGCAGCCCGATGGCAAGGCTCACATCGCCGAAGCCGAGAAACACATCCTCGATTTCCTGCGGCTGACCAAGGCGTCGCTCGGCAGCAGCAAGTCTCTCGTGGACCTCAGCGGCGAAGGCCAGGCGGTGCTGCCGTTCATGACGCATCTGCACCAGATTGGCCAGACCGGCTCGACGCCGCGCCATCCGAAGGGACTGTCCACGTGCTGCCACGGCGAGGAGCCGCACACGGTCGGCTGGCGCTTCGTCAACGAGCGCCGCGCGATTGATCTCGACCCGAACTGCGGCTGGGCGCGAGGCAAGGCGGACGTGCTCTACATCGCCGACGCCTTCCAGGTGATGGCGAAGGTGAACGAACTGCTCGCCGCAAAGAAATAAGGTCAATTGTAGATGAGAACTGTGCGATGACTGTAGCGGCGGTCTATGACCGCCGGCTGTTGCCATCGGAATTTCGGCGGTCATAGACCGCCGCTACAGTGCAAAACAAACTCCAGATGGTATAAGAGGAACTCCCATGAACAACTCCGCTGAATACGAGAAACACGCCGCGGTGAACGCGCTGGCGGCCATGGCCGCGGCGGCGCGCACGGCGCCGAAAGCGCGCGGCATTGACAACATCTCCACCATCGTCATTGACGACCCGGACACGCGGGCGCAGGTGGCGGCGAAGATGGTGGAAATTGCCCGGCGCGAAAACCGGGCGTTCTGTGAGCGCGACGCCGGCAATATCGCCAACTCCCCGGCCATTCTTGTGATCGGCGTCGCCTCCAACCCCGCCGATCTCAACTGCGGCATGTGCGGCTGCCCGACCTGCGACGAGCTGCGGCAGCGGGGCGGCGTTTGCGCCTTCAACTCCATGGACCTCGGCATCGCCATCGGCTCGGCCGCCGCGCTGGCCGCGGAGCTGCACATGGACAACCGGGTGATGTATTCCATCGCGCGCGCGTGCATCGAGTTGAAGTTTTTCGGCGAGAACGTCAAGCAGGCGCTTGCCATCCCGTTGAGCGTCACGGGCAAGAACCCGTTCTTCGACCGCAAGTAGCGGCGCGCTCCGCGTTATTTCTTCCCGCGCTTGTCTATCGACACATAAGGCTGCTCGGTCGGCCCCGTGTAAATCTGGCGCGGGCGGCTGATGCGACCGTTGGTCGCGTCCATCACTTCCTTGTAGTTCGCAATCCAGCCCGGCATGCGGCCGATGGCGAACATGACCGTGAACATTTCCAGCGGGATGCCGATGGCGCGCATGATGATGCCGCTGTAGAAATCCACGTTCGGGTAGAGCTTGCGCTCGACGAAATACGAATCGTGCAGCGCCGCCGCCTCCAGCCGCTTGGCGATGTCCAACAGGGGATCGCTGATCTTGAGCAGGCCGAGCACCTTGTCGCATTGCGCCTTGATGATTTTGGCGCGCGGGTCGTAGTTCTTGTAAACGCGGTGGCCGAAACCCATCAACCGCTTGCCGCTCTTCTTGTCTTTGGCGGCGGCGATGAACTTCGAGCCGTCGTCGCCGTCGCGATGGATCTGCTCCAGCATCTCGATCACCGCCTGGTTGGCGCCGCCGTGCAGCGGCCCCCACAGCGCGCAAACGCCGCCGGCCGCGCACGCGAAAATGTTGGCCTGGCTCGACGCGATCATGCGCACCGTCGCGGTCGAGCAGTTTTGCTCGTGGTCGGCGTGCAGCACGAAAATCAGATCGAGCGCCTTCACCACCTCCGGGTTCAAGTCGTAGTCCTGATACGGCTCCGAGAACATCATGTGCAGGAAGTTGGCCGTGTATTTGTAAACCGGCTTCGGATACATGATCGGCAGCCCGCGCGACTTGCGGTAGGCGAACGCCGCAATCGTGCGCACCTTCGCCAGCAACCGCGCCGCCTGCGACTCGAACACCGTCGGATCATACGCGTCCAGCACGCCCGGCACGAAGCAGCTCGTGGCGTTGATCATCGAGGAGAGGATCGCCATCGGATGCGCGTGCGCGGGGAAGCCCTCGAAGTGGAACTTCAGGTCCTCGTGCAGCATCTCGTTCTGCGTCAGCAACTCCGAAAACCGCCGCAACTCCTTGTGGGTCGGCAGGTAGCCGTAGATCAGCAGATACGCCGTCTCGATGAAAAACGATTTCTCCGCGAGCACCTCGATGGGAATCCCGCGGTAACGCAGGATGCCCTTCTCACCGTCAATGAAAGTGATGTTGCTCTGACAGGACCCGGTGTTGCCGTAGCCGTCGTCGAGCGTGATGCAGCCGGTGGCCTGGCGCAACGCGCTGATGTCAATCCCGCGTTCGCCTTCCGAGCCGACCACAATCGGCAGTTCGTGAACTTTTCCATCAATCTCCAGCTTCGCGACTTTGTCCATACGTTTCCTTGGATGTTGAGCACTCCTTGTCTTCGCTGACGCCTTTCATAACCGCGCGCGAACATTATCCGTTTTTTTGCAATTGGCAACAAGGATGGCTCATTTTTTCTGCTACCGCGCCTTTCGCGTCTCCTCCGCCTTGCCGGCGGTGATGGACAAGTCAAAAAGGCTCGTCAATACGTCGCGGGGATGATAGGACTTGCGTTGTCTTGGTTTTGCCTGAAGAAGGCGGATGTCGCCAAACGAACAAGATCACAATATGAGCAAGTCGCTTCATCTTCTGATGGCCGAGGATTCGGCCCGCGACGCGCTGTTGATCCTGGAGGAACTGCGCCGAGGCGGCTACGACGTGATTTCGGAACGCGTGCAGGCCGCCGATGCCATGCGCTCGGCCCTTGAGCGCGAAACGTGGGATATCGTCATCTCGGATTACAAAATGCCGCAGTTTGACGGACTGGTCGCACTGCAACTGCTCCGGGAAAGCGCGGTGGACATCCCGTTCATCCTGGTCACCGGCACGGTGGGCGAGGAGGTGGCGGTCGGCGTCATGAAAGCCGGCGCGGATGATTATCTGAGGAAAGACAACCTGAAGCGCCTGGTGCCGGCTGTGGAACGCGCGCTGCGCGAAGCCGAGCAACGCCGGCAACGCCGGCGGGCGGAGATGCAGTTGCGCCAGAGCGAGGCCAAATACCGGGTGCTGGTGGAGAACCTGCCGCAGAGAGTATTCCTCAAAGACTGCAACTCGTCTTTTGTCTCCTGCAACGAGAACTTCGCCCGTGACTTGGGGATCAAGTCCGACGAGGTCGCCGGCAAGACCGACTATGACTTTTACCCGCGGGAACTGGCGGACAAATATCGGGCCGACGACCGCCATGTGATAAAGACGGGACAGATGGAGGAGTTCGATGAGACCAACTCCCATGGTGGAAAGACCCTGACGGTTCGCGCCATCAAAACACCCGTCCGAGATGAGCATGGAAATTGCACGGGCATTTTGGGAATTTTCTGGGATATCACCGAGCGCCATCAGGCGGACCAGGCATTGCGCCAGAGCGAAGAAAAATACCGGGCCTTGGTCGAAACCACCAACACGGGTTTTCTCACTCTGGATGCCCAAGGCAAAGTCCTGGACGCCAATCCGGAATATGTCCGGCTGTCGGGCCATGGCAAATTGGAGGAAATCCTTGGCCACAGCTTCCTGAAATGGACGGCCCCCTACGACAGTGAGCGAAATGCCGCCGAATTGAGGAAGTGTGTCGAGCAGGGTTTTATCCGAAACCTGGAAATTGATTACGTGAACCGGAAGGGGCAAATCACCCCCGTTGAGATCAACGCGACAGTGGTGGGCAAAGGCGACTCCGCCAGGATCCTGTCCTTGTGTCGCGACATCACCGTGCGCAAGCAAGCGGAGACGGCCTTGCGGGAGAACGAAAAGAAATTACGCGCCATCACCGACTCGGCCAAAGATGCGGTTATCCTGATCAACGATGAGGGGAATATTTCCTTCTGGAATCCCGCTGCCGAAGCCATTTTCGGATATTCCGCCGCAGAGGTCTTCGGCAAAAACATGCACCAGTTCCTTACACCGGCTCTGTATATGCCGAGATTTCGCGAAGCTTTTCCGAAATGGCGGGAAACAGGCGAGGGGGGCGCGGTTGGCGAGACCGTGGAACTGGTTGCGGTTCGAAAGGGCGGGGAGGAATTTCCCATCGAGCTTTCCCTGGCGTCCGTGAAGCTGGAAGGCCGATGGGTTGCCGTCGGTGTAGCCAGAGACATCACCGAGCGCAAGCAAGCAGAGACGGCCTTGCGGAAGAGTGAAGAACAAGTGCTGCTATTGATGGCATCCACGGCCGAGGGCATTTTCGGTTTGGACATGGCCGGGAATTTCACGTTCTGTAACATGGCCTGTCTGCGCCTGTTGGGCTATGCGGAGGCGCGCGACCTGCTGGGCAAGAACATGCACACTCTCATCCACCACAGCCATCCGGATGGCACACCGTTGCGCGAGGATGCGTCCGGAATCCGGCTCGGGCGCCGCCGGGGAGAATCCCGTCATGCGGACGACCAGTATTACTGGCGCGCCGATGGGACGTGCTTCCCCGTGGAATACTGGTTTTATCCTGTGCGCCGCGGCGAGGAACTCGTCGGTTCGGTTGTAACGTTTTTCGACATCACCGAGCGCAAGCGGGCGTTGGAATCGCACACGAGGCTGGCCATGGCCGTCGAGCAAGCGGCGGAGACCATCGTCATCTCGGACTCCGCCGGCACGATCCTGTATGTCAACCCGGCCTTCGAAAAGACCACGGGCTACACACAGCAGGAAGCCATCGGGCAAAACCCGCGCATCCTCAAGAGCGGCAAACACAGTGACGCCTTCTATCGGCAGATGTGGGAGGTCCTCACCCGCGGGGAGGTCTGGCGCGGCCATATCATCAACAAGAAGAAAGACGGTACGCTTTACGAAGAAAACGCCACCATTACGCCTGTCCGCGACACCACCGGCGCCATCATCAATTACGTGGCCATCAAGCTCGATGTGACCCACGAGGTCGCGATAGAGAACCAGCTCCGGCAGGCGCAGAAAATGAAGGCCGTCGGCACGCTGGCAGGAGGCGTGGCCCATGAGATCAACAATCCCATCAACGGCATCATCAACTACGCGCAGTTGATCTCCGACGAGCTGCCGTCCGATAGCAGCCTGCAAGAGCACTTGGCCAAGATCAGGAAGGAAGCGGCACGCGTGGCGCTGATCGTCCGGAATTTGCTGGCCTTCTCGCGGCAAGACGCGAAAGGACGCAGTCAGGCCCATCTCAATGACATCATCAAAGCCGCTCTCATGCTGGTGCAAACGGTGATCCGGCACGACCAGATCACCCTGGTGGTGGAGATTCCGGAGGATCTGCCTCAAATGCAGTGCCGCAGCCAGCAGTTGGAGCAGGTGGTGGTGAATCTGCTGACGAACGCACGGGACGCCCTGAACGAAAAGTATCCGGGTTACCATGAGAACAAGACGATCCACGTCAGCGCCCGTTTGTTTGAGAAGAATGGCGCGCCCTGGATCCGGACCACCATCGAAGACCACGGCACGGGAATCGCAACGAACGTTCGTGATCGCGTTTTCGATCCTTTCTACACCACCAAGCCCGCGGGCCAGGGAACCGGCTTGGGACTTTCGATCAGCTACGGTATCGTCAAGGAGCATGGCGGAGAACTGCATTTTGAAACCGAGAAGGGACATTACACCCGCTTCTATCTGGATTTGCCGGTGAAAAGCTAAAGGAGAATCATGGCGCGCATTCTGGTAGTGGATGATGAAGAGAGCATCCGGGAAACCCTGGGCATATTTCTGCGCAAGGCCGGCTACGAGGTCGAACTTGCCGAACACGTCCCTGCAGCACAGCAATGGCTGAAGGACGGGGCCTTTGACGTGGTGGTGACGGACATTATCATGCCGCGCCTCACAGGCGTGGAACTTCTTGAAATGATCCGTCAGCAATGGCCTCGCGTGAAAGTCATTCTGATGACGGGCCAGCCCACCATGGAAACCGCCGCAGCCACCGTGCGGGTTGGCGCCTACGACTACCTGACCAAACCGATCGTCAAGGAGGACATCCTGCACCGCGTGGGCAACGCCGTGAAGCTCAAGGCGGCGGAGGACGAGCGCGCGCGCCTGGCGGAAGCCGAACGCCGCCAAAAAGCGGAATTGGAAGAAAACTACAATCGCCTCCGCCAGCTTGAATCGCTTCGCGACAGTCTGGTCCTCATGATCATCCACGACCTGCGATCGCCCCTGGCGGGAATGCTCGGCTATCTGGATGTGCTCAAGACGAAAACCACAGGGAAACTTAGCGCGGCGGAATCCAATTTTTTGGATGTTGTTCAGCAGAACGCAGAGAAGATGATGCGGTTGATCCTGGCGGCTTTGGACGTGAACCGGCTCGAATCGGGCCAAATGCCGCTGAACCGGCAGGCGTATGACTTGACCACGCTGGCCAAAACCGTCATGGCTCTGCTCGGTTCCCTGGTGCGCCAACGGCATTTGAGCATCGAGGCACCGTCGGAACCGGTCATGGTCAAAGCCGACAAGGAGGTCATCGAACGCGTGATGACCAACCTGCTCGCCAACGCCCTGAAGTTCACGCCGGACTTCGGCGACGTGCGCATCATCGTGAGCCGTGACGGCGCGAGCGCGCGGCTGGCCGTGACGGACACCGGCGAGGGCATTCCCGCCGAACATCATACGAAGATCTTCGAGAAGTTTGGCGCGCTCGACAAAGGCGCGCACGGGTATTCGACCGGCTTGGGGCTGGCCTTCTGCAAACTGGCCATCGAAGCCCATGGCGGCCAGATCGGCATTGTGAGCGAAGTCGGCAAAGGCAGCACCTTCTGGTTCACCCTGCCTGTCGTGTAAACTCAAAGCCCGCCGTTTCCACCAAACCACGCAGCGCAGGCAAGAAACAGGCACGGCTGGCCTGCGCGCCGGCGACAGAGCGGCTTCCCTTTGCCCCAAAGCCTTTTTGCCGGCAGTACTTGCGCGGAGGCGGGTTAAGCTGTTAAGTAACTCTTCACCCGGACTGAGGAAGATGTATTTGGCCCCGGTTTTTTCCCCGAGGCCAACACGACATGGACAAGATGAACGAACCGTTATCGAACAAAGACGCCGCCGAGGCAATGGAAACGCGCGACTGGCTGGAGTCGCTGGACGACGTGCTGGCCGCGCGCGGGCCGGAGCGGACGCGCCGGTTGCTGCACGCGCTGCAAATCCGCGCCCAGAAGGCCGGCGTCACGCTGCCGGTCACCTCGGAAACGCCTTACATCAACAGCATCCCCGCCAGCGCGCAGCCGCCCTACCCCGGCAGCCGCAACATCGAACGGCGCATCAAGAGCATCCTCCGCTGGAACGCGATGGCCATGGTGGTGCGCGCCAACCGCGAGAGCGCCGGCATCGGCGGCCACATCTCCACCTACGCCTCCTCCGCGACGCTTTACGAGGTCGGCTTCAATCATTTCTTCCGCGGCCCCGACCACGAGTGCGGCGGCGACCTGATTTATTTCCAGGGCCACGCCACGCCGGGCATCTACGCCCGCGCGTTTCTCGAAGGACGGCTGACGGAGAAGCGGTTGGAAAATTTCCGCCGCGAACTGCGGCCCGGCGGCGGCCTCTCGTCGTATCCGCATCCGTGGCTGATGCCGGACTTCTGGCAGTTCCCGACCGTCTCGATGGGCCTCGGCCCGTTGCAGGCGATCTACCAGGCACGGTTCATGCGCTATCTCGAAGACCGCGGCCTGCACAAGGCCCGCGGCGCGAAGGTCTGGGCGTTCCTCGGCGACGGCGAGTGCGACGAACCGGAATCGCTCGGCTCCATCTCGCTCGCGTCGCGCGAGAAGCTCGACAACCTCATCTTTGTCATCAACTGCAACCTCCAGCGCCTCGACGGCCCGGTGCGCGGCAACGGGAAGATTATTCAGGAACTGGAGGCGGACTTCCGCGGCTCCGGCTGGAACGTCATCAAGTGCGTCTGGGGCGGCGACTGGGACCCGCTCTTCGCCAAGGACCGCGACAACCTGCTGGCACAACGTTGCGGCGAAGTGGTGGACGGCGAATATCAGAAATACTCCGTCGAAGGCGGCGCTTACATCCGCAAGCATTTCTATGGCGCGGACGAGCACCTGCTGAAGATGGTGGAGCACATGTCCGACGACGACCTCTGGCACATGCGGCTCGGCGGCCATGACACGGACAAGGTTTTCGCCGCCTACAAATCCGCCGTTGAGACACAGGGCGCGCCGACGTGCATCCTCGCCCGCACGATCAAAGGCTACGGTCTCGGCGAGGCCGGCGAAGGCCGCAACATCACGCACCAGCAGAAAAAACTCAACGACGAGGAGCTGCTGAAGTTCCGCAACCGGTTTGCCATTCCGATTTCAGACGACCAGGTGGCGAAAGCGCCGTTCTACAAGCCCGCGCCGGACAGCGCCGAGATGCAATACCTGCTCGACCGCCGACGCGCGCTGGGCGGGTTCGTGCCCCAGCGCCGCACGATCACCTGCAACTTTGAGCCGCCGAAGGAGAAAGTGATGGAGGAGTTCGTCAAGGGCACCGGCGAGCGCGCGTCGTCCACGACGATGGCGTTTGTGCGGCTGCTCGCCAAGCTCCTCAAGGACAAGGACCTCGGCCGCCACGTCGTGCCGATCGTGCCAGACGAGGCGCGCACATTCGGCATGGACGCGCTGTTCCGCGAGTGCGGCATCTACTCGCACGTCGGCCAGCTCTACGAGCCGGTGGACGCAGCGAGTTTCCTCTACTACAAGGAGGCGCAGAACGGTCAGATTCTCGAGGAAGGCATCACTGAGGCCGGCTCGCTCTGCTCGTTCCTCGCGGCGGGCACGGCTTATGCGAACTACGGTGTGCCGGCGATTCCGTTTTTCATTTTCTACTCGATGTTCGGCATGCAACGCGTGGGCGATTTGGTCTGGGCTGCGGGCGACATGCGCTGCCGCGGCTTCCTCGTCGGCGGCACCGCCGGCCGCACGACGCTCGCCGGCGAAGGACTGCAACATCAGGACGGCCACAGCCACCTGTTGGCCGAACCGGTGCCGAACCTGCTCGCCTACGACCCTGCTTACAACTACGAGATCGCCGTGATCGTGCAGGACGGCATCCGGCGGATGTATCGGAACAACGAAAACGTTTTCTACTACATCACGGTCGGCAACGAAGCCTACACACACCCGCCGATGCCCGCCGGCGCGGAGGCGGGCATCCTGCGCGGCGCGTATCGGCTGCGCGAAAGCGGCGGCACGGCGAAGGGCAAACCGAAGCTGCACCTGCTCGGCAGCGGCTCGATTCTCAACGAAACCGTCAAGGCGCAAAAGACGCTCGCCGAAAAATACGGTGTCGCCGCCGATGTATGGTCGATCACCAGTTACAAGCAGCTCCACCGCGACGCGCTGGAGTGCGAGCGTTGGAACCTGCTGCATCCGCAGGAAACACCGCGCGTGCCCTATGTCACCACCGCGTTCGGCGATGGCCCGCACGTTTTCGTCGCCGCGTCGGATTACGTGAAAATGCTGCCCGACTCGATCGCGCGCTGGCTGCCGGGACCGCTCGTGGCGCTCGGCACCGACGGCTTCGGCCGCAGCGAGGACCGCACGGCGCTGCGCGATTTCTTCGAGGTGGACGCGCGCTACGTGACTCTGGCGGCGTTGCACGCACTGGCCCGCGACGGCCACATCAAGCGCGATGTGCCACAGAAGGCGGTCAAGGAACTGGGCATCAATCCTGAAAAGGCAAGTCCCGTCACTGTTTGAGCCGAGGAACCGATATGGCAACTGCATTCAAACTTCCGGAACTGGGCGAAGGCATCAAGTCCGCCGACGTGGTGTCGGTGCTGGTGAAACCCGGCGATGTCATCAAAAAGGACCAGGGAGTCATCGAGATCGAGAGCGAAAAGGCCAGCGCCGAGGTGCCGTCGCCGTTCGCCGGCAAGGTCGCTGAGGTCCGCGTCAAGGAAGGCGACAAAATCAAGCCCGGCCAGGTGATCATCACTATCGAGGAAGGCGTCGCCGCCGCCGCAGCCGCGCCGAAGCAAACTGCGCCCGCCAAGGCGGCGGAGTCGAAGAAACAAGCGCCCGCGGCCCCGGAACCGCCGAAGGCCGCGCCCGCGCCAGCAGCCGCCGCCGCGTCGAGGAAAGAACCGGTGTTCGCTTCGCCATCCGTGCGGCAGTTCGCGCGCGAAATCGGCGTGGAGGTCCGCTCCGTGCCAGGCAGCGGCCCCGCCGGACGAATCTCACTGGACGACGTGAAGAACCACGCGCGCGGCCTTGCCGCCGGCCAGCCCGCAGCGCCCGCGCCGGCCACCGCGCGCCCCGCCACCACGCCATTGCCGGACTTTACGAAATTCGGCGAGGTCACGCGCGAGCCGATGAACGCCGTCCGCCGCGCCACCGCCGCGCACATGGCGCGATGCTGGGCGGAAATTCCGCACGTCACGGTTTTCGACCGCGCGGACATCACCGCCGTGGAAGAGCTTCGCAAGCAATACAAGTCCAAGGCCGAAGCCGCCGGCGGCAAACTGACCCTCACCGCCATCCTGTTGAAGGTCGCCGCCACCGCCTTGAAGGCGTTCCCGCGCATCAACGCCAGTGTGGACCTGGCGAAACAGGAAACGGTTTTGAAACGCTACTACCACATCGGCTGCGCCGTGGACACGCCTCGCGGCCTCGTGGTGCCGGTCATTCGCGACGCGGACAAAAAGAGCATCCTCCAGATCGCCGTCGAACTGGCACAGGTCAGCGAGAAAGCCCGCGCCGGCAAGCTCGGCATCAATGACATGCAGGGCGGCACGTTCACCATCACGAATCTCGGCGGACTCGGCACGACCTATTTCACGCCGATCGTCAACGCGCCGGAGGTGGCGATCCTCGGCGTCGGCCGCGCGGCGATGGAGTCCGATTACGCCGACGGTTTTTGCCGGCCGCGCCTGATGCTGCCGCTGTCGTTGTCGTTCGACCACCGCGTCGTGGACGGCGCCGACGGCGCGCGGTTCCTGCACTGGATCGTGGACGCGATGGAGAAACTGTTGCTGACAGCCATGGAATGAAACGAAATGGAGTGATGGAGTAATGTAAGACATCAACAATCCAACACTCCATTACCCCATCACTCCATTACCCCATCACTCCAATACTCCAATACTCCAATACCCAATCTCCTATGACTGACATTTCCAATCAACGAGTCGTGGTGCTCGGCGCGGGGCCGGGCGGTTATCCGGCGGCGTTTCACGCGGCGGAATACGGCATGCAGGTGACGCTGGTGGACCCGGCGATTGCGCCCGGCGGCGTCTGCCTTTACCGCGGCTGCATCCCGTCCAAGACGCTGCTCCACATCGCCCGCATATTGTTTGAATCGCGCGAAGTCGCTGAGTGGGGTGTGACGTTCGCCGAGCCGCACATTGATCTCGACAAGCTTCGCGCGTGGAAGGACCGCGTCGTGAGCCGGCTCACCGGCGGCCTTGGCTCGCTGTCGAAGCGGCGGCAGGTGAACTCAATCCAGGGACACGGCCGATTCCTGAACAACCATGCCATCGTCGTCGAAAAAGCCGACGGCTCGCAGGAGCAGGTGGAATTCGACTGCGCGATCATCGCCACCGGCTCGCAGCCGGCGGTCGTGCCGGGTTTTCCCGTTGGCTCGCCGCGCGTGATGGATTCCACCGGCGCGCTGCTGTTGAGCGATCTGCCGAAGACGCTGCTGGTGGTCGGCGGTGGTTACATCGGTCTGGAGCTTGGCACCGTCTATGCCGCGCTGGGCAGCCAGGTCACCGTCGTTGAAATGACGAAGGAACTGCTCGCCGGCGTGGACCGCGACCTGGCCGCGCCGCTGGAGCGGCGGCTCAAGCAGATTCTCCAGGAAGTCCTGGTGGATACGCGCGTCGCGCAGATGGAAGTGAAGGACGATGGCGTGCACGCCAAGCTGATCGGCCTCGACCTGCCCAACCCGGATCGGGTTTTCGACAAGGTGCTCGTCGCCGTCGGCCGCAAACCGAATTCAAAAGACCTCGGACTCAAAAACACCGGCGTGAAAGTGAACGCGAAAGGTTTCATCGAGATCAACCCGCAACGCCGCACCGCCGAACCGTCGATTTTCGCCATTGGCGACGTCGCCGGCGAGCCGATGCTGGCGCACAAGGCCACGCATGAGGCGCGCGTGGCGGTGGATACCATCGCCGGCAAACCGACCGTCTTCGAACCGCAGGCGATTCCGGCCGTTGTGTTCACCGATCCGGAAATTGCGTGGACCGGCCTGACGGAAACGCAGGCGCTCAACCAGAACGTCACGCACGTCGTTGCGCGGTTCCCGTGGATCGCCTCCGGCCGTGCCACCACGCTCGGCCGCAACGAGGGACTCACCAAACTCGTCCTCGATCCGCGCACGGAGCGAATCCTCGGCGTCGGCATTGTCGGCGTCGGCGCGGGCGAGATGATCGCCGAAGGCACGCTCGCTGTGGAGATGGGCGCGCGCGCCGGCGACCTGAAGGCAACGATTCACGCGCACCCGACCATGTCGGAAACGGTGATGGAAGCCGCCGAAGTTCTCCACGGCCAAAGCCCGCATATCTACACGCCGAGGCAGGAGAGGCGGTAGCATGGCGGTTTCACCCGCTTCGTAGCCGCCGACGTGAGTCGGCGGATTCGTGACGCCCGTGAGCGGCGCGAATCGTCAAGGTCCGTTCTTTCCCGCTGACCGCACCGCGATCAGGACGTGATTTGCGCGAGCCAGCCGTCGCCGTCGTAAGTGCACGGATCCCACCCGGCGGGATCCTCCAGTTGCCGCGCCAGAATCGCGTCTTGCGCCTTGTAAAGGAACATCCAACTCGGCAATCGCCGGCGATACGGCGCGAGCGCCTCGATGCGCTCTTTTGTTTCCGTGCCAAAACCGACGACTTCAAACATGTGAATTCCCTCGCGGCGGCACCTGGTCAGCGCTGCCGAGATAATGGCGGGCAGCGCGTCGGGAGACCCATCGACGCATTGAAAGTCCGCCAGCCGCATTCGTTTCAAACCGATGTCGAGGCTGTCTTGCCTGAGGCACACGGCGTAAGCGCGCGGGGTCGTCTTGTCGCCCGCTGCCAGAACCCAGGCGGCGCCGGTGGCAACCGCCTCTTGAAAACGCCAGTTGAGGTTTTCCCGGTCGCGGACACATAAAAGCCCGGGCCGCTGCGAACGAAGAGTTTTCCAAAACCGGTCAAACCTCTCGTCGAATTGCGCGCAGAATTCCACCGGTCCGTCCGCCCCGGCCATGAGGCGGGACCTTCCCGTGATTTTTTCCGCGGCGGCCATCACGCCCGCAAGCGGTCGGGTCAGGATTCGGGGCGCTTGGACGCGTTTCCAATCAAAGAAACTGGCCACAAACCGCTCGCGGTCCAGTACCCAGAACGCCGTCCGGTCGTAACCCAGCACGGGCGTCCGTTTCATGCCCAACTTCTCGAAAACGCGGGCCGCCAACCGCGTGGCGGTCGTGTCCAGAAACAAATCAACGTCGGGCTGGCGAAGGAATTTCCGAACCAACGTCAAGGACCGGCCGCGATGTTCCTCATCCACCACCCACAGGCTCGCCGCCGCGCATGTCAACGGTTTGCCGTTCCACTCGTAATCCAGCGGCGTGTTGCCGAGATGGCCCACGATCTTGTTGTCGTCGCTCTCGATCACCCAGCCGATGGGCCACGTCCGTTGATGCCGGCGCAGCAGCGGGCTGTTTTCGTAAATATGCCGCCAGCGGGCTTCCGTGTAGCCGGACAAATGATGGCGCGCCTTGAGCGCCTCGATCTGCTCGTAGTCCGCGAATGAAGCTTCTCTGACCGTGGCCATTTATGAACGGCACAGGGTGAACAATTCCCCATTGGTTACCCGTGTCAGTTGTTTGTGCCCCGCGAGGTTTTGGAGAACCCGCTCCAGCTTGTCCCACTCGCGCTGCTCATCAATCTCCCAACTGTGGAAATACAAGTGCGCCACACCGCCTTCGCGCTCGACAGCGGCCACGGCGCGCTGGAAGTGGGTTTCCCAGTCCCTCGCGACCTTGTGCACGCGGAAGAAATCCACGGCCCCCTTGAAGTTCGACTCCAGCAACGCGTGGCGGACCTGGATCAGCGCGGAGTGGTTGTAGGCGTGTGTGCTCACACCGCACCGGTAAGGATCGCGCGGCATGTCGCTGCGGTTGAAATAACAGGTCCTCCCGCCGGCGAAGCCCGCCTCTTTCACCAGCTCCACGGTGCGCGAGGTGAACTTGCCCTGCGGATAGCAGAAGGCGCGTGCCGGCTGGCCGGTGATGTCTTCGATCCACCGTTTGCCGTCGAGAATCTCGGCGCGAGCCTGGTCGTCGGGCAACGACGCGAGCGGGATGTGATGATAAGTGTGGCCGCCGATTTCAAACCGGCGGGAGATTTCCCTGACCTGCTCCTTCGTCATCACCGCATGCTCGGGATTGGAAGCCGGGACGTAGAAGGTTGCCTTCAACCCGTGCCGGTCCAACAATTCCGCCGCTCTCATATCGAGAGGGAAACCGTCGTCCACGCTGATGGTAAGATAGGCGGGTTGTTGCATGACGAGTTTTATCAATCGCTAGGTCAGGCTGCGTTCATTGTGACACGAACCGCCGGACTTTCCAGCGTGTAAAGTGAATAGCGAAACGGCCTTTGAAAATAATGGCCCGCCAGCAGCCGGCGCAACCGATACTGAAGAACAATCAGCGGCCGGACGCATCGCGCCCAGGCAGGCGCGGCGGCGACGAGCGCAGCCCTTTCCGGTTTGGTGCGCGGCCCCTGCCCCCAATTTTTTCCCGTCACGGTGAAAGCGGAGGTCCATTGGCCGAGCAAGGTCATCGGCACGCTTTGCTCAATAAGATCCAGCATCCAGACCACGTCGCCCAGTGATTGGAATGTCGTGTCAAAAAACAATCCACGTTTCCCGATCAGCGACCGGCGAAAAAAAGTCGCGCAACTGGTGACCGACATGGTGTCGCTGACCCAAGCATGGTATCGGCGCGGCACGCTGGCCCGACGCGACTGCAGATACCGGCCCTGGCGATCCACCACCACGGCGTCGCCGAAGACCACCTCCACTTCCGGGTGACTTTGAAAACAATTCCACACCGCCGCCAGCGCGCCGGGCAGGTATTGTTCGTCGGCGTTCAGATAGGCCAGGACCTCGCCGGTGGCGCGCCGCAAGCCGCGGTTGATGGCGTCATACATGCCGCTGTCTTTCTCAATGAACGCCTTCACGCGGGAATCGCGCGGCAGCCACTCCCGCGTGCCGTCGTCGGAACAGGAATCCTGGACGATGTGCTCCACCTCCACGCCCTGATCGGCCACGGAAGCGACGCACAGCTTCAGCCAATCCGAGTTGCGAAAACTTGGAGTGATGATGGAGAACTGCATCGGCTATGGTTGCTTGAACAACCCGAGTTCAGAAATCGCCGGACAGACCGGCGACTTGGTGATACGCAGGCGCACTTTGGCGGTCGTCACCGGAGCGAAACGGATCAGGCGTTCCGCGCCGATGCTCGTGGCCTTGGCGAATTCCTGCCACGCGCCATCCTTCCACTGGTCGAGCGCAAATTCCTCGACGCGCTGGCCGAGCCGGATGTCTTCGGCGATCTTCGCCACATCAAACGGCACCGGTTTCTTCCACTCCAGCGTCAACTCCGGCGTCGCCACGTTGTCGTCGGTGCACCAGCAGGTGGTTCGCTTGCCATCCACCAGTTTCGCCGGGCCGAATGCCTTGTCGCCGCCACGGACGTTGCTCGCTGTCAGTTTGGCGCCGCGCGCGAGGTTCCTGGCAAAAGTCTGGTCGAGGATGCGCCGCATGCCGCGCAACGATTGCACATCGTTCTCATGGAGGATGCCCCGCCGGTCCGGCGGCAGGTTGAGGATGAGGTTGGCGCCGCGGCCGACCGATTCGAAGTAAATCTTCACCAGTTGCTCCGGCGTTTTCACTTTCGCGTCTTCCTTGGCGTGGTAAAACCAGCCGGGCCGGATGGACACATCCACCTCCGCCGGCAGCCAGTCCTTGCCGTCACGCTGGCCGGCGTTGAGCAGCTTCGGGTCGGCGTGGCCGGGCATCAGGCCCTCGCGCGTCATGGTCTCCCAGCAGGTTTCGCCGGCAAAACCCCGTTCGTTGCCAACCCAGCGCACGTCCGGGCCGCCGTCGCTGAACATGCAGGCGAACGGCTGCAGTTCGCGCACGATCTTCCAGGTGTTGTCCCAGTCGTAGTAGGTGCGATTGTCAATGCGCCGTTTTTCCCGCGCGCCGCCGTAGTAGCCGTCGCCGCCGTTGGCGCCGTCGAACCACATCTCGAAAACCTCGCCATAGTTCGCCAGCAATTCGCGAAGCTGGTTGCGATAATAGGCGATGTATTCCGGCCGCGCGTAATCCTTGTGGTTGCGGTCCCACGGCGAAAGATAAACGCCGAACTTCAACCCGTGGCGGCGGCAGGCGGCGGAAATCTCCTTCACCATGTCGCCGCGGCCGTTGCGCCACGAGCTGTTCTTGACCGAGTGTTCGGTGAACGCCGACGGCCAGAGACAGAAGCCGTCGTGATGCTTGCAGGTGAGCACCAGGCCGCGCATGCCGGCTTCCTTCGCCGTGCGGACGATCTGGTCCGCGTCGAAGGCGGTGGGGTTGAAAACCGTCTCCGCTTCGTCACCAAGGCCCCACTCGCGGTCGGTGAACGTGTTCACCGTAAAATGGATAAAGCCGTAGAACTGCAATTCATGCCAGCGGAGTTGCCGCTCGCTCGGCACGGGACCGTAGGGTTGGGGCGGTTCGGCGGCGACGGCGGCGAAGGCCAGCATCGAAAGGACGAGCGTCAACGGTTTCATGCGCGCGATGGTAATCGCTCCGCGAAACCGCCGCCAGCGCAAGTTTTCCCGGCCAGCCTACTCGGCGCGCTTTCGGTAATACAGGACGTGCAGCGGCCCCTCTGCCTGGAAAGCGCCTTCAAACAGCTCCACAACATCCTCGATTCTCATCAACATCCACGGATGCGCCGCCTTGGGGCCGTTTTTGGTGAAGACGATGTCGTCGGCCACATAAACGGCCGAATGAACCAGTTGGTCTTTCGGAGTCAGCACCAACACCAGGTCCCCCAGATGCGCCCCGGTCGAAATGGCGTAATAACCGTCGCGGATGGTGCTGATCGCAAAAGCTCCGTCGGCATAACGGTCGTCAGGCGGGTTGTTGAAAAAGTTCAGGCTGGTCCAGTGACAATCCCGGCTCGCTTCAATCTTCGGACCGCTCGAATAAGGAAACGTGTAGAGGCGATCTCGGGCGAAACGGGGCAGCAAATGCGTGATGTCCAGCGACGCGCCGCCAGGCGTGCGCCGCAGCGATTCGAGCAACGGCCGGATGTCCTTGGAGCGTCCGCCAACGCCCCAATACTCGGTCAGTTCGTCAATGTTGCTGGCCGCGTTGACCTGAAGGTCCACGAGCAGGGTATTTTTCCGCGTGAGCGTCTTCAGGAGATGGATTTTTTCATGCGCGTCCGTCAGCCGGGGCAACAGCACGTTGGTGTCCGAAAACAAAAGGATGTTTCCATACGGATAGAGCATGCGCCGGATGTCCGCGATGATCGCCGGCGACAGGCCGCTCTGTTCGAAACGCTCCTCCAGGTATTTCGGCTGCAAGGCGCACGAAAACCGCTGCGCAGGGTTCTCCGGAAAGGCCGCCAGCACGCGGTAAATCGTCTGTCGCGCCGTCGGCGTCATCTCCAATACAAACTCCGGCGTGGGACTCACCACCGGCGTTCCCGTCGCCGGATCCACGGTCGTTCGCGCCACCAGAAACGAAATCTGTTCCAGTGTAAGACCCGCCGAGGCAAACAACTCGCGCAATTTCTCCATGGCAAACCCCCGGAAAAACCAGCGCGGCGGCGCTTCGTCCTCCGGCCGGACAAATACGGCCTCCTCCGGCGGTTCGATGGCGATGCGGACGCATTCAAGTGCGCCCCACGGTCCCGGCGCCGCATGGGTCCCGCGGCCATCCGTCTCGGCTCTTGCCGAAACCCTGGCTGCTTCGACGCGCAGAAGCAATTCCCGGCCTGTCCACGCCGCCGCCAGCAACACCCAGGGCGCAACCAACACCAGGAGCAACAGGATGTAAACACGACGCGTCATGTGCAAATGCACCATCGGTCGTTCCCCCGGATGCGCACCCCTCATATCGCCTGATGATTTATTGTCGGCCTGCATCGCTAGCTTAATTTAGTCCATTTTCATCTGCGCGGTATATCCTACTAAACGGTCAACTCCATGGATCGCATAAAGGGAAAGAGATGTCCTGAGCGACACAGCCTGATTTCCATGTAGAACAAAATTCTACAGCAAGGAAAGGATCTCCGGATAATTCATGTGCAGAGCGGACGCATCGCCTGGCAGGACTGTCTGGCCTTGATTCAGCCGTTCATTCCCAAACAACCGTCGCCGGCCTGGTGAGACGCTGACAGTCGCGTTCGGCGAAACCCGCATCGCTGGCGCCCGGATGAATCACGTAGCTGAACCGGATGCCGCTGGTCTGTCGCGGGCTGGTGTGAAAGCCGATGCTGCCCCAGCCGCCCGGCGTGTCCCAGTAGGCCACGCTCTCGGCGGGCGTCAACGCCACACAGGAGTGCGCCCAGGTCGGCGCAAACACCGCATACCACTTCGGCTTTGCGCTGCGGCCGTAAACATTTTCCGCATCGCCGTGGCCGTCCACAATCGCCGTGTTGCCCCGGTTGTCGGCGTAGGTGCAATGTTCGAGATAGTGGGCGCGCGAGTAAAGACAGCCGGCGGGTTTGTTGACGCTGGTCTCGACGTCGAATCGCTGCGGGTAAAACGTGTAACGTTTTTCGTAAACCACGCCGGCCTTCAGCGCCTTGCGGACGCGCACAACGGCTCGCACCGGCCCGTTGTGCTCCACGTCGAACTTCTCCACGGCGCCCTCCTCGCTGCTCCAGCCGGTCTCCTGCGATGAGAGAATCAGGCTCTTCAGAAAATTCCCGCCGGTCGCACCGTCGTGGCGTGCCGCGAGAAACGTCAGCGCGCCGTTTTCAAACCGCGCCTCGTAGCCCGGTGCGGCCACCGTCTGCTGCGCCGCGCGCCAGAGCGATCCGCCGGGCGGCAACGACACCGGAAGCGCGGACTTGTCACGCCAAAGCACGACGAACTTGCGCGTCGCGTCGGCCGCCAGACCGCCGGGCACAACGAAGCACAGCTCGCCGCCATCCAGTTGCGCCGGCACGGCTTTCGCCGGCTTGCCGTCCGCTCCTACTTCTGCGACGCGCACGGAGTTGGCATCGGCCTCGGCGGGCAGCGCGAATGGCGCTACCACCGGCTCGTCTTCGCGTGCGACCCCCGCAGCCGAGACGCGCAGCCATTTCTGATGCGGCCAGCGCGACCAATCGGCGGCGACCTGGATCGCTCGCTCGGCGCGGTTGTTCTGCTTCGACAATTCCTTCACCTTGCCCGCCGGGTCCGCCACCACCGACAGGACGCGAGCGCCATCGGCCGCCACCGTGTCCACTTCCGCAACGACTTGCGTGCCCGCGCGTGGCTTGAGACTGACCGTCGCGCGGCTCGTCGCGCGGCCGTCCACGCAAAACTCCACCACCGCGCCGCTGACCGCGACGCCGCCGTAGTTGGAGATCGTGGCCGAGACGCGCAACTTGCCGCCCTGCTTCGGTATCGCCGGCTCAATCTGCATGTCGCTGACCCGGAGGTCGGCTTGTTGCACGCCCTTGCCTTTCAACAAAAGGAACGACGCCGGCGCGTCCACCGGGCCGAATTCGATTTCTCCCCTCGCGCCTGCGCGAAACTCCATCACGTCGAGCGGCTGCCCCTGCGCGTCGCACCGGTAGAGCACGCCGGTTGTGGCCGTGCGCGACCTGTCCGCGTCCGCCGGCCGCAGGCTCACGCACGGCGTCGCCGCGCCAACCGTCACGCGCAGGCGGCCCTCGGACTCGGCGATCTGCGTCACCGGCACGCCGCCGCCGTCGCTGAAAGCGTAGCCGGGCGCGCGGATGACCGTCACGGGCTTGCCGTCTTCCATCGTCAGCGATTGCTGCACTTTCGGCCCGGTCACGACCCAGCCGTTTTGCGGCAGCTCGCAAGCCTTGCCGCCGACCGTGGCGCGATACGGTTTCTCACCGAAGTTGACGACGCAGACCGTGCCGTCGCTGAAGCGCGTACGCTGCACGGCATGGTCGGCAGTGACGAACTCGTGCGACACCAGTTCCGCCGTCGCCAGCGACTCGTGGAGCTTGCAGGTGTTGCGATACGTGCGCAGGAAGATGGCGCGGTCTTTTTGCCATGAGCCGCCTTTGTCGGCCCAGAGCAGCGGGATGGTGCCATAGAGAATGTTAAAGGCATCCTTCTTCGGCGTGATCTCCGGCGCGGCGTCGAGCAGGAAATCGCTCGCGTCGCCCCAATACCATGTCGAAACGATGCAATCGTGAAAGACCAGTTCCCACAACGGCGCGCGCGATTCGTGACCGATGCCCCACTTCGCGTAGTCGCTCCACTTGATGGTCATTTTGCGCCCCGCGCCTTCAAATTCCTCCTCCTTCGTCTTCGGATGAATCAGGTGCCCCGCCGGCCACGACGCATAGCCGCCGCTCTGCATGCCCTCGATATAGTCCACCCACGGCACGCACCACCAGATGCCGTGTTCGCCGCCCATCACCAGCTTGCGGTCGCGAAACACGCGGTGCAGCGCCGGCCCGCACTCACGTTTCTGCGTCTTGGTCATCGGATGCTTCGGGTCGAAACATTCGTAGAGGCCTTCAGCCGTTGTCACGTCAATGAACCGCCCGATGAACGGCCATTCGCCGAGCACTTTGTCGGCGGTCGCCTTGGCCGCATCCGCCCAAAGCATCGGGCAGCGCTTCATGAATTGCGTTTTCTTGTCCCACGTCAGCCACGCGGCCATGCGCTGCTGGTCGCTCTTCAAAACGGCGTCGTCGGGCAGGATGGCGTGGTCGTGATCAATCTTGCCGTCCTTCGCGGGAAGAATGTCGGTGTAGTTGTCATATTCGCTGGTGAGATAGCCGAGGTCGTTGACGACGCGCATGTCGGCGGGCTTGGCGGGCCGGCCATGGATGAGCATCTTCTCGACGCCGGCGGCCTTCGCTTCGCGCGCAAATGCCAGCGAAGCGTTGCCCCACACGTCCGGCGCGCCGAACAAGCGCTTGAGATTCGTGTTCTTCTTCAATTTCTCCGCGAACGGCACGATGAGGCCGTGCTCTTTCGCGTAGGCGCGGTAGCGTTTGCAAATTGCGACATAGCCACCGGCCGACGCGAAGTGGTACAGCACGCTGCGTGGATAGCCAAACGCGCCCTTCTGTCCACGCCATCGCACCACCGGCGCCACCAGTGGCCGGCCGTCCTTGCCGGCGACTTTCTGCATCGCCACGCTGGAATCATCGCATGTCTCGATCAGCAGCAGGTAACCGCGCCCGCTGTCGAGGTCGCACAGGCCCAGCCACGGCATGTCGAGCCGGTCGCCGCCGAAGCTGTTTCGCGGAAACGGCTGTGCGTCGAGCGGGTAAAGATGTCCGTTACTGTAGTCCGCCACCGCCAGCACGCCGTGCGGCGCGTCGAGCACGAACGGCTCCAAAAACTTGATCTCTTCCACCGGCGACTGCGCATCCTCGGCGCGCGCCTCGACCCGCAGGTCCGCCGCGCCGCCGTCGGGCAGAACGAACGACAGCTTCAGCGCCAGTTTGCTCCCCTTCCCCGCGCCAAACGCCCGCTCCAGCACCGCCGACCGCTGCGACGTCTTGACGACGCGATAGACGGAACCCGGCTGCCGCGGCGGAGTTTTCCCCGAGCCGTCGGTCGGCGCGGCTTGTTGCCAGAGTTGGTCACTACTTTTTTCACGGACGCTGATCCGTCCGCTGTCCGGCGCGATCTCGACGCGAAGCGCGCGGTTTTCCAACACGACGGGATCGGCGGCGGCCGCCAGCGCGACGCAGGAAGCGATGCTGAGGAAGATGAAACAGTTTTTCATGATGAACCTGACTCCGATATCAAATGCGGTTGTCACGCATAGTCGCGAATGGCACGGCAAATTCCAAGACGAAGTTTCAGCGGCCGCAATTTCCGCTTCGTTTAACGCAGCGCCGCCTTCAATGCCCCGGCGAGGAGCCGGTAGTGCGGCAACGAGTTGTAGAGTTGGGCCGAAATGCGCAGCAGTCGCTTCGGCGGCGCGGGCCACGGGATGATCGGCACTTCGATGCGATGCCGGAGGCGGAGCTCGTCCTGAAGCGGATCGGCGTAGAGCGGCGAAGCCGGAGCACCGTCGTCGGCAGAATCGGGAATCGGCACCGACGCCAGCGATCCAATGAGTTCGTCCGGACACGGCGGCGCGATGCCAAGCGCGTCGCACAATACTTTTCTCCCCGCCAACGCCAGCGCGCGGTTGCGCTCCATCACTTCCGGCCAGCCGCCGGGAAGCAGCGAGCCAATCAGCCGCAGCGATTCCGGCACGCTCAGCCACGCCGAAGGATCGCAGGTGCCCGTCCAGCCAAACTCAACCTGGAAACGCGACCGGTCGGTCCGCGTCGTGTTCGCGCCATGGCTGATGACGGTGGGCCGGATGAGCGCCTGCCGGTCGCGGCGCACCACGAGAAAGCCCGCGCCTTTCGGCGCGCAAAGCCACTTGTGGCAGTTGCCGGTGTAGTAGGTCGCGCCCATCTCGCGCAATCGCAGCGGCACCATGCCCGGCGCGTGCGCGCCGTCCACGAGCGTCTCGACGCCGCGCGCGGCGAGTTCCTCCGCCAGCCGCCGAATCGGCATCACCAAACCGGTCTGGCTGGTGACATGGTCGAACAACGCCAGCCGCGTCCGCGGCGTCACGCGCTCCAGCACCGCCGTCACGATGTCGTCCGCCGACGCCAGCGGAAACGGAACCGCGATGACCGTCACATGCGCACCCCACCGCGCCGCCGCGAAATCCAGCGCGTTGCGGCAGGCGTTGTATTCGTGGTCCGTCACCAACAGCTCGTCGCCGCGCTCGAACCGCAGCGAGCGCACCACCGCGTTGACGCCGGCGGTGGCGTTCGGCACAAAGACCAGATCGTCCGCGTCCGCGCCAAGAAACTCCGCCAGCACGGCCCGCGCCGAGTCGAGCAACCCTTCAAGATCGCGCACGAAAAACTGCACCGGCTGCCGCTCCATCCGCGCGCGGATTTGCTGCTGAAATTCGAGCACCGGTCGCGGGCAACAGCCGAACGAGCCGTGATTCAAAAAAATGACATCCGGATCGAGCGGCCAGATCGCCGGATCGCCGGCAGGCTGGTTGAGAGAAACATCTTCGACGGTCATGCGGCCATCGTAACGCGGGAATCACTCCGCTTCAATGCCGGCGAGGCGCACGTTTTTGCCGGCGGTGATGACCAGTTCCGTGCCGCCGCAGCCGGCGCAGGCAAACGCCACGGCGTCGGCTTTGAACTCCGTGCCGCAGGCGGCGCAGCGGGCGGCGAGTTTTTCGCGGATGAATTCCAACGCCGCGCCTTCAGCCCGAGTGCCGCGTGACGCTTCGGCGAAATGCGCTTCGATGTGGCGCGGATCGTGGCCCGACGCTTCGCCGACAACGATTTTCAGGCGCGTGATGCGTGCGGCAGCGGGGGCTTGAGCGCAGGCTTGCCGGATCATCGCCTGGACTTCGGGGAATTCGTGCATAAACGGATGGATTGGCCCGCTAAATATGCTAAAGGACGCTAAAGGATTTTTTTGAACAGGGATGGACAGGATATACAGGATAGTGTGACCTTCGACGCTCCACGATTTATCATCCTGTCCATCCCTGTTTTTCTTCCTTTCGCGTGTTTAGCGGGCAGACATTTTTTAATCAGACCTTCTCGACTTTTTCGTAAACCACCAGTTCGTCGCGGCCGATCAGGTCGTTGGGATGGTAGCGCGGAATGGGCAGTTCGATCTGTTTGAACTTCACCGGCGCGGTCTTCTTGTCCACAAGGCCGACGGCGACGGCGACGCCGTAGATGATCGCCTCGGGACGCGGCGGACAGCCGGGGATGTAGAAGTTCACGGGCACGACCTTCTCAACGGGGCCAAGGACGGGGTAGCTGTCGAACCAGATGCCGCCGCCACAGGCGCAGGAGCCGATGGCGAAAACGAGCTTCGGCGCGGGCATGGCGTCGTAGGCGCGTTTGAGGGCCTGGGCAGTCGCGCGCATCGCCGGTCCCTGGCAGAGCATCACGTCGGCGTGGCGCGGCGAACCGACGAGTTTGATGCCGAAGCGCTCGACGTCGTAGTAGGGCGTGAGGACGTTGAGCACCTCGATGTCGCAGCCGTTGCAGCCGCCGCTATTGGCGTGATAGACCCACAGCGACCGGCCGAACATTTTTTGGCAGAGGTTTTTCAGCATGGCGGCTCAGTCCATTTCAATCTTGATGTCGTCCACCACAGGCTCGGTATCGAGATAGGACTTTGAGCGGAACACCCAGCGCTCGTGGGCCACGTCATCGACGCGGTAGCCCTTCAGTTTCAACTGCTCCAGCGCCGACGGTTCCTTGAAACACCGGCCGCACCGCTGGCAGGTGCTCATGAACAACTCGACCCGCTGTTGGATGTCGCCGATGCTGTTCGTGCCGGTCTCGAATTCGTGGCTCATCGTGATGGCCTTCTCCGGGCACACGTCGGCGCAACGACCGCAGTAGGCGCAGCGGCGGCCAAGATACTGGAGGATGCGAATCTCCTGGCAAAGGTCGAAGAGGAGGATTTCACGCGCAGGGCAGTTGTTGGCGCAGCCGCCGCAGCCGGTGCATTTGGCGGCGTCGAAAAGGGGCCGGCCGCGGAACTTCTCCGGCACCGGTTGCGCCTGCGCCGGATACGGCAGTGTCACGCGACCCGCCTTCAGGCAGACCAGCGTTTCTTTGAGTTTGCTCAAAACAGACATGCGTTCACCTCAATCAATAGCCATAGCTCGCCAGCACCAACGCCACCAGCGCCACCGCCAGCAACGCCGCGAAATAGCGGATGGCCTGGTCAATCCGGTAGCGCGCGTGCGTCGCCGCCACCAGCGTCACCAGCAGCACGAGGCCCGTGACCTTCGCCCAGAACACCAGCCAGCCGAGCGGAAACATCAGGCCCGTGCCCCACGGCACGAACAGCGTCACGAAGAGCGCGCTGTAGATGACGAGCTTGGCCATTTGCGCGTATTTGAAAAGCGCCAGCTTCGGCCCGGAGTATTCCATCAGCGGGCCTTCCATGATTTCCGTCTCCGCCTCGGAGATGTCGAACGGCACGCGCTGCACGAACGCCTGGAACGACAGCAGCATCACGCCGAACATGATGACGCCCGACCACGGAAACGCGGCGCTCGCGTAAACGGAGCCGTTCAGCACCGTGTCGAGCCGGAACGACTGCGTGTGCACCGCGCCAACGACGATGGCGACGGCGAACAGCGGCTCCAGCGCGATCATCGTCATCATCTCACGGCTGGCGCCGAGGAGCGAGTAGGTGGAACCGGCCGCGAGACCCGCCAGCAGCGTACAGATGCCGCAGAGCGTCAGCAGGTAAATCAGCAGGATCACGTCGCCTGCGGCGTTCATTGGCGCGGTGAAGCCCATCGGCACCAGGCACGCCACCGTGAGCACCGTCGCCAGCGACAGGTAAACCGCAAACCGCTGCATGAGCGGCGATTCGCCGGATTCGATGTCCTCCTTGCCGAGCAGCTTCAGCAAATCGAAATAGGGCTGCCAGATGGGCGGGCCTTGGCGGGACTGGATGAGCGCGGTGATCTTGCGCAGCACGCCCTGGAAAAACGGCGCAACCAGCAGCACGATGGCCACGTTCGCCAGACCACCGAGAATGGACAGAAGCGTCTTCATGTCTTCTTCGTTCGCGTCAGCTTCAACAGTTCCTCCTGCGTCCAGACTTTCGTCGCGCCGGATTTGAGGTCTATCGTTTCCATCCGGTCCGTGCACGAGAAACAGGGGTCAATGCTGCCGAGCGAGATCGTCATGTCGGCAAGCTGCTGGTCCTTGATCATCGCCGGAATGGCCTGGAGATTCTGGTAGGTCGGCGCGCGCACACGCCAGCGGCGCGGACGGTTGTTCTCGCCGGTGATGACGAAGTGATGGCTCTCGCCGCGCGGCGCTTCGACGGACGACAACCCGATCCGGCCCACGGGCAGTTCATCCTTGATCGTCAATTGCAACGGTCCGTCCTCCATCTTTTCCAAACATTGGCGGATGATCTTGATGGACTCAAAAACCTCCTTGGCCCGCACGAGCACGCGCGACCAGACGTCGCAGCCGTTTTCGGTGATCACATCGAAGTCCAGGCGGTCGTAAGCAGCATACGGGTGATCGCGCCGGCAATCCATGTTCACGCCCGCCGAGCGCGCCACGGGGCCGACGAGGCCGGCATTTTTCACAAGAGCGCGATCCGCGACGCCGATGCCGCGCGTGCGTTTCTGAATATTCTTGTCCTTACTGACGGCGGCCACGACCGGCGTCCACTCGGATTCGAGTTTGTCGAGCACCTTGCGGAGTTCGCCCTTCACTTCCGCCGTGATGTCCCAACGCACGCCGCCGATGACGCAAAGCGCATAAGTCTTGCGGTTGCCGCTGATTTTTTCCGCGATCCACATGAGCGGCTCGCGGATGCGCCAACTCTGCATGAACAGCGTGTCGAAGCCGACGATGTGGCAGGCAAGACCGACCCAGAGCAGGTGGCTGTGCAAGCGCTCGATCTCCAGCATGATGGTGCGGATGTATTCGGCGCGCGGCGGCGGCTTGATCGCGGCGGCGCTCTCGACGGCCTGCGCGTAGGCGACGTTGTGGACGCAGCCGCAGATGCCGCAAATGCGCTCGGCCATCATCGGGATTTCGTTGTAGGTCAGCACCGACTCGGCGAGCTTCTCAATGCCACGATGGACCATGAAGCCGCGATATTCGCAGCCGCGCACCATCTCGCCTTCGATGTAGAGCCGGAAATGCGCCGGCTCGTCGAGCGTGGGATGGAATGGCCCGAACGGCACGACGGTGCATCCCTCCGGCGGCTCATCGAACTTGAACTCCCGCGTATCGTCATAGCCTTCGGGCACCTGGTTCCACGCGAAATCCTTCCGCAGCGGATGCACGCCGTCGGGCCAGCCGTCGGGCAGCACCAGGCGTTTCAGGTAGCGGTGGCCCACCGGCTCGATGCCAACGAGGTCGCGGATTTCGCGTTCAGCCCAGTTCGCCGCCGGCACCACGTCGGAGATGCTGTCCACCTTCGGGTTGTCCGCCGGCAGGTGCGTGAGCACGCTGCAAAGCAGATGGTCCTGGTCGAACGCGAAGTCGTGCGCAACCATGAACTTCCCGGAGAACGGCCGGTCGTCCATGCCGATGCTGATGACGTAGCGGGCGTCGAGGTCGCGGAAAAGATATTGGCAGACGGCCTTCAGCGCCGACGCCTCCACGAAGACGAACAGGCGTTCGTTGCAAGGCATGTCGGCCCGTTGAACGGCGCCGCCAAACTTTTCCTTCAACTGATTCAGTTTCTCTCGAGCGACCATGCGAAATCTTCTTTCATCACTTGTCATCAGGCACGGGAACCGGCTCCGGCTGCGGACGCGGCGCGCCACCCATCCAGCGCACGCAGCGTTTGACCTCGGCGTAAAAATTGCTGGCGCGGTAACGATTCATCTCGGCCTCTTTGGCGTAACCGCAAAGCCAGGGTTTCGCGGAACGGCGCTGCGAGCCGCCCAGTTTGGCGACGCGGCGCGTCACGAGAAACATCGCCACCAGCACAAACGCAAGAAACACCGGCACATAGATGAATTCATGGTTCGAGCTGCCGATGCCCGCCCAACCGCCGGAAGGCAACGGCGATGCCGCGGCGAGCATCTCGCCAAACCCCTGCCGGCTTCCTTCCAGCGCGCGACGGATGATCGAGATCGGCAGCGCCGGCAGCAGGCCGAACAGGACACAAATCGACGCCAGAGCGATCTGCGGCACCCGCATTTTCCAGCCCACCTCAAGCCGGCGATGCCGCCGTGCCCTATTCGCCACCAGCAGGCTGGTCCGCGACAGAAAGATCACGCCGAAGAACTTCATGAACAACGCCAGTGTGACGGCGCTGGTGATGATGGCCACCATCACGCACACGGGCAGCAGCCGGCAAGCCGGGTTGCCCTGGATGGCCGCGGTGAAAATGCCCCACTTGCTGGCGAAGCCGTTGAAGAGCGGCACGCCCGCGATCGAGAACGATGCAATGAGCGCCGTCACTGCCGTCACCGGCATGTAACGCATCAGGCCGCCGAGCTTGTTCAGGTCCTGCGTGGCGGTGGCGTGAAGCACGGAGCCCGCGTTGAGGAACAAGAGGCTCTTGAACACGCCATGGTTGAGCGTGTGGAACAGCGTGCCGTAAAACGCCGCCACGCCCAGCGCCGACACCGCGCGGTCCGCCGAGCCTATCAGCGTCATGCAGACGCCCAAGCCCAGGAGGATGTAGCCGGCCTGGCCGATGGTGGAGAAAGCCAGCAAGCGTTTCGATGAATCCTGGCTCAGCGCCTGCACCGTGCCGGTCAGCAACGTCACCGTGCCGAGCAGCGTCACGACGACACCCCAGTAGTGAATGGGATAATCCACACACGCCTTGGCTGGCACGAGCCAGAGGAAGCAGCGCATCAGGCCATACACGCCGGTCTTGATCATCACGCCGGAGAGCATCGCGCTCACCGGCGACGGCGCGGCAGGATGCGCGTCCGGCAGCCAGATTTGACCAAACGGCCACATGCCCATCTTGATGCCGAAACCGACAAGGAAAAGCGCCAGAGCCGTCGTGACAATGCCGGGACTCTTGATCAAAAGCTCCGGAAGATGGTGGCTGACGCTGCCGAAGTCATACCGCAACATCGGCGAGGCACTGGACGGCCCGCCGGCGTTGACGAGCAACTGCGCGCCGATCATGCTCACGGCGCAGGCGATCTGCATCATGATGAGGAACTTGTTGGCGGCGCGGAGCCGGCCGGGATTCATCGGATCGAACCGGATCAACGTGTAGCCCGCCAGCGTCATCATCTGCCAGAAGATGAAGAAGAACCACATCATGTCCGTGGTGCTCACCAATCCATACATCGCGGTGATGAAGATGAGGAAATCCGGGTAGTAGCGTCCCTTGCCGTGCTCGAGGTGATGCTGCATGTATTCGATGGAGTAGAGCGCGGAGGGAATCGCGACAGTCGCGATCAGGCCGAGAAACACGGCGCTCAGGCCGTCCACATGCAACCGGAGCGCGAAGCCAATCGAATAGACTTCGAGGCACGTGACCGGCTCGCCGGGCCCGAAAATCAGCACGCGGCCGACACCCGTCAGGACCAGCAGGCTCGACACGACGACGGTGGCGAACGCAACCCACCCGGCGGAAGACCTGCGGCAAGCCCTGGTCCATGTCACCAGCGCCCCGCTGAAGCAAACCAACATGGCGGCGGCAACGGTATGTTCGGCGGCTATCATAAATCAATTAATGCAGATTCGGCTGCGATACGGGATGAGTCCGGCTGGCTCCATGAGACGCCGGCATTCCGCCCAGCCAGCGGAAGTAGCGTTTGATCTCACCATAGAAATTGTGCGCGCCGTAGCGGTGGCAGTCCGCCTCGCGCACGTAACCGCAAAGCCACGGCGAGGCGGCACGGCGCGGTGCGCTGCCGAGTTTCGAGACAAGACAGGCGGCCACGTACATCAAAACCAGCACCGCCGCGAGCGTGACGGGCGCAAACAATGCGGCCGAGTTCATCGCCTCCAGGCCGCGCAACGGCCCGCCCATCATGGGCGCGGCTTGGGCCAGCGCCACACCAAAGCTCTGCTGGCTCGCGTTCATGGCGGCTTGCATCATGTTGAACGCGATGACCGGCGCCACGCCAAGCAGCACGCAAAGCGCGCACAGAAACACCTGCGGCAACTGCATCATCCAGCCGACTTCGAGCCGGCCCCGTTTCCTGGCTTGTTCGATCACGAGCGTGCTGGCGCGCGAGAGGAAGCTCACGCCGAAAAACTTGATGAACGACGCCAGCGTCAGCGCGCTGGTCAGGATGGCGACGACGGCACAGATGGGGAGGTATGCCGCCGAGCCGCCGCCCTGCACCGCCGCAACGTAGATGCTCCACTTGCTGACGAAGCCGTTGAAGAGCGGCACGCCCGCAATCGAAAACGACGCGATGATCGCTGTGATCGCGGTCAGCGGCATGAACTGGATCAGCCCGCCCATTTTGTTGAGGTCTTGTGTGCCGGTGGCGTGGAGCATCGAGCCGGCGTTGAGGAAGAGCAAACCCTTGAAAATACCGTGGTTCAGCACGTGGAACAGCGCGCCGAAGAAAGCGACGGATGCAAGCACGGCGGCGTTCGGACCTTTCGCGGGCAGCAACGCCATGCACGCGCCGGTGCCGAGCAGGATGTAGCCGATCTGGCCAATGCTGTGAAACGCCAGCAGCCGCTTCGTCTGTTCCTGTTTCAGCGCCTGCATCGTGCCGGTGAACAGCGTGATCGTGCCGAGCGTGGCAACGACAAGGCCCCACCGGGCCAGCGGGTAGTCGGCCTGCGCCGAGATCGGCACGAGCCAGAGGAAATAACGCATCAATCCATAAACGCCGGTCTTGATCATCACGCCGGAGAGCATCGCGCTGACGGGCGACGGCGCGGCGGGATGCGCGTCCGGCAGCCAGACCTGGCCGAACGGCCACATGCCCATCTTGATGCCGAAGCCGATCAGGAAGAGCGTGAACGCCAGCGCGGTGACGACGGGTTTGGCGACAAGCAACGCAGGCAGGTTTGCGCAAACGGTGCCGAAATCATATTTCAAGCTCGCGCTGCCGCTCACCTGCGCCCCTGTGACGGCGAGGATCTCCGCGCCGACCATCGTCGCAACGCAGGCAATCTGCATCATGATGAGGAATTTGTTCGCCGCACGGATGTTTTCCGGCTTCTTGTTCTCAAAGCGGATGAGCGCGTAGCCCGGCAGCGTCATCAGTTGCCAGAAGATGAAAAAGAACCACATCATGTCCGTGGTGCTGAGCAGCCCATACATCGCCGCGAGGAACAGCAGAAAATTCGGGTAGTAGCGCGCCACGCCGTAGTCTTCGTAATGCCGCATGTAGGCGATGGAGTAAAACGCCGCCGGCACCGCGATCAGCGCCGCCAGCATCAGGAACATCGCCGTCAGCCCGTCCACGTGGATGCGCAACGCGAAGCCAAACTTCGGCAGTTTCCAGAACTCCGCCGGAAGCGCCGACGGCCCGGCCGTCAACACCTGCGCCACCGCGGAGAAGATCAGTACCGCCGTCGCCGCTGTCACGGCGAACGCAAGCCAGCCCGCCGCGGTCTTGTTCCGCGATACAAGCAGCGTCAGCACCGCCCCTGCAACGCAGAGGAAGATGGAGACGACAACGGCTTGTTCGGGAGTCATCATGCGATTGCGGATTGCGGAGGGCGGATGGCGGAATCGGCGGAGGCGCACGCGGCCATCTCGCCCAACAGGCCGGCAAGCGCGTCGAGCGTGCTTTGCATCGTTGTTGTCAGAAGAGCACCGGGCTTGAGCGACTGCGGCTGGACGCCAAGCAGCCACGCCCGCGTCGGACCGCTGGCTTCGACCCATTGGGCCAGCACGCCCAGTGAAATCTTGTGCGTGGAAATCTGTGGGAAACGCGCCGCCATCTCCCCGGCGTTCAGAAACACCACCGAGCCGGGCGCGCCGCCGAATTCGACGGCATCGAGGAAGATCAGACTGTCGAAGCCGCCGTTGGCCATCCGGCCGATAAACCGGTCGGGTGTCGTGCCGGCGACGACCACGTCCGGCACGCCCGCGGCGGCAAGCGCTTCCGCCAGACGCACGCCGAAGCCGTCGTCGCCATAGTCGATGTTGCCGAGGCCCATCAGACAAACACGGCCCGCGAAACACGACTGAAGTTGTTCGCGAAGGTCGGGCATCAGATGTCCTCGCCGAGTTTCTGGATTTGTTCGTAGGTGAACACCGGACCGTCCACGCAGACGTAAGCGACGCCGATGCAGCAGTGGCCGCACTTGCCGACGCCGCACTTCATGTAGCGCTCCAGCGTCGAGACGATGTTCTTGTCCTGGAAACCGAGCGCCTTCAGGTCCTTGATGACGAATCGGAACATGATCGGCGGGCCGCACACAAACGCCACCGTGTCCTCCACCGCCACCTGCACGCCGGGTTTCTTGAACAAGCTGCCGACGACGCCGACGTTGCCGGTCCAGCCCTCGGCGGCGCGGTCCACGGTGAGGTGGCACTCGACGCCGGCGGATTGCGCCCACTCGCGGAGGTTGTCCCGATACATCAGGTCGCGGGGCGTCTTGGCGCCGAGGAAAATCTGGATGCGCTTGTATTTCTCGCGGTGGGCCAGCGCGTAGATAATGCACGAGCGCAGCGGGATCAAGCCGATGCCGCCGGCGACGAACACCAGGTTCTTTCCGTAATAATCCTCCATCGGGAAGCCGTTGCCGTAAGGGCCGCGCACGGCAAACCTGTCGCCGGGCTTGAGCTGGTGCAACGCCGCCGTGCAACTGCCGACGGTGCGAACCGTGAAAAACGTCTTCTCCTCCGTCGGGCTGGGCGGCAGCGACGCGGGAAATTCGCCGGCGCCGAAGAGCGACACCTGCGCGAACTGGCCGGGGCGGAATTTTTTGAACGCCGCCTGCTCGGCCGGGTCCTCGAAGCGCCAGTAGAACGTCTTGACCTCGGCGATTTCGTCCACCACCCGGTCAAGGACAGCGACTTTCGGCAGATATACGTTTTCAGCGGGCGACGGGTTCATGCTTGTCAACCTCTGCCGTTTCGCGGCGGATCATTTCCACGACGCTGGGCATGCCGATGTCGCCGTGGCAGACGGCGGCGCAGCGGCCGCAGCCGACGCAAGCCATCGAAAGCTCGCGCTGGATGAAGTAATGCGACAGTTTGCGGAAGAAGCGGCGGTTGCGGCGATCGTGGACGGCCTTGCGCGGGTTGTGGCCGCCGGCCATCCGCGTGAAACCGCCGAGCGCGCAGGCGTCCCAGATGCGGACGCGCTCAACCTCGTCCGGCCCGACCTGGCGGTCGCTGACGGTAAAGCAGGTGCAGGCGGGGCAGACGTAGGTGCAGCCGCCGCATTCGAGACAACGCTTGCCGATTTCCTCCCACGTCTTTTCCTGAATCCGGCCCGCCGACACGTGGCGGATCGCGGCGGAGAACCAGCTCGTGGTGGACGGTTTGAAACTCTTGCGGACCTCGCCGAGGATGGCGCGGCGTCTGGCAACGTCCGCGTCGGTTCCCTTCCGGAAAAACGGCGCGCTGAACAACGCCTCGCCCGCCGGCGTGCCAGCCACCGCCATGAACTCGCCGTCGCCAAGGTCCATCAACTGGAGATCGAAATGCTCGCGCGCGGCCGGGCCGGTGTCGGCGCAGACGCAGAAACACTCCTCGCCGATATCGCGCGCCGGGTCGGTGCAGACGACGTTGACGAGGAACATGTTCTTGCGGCGCTTCTCATAGTAGATGTCGCGGAAATCGCGGCCCATGAAGAACCGGTCGAGGTGCCAGAGGCCCGCCACGTCACACGAGCGGATGCCGAAGATGGCGCGCTTCGGCTCGCGATAGGTCGGCTCAATCTGGATGCCGCCGCCGCTGCGCTGCACTTTCATCAGCCGCTCGATGTGCGGGAAGATGAACCGTTTCGGCGGATAGTAGGGATTCGGCAGGTGAATCTGAATCTGGCCGCGGTTCTGGTCGGTGACCTTGTCGTAACAGGTGTCGCGGCCATGGCCGCCAAATGGCGCAAAAACCTCGCAGCCCTGCTCGCGGAGCAGGTCCACGATCTTCAGCACGTCGGCGCTGTCGAGGACGCGCGCTTTCATGCCGCCTCCTTTTCCACGCGCACGGGCACGAGTTGGTGTCCGCTGTGTGGCCGGCCCAAAATCTGTCTCTGCACCTTGCGAACGAAATACGGCACGAAGATGGCGCCACTGCGCGCCTCGTGCGTCACACGCGCGGCGGTCACGGCCGAGCCGCTGGCCGAGCGCAGACGGATTTTTTCGCCGTCGCGAATGCCGAGCGCCTTGGCATCGGCGGTATTGATTTCGACGAAACCGTCCGGGTAGTCGAGCAGCAGGATGCGGTATTCGCGTTTGAGCGTCTCGCTGTGCTGGATGAGAACGTTCTGGTTCCAGTAATAAAGCGAGTGGCCGAAAACCAGCGTTAACGGATAATCCTTGGGGGACACTTCCAGCGCCGGTTTCGGCACCGGCACGAACTTGAACCGCCGGGCGCCGCTGCCATCTGCGAAAAGGAAACGCGTGCCGAGCGGCCGGTCCTTGGTACAGGGCCACTGGCGGCCATAGTCACGGGCGAGATTGTCGTGGCTCGCGCCACTGTAGAACGGCACCACCTCGCCGATCTCGTCCATCACGTCGGCGGCGGACCTGTAATTCCAGCCCGCGCCCATCGCGCAGCCCACGCGCGCGATTTGTTCCCAGGCAGGAATCGGTCCAGGCGGCGGCTCAATCGCCTGCCGCGCCAACTGTATCCGCCGGTCGCTGCTGGTGAACGACACCTCTTCCTCGCCGAACGCGGACGACGGCAGCACGACGTGCGCGAACTGCGCCGTGCCTGTCATGAACAGGTGCTGCACCACCACAAGGTCGAACTGCCTGAGCGAGTTGGCCGCGTCGCCAAAGAACGCCGTGCTCACCGGATCGTAGCGGCAGAGCCAGAGCGCCTTCACCTTGCCGCCGCCGCGGTCGGCGAGCAGCGAGCGAGCGTTCGAGCCGGGCGTGGCGGGCAATTTCGTTTTCCAAACCGCCTCCACCTCGGCGCGCGCCGCAGCGCTGGTCACGGAACGGTAGCCGGGCAGGCGGTCGGGCAACATGCCCATGTCGCAGACGCCTTGGAGATTGTTGTGCTCGGTGAGCGCGAAGATGCCCGCACCGGCCCTGCCGAGCTGGCCTGTGAGCAACGCGAGGTTCACGAGCGCCTGGATGCTATCCGCGTCGCGCGACTCGATGCCGGTGGAGTAAAGGATGGCAGCGGACTTCGCACGGGCGTAGGCGAGCGCGGTGGTTTCGATGAGGTCCGCCGGCAGGCCGCAACCCGCGGCGCCAGCCAACAGATCGTAGCCGGCCACTTGGTCGAGAAACGCCTCGTAGTCGCGACAGTGAGCCTTGATGAATGGCAGGTTCATTAGACCGCGGTCCACGATGACCTTCGCCATCGCGCCATAGAGCAGCGTCTCAGAGCCGGGTTTGAGTTGAAGAAAATGATCGGCGCTTTCGGCCACGCGGTGGCGGCGCGCGTCAATGACGATGAGCTTGGCGCCGTTGAGCCGGGCGCGGATGACGTGGCCGCCGATGGTCGGCAATTGCCGGCCGAGGTCCACGCCGTCCACCACGATGACTTCGCTTGAAGCCAACTCGCCAATCGAGTTCGTCGTGGCCGGCACGCCAATCATGTCGAGCAGGACGTTGATGGAGTTGTTGCTATAAACGCCCGTGCCGTGATCCACGTTGTTCGTGCCCACGACGGCGCGGGCGAGCTTCTGGAGCAGATAGGTCTCCTCGTTTGAGCAACGCGGCGAGTTCAGGAACGCCAGCGCGTCGGGACCGTATTGGTCGCGAATGCTTCTGAGCCGCCCGGCAATGAAACCAATCGCTTCATCCCAGGATACCTCCTCGAACTGGCCGTTCTTGCGGAGCAACGGCTGCTTCAGGCGGTCCAGCGACGTGGCGACCTCGTGGACGTGCCAGCCGCGCACGCAAATCTTCCCTTCGTTGGTCGGGTGCGACATGCTGGGATAGACGCCCGCAACGTTGCGGTTGTCCGTCGTCTCCAAATAGAGACCGCAACCCACACCGCAGAATGTGCAGGTTGTCAGCTTATGCGCCATGCTGACAACCTGTGGTCCAACAATTACGGCAGCGGTTCATGACCGCGAGGTTACACAACCGCCGCTTTTCTGCAAGCCGCAAGCATCGCCGGCGGCGGCGACAGGAACTCGGTGCCGATGCCCAGCCGCTTGGCCGGGATGCCCATCGAGAGGCCCATCAGTTGCGTGAAATAGAAGATGGGCACGGAAAACTTCGTCCCGAATTCCGTGTTGACCTGGTCCTGATAGCACTCCAGGTTGACCTGGCAGAGCGGGCAGGCGGTCGCAATCACGTCCGCGCCGGAATCCACTGCGTTCTGCAACAGGTTGCGGACCATGCTCAACGCCGCCTGCCGGTTGGTGATGATCAACGCGCCGCCGCAGCAACGCAGCCGGAGCAGGAAATCCACCGGCGTCGCGCCGATGGCCGTCATCAGGTCCTCGAAGTAGCGCGGTTCCTCGACGTTCTCGTGCTCGAACTTCCTCGGCCGCAGAATCTGACAGCCGTAGTAAGGCGCGACCTTCAAGCCGGTCAGCGGGTTGGTGGCCTTGGCCTTGACCTCTTTGAGATCTTCGCAAAACACCTCGATCAGGTGATGGACCTTGATCTTGCCGTCGAAGTGAAGATTGTCCTCTTCAAGGGCGAAGTTGATGTGGTCGGCCAGGTCGTGGTCCTTCTGGAGGTGGGCGTTGCAGGAGTGCATGTTCTTGTAGCAGCCGCTGCACGGCGCCACGAGATCCAAGCCCTCCTTCTCGGCCATGGCCAGGTTCCGCGCGCAAAGCGTGTGGGCGAGCAGTTCGTCCACGTGGAAATAGGCGGTGGCGCCACAACAATTCCAATCCTCCAACTCCTTGAGTTCCATGCCCATCACGCGGGCAATCTCGACGGTGGAGAGGTGGTAGCTCTCCGCCATCTTCTCAAGGGAACATCCTGGGAAATATGCGAACTTCTTTGGGGTCATTAACTTAGTCTCCGATCGGGATAATGCGTTTGATCATCCGTTTGAAATTCTCCAGCCGCTTGATCCGCGCCGGCAGGACGGGGAGGCGGCCTTTGAGCATGAGCATCGTGGCGTTCTGCGCCTCGGACAGCATTTCCTTCAGGCCGAGCGTGAAGAAGTAGCTGGTCGCCAGCACCGGCTCATAGCTGCGGCCGGCGCGCATGATGGTCTTGATGAAGGTCTCGGAGAACGCCGGGCCGATGAGGTCCGCGGGATACTGGTTCTTCCAGATGGTGTAGCGCTTCAGGCCATACATCAACTCGGCGATGTCAATGCCGCGCGGGCAGCGCACGGTGCATTGATAGCACGAGGCGCAATACCAGAAGGCGCGGGTGGCCATCACCTTGTCTTTGAGGCCGGCGTCGATCATGTGGATGAGGCGCTGGGGCCGCACGTCCATGAAATCGCCGACGGGGCAGGTGCCGGAGCAAGTGCCGCATTGCATGCAGGCGCTGACGGGCGTGCCGCCCGCCTCCTGGAGCAAATTGGCAATCTCCTGTCCGAATGTAACTGTCGTTGACATGAGGTTCCTATTTCTTTTTCTTTTTGGACTCGGAGGACTTGATGAGCGAGCTGACTTTCTCGAGCAGCAGTTTCGGCTCGACGGGCTTCTCGACCAGTTCGTCCACATTCACAAAGTTTGGATGCACCGCGCCGCCGGGGAACAGGAACGCCATCTGTTCGCGGATGCTGGTGATGATCAAGACGGGCATTTCGCGGAGGTTCACGTCCTTGCCGAGCTTGCGTGCGATCATAATGCCCTCGGCGCCGCGGCCCATCATCACGTCGAGCAGCAGCAAGTCGTATTTGTTCTTTTCAAGGGCGGCCCAGCCGTCTTTCGGTGTGTAGGCGACATCCACCTTGTAATTGCCCTTTGTAAGAATGGATTTGATCCCGTCCACAAAATCGGGATCGTCGTCAATGATCAGCAACTGTTTTTGTTCGCTCATGGTATCTCCTTTTCAAGTTTTCGCCGGCAGGCGAATGGTAAATTTGCTCCCTTTGCCCGGCTCGCTTTCCGCCGCAATCGAACCGCCGTGGGCCTCGACAATGCGCCGGCTGATCGCCAGGCCCAATCCGCATCCGCTGTCCATCTGCGCCGCGCCTTTGCCGCGGTAAAAATCGCCAAAAACAAACGGCAGGTCCTCCGCAGAGATGCCCACGCCGGTGTCGGCCACCGTGATGACCACTTCGCCCGGCGCAGCTTCGGCCGTCAGCCGGACCGTCGTTTGCGGCTGCGAGTATTTAACCGCGTTGTTGAGGACATTGCCAATGACTTCCGCGAGGCTAACCGCGTCGCCCGACACTGTCGGCAGCGAGTCCCCGACGGTGCTGACGATTTCAATGTTCTTACGCGTCGCGTGCGGCAGGGTGTTCTCCACCGCGCGTGCGATCACAGAAGGCACAGCGACCGGCTGGAACTGCTCCTTGATCTTGTTCACGTCCACGGAGTAAACCCGAAGCCAGGTGTGAATCAACTTCAGCAAGTCGTCGAGCCGGCCTTTCATCCGCTCCAGACGCGTCTTTTGTTCCTCGGACAGCTTGTCGGCGAGGTCGGCGATGAGGCCGAAAAGATGTTGCTGCAGGGCGCTCAGCGGCGACTTGAGTTCGTGCGAGAGGATGGCGGCAAAATTTTCGCGCAGCATTTCCTTCTCGCGCCGCAACGCGATCGCCTCCTGCACGAGGCGGTGTTTTTCGAGGCCACGCTTGGCGATAAGGCGCAACTCGTCGGGCGTGAACGGCTTGGGCAGGAAATCGTAAGCGCCTCTCTTCATGGCGTCCACGGCCGAACTGACCGTGGCATAGCCGGTGATGACGATGGCGACCAGGTTCGGGTCCATCACGTGCAGCCGCTCCAACACCTCGAAGCCGGAGATACCCGGCATCTTCAAGTCCACGAAGATCAGGTCCGGCTGGAACTCGGGCACCAGGTCCAGCCCTGCCGTGCCGTTGCTGGCCGTGGTCACTTTGTAGCCGGCCGGCTCCAGCACGAGTTTGCAGGAGTCCAGCACGACTTCCTCGTCATCAATGACCAATATCTTTGTTTCTTGCATTGCCTAAGCTTTGTTCTGGTCCCGTGCCGGCAGACGGACCGTGAAGGTTGCGCCTTTGCCGGGTTCGCTTTCCACCGCGATGGTCCCTTCGTGTTCTTTGACGATACCAAAGCTGATGGCCAGGCCCAAGCCGGTTCCGTGACCGACTTCCTTGGTCGTGAAGAACGGATCGAAAATGCGCTCCTGGTTTTCCTCGCTGATGCCGTGGCCGGAATCGGCGAAGAGAATCTCGACAAACTCGCCGTCCGGCTCCAGCCGCGTCGTCAAATCCATCCGGCCGTTGCCGTCCATGGCTTCGGCGGCGTTGATGATGAGGTTCATAAACACCTGCTGGATGAGCGCCGGATCAACAATCACCAGTGGCAGGTTCCTCTGGAAATTCTTCTCGACCTTGATGTTGTGGAACAGCGACTGGTTTTCCACCAACGACACGCACTCCTGCAACACGAGGTTGAGATTGCAGGAACGCTTGTCGGGCTTCTTCGGGCGCGAAAAATCCAACAGCCCGCGCACGATGACACGGCAGCGATCCGCCTGCGTGGCGATCTTGCGCAAGAATTCCTTGGTGCTATCCCGGACATCGGCTCGTTCCAACAACAGGTGGGAGTAGGTCACGATGCCCGTCAGCGGGTTGTTCATCTCGTGGGCCACGCCCGCCGCCAACTGGCCGATGACGGCGAGCCGCTCGGACTGCATGATTTTCTTGCGGGCAAATTCCTTGAGCTTCTCGTCGCGCTTTTTCAACGACGAAGCCATGGAGTTGAAGGTGTCAGCCAGTTCGTGCAACTCGTCCTGGGAGGCAATCGCCACGCGCGCGTCGAGGTTGCCGCGCGCGACCTCGCGCGAGGCCAGGACCAGTTTGTGGACGGAAACCGAGATGTTTCTGGCGATGAAATAGAACAGGCACATCGAGGCCGCGCCGCCCGTGAGGGTAATCGCCACGAACGCCGCCGTCGCCTTCAACCGGGTATCGGTGTATTTCTCCTCGCGAACGCCCAAACTGAGCATGCCAATGATGCGGTCGTTGAGATCGCGAATCGGCTCGGAAGCAATCAGATACCAGGCGTTGACCGCATAAGCCCTGCCACCCCAGTGTCCGCCGCGGCCCACCACCTCCGCGTAAACGTCCTCAGCCGCACGGCTGCCGAGCGCGCGCGAGCCGTCGACGTTTTTGGCGTTGGTGGAAATGCGCAAATCATCCTGAAAAATCGTGGCCGCGCCGATGTCCTCGCCGTGATACTTCACGCCCTGAAAAACCGTCTGCTTGATCTTGTCCACGATTTCAAAATTGCGGTTCAGCAGCACGCCCCCATAGACCACGCCGACGAACCGGTTCTCCAAATCGAGGATCGGCGCCGCCGCTCTCATCATCAACCCCGAGGTCTCCTCGCGTTCAGCGCGGCGCCGGGCTTTCGGCGTGGGAACGATCTCAAACCGGGCGCGTTCCGCCAGAGCGGCCGATTCCTTGCTCAACTGGTCGGCCGTCACAACGCATGTGGCAGCCACCGGTTCGTGGCGTTGCAGGACGCGGCCAATCAGGATGTCCCCGCTCTGATCGTCGCCAAAGAGATTGGGATTGCTCGCGCGCAACATCACCGTGCCGAAAGCGTCCGCAATATCGAGCGTGTCAAGCCCCTCGCGCTCGCGAATCGTCACCAGTGTTTCCAGCAATTTCGACCGGTTGTGCTGGGCCATGCCATCGCGCACGAAGAAACGATCGGCGACGAATCGCACCTTGTCGCCGATCCGGTCCAGGTAATTGAGATAAATCTCGCGCGCCACGTTGAGGTCGGTGTGCACTTTCTCCTGGGCCTCATCCACCACCAGCCCGCCAATGATTTTGATGCCCACGACGCCGAACGTGATGCCGACGATCAGGCACACCAGCAGAAAGCCCGCGATCAGCTTGGTCGCGATGGTGACTCGCATCCGGCGCAAAGCCGCCAGTGAAAATCCCGCGACCTTCCCCCCGTCTTTCGATTCGCCCGTCTGGTTGCCCGTGCTCACGGCGCGCGCCATCCTTCCATCACCCCGGCAGGATTCACCGGGGCTGGTTCTTCATCGCGGCCCGTGGCAGTCCGGGCCAAAACGATTGTGGGTGTCGACGCCATTCGTGTGCACAGGGGTTCAGACTTGGGCCAGCACGCCCTCGATCTCAGCGAAGATTTCCTCGTCCTCGAAGAGGTTCTGTTTGATCGAGCCGCTGGGGCAACTCGCCACGCACGTGCCGCAGCCTTTGCAAAGCGCTTCGTTGATGACGGCTTTCTTTTTGGCCTCGTCAAACGAAATCGCGGTGTAGGGGCAGAGCGGAACGCACGACTTGCAGCCGCTGCACTCCTCCTCGATGATATACGCGGTGTTCGGCTCCTGCTCGACGTGGCCCTTGTCAATCAGCGCCATCGCCTCGGCCGCCGCCGCGCCGGCTTGCGCGACCGTGTCGGGAATGTCCTTCGGCGCCTGGCAGGCGCCAGCGATGAACACGCCGTCGGTGAAGGTGCTCACCGGCGCGAGCTTCGGGTGGCGCTCCAGGAAGAAGCCTTCCGAGCCGCAGCTCATGTTGAACATGCGGCGCACGTCCTGCGCGTCGGCTTGCGGTTCCAGACCCACTGACAACACCACCATGTCCACAGGCAGTTTGCGCACGCGGCCCAGCAGCGTGTCCTCGGCCTGCACGATCAGCTTGCCGGTGTTGCCCGCCTCCGGATACACGTCGGCGATCTTGCCGCGGACGAAATGCACGCCCTCGGTCGCCACGCTCTGGTAGAACTCCTCGAACGCCTTGCCCGGCGTCCGCATATCAATGTAGAAGTTGTAAATCTCCGCGTCGGTGTGCTCCTTGAGCAGGTGCGCGAGCTTCAGCGAATACATGCAGCAAACGCGCGAACAGTGACGGTTGGTGTTCTCGTCGCGGCTGCCGATGCAATGCGCAATGGCGATGGTTTTCGGTGTCTTGCCGTCGCGCAGGATGACCTCGCCACCGGTCGGGCCGCTGGCGTTGACGAGCCGCTCGACTTCCAACGACGTATAGACGTTCGGATACTTGCCGTAGCCGAAGTAAGGCACGCGCTTGGCGTCGAAGGTCTTGAAGCCGGTCGCCACGATGACCGTGCCGACCTGGATCGTCTCGACCTTGTCGGTCTGCTTGAAATCAATCGCCTGTTTGTCGCCGCACGCCTCGACGCAGGTCTTCTTGCACTTGTCGCCGACCACCGGCGAGCCGTCGGGGTTCTTGGCGCCGCGCTTGAAGTTCAGACAGACCTCCGGGTCAATCAGCACCACCTGCGGGGTGGCTTGGGCGAAGGGAATGTAAACCGGCCGGCGTTTGCCGAGCTTCTCGTTGAACTCGTCGGGGAACTTCGGCTCCTTGAAGACGCAGTGCGATATGCACTCCTGGCAGCCGGTGCACAGATCTTCGTTGATGTAACGCGCCTTGCGCTTCACCTGGATGGTGTAGTTGCCGACGTAGCCGTCCACCTTGGCGACCTCGGAATACGTCCAGAGCGTGATGTTCGGATGATTGCCGACCTGCGACATCTTCGGCGTCAGAATGCACGCCGCGCAATCGAGCGTCGGGAAGGTCTTGTCGAACTTCGCCATGTGGCCGCCGATCGAAGGTTCGCGCTCGACCAGATAGACCTTCTTGCCGGCGTTGGCCATCGTCAACGCGGCGTGAATGCCCGCGATGCCGCCGCCGACCACGAGCACGTCGGGATGGATCGGCACCCGCTTGGTTTCCAAGGCCCGATGCGCCGGCACGCGGCGCACCGCCGCGTGGACCAGCGCCTTGGCCTTCTCCGTGGCCGCCGCTCGATTGGTGTGAACCCACGAGTTGTGCTCGCGGATGTTGACCATATGGAAAAAGAACGGGTTCAGGCCGCCCGCCTCGGTGGCGGTGCGGAACGTGTGCTCGTGCAGCAACGGCGAGCACGAGGCCACGATAATGCGGTTGAGATTGAACTCCTTGATGTCCTTCTGGATCAGCTCCTGACCCGGATCGGAGCACATGTATTTGTATTCGCGAGAGACCACCACCTTGGGCAGCGCGGCCGCGTATTTGGACACCGCTTCCACGTCCACCGTGGCTGCGATGTTGTGGCCGCAATGGCACACATACACGCCGATTCGCGGTTCTTCATTTCCTTTGATGTTTACCATGATAATGTCCTTTTATGCTTGTCGAGTGGCTTCCTCGACCAAATCGATAACGTCTTTGATTGCCAGTTTGCCTTCCAGGCCCGCGGTCTTCAGCGCGTCCTGGAACATCACCAAATCCTTCGGGCACGCGACCACCAGTGTGGTCACGCCCAAGGCCGCCGCTTCGCGCACGCGGCTCTCGGCCGGTCGCTCCTTCACGCCCTCCACGTCTTCCATCCAGATGCGCCCGCCGCCGGCGCCGCAGCAGTAACTGCGGTTGAAGCTGCGCGGCATCTCCACCAACTCGACGCCCGTGGCCTTCAACACGCGGCGCGCCGGTTCGTAAATGTCGTTGTAGCGGCCGAGGTAGCAGGGATCGTGATACGTGACCCGGCCGGCCAGTTTGTTCTTGAAGGTCAAGCGCCCCTGCGCCGCCAGCCGGTCGAGCACTTCGCTGTAGTGCAGCACTTCGACGCCTTTGAGATCGTATTCATTCTTCAGCGTATTGAACGCGTGCGGGTCGGTGGTGACGATGGTCTTGTATTTGGCCTTGCCCATCGCTTGCAGGTTCTTGTCCCGCAACATCTCGAACAGGCCTTCCTCGCCGATGCGCCGCACGTCGTTGCCGGCGTTGCGCTCGCCTTCGTAGAGAATGCCAAAGTCCACGCCGGCGGCCTTGAACACGTTTGCCGTCTTGCGCGTGCTCTCCTCCAACCGCGGGTCGAACGACGCGTAGTCGCCGACGAACCAAAGATATTCCACCTCTTCCTTGCGGGCGTCCTTGACCTTCCAGCCGAGCGCCTGCGTCCACTTCGCGCGCATGCGGTCCGACTTGCCGAACGAATTGCCGTAGCGGTTGAAGTTGTTAAGCGCGTCCTGCACGGTCTTGGCCATCTGGCCTTCGCTGACCAGGTGCCGGCGCAGTTGCACGAGGATCGGAATCTGCTCGTTGAGCACCGCGCAACGCTCGATGCACGACATGCAGGTGGTGCAGGACCAGATCTCGTTCTCGGTGATGACGTCGCCGATCAGCTTCTCGCCGTTGCCGTTGGGCTTCGCGAGGCCGGCATGAATCGTGTGCTTCTTGAGCTTTTGGACGAGCTGCTGCGGCTCCAACGGGAAACCGGAATTCGCCGCCGGGCAGGAACGATCGCACCGGCCACACTCGGCGCAGGAGAAGCCGCTGAGCAGTTGCTTCCACGTGAACTCATTCCACTTCGCCGAACCGGCCGCGAGTTCCTCACTGCCGCCGGCGATGCTCAGGTCGCCCGCCGGGCGCAGGTTCCCGAAGAAAACGTTGAACGGCGACGCCAGCAGGTGCAGGTGCTTCGAGTAAGGCAGATAAACGAGGAAGATCAGCACGGTGATGATGTGCATCCACCACATGCCTTTGGCCCAGGCGTGGGCCGTGGGCGCCGTCATCGGGGGCAACACCGCCGTTAGCAGGCTGCCAAACGGTGTCCAGCCACTCGCGGCCTTGCCCTCGCCCACGAGCCGGAAGCCCGCGCCGAACAGCGTCGTCAGCATCAGGATGCCGATCAGCGTCAGGATCAGGTTCGCATCCCAGCTCAGGTGCAGATGCGCCGGCGGGAAGAACACGCGCCGCACCACCGCCGCGGCAAGGGAAATCAGGACCGTCACGGAGAACACGTCGAGGAAAAACGCCGAGAGGCCGACTTCATCGGGATACGGAATCGGCAGCACCGGCGCCAGACCGCGGATGAGGGCCCAGTTGAAGCAGATGACATAGACCACGAACCCCCAGAAGATGAGGAAGTGGGCCAGGCCGATGCTTGGCTCGTTGAAAAGGCGAGGCTGGAGCAACACATGCCGCGCGAAACGCATCACGCGCGCGCCGAGTTGGTCGAAGCGGTTCTCCGAGCGGGCCTTGAACAGCAGGCCGATCAGTTGCCATGCGCGGAAACCGAACACCCCAAACGCGCCAAGCGTCAGCACCCAAAGCACTGCCCAAGCGGGCAGGCCCATCAACGAGATTCTGACTGGATCGAGGTCCACGGTTCTTTACCCCTTTCTCGCTTTGATTTTCTCCGTCAACGCCGGCGCCACTTCGAGCGCGTCGCCGACCACGCCGTAGTGGGCGACGTTGAAGATGGGCGCCGCGGCGTCGGTATTCACGGCGATGATGCACTGCGAACTCTTCATGCCCTCGACGTGCTCTGGCGCGCCGCTGATGCCCAGCATCACATAAAGCTTCGGCTTCACCAGCATGCCCGACTTGCCAACCTGCCGGGACAACCCCAGCCAGCCCTGGTCAATCACCGGCCGCGAGCCGCACACCGCGCCGCCCAGCGAGGCGGCGAGGTCTTCGGCCAGCTCGAGATTGTCCTTGGTCTGGATGCCGCGGCCAACCGCCACGAGGAAGTCCTTCTGCGTGATGTCCACGTCGGCCGTTTCCGGGTCGAGGTATTTCTTGAAGTGAACCTTCGGCGCGGCCAGCGTCACGGCCACGTCGGTAATCGCCGCAGCCTTGTCGGAGCGGCCCTGTTCGACGGAGCGCGCGCCGGGCAGGATGCCGATGATGGCCGGCTTCGCCGACGCGGTGACGGTGGCTTCCATCTTGCCGCCGTAAAGCACGCACGTCGCCGTCAGGTTACCGCCATCCGCCTTGAGGTTTTTGCAGTAGTTGAGGAACGGCACGTTGAGCTGCGCCGCCAGCACCACGCCAACGTCCACCGAGAGGTTCGTCAGCGGCACCAACACCGCCGCCGGCTGCCGCTCCTTGATGAGTTGTGCCAGCGCCGCGGCGGCATTCTCCGGCACGGGATCGGCCAGCGCCGCGTTGTCAGCGTAGAGCACCGTGTCGGCCGCGCCGAGCTTCTGGGCGAGTTCGCGCGCGTTGCTGCCGAGCAGGACGGCTTCCAACGGCACGCCGGCCTGGCCCGCCACTTCGCGGCCCAGCGCCAGCAGTTCAAAGGTGATTTCGGAGACTTGTCCCCGCCACGCTTCCGCTACGATCCAGATGTTGCCAGCCATGTTCGTGTCCTCCTCAGAGCAAACCGCGTTTAGCCAACAGCTCGCAAATCTTCCCAGCCACATCCTCCGCCGAGCCTTCGAGCATCTCGGCGTGACCGGTCACCTGTGGCTTGGCCATCTGCTGCACCTCGACCGTCGTGGCCGCCTCGACCGCCGGCGCGTCCACGGTTTCGATGGTCTGCGATTTCATTGCCGCGCGCACCTTCGCCACCGGCACGTAGCGCGGCGGTTTCTCGGCGGCCTGGATGCCCAGCACCGCCGGTGTCGGCACGTCGTATTCGCCGCGCACGCCGCCGGCAAATTCCTTGATGACCGTGGCCGTCTTGTCGGCAAGCGTCACATGCGTCACGACGCCCGTGTAAGGCCAGCCCAGTTGATGCGCGATCGGCGCGGCCATCAGCCCGTCGAGGTCGTCAATGGCCGACACGCCCGTCAGAATCAGGTCCACCGGCAGCAGGTCCGGCGTCTTGGCAATCACGTCGCCGAAGAGCTTCACCGCCGTCTGGGTGCTCTGCACCGACTCGACGCCGCAAATCTTCACCGCGCGGTCGGTGCCCTTGGCCAGCGCCGTGAACAGCACGTCGTCAATGTCGGGCGCGTCCAGCGTCAGCAGCGTGACTTTTCCGCCGTGCTTGTCCTTGAGCAACAGCGCCTGTTCCAGCGCGTGATCATCACGCTCATTGATGATCGTGCGCAGGAAGCTTGTGTCCAATGACTTGCCGTCCGAGCCGACTTCCAGCTCTTCGACCACGTCCGGCACCACCTTCATCAATACGAGGATATTCACGGTTCAACCCTCCAAGGCTTCAGCCAATAGTTCGACCACATCACGGACCACCATCCGCTTCTCGCCGCCCTGGACCTTCAGGGCGTCTTCGAAACGCGAGATTTCATAGGGGCAGCTCACCGCCAGCACGTTCGCACCGGTGTCGAGCGCTTCCTTGACCCGGCGTTCGGAGAGGCGCTCGCAACCTTTCGCCGCATAGTAGGTGTCGAGCCACATTCCGCCGCCGCCGCCGCCGCAACAGATCGAATTGACGCCGCTGTGGGCCATCTCAACCAGCTTCACGCCGGGGATGGCCTGGAGCAGCGCGCGAGGTTCCTCGTAAAAACCGTTGTGCCGGCCGAGGGCGCAGGCGTCGTGGTAGGTGACGGTGTAATCGAGCTTCTTGGTGAGCTTCGGCTTGAGCTGCGCCAGATGCTGCGCGAAGAACGGCGTCGTGTGATGCACCTCGAAGTCAAAGCCGGCTGCCGGATACTTGTGCTTGAAGGCGTCGTAGGCGTGCGCGCCCCCGGTGACGATGCGCTTGAACTGATACTTGCGCAGCAGCTTTATGTTCGAGTCCGTGAGCATCTCGAACAGGCCCGTCTCGCCGAGCAGCCGCGCGCACTCGCCGGCGCACTTCTCCTCGTTGCCGAGGATCGCGAAGTCAATGCCGAGCGCCTTGAAGAGCTTCGCTGTCGCGCGGTTGCCGTCGTTGCCGCGCGGATGATACGACGGATAGCACTCCACGAACCAGAGCACGTCCACCGGCCGCTTGATCTCCGAGATGACCGGCACCGGCACGGGCGAGGACTTGGCCCAAAGCGCGCGCTTGCGGGGCGACTCGCCCATCGGGTTGCCGTAGCGCATCGTGTTTTCGAGCGCCTTCTGCAACTCGGCGGGCACTTCCTTCAGGTGCGTGAAGACCTGTTCCTTCACCAGCGGCAGGAGCACCTCGGTGAGCTTGATGCCGCGGGGGCACTTGGCCATGCAGGCGTAGCAGGTAACGCAATTGAGCAAGCCGGGACTGGCGAAGACTTCCTCAATCAGGCCCGACTCCAACATCGTGATGATCGCCCGCGGCGGAAACACCAGGTCGTCGCCGTAGGGACAGGTCGCCGCGCAGGTGCCGCACTGCATGCAGCTATAGACCTTCTGTCCCTCGGGAAACTTCGCGAGGTTCTCCAACGTCATCACGCCGTTGTCTTTGTCAGCCGATGCGGTTGCAGTGCTCATGCCCTTGTCCTTGGAAACTCAGTTCTGACGGATTTCTTTCACCAACTCCCGTTTCGGATTGTAGATGCGCACGATCAGCGGCATCTGGCCCGGCAACGTGTGTGTCGCGCAGCCCAGACACGGGTCGTAGGCGCGGAACGCCATTTCCACCATGTTCAGCAGGCCGTCGGTGACGACGCCACCCTTGATCAGGCCCTTGGCCGCCTTGTCCACGCTCATCGCGATGCGGGCGGCGTTGTTGCCGGTGGCGACCACCATGTTCGCCATTGTGATGATGCCGCGCTCGTCGGTCTTGTAATGATGGAACAGCGTGCCGCGCGGCGCCTCGACAATGCCCATGCCCTCGACCGGTTTGTTGGTCGGCACGCGGCGCACGTCGGGACTGGTGATCTCGGGATCGTTGACGAGCTGCTCGATCCGCTCGGCGGCCTGGATCATCTCGATCACGCGCGCCCAGTGGTTGGCGAGCGTGTGATGAACCGGTTTGCCGCCGAGGGTCTTGTAAAACTCCTCGTAGGCGGCCTGCGCCTTGGGCGTAGCCATGCCGTCGGAGGCGTTGAGGCGGGCCAGCGGGCCGACCGAGTAGATGCTCGTGTCGGGACCTTCGACGAAGCCTTTCCAGCCGCGGCTCTTCAGGAAGGTGAACTTCATGTAGCTCCACGGCTCGACGTGTTCGGCCACGTAGTCGCGGTATTGCTGGGGGGCGAACTTGCAGACTTCCTTGCCGTTGCAATCCACGACGCGAACCTTGCCATCGTAGAAATTGACCTTGTTCTGCTCGTCCACCTGGCCCATGTAGCAGGTCTTGTGCGTGTAGGCGTCGCCGGTGATGAGCTTCACGTATTCGGGATTGCCGAGCACGATCTGCTTGATCACCGCCAGCGTCCACTCCGCAAACTCGACGCCGTCCTTGGCGAGCTGCTTGAACTTCGGCAGGTCCTCGGCCGCGAGCGGCTTGCTGACGCCGCCGGGCAAACCGAGCACCGGATGCACAACCTTGCCGCCGAAGTAGCTGATCAGCTCGCGCAAACGGCGGCGGGTGCTGATGACCTTCCTGCCGGCTTCGATGCCGACCTTGCCGATGACGCCGACAATGTTGCGCTCGCCGGCCGGCGCCTGCGGGCCGACGATGAAGTCGGGGCCGCCCAGCACGAACACGTGCAGCGCGTGGTCTTCGAGCGTGAAGGTGTTATAGACCAACTCGCGGATTTTCCGGCCGGCGCTGGTCGGCTCGACCTTGTAGAGATCGTCGAGCGCCTTCGTGGAGGCCATGTGGTGCGCCGTCGGGCAGACGCCGCAGATGCGCGAGGTGATTTGCGGCATGTCCTCGGCGGGCCGGCCGAGCGAGAACACTTCGAAACCGCGCAACTCCGGCACCTGGAAATAGGCGCGCTCGACGTCGCCCTTGTCGTCAAGGAACACGTCAATTTTGCCGTGGCCTTCGAGGCGGGTGACGGGGTTGATGCTGACGTGGCGCTTCTTCTGGTAGGCCGCGTTGGCTTTGAAGTTGGATTCGTTCCAAGCTTGCTGGACTTCTGGATTCATACTCAGGCTTCCTTTGGAAGATTGACTTTGCGCCGCAGCGAGGACTTCGCGAGGGCGTAACGATAGAACGTGCCAATGGGATCGGGAATGCCGGCGAGGGCCTTGCTGATGCCGGCCTCGTCCTTCGGGGCGATGTTCGCGGCAATCGAGGACATGATCTTCATGCCCTGGTCATGCACGCGCGAGGTGCCGCCGAAGCAACCCGTGCAGGGCATGCCGCCCTTGGTGCAGGCCGCTTCGCAGCCGCTGCGCGTGGCCGGGCCCATGCAAACCACGCCTTGCGCGAGGAAGCATTTCTCCGGGTCCATTAGGATTTGATGCGGCCGGTGGAATTCCGTGATGCTGAGGTCGGCCGGCTTGGTCGCCTTGCGCGGACACTCGTCGCACAGCGCGATGTCCGGCGCAATGACTGAGCCTTTCGGCGGCAGCTTGCCCTCGAGCAACGCGGTGATGGCGGCCTTGGTCAACTTCGGCGTCGGCGGGCAGCCGGGCACGTAGTAGTCCACATCCACAACCTGATCGAGCGAACGCACGACGTTGTGGAGCGCGGGCAAGGTGACCTCGTGGCCATCGTCGGTGGTCTTGAGCTGCGGGCGGACTTTCTGCTCGTTGACCATGGTGGGGCAGTCCTCGTAGTTGAACTTGAGGATTTGCTCGCGCGGGAATTGGTTGGCCATGGCGGGGATGCCGCCGGAAACCGCGCAAGCGCCGTAAGCGATGAGATACTGGCTCTTGCGGCGCATCAGCCGCGCCATTTCCTCCTGCTCGGTCGAGCGGATGGCGCCGTTGAGCAGCGTCGCGACGATGGACTTGTCGGGCATCGCCTCGATATCCTTGTATTTGAAGTCCATCGCGACGGGCCAGAGGACAATGTCCACGACCTCGACCACGGCGAGGATGTCCTCGGCGAGGTCCACGACGGTTTCTTCACAGCCTCCGCACGAGGCGCACCAGTAAAAAGCGACTTTTGGTTTAGGCATTGACGGTGGTCTCCTTCTTGCCATGAACGGCGCAACCGCAACCTGTCGCGGCTTCCTGGGCGGCGACGTGGGCGGCGAAATCTTCCATTTCCGAATCCCAATCGTTGAACTTCTGCGGCAGGCCGAGCGGGCCGAGTTTCTTGACGGTCTCGACCATCTCGTTGACGACGCGCTTGACCTTCTCGCCTTCGGCGGCGGAAATCCACTCGAGCCGCACGCGCTCCTTCTCGATGCCCATGTCGGCGAGCATCCGTTGCAGCAGATCGAAGCGCCGGAGCATCTTGTAGTTGCCCTCGACGTAATGGCAGTCGCCCGGATGGCAGCCGCCGATCAGCACCCCATCGGCGCCTTTGGCGAGCGCGTCCACGATGAATTGCGGGTCCACGCGCCCCGAACACATCAGGCGGATTATCCGGGTGTTGGGCGCGTATTTCATGCGGGAGACGCCGGCGAGGTCTGCAGCGGTGTAGGTGCACCAGTTGCAGAAAAACGCCACGATGCGCGGCTCCCAGGATGCGGATTGGACATTGGTATCAGACATGGCTGGACACCTCTCTGGGTTCTTTGAACATGGGTTGATTGATGAATGGACGCTGGCAAAACTGTTCCCCGCCGCGCCAAAGCGCGGCCATCGGCCTCACATCGAGGCCCGGCTCCTCCCGCCTCTCGGTCTGCCCTGCGATATCAGCAGTAACCATTGATTGCTTCCTGACAACTTCTTTGGGTCCGGCTTCTGGCCAGACCATCCGAAAGTTTCAACCCATCGTAGGGTCGGCAGGCCAGAGTCACTACGCGCTGATTGGCTTTCTTATAGCGCATATTGCTTCACGCTCCAGCGCGAACAACTTGGCTCGGTTACTCAAACCAAGGATTATCACGCCCAGAGACGTTTTTGAGGCTCGCGTTGTGTCATCCTCCAACAGCAACCGGACGCGCTTGCGCGGACCGGCGCGAGCCGCTACGCTGCCGGCGTGATTGCTTTGCTTGATTACGGCTCCGGCAACCTGCGCAGTGTCCAAAAGGCCCTGCAAAAGGCGGGTGCCGACGTGCGCCTCGCCACGCGGCCGGAGGAAATGCGCGACGCGCAGGCGGCGGTGCTGCCCGGCGTCGGCGCGTTCGACGACTGTGTCAACGCCATGCAACGGCAGAAGCTGTTTGAGGCCGTGCGCGAGTTCATCCGCGGCGGCCGGCCGTTTCTGGGCATCTGCGTCGGTTATCAGGCGATGTTCGAGCGCAGCGAGGAGTTCAACAGTTGCGCCGCCGGCCTCAGCCTTTTCGCCGGCAAGGTCGTGCGGTTCGCCGAACAACCGGGACTGAAGATTCCGCAGATGGGCTGGAACCGGATCGAGTTGGTGAAGCCCGATTGCCCGCTCTATCGCGGCATCCCGAACGGCAGCTTCGTGTATTTCGTCCACAGCTACTTTCCGAAACCGGCGGACGACTCGCTCGTCGCGACGCGCACCGACTACGGCGGCGGCTTTGCGTCGTCCATCTGGAAGGACAACGTTTTCGCCACGCAATTTCACCCGGAAAAAAGCCAGGCCATCGGCCTGAAGATGCTGGAGAACTTCGTGGCGCTGGCACGCTAAATTCCGCCGTATCTCAAATCTTAAATCTTGAATCTCGAATCACCAGTCACGAACCCCACTCCCATGCTCATCCTCCCTGCCATTGATTTGAAAGGCGGCAAGGTCGTCCGGCTGCGCCAAGGGCGCGCGGGCGACGTGACGACTTACTCCGACGATCCCGCGGCCTTTGCGAAACGTTGGGAAAGCGAGGGCGCGCGCTACCTGCACGTCGTGGACCTCGACGCCGCCTTCGAGGGCGAGCCGAAAAACTGGGACGCGCTCAAGCGCATCCTCGGCGCGGTCCAGATTCCCGTCGAACTCGGCGGCGGCTTGCGCACCGAGGAGCACATCGCCCGCGCGCTGGAACTCGGCGTCACCCGCGCCATCGTCGGCACCAAGGCATGCGAGTCGCTCGACTTCGTCGCCAGCCTCGCCAAACGCCACGGCGACCGTATCGCTGTCGGCGTGGACGCCAAGGACGGCTTCGTGGCCATGCGCGGCTGGGTGGCGGCTTCGACATTGAAGGCGGTGGATTTCGCCCGGCAGGTCTCCGCCGCCGGGGTGAAGACCATCATATATACGGATATCGCCAAGGACGGGATGCTCCAAGGCCCTAATTTTGCCGCGATGGGCGAGATGGCCGACGCGCTTGCCGCCACGCCGACCGGTGTCATCGCCAGCGGCGGGATCTCGTGCGCCGACGACGTGCTCAAGCTGCGCGCCCTCGGCAAACCGAACCTCGTCGGCGTCATCATCGGCAAGGCGCTCTACGACGGTCGCTTGACCCTGCATGAGGTGCTGGCGTAGCGGGACAAATGCCATTTGCGCAAACCGCTGCGCGCACGTAGTGTCCGCCGCAGTCTGAAAACTTATGGAAACGACATCTGAAAACGTGATTACACTGACGCAAAAAGCGGCGGACAAGGTAAAGCAGGTCCGCGACGCCAAGGAAGAAACCAAAGGCAAACCGTTGCGCGTTTACGCCGAAGGCGGCGGTTGCTGCGGCATGCAATTCGGCATGGCATTCGATGAGAAACAGGCCGACGACAACGTGATGAACGCGCACGGCGTCGAGGTCGTCGTGGACGGCCTGAGCGCCGACTATCTGCGCGGCTCGACGGTGGACTTCGACGACAGCTTGCAGGGCGCGGGCTTTAAGATTATAAACCCGAACGCCGGCTGCGGCGGCGGTTGCAGTTCCGAAGGCAAGAGCGGCGGCGGCTGCGGTTGCAGTTCCAAAGACGAAGGCGAAAGCGAAGGCGGCGGCAGTTGCGGTTGCAGCCACTAAGGCGTGTTCTTTTTGCGTTGGGGAGCCGGAGGCCGGTCGCAACGGCCAGGCTGAGAGGCCCGAAGATATTCGGGCGACCCACTGAACCTGATCCGGGTAATGCCGGCGAAGGGAACTGCGATGACGTTTTGAAAGGCCATCCCGGTTCTCCGGGATGGCTTTTTTGTTACGAATAGGGAACAAAGGTAGTGCAATGAGCAAACCAGTAGGAAACAGCAACGGCCCCGGCCACAGCAGCGACCAGTGGCCGAAGTCGAATAAAGTTTATGTCGCGGGCCAGCACCACGCCGGCCTGCGCGTGCCGTTCCGCGAAATCGAGCTTACGCCGACCCGCGCCGCGGATGGCCGCGTCGAAGCCAACGAACCCGTTCGCGTCTATGACACCGGCGGCCCGTGGAGCGACCCGGCGCATCATGGCGACGTCAATCGCGGCCTGCCGGCGCTGCGTCGCGACTGGATTCTCGGCCGCGCCGACGTTGAAGAATGCGAGCCGATTTCCGCTGCGTCCGCGTTCCGCATTCCGCACTCCGCATTCGCAAAACCGCTTCGCGCCAAGCGCGGCAAGGTCGTCACCCAGCTTCACTACGCCCGGCAGGGCATCATCACGCCGGAGATGGAGTTCGTGGCCATCCGCGAAAATCTCGGCGTCCAGAACAACACTCCATCACTCCAATACTCCAATACTCCATCGCCCCAGCATTCCAGCATCCCCTTCCCCATCACGCCCGAGTTCGTCCGTTCCGAAATCGCCCGTGGCCGCGCCATCATCCCCGCCAACATCAATCACCCCGAATGCGAGCCGATGATCATCGGCCGCAACTTCCTCGTGAAGATCAACTCCAACATCGGCAACAGCGAGTTGGGCAGTTCCATCGAGGAGGAGGTCGAAAAGATGCGCTGGTCCATCAAATGGGGCGCGGACACGGTGATGGACCTCTCCACCGGCAAAAAAATCCACGAGACGCGCGAATGGATCATCCGCAACTCGCCCGTGCCCATCGGCACCGTGCCGATCTACCAGGCGCTCGAAAAAGTCGGCGGCAAGGCCGAGGAACTGACGTGGGCCGTTTACCGCGACACGCTCATCGAGCAGTGCGAGCAGGGCGTGGACTATTTCACCGTCCACGCCGGCGTCCTGCTGCGGTTCATCCCGCTCACCGCCAACCGCGTCACCGGCATCGTCAGCCGCGGCGGCTCCATCCTCGCCAAGTGGTGCCTTGCGCATCACCAGGAGAACTTCCTCTACACGCATTGGGACGACATCTGCGAGATCATGGCCGCCTACGACGCGGCGTTCAGCATCGGCGACGGCTTGCGGCCCGGTTCCATCGCCGACGCCAACGACGAGGCGCAGTTCGCCGAGCTGAAAGCGCAGGGCGATCTGACCCAGCGCGCGTGGAAACACGGCGTGCAGGTCATGAACGAAGGCCCCGGCCATGTCCCGATGCATCTCATCAAGGAGAACATGGACAAGCAACTCGAGTGGTGCGCCGAAGCGCCGTTCTACACACTCGGCCCGCTCACCACCGACATCGCGCCCGGCTACGACCACATCACCAGCGCCATCGGCGCGGCGATGATCGGCTGGTTCGGCACCGCGCTGCTCTGCTACGTCACGCCGAAGGAACACCTCGGCCTGCCCAACAAGAACGACGTGCGCGAAGGCGTCATCGCCTACAAGATCGCCGCCCACGCCGCCGACCTCGCCAAGGGCCATCCCGCCGCGCGCTACCGCGACGACGCGATCAGCAAGGCGCGCTTCGAGTTCCGCTGGGAAGACCAGTTCAACCTCGGCCTCGACCCCGACAAGGCGCGCGAGTTCCACGACGCCACGCTGCCGCAGGAAGGCTCCAAACTCTCGCACTTCTGTTCCATGTGCGGCCCGCATTTCTGTGCCATGAAGATCACCGAGGACGTGCGCAAGTTCGCCGCCGAGCAGGGCGTCAGCGAACAAGACGCGCTCAAGAAAGGCATGGAAACGAAGGCGGAAGAGTTCGTGAAAAAAGGCGCGCAAGTTTACTCGAAGACGTAGCCGGCCTGTCGCGAAGTTCGTGAAGGCCATCAGCCTCTTGGCCGTGTCCATGCAGTCGCCGCGTCCCCTCACCCTTGCCCTCTTCCCATCGGATGGGGAGAGGGAATCGTTTTCTCCTGATGCGAAAGCGGGCATTGCCAGAATCCCCGGTTGAAAGACGCGGCATTTTTGCGAAGAGGATTTGGCCGGGCCACGTAACGCGGACACTCTTGTCCGCGCTGTTCTCCGTGAGCACAACGACGCGGACAAGAGTGTCCGCGTTACGGTTTGGTTGTTGCGCAGCATTAGTCAGCAGGCCGCAGGATAACGCGCAGAATTTTTCCCTCTCCCCGTCGAACGGGGAGAGGGCCGGGGTGAGGGGCTGTTTCAACTGAAGGGTCACGGCTTGGAGAATGAGTTTCTCCACGAGCGGCTTTCTGATAGTGAAGAAGCCGCGCAATGGCAATGGCTATGACCGACTGGATCGCAATCCGACTTCTTCTCGCCGTGTTGTGGGTGTGGCTGCTCGCACCGTGCAGCACGACCGTTTTTTCCGCCAGCCCGAACGGTCAACCGCCGATCTTCGAACTGCGACCGGGCGAGAAATATTTCCGCGTGGACGGCCAGCCGGCGTTCGTGCTGGGGCGCAACCCGGCAGGCATCGGCCCGAAAGCGTATGATGACCATTTCCGCCAGGCCGCCGCGGCTGGCGAGCGGTTCATGCGCATCCATTTCACCTATATTCCGCCCGGCGAGAAGCCCGGTGAAATTGATCCCGGGATGCTGGCGGCTTGGGACAAGATTCTGGACTTCGCCGAGGAGCTCGGCCTCGCCGTGTTGCCGGTGCTGGGCGTGTGGTCGGATTGGAACGACGGCAGCAACAAGGAGACCTGGCACACTTGGGACAAAAACCCCTTCAACATCGCCCGCGGTGGCCCGGCGAAACGACCCAGTGAGTTGTTCGACGATACGCCCTGCCGCCAGCTCTGGCTGAAACGGCTGGAGACGTTCGTCAGGCGCTGGTCGCCTCGCCGCGCCATCGTGGGGTGGGAACTCTTCTCCGAACTGGACCTCGTCACCGGGGCGACCGAAGAGCGCGCGGTCGAGTTCACCGAACGCGCCGCCGCTGTGATTCGCGCGGCCGATCCGCGGAAGCGACCGGTTACGGCTTCGCAGGCCGGCGTCCTCGAATGGCCGAAGCTGCTGAGAAGCGCCGCGCTCGACTTTATCGAAATCCACCCCTACGCAAATGGACCTTTCCGAGGCCGGCTGGACGACTTGATCATTGCGACGGTCCACAATCGGCTCAAGAAATACGGCAAGCCGGTTCTCATTGGCGAAAGCGGCCTGAACGCCGGACCGCCGCACGGCACGTTGGATGTCGCGCCGCGCGCGGAGGTCGGCATCCGGCACGCCATCTGGGCCGCCGTGGTGAGCGGCGCGATGAACGGCCGCGCGCTCTGGTGGCAGGACGGCTACGACAAGTTCGAGAAGGCCGATGTGTGCCGCGACTACCACGAGGCCGCCGCAACAGCGGTGTCGTTCGTTCGCGGCATGGACTTCAGCGATTTCGCGCCAGTCCCGTGCGAGTCTTCGCCCGGAGTGAAAGGGGCCGTCCTCGGCAACCAGCGGGTGCGGCTTGCGTGGTTCCGCGACGCCAACTGCGAGCCGCCCGATTGGCCGGTGAAACCGTTGTCGGGGCAATACGTGACCATGGACGCTCCGGGTGGTTCATGGCAGGCCGAGTTCTTCGATCCCGTCACCGGCAAGTCCACCGGCAAGACGCAAATCAGCGTTCAGGACCAGCGCTTGCGGATCGAGCTTGGGGAATTTCAAGACTCCGTTGCAATCCGGTTGAAGCGGCTTGAGCCGTGATCTCCGTTCACTGTAGCGGCGGTCTCTGACCGCCGAAATCATCCATCATCAATGACCGGCGGTCAGAGACCGCCGCTTGTATCTTGCCCTCGTCCCCCATTTATGGGCAAGAAGACCTTCACTGACAACTTCGAGGCGCAGGCAAGGGAAGACTGTGCCGCCGCTGGGGCTACGAGCCCGACTGTAGATAAGCTCCCTTGCCTGGCCTCGTTGTCGGCTGGTAAGCCGAACCATATCCAGCGCCGAGAGCTTAACCGCCCTCGAGCGCGCATACAAGCTTGTGCTCCAGCCGGCCCTGCCTCGAAGCCGTCGGCCGTGACCTCAAACCTCAACTCTGGAGCTATTCGATGAACTCAACTCATTCCGGTCCGCAGACACCACCCCACACCGTCCTAGGCGTGGACATTTCCAAAGCCTGCTTCGATGCAGTCTTGCTGCTCGACAGCGGCCAGCGCCGCGCCAGCCGCTTCGATAACAACCCCACCGGCTTTGGCCAACTCCAGCGATGGCTGGAAGCGATGCACGTCGGCAGCGTCCATGTGGGCTTGGAGGCCACCGGCCGCTACGGCTTGGCGTTAGCGTGCTGGTTGCACGAGCATCATCACTGGACCAGCGTGCTCAACCCCTACCGCGTCAAGGCCTACGGCACCGCCAGCGGCAAACGCAACAAGACCGACCGTGCCGACGCCGAACTCATCGCCGAATTCGTGCAGAGCCAACGCCCGCCCGCCTGGCAGCCGCCCAGCCAAGAGCAAGCGCGTCTGCAAGCGTTGGTGCGCCGGCTCGAGGACGTACAACGGTTGCTGCACGCGGAGAAGAATCGTTTGACGCAAGCCGCGCCGGCAGTGGCCGGTTCAATCCAGCGGTTGGTCCGGCTGCTGACGGCCGAAGTGCAGACCTTGCTCAAGCACATCCGCCAATGTTTGGATCAGGACTCGATGCTGCAACGGCAAAGCCGGTTGCTGTGCAGCATTCCGGGCGTGGCTTGGCTCAGTGCGGCGCGGGTGCTGGCGGAATTGCCGCCCCCGCAACAGTTGCGGCAAGCGCGCCGGGCGGCGGCCTTGGCGGGACTGCATCCGCGGCGGCATGAATCAGGCAGCAGCGTGCGGCAAGCCAGCCGGCTCAGCAAGCAAGGCCGCCGGCCGTTGCGAGCGGCGCTCTACATGCCGGCGCTGGTGGCGCGGTGGAGAAATCCGTTGCTGAAGGCGTTTGCGGATCGGCTGGCCACCAAAGGCAAAAGCAAGAAAGCGGTGATCTGTGCCGTCATGCGCAAGCTCTTGCACATCATCTTCGGCATCCTCAAGCATGAAAAACCTTTCGACCCCAACTATGCAACCGCTTGACACCCCAAGACCATATCTACAGTTTTCGAATGCCCCGCCCCCACCCCACGTCTGGCTTGCGCTCACCGCGTCAAATCGCTATACATCGCCCGACACATTCAACACAAATCCACTATGAACACACGTCTCATCCTCGCCCCTCTCGTCCTCATCACCGCCGTTGCCTTGGCCGCCAGCGCGCCCAAATTGCCGGAGATCCCGGCCGGGCCGGTCGCCGTGAAAAAAGAACTCCTCTTCTCCGACGACTTCAAAGGCGCCACGCCGGACAAGCGCTGGCACAAGGTCGTCGCGACCTTCGTCGTCGAGGACGGCGCGCTCAAGGGCACGCAGACCCGCGACAAGAACATCCCCGCCGCCGACGGCAAACCCGAGGTCAAGGCCCACGCCGCCGTGCACGGACTGGAAATCCCCACCAAGGACAGCGTCGTCGAGTGCAAGATCAAGTTCGAGGGCGCCACGATGATTGATGTCGAGTTCGACGACCGCAAATTCACCGGCTCCCACTACGGCCACCTTTGCCGCGCCCAGGTCCGCCTCAACGGCGTCACCATCATTGACGAGCGCGACGGCGGCATGAAGAACGAGATCCGCGACATGCGCAACGACCCGACCAAGAAGGACGAGGTCGCCAAGCTCCTCAAAGGCCGCCAGATCACCTACCCCGCCAAGCTCGAAGCCGGCAAGTGGTATGTCCTCGGCGTCGAGACCGTCGGCGATGAAATGCGCGTCACCCTCGACGGCAAACCCGCCGCCTTCCTCAAGTCCTCCGGCATCGCCCACCCCACCAAGTCCAAGATCGAACTCGGCGTCGCCGGCAAAGACGGCTGGTTCGGCGACATCAAGGTGTGGAACGCAGAGCCGGTGAAGCGGTGAACACTGGGAAATCTGTAATGGCACAGCAAAGATATCCGCGGGAATACCTGCTGGCCGAATTGAGGCGAGTCGCAAGGTTGCTTGGCAAGATCCCGAGCATGGATGAATTCCGGCGCGAGAGCAAAGTATCACCGGTTACCGTTGCCACGCGATTTGGCGGCTGGAAAAAGGCTCTGGCCTCTGCTGGTTTTGATCCGAAAAAAGCAGGGCTTACGTATCAGGACATCGAAATGGTGGAGGAACTCAGACGCGTGGCGTCCGAACTGAGCAGGACACCGTCAACAACTGAGTTCGATGAGCGATCCCAGATGAGATCATCTACACTCATCCAACGCTTGGGCGGGTCATGGGAAGCTGCGTGCCGGACTGCTGGGCTTCCGCCTTTTGTTTCCGTTAAGCCGTCTAATGTCATCCCAGGTTGGAACAAGGGTCAACGCAAACTGCAAATCTGTAAAGATGGTCTCCAGTATCTCTATGAGGTCGAAGGTCTCAGTGCTTCAGCAATTGCCGTCCGTCTGAGAGTCGGTCGCGGGACGGTTCTTCGGCGAATGGCGGAACTTGGAATCCCGGTGAAGAAATTGCACTATACGATGCCTCGGGAAACGGCCATCGAAGCGAAGATGTATCAGGAACTGGAGCGGCGCGGGGTTACGTTCGTAAAACAGCAAGTCATTGACGGTCTATGGGTCGTTGACGCCCTAATACCTGGGGCGCGACTGGTCGTGGAGTGCGACGGCAAATACTGGCACTCGCTTCCCGAAATGGTCAAGAGAGACCGGAAGAAGGACGGCTACCTCAAGAGCAGGGGTTACAAAGTTTTCCGGTTCCCTGAGGCCGCTATCCATGCAGATGTTGCGACTTGTGTTCAACGTATCGTAGATGCCCTCATTGATCGCTACAAAGATCAATGAGGCACACGCCATCGCATGTGGCATCAATCCCGAAGGGATTGCATCACTCAGCCCAGGGTTGGCCCGTCAGACGGGCCTACCCTGGGACAGCAACAAAACAAAAATCATCTACCCTGAAAGGGTTGAATCCACCGTCGTAAAAGCCCATCATTCCGCCATGCCGCAATCGCTCGCAAAGATTCTGGTGCATACGGTCTTCTCGACCAAAGAGCACCGGCCGTTTCTGCGCGACAAAACCCTCGGCGAAGAATTGCACCGTTACCTCGGCGGTGTTCTCGCCAATCTCGATTGCCAGCCCGTCATCGTGGGCGGCGCGGAAGACCATGTGCATTTTCTCTGTGCGTTGTCGCGCACGCGCGATGCGGCGACGGTGATCAAGGAGTCGAAACGCGGGTCGTCGTTGTGGTTGAAGACGAAGGGGCCGGGTTTGGAGGAGTTCGCGTGGCAGAACGGTTACGGGATTTTCTCCATCGGGTATTCGCAAATCGAAGCGGTGCGGAATTACATTGCCAAGCAGGAGGAGCATCATCGCAAGATGTCGTTTCAGGACGAGTTGCGCGAGTTGTTGCGGCGGTATGCGGTGGATTTCGACGAACGGTATGTGTGGGATTGATTCTACCCTTTCAGGGTAGAATGGATTTTGGGGTTCGTTGACCCAGGGTAGCCTCGCAGACTCGGCAACCCTGGGCTGAGTGATTTCAATCCCTTCGGGATTGTTCCCGGGCCGGTTGAGAGTCTGACCCCGTAAACAGTCAAAGAAGCTCTACTTCTCGACCGAGATCTTCCGGCAGAGAATTGTCTTTCGTTTAACGCCGGTTTCATCGGGATAGTAGAAATCGCTGTAGAAAAAGAGGACGCTGTTCTTGTCGAGGGGGACGATCTCCGGATTGTTGCAGGCACCGTCCCAGTCGTGGAAGGTCGGATCGGCTGCCTTCTTGTTGGCGAGCGCGCTGCGGTCGCCGGGGGTCATGACGACGAGAGGTTCAGTCCACTTCGTTCCGCTGTCGTTCAGGGACGCACGGACGAACATCCCGGGGCGGGCATAGCAGAGCATCGTCACGCCGCAGTCGAGCTTGCACAAGCGCGGCAGGATGCCAAGCTCGTCAAACTTGACGGGCTTCGACCATGTATGGCCACCGTCCGTTGAACGTGTCATGTACATGGGATCCCATTCCTTGCCGGTGGACGCATACCAGGTCGACCGGAGGAACCAGACGATGGAGCCGTCCGGCATGAATTCGAAGTCGCTGTCGCTGTACCCGCCGCTTTTGTAGGGGTATATGTGCCCGTCGGCCTCGTATTCCATGTGTGCGCGCCGCTTGAAGGTCCGGCCGTTGTCCTCGGAGCGGAAGATTTCCGCCGAATAGTAGGGACTGTATTGCCCGTTTTCGGGATTGAGATGGCCCTCGCCGGAAAAGACGCTGACCCAGATCGCCCCGTCTGGGCCGAGCTTCGGGTTGCCCCGCGGGAAGATCGACTTCAGGATCTTCCTGCCGTTCCTTTCGACGTGGACGACGCGCGTCAGATACGGCCAATCCACCTGGGCGCGTTCGGCAACGGGTTTCGCCTGCCCCGCCGGGATTCGATGGAGCGTCCATTCCCTTTTCGAAAGACTCGGAGGCAGGCGGTCGGCGTTGTACGCATGGATAGTCGTGCCACCCATCCAAAAGGTCATGCCGTCCGGAATCGGCAATATACCCTCCTCGGCCTTCTTCGAGAAATCGTAGCCGGGCGTGTACTTGTTCCAAGGCGTCATCGTGTATTGGGTGACGTCGATGCCTGATTCCGGGGGGAAGTAGACCTTGTCTCCGTTTTTGAGGAGCAAGCCGCACTCCTTGGCGACCGAGGCGTCGGTCTCCTTCCACGTCTTGCCTTCATCGCGGCTTTCAAACCAGCGGGCCGTTGCCCCATAGCTGCTAATGCTGTCTTCGGCGATGTGGACGGAAACCACAAACCGATCCCCCAGCTTGTAGGGCCGCGGAAACTGATACGCGCCCCAGAGCTGCTCCTCGGGACGAATCCCCCGAACGATGACATGCTCGTCCCCCATCACGAGCTTGATCCGCTCCGCCGTCTTCTCCGCCGCCGACGCACAGAAAACCGCAAATAGCGCACCCGCCGCGACCCACCAGCCCCAATTTTTCTTCATGGAAATCCTCATGCAAGACTTGGAAGACAGCCAATTCAACACCAAGAGACTTCTCCTCCAGACGTTTCCTTCATGTCCGCACTCCAGCCGACATCTCCCATATGACATGCGCCCACGACCATCTCGGGCCATTCGGTTTCATTGACCAGCATTTCTATCCCTTCTTGACAGTGCCTTCAAGTCATCGTAGACGGCGCGGAAGACCATGTTCATTTCCTCTGCGCGTTGTCGCGCACGCGCGATGCGGCGGCGATGGTCAGGGAGGCGAAACGCGGGTCATCGTTGTGGATCAAGACGAAGGGGCCGGGGTTGGAGGAGTTCGCGTGGCAGAACGGATATGGAGTTTTCTCCATCGGGTTTTCGAAAATCGAAGCGGTGCGGGGTTACATCGCCAAGCAGGAGGAACATCGTCGCAAGATGTCGTTTCAGGACTAATTACGCGAGTTGTTGCGGCGGTATGCGGTCGAATTCGACGAACGGTATGTGTGGGATTGATTCTACCCTTTCAGGGTAGAATGGATTTTGGGGTTCGTTGACCCAGATAGCGCGTTTCGCGCAACCGGATTGGAACCGGCTGCCGGAATGTAGATAATTTCACTTGACGCAATGAGTTAAATTCTCTATGCTGCGTCCAACGATGAAAGCGGTGCGCCATCCGGCAACAGGAGAGTGTCCCATCAGGGACTCAAGAATCCGTGTGCATCTGTATTACAATGTCGAAGAGTCGTCGCAGGCCACGAAGATTTATGATCGGTGGGGCGAGACTCCGTCGAGCCTCCGCAGTCTGAAAGCTCGACACGCCCAAGAAGGAGGCTCGACGGAGTC
>CAIQCK010000009.1 GCA_903870275.1 uncultured bacterium | reverse complement strand
CTCGATGGCTTTTGCGTCGTCGCACCCGCCCAACGGGTCATACATTGGCGGCCAACCGCTTCCCAGCCGCTGGCCGCCGCCATTCCCGCCACTGCCTCTAATCATGCGTTTGGGCAACAGGCCCTGAAACGCCGGGCTATTATCTAACGCCGCTCCGCGGCTGGAACGATTTGGGCAACACGCCCTGGACATCCGTTCTACGGGGGCGAAACGCGTTTTGAGACAGCCTCTTACACCGTGGGCTGCGATCCAGCGCCGCTCCGCGGCCAAGGGAATCAGTGATCCCGCATCCAGTTGAACGCCCGGTGGGCCAATGAGTTGGCGTCCTTCAAGCCGAGCTTGAGCTTGACGTTTTCCCGGTGGGCCGAGACCGTCTTGGGACTCAGGTGCAGCAGATCGGCAATTACCTTGGTGTCCTTGCCCTGGCCAATCATTTCGAAGACTTCCAGTTCGCGGTCGCTGAGCTGTTCCTCCGGCGTCAAGGGCGTCTCCGCGCCTTGGTTGGCCACCCGCGTCAACAGCCTGCCGGCCACTGCCCCGCTGATGGAAACCTCTCCTCCAAGGATCTTGCGAAGCGCGAGGATGATCTGGTCTGGCGATTCCTTTTTCATGATGTAGCCGAGCGCGCCGGCTTGCAGCGCGCGCGCGGCATAGACCGACTCCTCGTGCATGGAGAGCACCAGGATCTTCAATCGGGGCAGCAGTGTCTTGAGATTCTTGACCAGCTCCAGCCCGTGCCCGTCGGGAAGGCCGATGTCCACGATGGCCGCTTCGGGTTTTTGCGCCGGCGCCAGTTTCATGGCCTGGGCGACGGAGGCCGCTTCGCCGCAAACAGTAAGGTCGGATTCGTCGTTGATGCATTGGACCAGGCCCTTGCGCAACATCGGGTGATCTTCGACCACCAGCACGCGGATGCGCGCGGGCTTGGGAGCTGCCTTGGGGGATGCTTTTTTCATGAGTGCTTTCTCCTGGTTGCGGGACCGCGGACGGGCAGCATGCACGTTACAAGCGTGCCACCCTGCGTTCGCGGCCGGATCTCCAAATGCGCGCCGATGACTTCGGCGCGGTAGTGCATGTTCTTGAGTCCCATGCCGGTGCCCTTCGGCAGGACGGCGGGAAAGGGAAGACCGTTGTTCATGACAGCCAGTTTGATGAATCCTTCGCGGGCGAGCAAGGTGATCGTGACGCGGGTGGCTTTGCCGTGGATGATGCCGTTGCGGACCGCCTCTTGCGTGATGCGGTAGAGATGCGTCGCCACCGTGTTGTCGCCGACGAAAACCGGTTGCGGGCAGAGGAACCGCACCGACCGTTTGAAGATGCGGCCGGCGTCCGCCGCCATTCTCTCGATCGCGGCCATCAACCCCTCGGCTTCGAGCGCCACCGGATTGAGCATCAACGACACATTGCGCGCCTGGTCCACCGTCGCGCCGAGCATTTCGGTCATTTCGGCGGCTTGGGGCGCGTACGGAGACGAGGCCTGGCTGAGTTTCTTGTGCAGCATCTCGCTGGCGAACCGGACGGCGACCAATTGCGGCGAGAGGCCGTCGTGCAACTCCTGGCCGAACCGCCGCCGCTCCGCCTCGGTAATGGTCATGACCTCCTCCTGCAACTGTTGCCGCTCCTGGCGCGTCCGCAACGACCCGATGGCATAGACCAGATCGCCGGCCAGTTCGGTGAGCAACTTCACCTCACCCGCGTCAAACGCCTCCGCCTCGACGGCGGCGATGGCCAGCACGCCCATCTGCTGCCGGTCCAGCTTCAGCGGCAGGGCGATGGCAGAGCCGACGCCGAGGCGGGTCGCTTCGTTCCTCCAATGACGGAATCGCCGGTCCCTGACCGCGTCACGGCAGACGACCGTCTTGCCCGTGCGCAACGCGACGCCGCTGGGGCGCCGGCCTTTGAGAGCATCGGCCCAGGAAAGTCGCAGGGATTTCAGACGGCCTTTTTCGAAGCCAGCTTCGGCCACGGGCCGGATGGTTTTCGCGCGGTCGTGCTCGGCGAAGCCAATCCACGCCACCCGGTAGCCGCCGCTCGACACCAGAATCCGGCAGACCTGCTTCAGGAACGCCGCCTCATCGGTGGCGCGGATGATCGCCTCGTTGGTTTCGCTGAGCACACGGAGCGCGCGGTTGGCCCGATTGCGTTTCTCGGCCTCATGGAGCAATCGCTGGTTGGCCTTTTTCAGGTCGGCGGTGCGCTCGGCCACGCGATGTTCCAACACGGCGTTCATCTCCCGCAGCCGGGTCTCCAATTGCTTGCGGGCCGTGATGTCGCGGGCCACGTGCACCACGCCGACCATGTTTTTGTCGTCGTCAAGGATCGGCGTGGTGCTGACCAGAAAATCGCCGCCGAGCCGGCTTTCGTTCACCTCGGCCACGTGTTCCCCGCTGTCCGTCAACGTCACCGAATGCGGACAGGACGCATACGGTTTCTCCGAGCCATGCACAAAGCGGTGGCAAACCTGGCCAATGCACTGATGGGGCTCCACGCCGAGCCGTTTGGCCATCGCTCGGTTGGCGCGGATGATGCGGTGGTCGTTGTCGAGGATCGCAACGAGGTCCGGCACGCTGTCGAATGTTTTCTCCCATTCCTCCTTCGCGCGCCGCAACGCCTGCTCGGCTTCCTTGCGATTGCTGATGTCGTCAATCGCCACCACGGCGTGCCACGGCTTGCCGGCCGTGTCATGGATCACGTTGACATTGACAGACACCCAGACGATCCGGCCGTCCTTGCGGACCACCCGCTGCTCGTTGCGGTAGTCCTGCGTTTCGCCTCTCAAGAAACGCTGGAACAGTTCGGAAACCGCCCGCCTGTCGTCGAGGTAGATGATTTCGGCCAAGGGTCTCCCCAGCATGTCCGGGCGGTTGTAGCCGGTGATCTGGCAGAACTTGCCGTTCATCAGCAACAGCCGCCCGGTTTGCAGGTCGATCTCCACGATGCCGACGGCCGCCAGCTCGAACATCGCGCGGAATTGCGTCTCGCTCTGGAGCAGTTTTGTCTGGAACGCCTCGCGGGCCTTGCGCAACCGGAGCATGTGGATGCCGTGGGCCAGGTCGTCGGCCAGTTGGCCGAGCAACACGATCTCATCTTCATGGAACGCCGCCGGCTTGGGTGAATAAATGGTGATGGAGCCGAAGGTCTTGCCCTCGGCGGTCAGCGGCAGCGCCAGCGACGAGGCATAGCCGCGCTTGACGGCCTCATCGCGCCACGGGGCGAGCCTCGGATCGGTGAGCAAGTCTGCGCACACGCAGGGCTTGCCGGTGCGGATGGCCGTGCCGGTCGGACCGCGTCCGCGCTCGGTGTCGGCCCAGGTGACGCGGAGCGTTTCGAGATAGCCTTCCTCGAAACCGGCGCTGGCCACGGGCCGGACGCTGCTGGCCTCGTCTTCCTCGGCGTAACCGATCCAGACCATCGCGTGGCCGCAGTCCTCGACGATGTTCTTGCAGACCTCCGCCAGATACACCGTTTCCGACTCGGCGCGCATCATGGCGCGGTCGCTCTTGCTGAGGGCGTTGAGCGTGCGGTTGAGCCGGCGCAACGTGTGCGCCGTCTGCATCCGGTCCATCGCCACGGCCACCTGGTCGGCCACCGTCTTCATCAACGCCAGCTCGTCGTCGGCAAACCGCGCCCGCTGCGTCGTGCCGAACGACAGCGTGCCAAGCAGCCGCCCTTCCGTCATCAACGGATGCGCGGCATACGCCTGGATGCCGTAGCCCTTGACCAACTCCGTGCGGGGGTCGGGCGTATGCTGGATGTCCTCCGCCACGATGCGGCATTGGCCCTGCGCCGCGCAGCCGCAAACGGCCACGCCGAAGTCGAGCCATTCGAGCTTGCGTGCCTCCCCGGCGGAAATGCCGGCGTAAGCGTTGAGGTGCAGCCGGCCGTTCGGCGCGGAGCCGTTGCCGGCCCCTGTAGCGGCGGTCTCTGACCGCCGGCTTTGTGATTCTCCGTCAGCGTCTTCTCGGCGGTCAGAGACCGCCGCTACAGTCGGATGGCGGTCGGAGGCCGCCGCTACAGGAGCCTTCTCCACGACGAAGTTGAAGAACGCCTGGCAATCGAGATGTTCCATGACCGCCGTGCACAGCTCGTTGACGATGGTCTGCGGGTTCTCCGCGGTCAGCAACCGGGCGGTGACGGTGGAGAGCAACTGGAAACGCTCCCGGCTGCGGCGCAAGTCCAGGTCGGCCAGCTTTCGCGCGGTCACGTCCCTGACGGTGCCGACGAAGCGGATGGCGCGGCGCTCGCCCTTCACCGTGCTGAAGAACGCGCGGCCTCTGGCGACCACCCATCGCACCGTGCCGTCGGACCAGAGGACACGATATTCCACTTCGTAGCGGCCGTCGCCCGCCGGGTCCAGCGCGCGCTGCCGGGCCGCAAGCATGCGCTCCCGGTCGTCGGGATGCAGGCACTTCAGAAAAACCTGATGATCTATCGGCGCGTCGGCAGCGACGCCGAAGATCATCCGCGCGCGGTCCGACCAGTTCAAAGCGCCGGTGACGGGGTCCGCTTCCCACATGCCCAGTTCCGCCGCCTCGGCGGCCAGCCGCATCCGTTCCTCGGTCTGGCGCAGGGCGGCGCCGGTCTGCTCGGCTTGCTCGCGCGCGGCGACGGCATCCTCCATCAGGTTCATGGCGGCGCGGCGGGACTCCTGCAACGACGCGTTGGCCGCCTGCAACTCCGCCGCGGCCCGGCGCTGCTCCTCCTCGGCCCGTTTGCGCCCGGTAATGTCGTGCACCATGCCAAGAGAACGGACGATTTTTCCGTCGGCGTTGCGAAGATGCTGGCATTTCTCGTGGACCCACCGAATCTCGCCGCTGGTTTGCCGCACGATCCGGTGCTCGATCTCGTAGCTGTCGCGGCCGTCGCGGACTGAACCGGAATAGGCGGTGTCCACCGCCGCGCGGTCCTCCGGATGCACCCGTTCCAGAAACGCCTCATAGGTGGCGGCAAACTCCTGCGGCTGCAGCCCGAAGATGCGATAGACCTCGTCGGACCATTTCAACTCGTTGCTGACGAGGTCCAGATCCCAACTGCCCAGGTGCGCGAGCTCCTCCGCCCGCTTCAGCCGCGCCTCGCTCTCGCGCAATGCCTCCTCGGTCTGTTGGCGCTCGGAGACATCGGTGTTGGTGCCGAACCACTGGAGCACGCGGCCTGATTCATCTTTCAACGGCATCACGCGCGTCAAGAACGGGCGAAAGATGCCGTCGGCGCCGCGCAAGGGAAAAGTCATGTCAAACGGCTCGCCGCTGGCAAGCGAGACCTTCCATCGCTCCATCACGCCGGGCAACGTGCCGGGATCATGGACGCTCTGCCAACCCCAGCCTTCCATCTGGGCCGGCGTCGTGCCGGTGTATTCATACCAGCGGCGGTTATACCAGTGAATCCAACCATCGGCGTTGGCGATCCAGGCCAGTTGCGGTATGGCGTCGGCCATCGTCCGAAACCGCCGTTCGCTCTTGCGCACCGATTCCTCCGCCTGCCGACGCTCGGTGATGTCCACAGCGAAACCGATGACGCCCATGACGTTGCCTTCGGCATCGAGGCTGGGAACCTTGCTGGTTTGCACCCAACGCAGGCCGGCGGGGGTCTGCATCGGCTCGACGATGTCAAGCTTGGGTTTGGCCAACGCCATGACCTCCTGATCGTCCTTCCAAAAAGCCTCTGCCTGCTCGCGCGGGTAGAGGTCGAAGAGCGAACGGCCTTCCAACTGGTCCTTGCTCCTGCCCATGCTCTCAGCGAAAGCCCGGTTCACCCGCAGGAAATGGTTCTCCCGGTCCTTGTAGAAGATCATCGCGGGCGACGAATCCAGAATGAGTTGCAGTTCCTCGTGCATCTCCGTCCCGTGCGGCCGCCGACGCAAGGCGGCGGATGGGCTTGTCATTGGCGACGCATCCGCCTCGTTGCCCCGGCTGCTGAGAGAATGAGTCTCTTCGCTGCTCATGGGCGTTGCGGGGTCTCCTCCTCGAACTCCAGCGGATAGCGTTTCGGCTGACCGTCGGCGACGAGGAGCGCGTTGATCTCCTTCTTGATTTCGATCATCCGCGCTTCGCGGCCAACCAGGAGACGGTTGAAGCGCTCCAACTCGTCGCGGCTCGCCCGCACCCGCTCCTCCGTGCGCTTGCGCTCGGTGATGTCGCGGCTGACGGTGGCGAAGCCGAGGACCTGGCCGTCCTCGCCCTTGACCTGGAAGACGTTGTAGATCATCCAGAGCGGCGCGCCGGTCTTGAAATGCCGGAAGCGCACCTCCAGTTCGCCCCGGCCTTCGCGCAGCACCTTCGGGAAAAACTCGTGCGTTATCATCGGCTGGTCTTCGGGGAAGAAGAAGTCCTGCACACGCTCCGAGGCGGCTTGCTCCAACGACTCCAGCCCGACGAGCTGCAAGCCGGCGGCGTTGATATACAGCGGCTTGAAATCCATGTCGCACATGCCGATGAACTCAGTGCTGTGGTCGGCCAGGGAAACAAACTTCTGCCGCTCGGCTTCCGCCTGCTTGCGCGGGGTGATGTCGGCCTGCACGCCGTCCCAGAGGGTGCGGCCGTCGGGCAGCCGGCGCGGGCGCGAGTGCAACCGCATCCATCGCAGCTCGCCGTCGGGCCGGCGCATGGGCAGCTCCATGTCGAAGTCGGTCAGGTCGCGCTTGCTGCGCGCCTCGGCCTCGACAAGCCGCTCGACATATTCCGGCGGCATCTGCCGGTGCAGCGTGCAGGCATCGCGCAACACCTCCTCCACAGTGACGCCGTTGAGCCGCTCGATACCGGCGCTGATGTAAAGGAAACGCGGCCGGCCGTCGAGTTCGTGGACGTATTGATAGACGGCGCTGTCGGGCAGGTTGTCGCTCAGCAGCCGCAGCCGCTCCTCGCTCTCGCGCAACGCATTTTCGGCGCGCTTGAGTTCCGAGAGGTCCATGAACGCGCCAACCGCCCCGCGCGGCCGGCCCCGCTCATCGAGCAACGGCGCGGCAGAACAGTAGAGTGTGACAATCTTCCCGTCGGGGCGCACGATATCCATGATGTCGCCCGTGACAGTTTCACCGCGGCAGGCCTGCTGTATGGGCAGCGCGTCCACGGGGAGTTCCTGCCCGTCCCGCAACGCGCGGTAGCCAGTCCGCTGCGGTCCTCTCAAGGAGAGTTCGCCGCCGGGCGGCACGCCGACCAGCCGCTCATTGGCGGCATTGCCGCGGATGTGGAGTCCCTGTGGGTCTTCGGCGATGGCCAAGCCGATGGGCGACGTGTCGAAAATCGTTTCCAACTCCGCAACACGGTGTTGCAAATCCTGATTCAATTGCGCGATTTTCTGCTCCGTCTGCTTGCGCTCGGCCACTTCCTTGCGCAATTGGTCGTTGGCAACTTGGAGTTGCGCGGTGCGCTCGACCACGCGACGCTCCAGGTCGGCGTTGAGCCGGCGGATTTCCTCCTCGCCCCGCTTGCGCTCGACCGCGTAACGAATGGTCCGCGCGAGCAATTCGGCGTCGAAGAGGCCTTTGACAATGTAGTCCTGCGCGCCGGCGCGCACGGCTTCGAGCGCGACACCCGGATCGTTCAAACCGGTGAGCACGACCATCGGCAGGCCGGGGTTGGCCTGCTGCATCCGCGTCACCGATGCCATGCCCTGGGAATCGGGCAGGCCGAGGTCCAGCAGCACCAGGTCGAACGGCTCCTGGCGCAGACGCTCGAGCGCCGCGTCCAGCCGGGTCGCGTGCTCAAGCTGGAAAGCGCCCGCCGGCGCCTGTTTCAGCGTCTCGCGCAGCAGGCGGGCATCGGGCGGATTGTCTTCGACCAGGAGAAGTTTCACGGCGGTCTATTTTTTCTTTCCGTTGGCGGGCGGCAGCGTCACCACGGCAAGCCAGAACTCCTCGATGGCGCGGATGACGCTCAGGAATTGTTTCAGGTCCACCGGCTTGGTGACGTAAGCGTTGGCGTGCAGGTTGTAGGAGCGCACGACATCCTCCTCGGCTTGCGAGGTGGTGAGGACCACCACCGGGATGCGCTTCAAGTCCTGGTCCTTCTTGATGTCGGCGAGCACCTCCCGTCCGTCCATCTTGGGCAGGTTCAGGTCCAGCAGGATCAAATCGGGGCGCGGACTGGCGGCATAGGGACCTTGTTTGCGCAAGAAGTCCAGGGCCGCCACGCCGTCCGGCACGACGTGGAGGTTGTTGACCACTTTCGCCTCTTTGAGCGCCTCGCGCGTGAGGCGCACGTCGGCGGAACTGTCTTCCACGAGCAGGATGTCAATGGGCCGGATTTGCCGTTCGGAGTTTGTCATGGTTCTTTTTTGCCTTCCGGAATGGTGAAATGGAAGGTGGAGCCTGTTCCGGATTCGGACTCCACCCACATGCGGCCGCCGTGCCGCTCGACAATTTTTTTACAGACCGCCAGGCCGATGCCCGTGCCGGGATACTGCTCCCGGCCGTGCAGGCGCTGAAAGATGATAAAGATACGCTCGAAATACTGCGGGTCAATGCCGATGCCGTTGTCGCGCACGCTCAACCGCCAGTCGCCGTCCTGGCGCGCGGCGACGACGTGGATGCGCGGCGGCGCCTCCGGCCGGCGGAACTTGATGGCGTTGCTGAACAGGTTTTGGAAAAGCTGCGTCAACTGCGTCGGGTCGGCCAGCAGCGTCGGCAGCGGGTCGTGCGTGATGACCGCGCCGCTCTCGGCGATGGCCATGTCGAGGTTTTCCCGCGCGGCCCGGAGGATGGCCTCGCATTCCACCGGCGCGAACGGATTGCCGCGCGTGCCGATCCGCGAGAAGGCCAGCAGGTCGTTGATCAGCGTTTGCATCCGCTTGGCGGCGTCCACGATGAAGGCGATGAACTCGTCCGCGTCGGCGTCGAGTTTGCCCTGGTAGCGCCGGCCCAGCAGTTGCGAGAAACTGCTCACCACGCGCAGCGGCTCCTGCAAATCATGCGAGGCGACATAGGCGAAATGCTCCAGATCCAGGTTGCTGCGATGGAGGTCTTCCGTGAAACGCCGGATTTCCTCCTGGGCGCGCTTCTGCTCGGTGATGTCGCGCGCGGCGGCAAACACACCGATGACCTTGCCGCTCTCATCCCGATAAACCGAGGCGTTGTAGAGCACCGGCGTGACGCGCCCATCGCGGTGGCGCAGTTCCAGCGGATAGTCGCGCACGAAACCTTCGCGGAAAACCTGCTGGTAACCGGCGCGCGCCTTTTCCGGGTCGGTGAAGTAGTCGGAGAAATCCGTCTCGACCAGCGCGGCACGCCCGCGCCCCGTCGCCATTTCGGTGGCGGCGTTGACATCGGTGATTTTGCCGTCGGGGCCGATGGCCACCAGCGGATCGAGGCTGGATTCCAGCAGGCTGCGGTTGTAGGCGCTGGCTTGGCGCACGATCTCTTCACTGCGCTTCCGCTCGGTGATGTCATTGAAGAGGATGGCGACTCTTCGGCTCTCCGGTCCGCCGACGCGGGACGCATACACGTCGTAGTAACGGTTCATGGCGGCGGCGCGGCTCTCAAACCGCACCGCTTCGCCCGTCCGGGCCACCCGGCCGTAAATCTCAAACCAGTGCGCCTCGTGGTTCGGGACTATCTCGCGGATCGTCTTGCCCAACGCGTTCTTGAGACCGGTGTGCTTTTCGAACGCCGGGTTGATTTCCACGAAGCGGTAATCCACCGGCTTGCCGTTCGCGTCGTAGATCATCTCGGCCACACAAAAACCTTCGTCCATCGTCTCGAACAAAGTCCGATACCGTTGCTCGCTCTCGCGGAGTGCCACCTCGGCGCGCTTCTGCGCGGTGACGTCGCGCGCGGCGGCGAAAACGCCGGTCACGTTGCCGCTCTCATCGCGATAGACGGAGGCGTTGTAGAGCACGGGCGTCACGCGGCCGTCGCGGTGATGCAGCTCCAGTGGATAGTCGCGCACGAAACCTTCGCGAAAAACCTGCTGGTAACTGGCGCGTGCCTTTTCCGGGTCGGTGAAGTAGTCGGAGAAATCCGTCCCAATCAGCACGGCGCGTCCGCACCCCGTCGCCATTTCGGTGGCGGCGTTGACGTCGGTGATCCTGCCGTCGGGGCCGATGGCCACCAGAGGATCGAGACTGGCTTCGAGCAAGCTGCGGTTATAAGCGCTGGCTTGCTTCAATTCGGCGGTGCGTTCCTGAACCTGTGTTTCCAATTCGTCGTAAGCTTTCTTCAGCACCTGCGCGGCCTGCTCGCGTTCGGCGGCGACGCGGGCCTGCGTTTCGGCCTGGCTGGCGCGAGCGCGGGCGCGGTGCATCGCCTCGGCGACGATGGAGATCAGCGTGCCGCTGGCGATGAAGATCGCAATGCTCAACCAGTCGGCCGGGTCCGTAATGGCGAAGCTGTGCACCGGCTGAAGCCAGAGGTAATCCGCCACCATGGCCGACAGCACCGTGGCCAGCAAACCCGCCGGCAGGCCGCCATACAACGCGGCGAGCGTCACGGCAGGATAGAAAGTGATGTAAGTGGCGCGCGTGCCCAACAGTTGCAGGAAGCCCAGACGCAGGAGCGTGGCGGCGGCAACCAATATGACAGTCCAGACAGACCACAATCCCGCAGGCGGCCGGACTTCCGGCATGGCGGAACGCGATGACGACCCACCCGCCTGGCCGGGGCCGGAGGCGCGGAGTTTGTCCTCGATTCGATTCAACGACGCGGCTGCCGCCAGCACCAACCCCATGAAGATGGCCGTCATCAACGTGTTATGAGCCGCCGCGGCGATGTGGTCATCGTAGAGTCCGGCGTGCTGGCCCGACAGCAGCACCACGTCCAGCACCGCAGGCAACAGCAGGATCGGCAGGAAGAACCGGCGCGCCATCAGACTGCCGGGCTTTTCGTCCGTCAGGATCCCCAACAGCCACGGCCCCGGCCGGGCCAGGAGCAGACTGGCGAAGGCGAGAAGGCCGGCCACGGCCGCGGGGACGGACATCGGGTTGACCGCCGCGCTCGGCGAGAACAGCACCGACACGCCATAGACATAGCCCAGCAACGCCGCACCCGAGATGATGCCGACACAAACAATCAGAAACTGGGCCGGCCGATACCCGCCACGCATCCGCACGTCCAGCAGGAGCAGCGACACACCGATCAGCAGGAAGTTCAACGCGGTGGTCGGCGCCATGCGGCCCGGATGAATCGTCTGGGCCGTGCCGGCGGGTTCCGCGAACAACAGTTGGTCAATCCCCAGGTCCCATCGGAACACATTCTCCGCGAACGTGAGCAGGCCCAGCGCCACCACGACCGACGCGCACGCCCAGGCCGCGTGGCGGCCCGCGCGCGCGCGGACGCGCTTCGCCTGCAAGAGCCACAGCGCGAGGCCCGTGAGCATGAAGGCGACGGCGGAGTTCGCCTTCATCGAAATCAACCCGGGCTGGAGGCTCTTCAGAACGGCGTTGTTGGAGGCCCAGCCGATCAGCACCAGCGCGCCAATGCCGAAAACCCCGAAGGCGGCGACGGTGGAAACGGCGTCCGGTGAAACCCGGAAGGGCCGCCTGCCCTGCCGGTTCCCGAAGGCGAGTGAAGCCTTGTCGGAGTTCATGTATCTCTCAATACCTCGCGGCCATTCCTTCTCGACGCGACGTGTAAAACCGTCACGACTGCTTCAACCGCGCAGGGATTGTAGCGGCGTTTCTGGACGACCGCCATAGGGAAAACACCTACGCCCCCTTAGGAAAAAAACCTAGGCGGAAACCCCGCCATGCGGCCATCCTTGCCCCCACCCGCGTCGGGCCGAAGGCGCCGTAGATGCCGCCGATAGCCCGGCGGCGGTGCGTCCCAGCCATGAATCCGTGCAAAGGCGGCACTACTAAAGGTGGATCGCGACCTTCGGGCGCGATTGGCAGCAGGCAAGGGACAGAGGTCACTCTTGGAAAACGAGAAGCTCAACACAAGCACCGCCCTTTGGCTCCCCAGCGCTTTTCGCGCCCGGAGGTCGCGATCCACCTCGCCGCCCGATCCAAGTCCGACAGGCTCCGGAGATCAACCGCTGCCACAAGGGCAAAGCCAGCTACACCTGTTGCTAATCGCTGATCCAGCGCATCTGGAGGATGCGGAACTTGTTTCGGTCGCTAAGCTGTGTCGCAAGTGGGTCATAGATGCGCTCGACGACCGCCATGACCCGGGCCTCGCCGCTGTCCGAATAGCCGTTCGCATGAACTGTGAAGACATCGCCGCGGGTGGTCAGGACGCCGATGATGCGGCGGATGGTATCTTCCTTGTCGGCGTCCGTAGTGGCAGTTTGCGTCCCGTCGCCGGAGAAGAGGTAGTTCATATTGGGAAGCTCACAAATCTGGCTCACCGTGTAGTAAGGGTTGTAAATGTCCCCCCTATTGGCATTAAAAGATGCATCCGAAAAATCGCCCTGAGGCGCGAAGGTGGTTCGGCCTGGATTGGTGGCGTGGTAATAGCAACTAATGTAGTTGGCCAGTCTGTTGCGATAGAGGGAGTTGGGAATGACGCCCAAAGCGGCGGCAAGCGGCACGCTGGCCACATCCAATGTCGGTTGGGTTACGGTATTATAGCGGTATCCATTATAGGCCGACATGCGTATTGTAAAGTAGTTCCAGAAAGCATTCCCCGAATTGAAGGCCAAATTATTGAATCTGAGCTGGTAACTAGCATCTGGCCAATCTGCAAGCAGATTGGGGTGGACGGGAAAATACTTACGCTCCTCAAATGTGGGGCATTGCGGATAGGATCCCTGGTAGGCGCCGGTCTGGTGATTCCCCAAATGCCAGCCACCGGTATTGATGTTGACCCGGCCGTAAATGGGCGGCGAGTTGACGCTGAAGAGGTCCATGATGGCCCAGTCGGGAATCGCCTTGTTACTGGAACCGATGGCGCCGGTCTCGTCATGTTGAGCGCCGAAATATTGCATCGACAGCGAGCGCCACGGTTTGCCGGTGTGGATGAAACCCAGTTCGCCAACGGACCTCATGCCCCGGTTGGCAATGGCGAAATTGGAGCGAGTCTCGGGCGGATTGGCGGCAGGCGCGGTCGGTTCGGTGTCGCCGTCATACGAGAAATTCGCCGAGTTATAGACCGCGTTTCGACAATTCGGCGCGGCTTGGCCAAGCGTCACAGCGCCTTTTGTATCATACCAGGCATGGACGCGCGGATCGTTCTTGGCGATGGAGACCCTGGTCGGATTGCCGATCCAAAACGCAGCATCGGCCGCGTTAGGCAGCGGCTGGGCCGCGCTCCACGTCATCTTGGGCGGCGCTAAACTTGTAGGCGTGAGCGGAGTGCCGGAATAGCCACTGGGAACGCTGCCCTGGGTTTTCACGCTATACCAATCGATGATGCTGTAGCGATCCGCCGGCGTGGTGCCACTGGCTCCATTCCACATCGTCTGACGGATTTGTTGCGGCAACGTAACATTGAGTGTGGTGATCGCGGGCGGAGTATTCGTCGGCAGCGTTGGCGGAGTCACCGGCCACGCCTGGCACAAATTGGTGTAGGTTTGCACGGCTACAAAGCTGTAGTTATTCGGACTCACGGGTCCGGAGAACGTCAGCGAGGCAGGCGGCGATGAAAGAACAGGGCCTGGGGGGGGCGAAGGACTACAAGCCGCTGTGACTTTGAACTGCGACGCCGAATTGTCGAATAAAATGTGGTATTCCTCCCGGTAGGACATGTTGGAAATGGGCAGGATAATCTCGTAGGGATTGATCAGTTCCACACAAACGGAAGCCCACAATTGCCATCTCGTCAGCGTGGGCGGCTTTGTGGACATGTCCACGTTCGCATCCAACGGCTGCCAGACAAAGCTGACGGCGATTTCGTTCATATACGCGGCCTTCCACAACCCGCAAGGGCCGGTGGGAACGGCGGTGGGGCTTGCTGTATATTTCGCTTCATACGGTGACGATGCAATGCCGGCGGTGCCATTCTGGCCGCTGCCAATCGGAATCGAGGCTAGCACTCCCCCTTGGGTGGGATCAGTCAAATAGGAGACAATATTGGCGGCGATTTGGCCCGGGCCGCCTTTAAGGAAGGGCTGTTGCGTGTCCGTGTATTTATTCTGGTATGTTGGCTTGGAGGAACCGAAAGAGTTTGCCATGAATGTTGAGAGCGGAAGGTTGGCGTTGGTTGAGGTCGAGCCGGTCAAAAAGTTGTATAGCCCGATGCCATCCGCTTGATTGTTAAGCGGATTGCCCACGTTGACGCGGGGAATCATCGCTCCGGCACTGGTTCGGAAAAAGTGGGAGAAATCGGTTTTCTCGGCGCTCCAGGCGGTCAGGCAGGACTTGACGGCCTGATAGTCGTTCATGGTCAGATTGTTATTCAAACTCAACACTTCTTCGGGTGTCTGGAACGGCAGCCAGGTGCTGCCATTTCGAAGCGCTTCAATGCCAGACAGCGTGGCCGCGTCCGTCCAAGGCCCGTTGGCGACAGGGTAAGGATAGGCCGGACAGGCCTTGCCGACGTCCAACATGGACAGATCAACCGTACTGAGCTGTTTGGTTATATGCTTGATCGGATCCGGTTGCACGATCATGCCGCATGGGTAGGCAGGCGTTCCGACCGCCCAGAAGTTCGTCGTTCTGTTATCGACACTAAAAGGGGCGGCGCTCAAATCGGGCGCGGCGGCGTTGGAGATGTTGATCTTGGACGACTCGTCATCAATCCAGAACGCAAACTTGGCGTAGCTTCCACGGTTGCCGTTCGAGGGTATGTAGGCGGCCCATATGGCTGCCTTATCCGGCCCCCAACTGGTGCCGGCGGCGCCAGCCCGATACGAATTAACGGATGGATTGGCAATGGGCAGATAGCTGCCCGATTGTCCCACGTTTTGAGGCCACCAGAAGTTGCCTCCGTTCATATTCACCTTGTCCGCCCAGTTCGTGAAGCCTGCGGAAAACACCCCCTGCGGCCCTGGCAAAAGCCAGGAAAACATGAGCATGTTAGTGAAGCCGTAGGCCCAGCGCGAGGCGGGGGTGGTGACGCCAGGGATGGTAACAGTCGCGCCAACTCCATTGGTGTAGTAGAACCGGCCGGCCATGGTCGCCACGGTTCCCTTGACGAACTCGGCATCGGTGTAGAACCTGGCCATCTTGGCGATCCCGGTGTCGAGGCCGGCCAGCGCGGCCTGCCGCGCCTCGACTCGCCGCCGGTAGTTGAAGGCCACCGTGCGTTCGGTACGCATGTTCACGACGAACGCCGTCGCCAGGATGAGCAACAGCGCCATGATCGTCAGCGTAATGATCAGCGCGATGCCGCGGCGGGACGTTCCAGTATTCAGCCTCCAGCATTCAGTGTTCGATTTCAAGTGACGTCTTGCGCTCCAGTTTTTGCGGGATTTCACGGTTTGAAGTTCTCAAAGTGAATCAGGGTCCAGTTGGTGATGGTTTGGAATCCCACCGTTTTGACTGCGGCGTTCAAACCGAGTTGATTGATGCGGCTGGCCGACCGGCTGTCCACAACGCACAAGCCGACATAGATGCCGGGATAGCAGGGGGTTTTTCCGCTAAAACTATTGTAGTCAATCGTTTTCGACTGGTCCGAGCCCATGTCCCTGAACATCTCCGCATTGGCCGGCCTCAACCCTTGCGCGGGGTCATACTGTGCGGGCTGCACGCGGAATGAGAGGACGTTTTCAGCGACCACAACGGAATTCGATTGGATACCGGCACCAACCGACCACGGGTTGTTGTAGAAAGTGGTCGAGCCGCCCCTGTTGGCCGTCGCGTAAATCACGCGGGTCAGGTTGCCCAACACCTGTTGCCGCTGGCTGCCAACCATGGGTGCCTTGGCCACATAATAACGGATACCGCAGAATGGCCGGTATCCGCTTGTGGCGGTTGCGCAATTGGTGACGTCGTTGCCAATCTCCACGGGCGCGACGAAGCAAAGTTCGTCGTAAACGCCGTAGGGCGTCGGATCATTGGCCGGCTGATCTCCCGTGGATCGCCTTTGCACGACCACCGACATGCCTTGCAGGTTCGGATTCGTGGTGGTGTCAATGACCGCCAGCGACGCTTCGTGAACAAGCAAGTCCATCGCCGTGCGGACGCCCTGGTTCACGTCCGCCACCTTTTCCCCCATCCGCCATGCGTTGGACCCCTCGGCGAACAACTGGAAGAGTATCGTCACCATCACGGCGAGCACACCGGTGGCCACCAAAACTTCCAACAAGGTAAAACCGTGATGGAGAGGTTTGGGATTCCGGATCCTGGATTCCGGATTCCTTCCCCCTGCCGTTTGCCGTTCGGTGTTGCGCGGTGGGTTCCGTGTGTTCATGATTAGTGGAGATTGGCAATGGCGGTGTCGAACTGCCTCTTGAACCTGCGGTTGTTATACGGCACGCGGGCGGGCCAGGAAATCTCCAGGATGACGCACGCCACATCGGGAATATTGGACATGGAATCATCCTCGCGTGCTCTCAACGAGCCGGCATTCAAGTTAGAATAGTACGGATTATTGTTCACATAGATCCGCACGCCAAAATAGCCTTCATCGCTCTTGTAGGGGGTGTTTGCGGTGGGCGGCCTGCCATCGGCCGTGCTGTCGGCGTTGGCCGGCCGGCCGTCCCGCGCATAATAGAACATGCTGCCAGTGGGGGTCCAGCCGGTATAGTTCGTCTTCAAACCTGAAGTTTGTTTTTTCAACGGCACCTCCGGCCATACAAAACTGTTGCCGCCAGAAATGGAGGAGCCACCAAAAGTTTGGGAGCGCATACGGCTAAAGATGTCATCGGCGATCAACGTGGCCGTGTTTTCGTCGCGCGAATCGCGCGCGGCCTCGATGCCGACGGGAAAGGCCGTGAGGATGCCCACGACGGCGAACGCCACGATGCCGATCGCAATCATGACCTCCACAAGGCTGAAGCCGGAAGGGGAATGGGAGGCGGGAGATGGGAGATGGGAGATGGCGGACAAAGAGCGGGAAGTCCTTGGGTTTGCGACGGCCGGAGTCAACTCTTCACTCTTCACTCTGAACTCTTCATTGATCGCATTCATATTCCGGGTTGCGTCCATTTGACCTTGCCGATGATATTGTCCCAACTCAGCACCACGCAATTCTCAGACGCCGGATCTCTGGTTCCATTCGCCGTCTTGGGGGACGTGCGCCCCTGCACAACCAACGTCGCGCCGCCACCGTTGGCGCTGCTGACCATGACGTTGCCGTTGATCAAGCGCACAGAACCGGCCATGGAAGGCATGCCATTGGGCTTGAACTCGATGAAGGCCATCGTGCTTCCCATTTGTGGATCCGTGTCGGAATTCCTGTAAGGAAAGGGCAGTTTGTCCAGCGTTATTCCGTCCCACAGGTTTTGATTCGCCATTTGGCCAAAGAAGACCGTTGTCATGGGCAAACCCAAGCCTTTCCCGTCAGCCGACGTCAAATCCTGCGGAGCGGGATCAAAAACGACTCCTTTAGACAAGAATGTCCAGTTTTGGACATAATACCACCTATCCTTGCCGTAGGGCAGATTCGGCTGGTTTGCTAGTCTTCCCGTCTGCCAGTACGTAGTCTGCACACTGGAATCTGAACCAATTCTCCCCTGATACATGATGGCGTAGGCGCTGTATTGCATGGACATCAAGTCGGGAATAGTGGTCTGGCAATCCGTGATGGTCTTGTCGATGGCAATCACCACGCGCATCCGATAGTTGCGTGCAATGCCGTATTGGCGGGCGAGGTTCAGGTCGTTGGAGAACTGCCGGGCCGCGCTGATCAGCGAACTGCCTTTGCTGGTTTGGATCGCCGGCAACACCACGAGCATCATCAGCCCGATGATGGCGATCACGGCCATCAACTCGACGAGCGTGAAGGCGCTGCGGGAGCGGGAAGCGCGCATTTCCATTGTTACCTCCAGCTCCTCACGTCATCCTCGTAGGCTTTGGCCGGGTTTTTGCTGCCCGGATCCGACTGGTCGGTGCCGGTGCGTGTGTCGGGACCATCGGAGAAGAACGCGAAGCCTCCGGGGAGGATCGTCGCACCGGAGTCGTCCTTGAACGGCACGGTAAGCTGGTTGTCGTAGGCGTTCTGATCCGTCCATCCCTGCGCGCCGGAGGGCGTGCCGTTTTGCAACGGTCCCTGGTAGTAGTTCCCTTTCTTGCCGTTGTCGAAGCAGTAAGCGTAAGGCATGCCCCACGGATCGTAAAACGCCAGCGGGCTTTGGCCGGCAGTGGTGCCGACCATGGTCACGTCCTTGAGCTTGAGCTCCATAAACTGGATGGCGCGGGGATTGTCCTGCGCCGCCTGGCCGTTGCTGACCTTCGTACCCGACTGGGGATTCAGCAACCCATTGAACGTCAAAACGAGGTCCATATCGCTGGTCGGCGACGGCCACTGGCCATACTCGTTGTAGTAAGACTTGGCGGCGGTGCAAAGACTCTGAACGGCCGCGCCCGCCCTGGCTTTGTTGGCGGCGTTCTTGATGGTGCCGATCGTGGGAAACAACAAACCCATCAACACCACGATGATGCTGATGACCACCAGCAACTCCACCAAGGTAAAGCCTCCACTCATTCGTTTCCGCCACGCCATCACCTTCATAAATTTATTCCTCATCCAAACTGTCCACTGGTCACTGATTATTATTCACGGGTCTCTGACTTCTAGCTTCTGACCTCTAACTGCGCTCACCGCCGCTGCCAGTTGTTGATGTCGTCGTTGTCCTCACCGCCATAACAGTGCTTTGTCCCGCCACCACCGCCAACCATGGTGTCGAACGGCTTGAAAAAATAAATGGGAATCTGGCCATGGTCGGTTCCGTTCCAATGAGTCACGGTCGTCATCTGGCTGAGGCTCAAGTCTTGTTGGCGATCAAAGGGTTTGTTAAGGTCGCTCCAAGTCGTGCCGTCTCCGCCGTAGGAACATATGTCATAGGCTTCGAGACCCCAGATGGTGGAGGTCGTCCTATTATTGTGACGCGGCATCATAGTGCCGTCGTTGAACTTGTAGCTGTTTCCGTTGTAGCTTTTGTAATTCAGCGGATTGCCCCAGGAGTCCACTATCCGCATGAAGTTGCCGGCCGACTGGTCAAACGCCGCATTGATTTTGGTAGTGCCCGCCACCAATTGCTCGCGCTTGAACATCATGTAGGGCTCTTTGGGGTATTGCTGGTGCGGCCCCCAATACTCCAGCCAGAACCACAGAGCTTCACACGGCCAAACAAATTGGTTGCCTAAAAGAGCGCCACCATCGCTGTTGCAAGTTAAATCAGGTGGATACCATCCCCTGTCCGTGTCATGCCTGTCTATGGCCGTGCAAACCTGCTGAATGGTGGTTTGGGTGCGCGTTTTCATCGCCATCCTGTTGGCATAGCCCGCGCCGGCGATCACGATGCCGGAGACGATGCTGATGACCAGAATCACCGTCATCAGTTCGACGAGGGTGAAGGCGGCGGGGGACCGTGGCGCGTGAAGCCTGCAGCGTGAAGCGTGGGCAGTGGACCGCGGGGCGTCCACAGATCGCGCCGCGGGGCGCAACACCGGTTCCACCACATTGTCATTCCAGTTTCTCATCGCTTCATCTCGTTCAAATCCACACATAACTCTCCACGCTCCACGTCCGCTCAAGTCGTTGTGCCACCGCCGAGGGTCTGGAGGATGGTCACCAGCGGCAGGAACAGCGCCACGACGATGACACCGACCACCACGGCCAGGAACACGATCAACATCGGTTCCAGCAGCGACGTGATGCCGGCGACGGCGTTGTCCACTTCCTCGTCGTAGTTGTCGGCGATCTTCATCAACATCTCCGGCAGCGCGCCGGTTTCCTCGCCCACGTCAATCATCGAGACCACCATGGGCGGAAAGACCTTGCTGGCCTCCAGCGGCCGGACCACCGATTCACCCTCCTTCACCGAGTCGTGCACCCGCTGCACGGCGTCGGCGATGACGCGGTTGCCGGAGGTCTCCTTCACGATCATGAGTCCTTGCAGAATCGGCACGCCGCTGGAGATGAGGGTGCCCAGCGTCCGCGTGAACCGCGAGATGCCGACCTTGCGGATCATCGGGCCGAAGGCGGGCATATTGAGCTTGAAGGTGTCCCACAGCTTGGTGAGCGGCGGCACCTTTTTAACGAGGATGTTGAAGATGACAACGAATCCCACCACGGCGGGCACGACCAACAGCACGTTCTCGCGAATCAGCTTGCTGGCATTCATCACATACTGCGTCAACTGCGGCAAGGGCTTGCCTTCGAGCAGGTCTTTGAAGATGTCCTGGAACTTCGGCACGATGTAGGTCATCAGGAAGAACAGGATGGTGATGGCGATGGTGAGCACGACGCACGGATAGACCGACGCCGCCAGGACCTTGCCGCGAATCTTCTGCGCCTTTTCGGCAAACTCCGACAGGCGCGTCAGCACCACTTCGAGCACGCCGCCCGCCTCGCCGGCGCGGATCATGTTGATGTAGAGCCGGTCGAACACCCGCGGGTGGTGCTGCATCGCCTCGGAGAGCGTCGAGCCGCCCTCGACGGCCTCGGCCAGCGCGGTGATGGTCTTCTTGAGCGCGAGATTCCGCTCCTGGCGCTCCAGAGTCCGCAACGCGCGCAGCAACGGCAGGCCGGCGTCAATCAGCGTCGCCAGCTGGCGCGTGAAAATCGTGAGCAGCTTCTTGTTCACCCGGTCGGTCAAACCGGGGATCTTGATCTCCATCTGCTGCCAGCCGCTCTTTTTGCCGCCCTTGGCGGCCGCCGCGCCCGGTTTGGACTTCCGGGAGTGACCGGCACCCGCCTCGGTGATCTTGGTGGGGAAATACCCCATCTCCTTGAGCTTGTTGATGGCGGCGGCGGGACTTTCGGTGTCAATCTCGCCGGCTTTTTCGACGCCGCGGGCATCCACGGCGGTATATTCGTACTTTGGCATGGCAACTCTCCAGTTTGTCTATTTTTCCGTCTGTCCTATTAGGTCACTTCGCCACCTGCAACTCACCATCAAAGTTGAAAAAAATCAAGTCAGGGAAGCGGAGGACAGAAAAATGGCTGGATGTCTGGCGGGGCAAGGCATCCCGCGTGGGCGGAGGACTTCAACGGCGAGGCGCAGAGATCGCCGGAGGTACGCAGAGCCTTTGCGCGTTCCTCTGCGCCTCGGCGTTGAAGTCCGTTTTTCAGATCCTGGACGGCTTGCGCGCCAATCCGACAGGCGGGATGCCCGCTTCGCCCTCCAGCGGCGTTTTCAAAACTTCCGCTTGAAACTTCGGCGGCACAACCTACATTGGCGCGCATGGCTGGCCTGAAAGAGAACCTGCTTGAACTCATCCGCCGCACGTCGGCGGAAATGCCCGACGACGTCCATCGCGTGCTCACCGAGTCGCTCCAAGCGGAGGAAAAGCGTACGACGGCCGAGTTCGCGCTGAAAACCATCCACGCCAATATCGAGATAGCGGCGAGGAAAAGCCAGCCGATCTGCCAGGACACCGGCTCGATCCTCTTCTACGTCCATGTCCCCGTCGGCGGCGACCAGCTCGTGTTCGAGGAGGCCGCGCGCGAGGCCGTGGCCGAGGCGACGAAGAAGGGTTTCCTGCGCCAGAATTCTGTGGACTCGCTGACGGGCAAGAACAGCGGCACCAATCTCGGCCCCGGCACGCCGACGTTTCATTTCACCCAGACGCGCGGCGCGACCGCTGTGGACGTGCGGTTGATTCTGAAAGGCGGCGGCTGCGAGAACGTCGGCGCGCAGTATTCGCTGCCCGACTCGCGCCTCGGCGCCGACCGCGACCTGAAAGGCTGCCGCCGCGTGATCCTCGACGCGGTGTTGCAAGCGCAGGGCAAGGGCTGCGGTCCCGGCGTGCTCGGCGTCTGCATCGGCGGCGACCGTGCCACGAGCTACGCGTTCTCGAAGGAGCAGTTCCTGCGCCCGCTCGACGATCGCAACCCGAACCCGGAACTCGACGCGCTGGAGCAAGAGATCGTCGCCACCTCCAACCAGCTCGGCATCGGCCCAATGGGTTTCGGCGGCAAGACGACGCTGCTCGGCTGCAAGATTTGCGCCGTCAACCGCCTGCCGGCGTCGTATTTCGTCAGCATCAGTTACATGTGCTGGGCCTTCCGGCGGCGCGGCGTCGTGCTGAGCGCCGACGGCGGGACGATTGAGAAATGGCTCTATTGAAAAATAATCGCACCGCAGAGACGCAGAGTACGCAAAGAGAAACAAACAAACTCTGCGCTCTCTGCGTCTCTGCGGTGAATTTCGTTCGCTGCGTGTAAGACCATGGAACTCAAAACGCCCATCTCCGAAGACGTCATCCGTTCGCTCCATGTCGGCGACCTCGTGGAGATCACCGGCGTCGTCCATACCGGCCGCGACGCGGTCCACAAGTTCCTCCACGACGGCGGCTCGCTGCCGGTGGACATGCGCGGCGGCGTCCTTTACCACTGCGGGCCGGTGATGGTGAAGGAAGACGGCCAGTGGGTCTGCAAAGCCGCCGGCCCGACCACCAGCACGCGCGAGGAACCGTATCAGGCCGGGGTCATCCAGAAGCTCGGCCTGCGGGCCGTCATCGGCAAAGGCGGCATGGGCGACAAGACGCTGGCGGGCTGCAAGGAGTTCGGCTGCGTGTATCTCCACGCTGTCGGCGGCGCGGCGCAGGTGCTGGCCGAGTGCATCAAGAAAGTGCGCGGCGTCTGCATGTTGGAGGAGTTCGGCAGCCCCGAGGCGGTGTGGGAACTGGAAGTGGAAAAATTCCCCTGCGTGGTCACGATGGACAGCCACGGCGGCAGCCTGCACAAAGACGTGTTCGCCAGCTCGAAGGAAAAACTGGCCAAGCTGTTGTAGCGCGAATGGAATCCACGGATTGCACGAATTGCACGGAATGTCCCTTCGCCGTGAAAATCCGTGCAATCCGTGCAATCCGTGGATAAGAAAAGCTGCGGAATCGCGCCGCTTACTTTCCAACCGGTTTGATCTCGAACGTCGCGCCGAATTTCAGCAGCGTCTCGGCGAGAATCTCCGCCATCGTCCCCACCAGCTCCACGCAGAACTTCTGGCGGTTCTCGCCGGCGAAATCTCCCTGCGGGCCGGTGAGGTGATTGCAGATGATGTCCAGCGTCCCGTCGGGCCGGCGCCGGCCGCCGGGTCCGAGTGGCGCGCGCTTCTCCCACTGCGCGCGGAAATACGCCATCGCCGATCGAAACTTCGGCGACACCGGCCCGGCCGGATTCGGGTCGCCGAAATACTGACCGATGACCAGCTCGCCGCCCTTGATCGCGCCGCACTCGCCGTCGCCGGTGACGCCGCCGCGCCGCAACGCCTGGTAGGGCGCGCTCGGCAGGTTGAACGTCTCGGCCATGCAGACGCCGCATGAATGATGCGGCACGAGTCTGCCTTCGCAAAGTGTGAGCGCCTTCCGGCGCGCCGCAGCGATCAGTTCTTTTTCGTTTTGCATGGCCGTAAATCCAGTTCAACTCACGCGGGCGGCAGACTCTGCGCCGCCTTGACGACGCTCTCCGCGGTGATGCCCAGCGTCTTCATCACCGTGCCGCCCGGCGCGCTGAGACCGAAGCGGTTCAGGCCGACGACCTTTCCGTCGAGACCGGTGTAACGATACCAGAGGTCGGGCACACCCGCCTCGATTGCCACGCGGCGGCGGCAGCTTGAGGGAAGCACTTCCTCACGGTAGGCCGCGGGCTGTCGCTCAAACCGGTCGAAACACGGCAGCGACACGACGCGCACGCCGTCGCCAAGTTGTTTGGCGGCTTCGAGCGCGAGTTGCAGCTCGCTGCCGCAGGAGAGCAGGATCAAATCGAGTTTGGATTTTTCCTTGAGCGCGATGTAGCCGCCGCGCAACACGCCCTCGCGGCGCTGCGGGACGGGAATCTGGTTGAGCATCGGCACCGCCTGCCGCGTGAGGCAGAGCAGCGTCGGGCCGTTCGTGCGCTCCAGCGCGGCGACAAACGCGCCGGCGGTTTCCTCCGGATCGGCCGGGCGGATCACGTCGAGGTTCGGCATCACGCGCAGGCCGCTGACCGTTTCCACCGGCTGGTGGGTCGGGCCGTCCTCGCCGACGCCAATGGAGTCGTGCGTGAAAATGTAGATCACCGGCAGCGACGCGAGCGACGCGATCCGGATCGACGGCCGCGCGTAATCGGCGAACACGAGGAACGTCGCGCCGGACGGCCGGAAGATGCCGTCGTAGGCAAAGCCGTTGAGCATGGCGGCCATCGCGTGCTCGCGGATGCCGAAGCGGATGTTGCGGCCGGCGGGATTGTCGCGCGTGAAATCCCTGCTGGCGGCGATGTAGTTGAGCGTCGAGCCGTGCAAGTCGGCGCTGCCGCTGATCAGAAGCGGCAGCGCCTCCGCCAGCGGTTGGAGCACGTCGCTGCCCGCCTTGCGCGTCGCGATCTTCGCGTCGGCCGGGAACGGCGGAATTTTGCCTAGCAAACCGGCGGGCACTTCCTTGTTCAAGCCGCTGTCGAGCAGTTTCGCCTGGGCGGGGTTCGCAACACGCCATGCCTGGTAGTTGGCATTCCATTTCTCGTAATCCGCAGCCAGCTTCTTCTTGTGCTGCGCGAAGTAGGCGCGGACATCGTTGGAGACGTAGAAGTGCTCGGCCGGCAGCCCCAGCGCCGCGCGGGCGGTATCAATAAACTTTGCGCCGCCTTCGCCGTGCGCCTTGCTGGTGCCCTCGACCTCGGCGATGCCCTTGCCGATCACTGTCTTGGCGATAATCAGTTGCGGCTTGCCGCTCTTCGCCGCCTTGGCCCGTTTCAACGCCGAGACAAACGCCTCCATGTCGTGGCCGACAATCGTCTGCACGTCCCAACCGTAAGCCTCGTAACGCTTCGCCGTGTCCTCGCTCTGCGTCGCCTTGGCCATCGCATCCAGCGTGACCTCGTTCGAGTCGTAGATGAGGATCAGGTTGTCGAGTCCGAAATGGGCAGCGAACGCCGACGCCTCCGACGAAACACCCTCCTGCATGCAGCCGTCGCCCGCGAGACAGATGATGTGATGGTCGAAAATGACATGCTGCGGCGTGTTGAAGCGCGCCGCGGCCATCTTGCCCGAAACGGCGTAGCCGACCGCGTTGGCGACGCCCTGGCCGAGCGGGCCGGTGGTGGCCTCGACGCCCGCGGTTTCAAACGATTCCGGATGGCCCGGCGTCTGGCTGCCGAGCTGGCGGAATTTTTTGACTTCCTCCAGCGTCATCTTCGGATAGCCGGAAAGATGCAGCCACGTGTAGAGGAACATGCTGCCATGGCCGGCGGAGAGCACGAAGCGGTCGCGGTTGAGCCACTTCGGCTGGTCGGGGTCGTGCCGCAGCGCGAAGCCGTAAAGGGCCGCGCCGATTTCAGCGCAGCCCAACGGCAGGCCGAGGTGGCCGGAGTTGCAGGCGTGAACCGCGTCCATGGCCAGGCCGCGGGCCTGGGTCGCCGCACGAGAAAGGATGTCAGTCGGTATAGTCATGGTTTTAAGGACGGCATGGTAGGATTTGGCGTCGCGAAGTCAAGCCGCTGGCGGCAGAGTCCGCTGGTGATTTTGCAGATTGAATCGGAAGGGGAGTCGGGTTAAGCCTGTCGTTTGTGACGCCCTTTTCTGAGAATCTTCGCCGGTGCCTGGTCCTGCTGGCGCTGCTGGCGCTTTGGGCCGGCGCGACGTGGTTCAAGGCGGCGCGCGTGCTGGACCACGCGGAGTTCAGCCGCGCGGACGACACGGCGACATTCTGGGGCCAGGACGCGGTGCGCTACCGCTACGCGAAGATGCTCGCCGCCGGCATGGCGTTGCCGGCGCAGGACAGGGCGCTCGGCTGGCCGGAAGGTTCGGACACGCGCGCGGCGGACAGTTGGGTGGCCGAGAAACTGGCCGCGGTCGTTTACCGGGAGGTGGTGGCGAACATCGGCGCGATGCCGTTCCACGTCTTTCTGGTGTGGTGGTGGAGCGCGCTGACGGCGCTGGCAGTGTGGCCGGTTTACGCGCTGTCGCGGCAGGTGTGGAAGAGCCGACTGGCGGGACTGGCGAGCGCGTGTTTGTGGGCGAGCGCGTTCGGCGGATTGCACGCGACGGCCGGGCCGCGGCTGGCGGTGGAGGACGTCGGATTGCCGTGGTTGTTTCTGACGGCGCATTTTGCGGTGACGGCCGTGAGCGGCCGGCAACTGTGGCGGGCGGTGCTGGCGGCCGGTTGTTGCTGGTGGGCGCTGACGATCTGGCCCGGCGCAACATGGTTCTTGTTTCTGATGATGGCGGCGGCGGCGGCGATTGATTTCCATCACTTGTCGTTCGATCTGGTGACGGAGTTGAAACCAGGGGCGACGGCGCGGACGATTCAAGGCCGGTCGCTTTACGCGCCGGTGGCGCTGCTGGCGCTGGCAACGGCGGGGGCGGGGTTGACGGTGCCGGCGCTGCAAGCCCGGGATGTGGCGTGGTCGTGGCCGGTGGTTTTTGGCGCGGCGTGGGTCTTGCTGGGAGGATTGTTGCGGGTGACGCGGCTTCCGTTGCCGGACCGGTGGCGGGTGACGGACTCGATGGCGGGGTTGATGCCGCGCCAGTTTCGCTGGCGGCGGAGGATGATCTCCGTGACGCTGTATGCCGTTTCGTTCGCCGTGCTGGCGGTGACGACGCTGGCGGTGGAGTGGTGGCACGGGTCGCACCTGGCGGACTTTGCGCTGCTGGTCCGGCTGGCGGCGGCCAAACTGGCGTGTTTCGGCCAGATGCCGCTGTTGCCGCACGTGCTGGACGAGCGCGTGCGATTGTTGTGGTCCTGCGCGGCGCAATGTCCGGCGGCGTCGGTTTGGTGGCTGTCGGCGGCCGGATTGATCGTGCTGGCGCCGCTGGCCATCGCGCTGCCATTTATTCAGGCGCGGCACATGGTCGGGGCCATCGCCATTGCCAGCGGCGCGCGGGTGACGTTGTCTTTCGAGCGCGCGTTGCTGGTGACGCTGACGGCCCTGCTCGTCATGCTGTGGCTGATGGCGGCGCGGCTGGACGGCTGGTTTGCGTGGGCCGCGGCGGTGATGGCGGGATCGCTGGTGGATTTTGCCCTGAACGTCGGCCGCTATCCGCCGGTGTGGCGGCTGGGGAACCGGCCGCGATTTTTCGCGGCACTGTTGCTGGCGGCGGCGCTGGCGGCGAATCTGGGCGGGCTGAGCGTTTACAGCGGCAAGAACGAGTTCCCAAACCGGAGTCATTTGCTGGCGCTGGTCAAACAGATCCGCTATCGCACGGAGCCGGACGCGCCGCTGGCCGCCTCGCCACAACTCGGCGGCTCGCTGGCGGCAGACACGGGCCGGCCGGTGTTGTTGCGGACGGACATGCTGGACGCGGGCAATCGCACGGCGCTGCTGGCGTTCGACAACGCGCTGTTTGGGCCGGAGGAGGCGTTGGCGGCGTATTGCCAGCGGCACGGCGCGCGTTATCTGGTGCTGGACATCGGAACGCTGACGGAGGTGGAGCCGGGCCACGCGCGTTACGACAGCAATCATCCGGTCATTTCGCCCAACGTCGCCGCCTACCGGCTGCATTTCGAACCGAATAAACTGTCGCGGTTTCAGCTGGTTTTTACCGGGCCGCTTTACCGGCTTTACCGCGTGCTGGCGGCGGGCGAGAACGCGCCGCCGATTGCGCCAACGCCGCTGGCCACCGCGTATTATCCGACGTGGGACCGCGCGAACTACAGCACCGACCGGCTGCGGTTGCAGCCGAAAAAATAGCGGCCTCGCTGAAGTTCAAATTGGAGAACGCTGCCATGGCATCTGCTGAGACACGGACCTGGTTCAATCCGGCCTTTGGACGGCGCGTGGTTTTCGCCGCGGGAATTTCCCGCATCCTCTGTTGCCTCATGCCGCTGGCTTTGCTTGTGACGTCGTCCGCCACGAGCATGGCGGAGGAATCGGCTGCGGGCAAAGTCTCTTGCGAGATCAAACCATGCACGGGCAGGCCCACCTTGTTTTTCAACGGTGCGCCGCGGTTTCCGATGGCATTCACGTCCTACTATCCCCAGCCATTTCGTTACAAGAACATGGCCGACCATGGCGTTCACACGTATGTGGTGATCCTGACGCTGACCGACAAGTGGCTCGGCGGAGACAAACCCGTCAAGTGGAACACCCGCGGACTTTGGAGGGGACAGGACATCATCGACTACTCGGTTATCGAGAAAAGCCTCCAGGAAGTCCTGGACGCGGATCCCCAGGCCATCGTTTTGCTGCGCATATTCTGCGATAGCCCGGCGTGGTGGGACCTGTTGCATCCCAAGGAAACCGACGGTGGCGGAAAACCGGGAAGTCAGGGACTGCGCCAGTCATTCTCGTCCGTGCGCTGGCGCAATGACACGGCGGTCGCGCTGAAGAACATCGTCCGGTTTGTGTCGTCGTCGAAATTTGGCGGGCATGTTTTTGGCTACATGCTGACAGTTGGGGACACCGAGGAGGCTGCCAGGGGATGCGATGAGACGGTTTGCGCCCAGAAGCGATTTCGCGAGTGGCTTTTCGAGCGCTACGGGAAGGACGAAAAGACCGTCCAACGCCTGTTTGGCAAGAGCCTCGAAGCGATATCCATTCCACCGGCGGCCCAACGTTCCGCGGGCGACTGCGGCCATTTTTTGGATCCGCAGAAATCGCAGCTCGTCATCGACTATCGCCAGTTTCATTCCGACCAAATCGTGGAGTCGATATTAGCCCTGTGCAAGGCCGTCAAGGAGGCATCCGGCGGGCGCATGATCACCGGCACGTTCTACGGGTACACGCGGCTCTGGCCCGATACGGGCCACTTGGCCCTGCGACGACTTCTCGACTCCAAGGACATCGATTTCGTCACCACGGCGGGCGCCACCAGCGCGACCGAAACCGATTCGGTCTTGAAAGCCGGCAAATTGTTTTATAGCGAGATCGACACGCATACGTCGTTGTGCCAGTGGATTTCCAAGACGCGGCCCGACATCGACCCGCAGGGCTGTTACAACGAAGCCCGGTGGTTTGGGCCGCCGACCATCGCGGACAGCCTGCGGGATTTGAAGAAAGTCTTCGCCAAGAACCTGGTGCACGGCTGGGCCAACTGGTGGTTCGATCTGTGGGGCGGTTGGTATGATGACGAGGCGTTTCTGCGATTATTCGCTGAAGCGCAACGTGTCGGGGATGAGAGCATCCACCTTTCGCGCAAATCGGTGGCGCAGGTCGCGGTGGTCCTGGACGAAAACTCGTTTCGTTACCTGCCTTACGGTGTCGCGCAGAGGGGCGGCAAGTTCGCCTGGATTGCAGCCCAGATGGGCGCGGTCGGAAACATCGGCGCGCCGCACGACTTCTACCTGCTCGACGACTTGAAGGATCTCGATTTGTCGCCCTATCGCATGATCGTGTTTCTGAATGCGTTTGTCCTTTCGGAAGATCAGCGGTGCTTCATTCGCGACCGGTGCATGACGGACAACCGCCTGCTGGTGTGGGTCTACGCTCCCGGCCTGATCAAGGAGGGGTTGTCCGTTGACAACATATCATCGTTGTTGGGGATGAAGATCCAGATGGATTCGGCGCTTCCGAAGTCGCGCGTCGTCGTCAAAGTGGGCGGCAAGTCGATTGCGTATGATGGCGCCGAGGTTTCGCCCCTGTTTCATGTGACCGGCGGCGCCGACGAGTGCCCCGGCCGGACCCCGGACAACCGGGTCGTGGTGGCGGAGAAGCGAACCCCGAATTGCCGGAATGTGTTCGTGGCGGTGCCGCCGTTGCCGTGGATACCGTTGCAGCAGTATGCCAGGGAGGCCGGTGTTCATATTTACGATGAGTTGAGCGACACGATTTTTGCCAACGAGAACTACCTGGCGATTACGGTATGGAACGCGGGCCAGCGGACGATCCGGTTGCCGAAGAAGGCGGCGCTTCAGGAATTGCTTGTGGTTGGCCAAGGTGAATCCACGGTTGGCAAGGGGCCATGTTTCCCTGCCGACACGACGTTCACGCTCGATTTCACGAATCGCACATGCCGCATCTTTCGCGTGTTGCCGTGAACCCGCAGCACACCCCGTGCCGCCGATCGCGGCCCGGAAAACAGCGGCATTGCCGCCCGTGCCGGCGTGGCTTAAAGTAACTTGCACTGATTTGGAGGCACCATGAAACGAATGACGTTGATCTGGAGCGGACTGCTGGGCGTGGCCTTGTTCGCCACCGCCGCCGATGACCGCAAACCGATTTTCCCCGCACCGAAATCCACGCCGAAGTTCAAGGAAGTGGAGGTTCGCGTCGCGCACGAGCCGACGCTGACGCCGTTGCAGGCGGAATCGCTGTTGCAATGGCGCACGGAGCGGGAACTGGTGTCGCGCAAAGAGCCGAATTTCAAGGTGGGCAAGAAGGGGCTGGTCATTAGCATCAAGTTTCTGACCTTCATCGCGCCGCAGGAGCCCATGCCGCGCCCGCGCCCGATGCAAACCGTGCCGAACGCGAGGGGCGGCCAGATGTCGCTGGGCCTCGAAGCGCAGCCAATGCCGGTGCCGCCGCTGGGCGAGGCGCGGATTTTGATCACCTTCAGCGAAGCCGACGGCACCGTGCTGAGCCAGTTCGACATCGCCCAACCCGTGAAGTCGTGGAAGCGCATGGATGATGAAGACAACTACGTCGTCAACACGGCGAGGATCGCCGCCGCCTACGCCCGCTATTATTTTCTGGAAAAACCCGACAAGCCCGCCACGCTCGCCAAGTAGTGGATCGCGAAGGCCGCCCGGCATGGCTGGCAGCGACGCTGTGGCAGGAAGCGCAGCGGAAAGCCGTTGACCCCGCGGAACGATGCCGGCAAAATCATCGTCGTGGATTGGGCGACGCCGTGAAAGTGTTCATCATTATCTTCGGAGCGTTCCCGCTGATCTTCGTTGGCATCGGCGCCTACGGCGTCTGGGACCAGCATCACAAGATCACCACCTACCAGCCGGTCACGGCGAAGGTGCGCTCGACGCGTGTTGCCGAGCACCGCGGAAAAAGCACCACCTACAGCCCGGAGGTGATGTATCGGTATAAAGTGGGCGACGTCGCTTATACCAGCCACAACGTCCTGCCGTTTAGCGAAAGCGCCGGCTATGCCTGGGCACAGGAAATCATCAGTCATTACCATCCCTGCCAATCCACCGAGGCTTATTATGATCCGGCGAAACCCGGCAACGCGTTCCTGTTGAAGCACTACAGTTTCGCGCCATATCTGTTCGTGCTGTTTCCCATGATTTTCCTCGTGGTCCCGGTCAGCCTCTATTTTGCGCAGACGGCCACGCGCCCGTTGGCGCCGCCAACGCCGCAGCCGGACGGCTGGTTTGAATTGAAGCCCGCCAGCCGCGTCGCCGCGCGCGGCCAGCGGGCGCTGGTCGTCACCGGCGTCTGGCAAAGCATCGGCGTGCTGGCGAGCGGCCATTACTTCAGCGTCGCCACGCCGCCTTATGAAACGGCAGCCATCGTCGCGACCGGCATCTACGGCGCGCTCGGCTGCATCCCGCTGGCGATGGCGATTTATTATTTTCTGGTACACCGCCACATCGGCGATGCGCGGATCTTCGTCAACACGCAGCAATTTGTTCTCGGCGAAGAAGTCGCGCTGCTGCTCCAGCAGCCGGTTTGCACGGGCCTGCAAATCACCGCGCTCAACGCCAACCTCGTTTGCAACGAAACCGCCAGGACGACCTCCGGCGGCAAGACGAGCATCCAAACCGCCGTTTGTTACCGCGACGACGCCGTTCTTCTAAGCAACCACCCGGCGCAGCCGCGCGAGACGCTCACTGGCACGCACACGTTCACGCTGCCGGAAGAACAAACCACGTCCGCCGCGGCGAGTTCGCCGCCGAAGGAAAAGGGTTACCCGCGTTTCGCATGGCAGATCGAAGTGCACACGAAGATCGCGCACGGCCCCGATTACCGCGGAAAGTTTCCGCTCATCGTAGTCGGCGGGAAAAAAACGGAAGCCGGCGCATCGCTGGAAAAGGCGCAGCTCTAGTTTGTCCGCCGCCGCTCCGCGCGCTTACGCGGCGAGGAACGGCAGTTTTGAGAACTCGCGGCCGAGCACCGCCTTGGAATCGGCACCGAGCCAGCCGTCGAGCAGCGTGGCATAGACGCTGCGAAAATCCGTGGTGCACTTCAGATCGCCGTCATCGAGATCGGTGAGGCTCGGCAGTTCGCCATACACGCCGCCGCGGACCGGCCCGCCCCAGACAAACATCGGCCCGGCGGCGCCGTGGTCCGTGCCGCAGGAGCCGTTCTCGGCGACGCGGCGGCCGAACTCACTGAAGCCCACCGTCACCACGCGGCCGGCGAGGCCGCGCGCCTCCAGATCGGCGAAAAACGCCCGCAGTCCTCCGCTGACTTCGCTCCAGAGACGACCATGCGCGGCCGGCTGGCTGGCGTGCGTGTCGAAACCGGTGATGTCGTGATGATAAACGCGGGCGCCGAGTCCGCCGTCCACGAGCGCGGCAATTTGTTTCAGGCCGGCAGCAAAGCGCGTGTCGGGATACGCAGCGCCGCTGCGTCCGGCACGCTGCAACAGGACGCGGCTCTTCTCCAACGCGGCTTGCGCGACTTCGCCGGCGTTGTCCTCCGCGTGAATCACAGCGGAAGGTTCACGAAGATGAACGCCGGCAATACCCGGCCCCTTCAGCGCCGGCGGCGCTTCCCATCCGACGCTGACGGCGAGCGCCGGCCGGCTACTGTCGAAACTGCGGCCGATCCAGCCGCCATCTTCAACGCCGTGGCTTTCCGTGGCGGTGTGCCACACCTCCAGCGAGCGGAAATGGCTGCGGTTCGAATTCGGATAACCGACGCCGTTGATGACGGCCATGCGCCCGGATTCCCACAATTCCATCAGCGGTCGCAGGCCCGGATGAAAACCGAGACAATCCTGATAACGGCCCGCGCCGAGTTTGAGAACATGGCGCGGCTGGATGGCGATAACCGGCCGCGCGCTGTAGTACGCGCCGTCCGCGAACGGCACGAGGGTGTTGAGACCGTCGTTGCCGCCGCTGAGTTGGATGACAACAAGGACGCGGTCGCCCGAAGAGAGGGCCCGCGCCGGTCGCGCGGCGAACGCCGGCACGGACCAGCCGGCCGCCGCCAATCCAAGGCCGCTAATGCCCGTGGTCCGCAGGAACTCACGCCGTGTCACCGCCGGTTGTGCTTTCATGACTCCGACCTTTCGTTTTCGCGCTTCCGTTTCCCAAAGCTTCAGTGGATTGAAACCAGGCGCTTGACGTCTATCTCGCGCCACCACTCGATCAACTCGCCCGGCCCCACGTCGTAGCCGGTGATCTCGATGATGAACCGGCCTTCGATGACGCCGCGCATGGTGCCTTGCCGGTCCTGCTTGGCGTAGTGCTCATGCACGGGATAGCCGTCCAGCTTGTAGCCCTTGTAGTAACCGGTGGCTCCTTCTTCGTTGAAATCCTGCGTGGTCCTGAACTCCGCGTAGAGTTTTCCATTGTAGGCGCCGTCGGTGATCTTGACGCGGATGACTTTTTTGGGATGCGCTTTGCTCGCATATTGCCGGGACGCTTCCGTGATCTGCGCCCCGTCGGTGTTCATCATCACGCCGGCGGGCTTTGTCTTCTCGTAACCGTCCGGCGTGCGTGGCAGGCAGTAAATGAGATTGACGAATTTCACCGGCTCGATGCCTCGCTGCGCGAACGACGTCGCAGCCACACCCGCCGCCAACAAACCCACAACGAGCCAACGTTTGATCACGACGCAACGCTAACAACGCCCCGCGGTCCGTGCAAGTTTGATTCTTCACCGCCTGCGCGGCGGCGGGCGGCGGCGCGACCGGCAATTTTGAGGTTTTTTTTGACGACCGCCCCTTGCGCAGGCGGGACAAGTCGCCTAGATTCCCGAGCTGTTGAACAAAAACGACGAAGAGGAGAGTTACCAGAGGAGATATAAGTCATGGAACATAAACTGCCCGCGCTGCCGTTCGCCAAAGACGCTTTGGCGCCGATCATTTCCGCCGAGACCATCGAGTATCATTACGGCAAACACCACGCGACCTACGTCGCCAACCTGAACAAGCTCATTCCGGGCACCGAATTTGAAAACCTGACGCTGGAACAGATCGTCAAGAAAGCCGCCGGCGGCGTCTTCAACAATGCCGCGCAGGTCTGGAACCACACGTTTTACTGGAATTGCCTCTCGCCCAAGGGCGGCGGCGAGCCGACCGGCGCGCTGGCCGACGCGATCAAGAAGACGTTCGGCTCCTTCGCGCAGTTTCAGGAGAAGTTTTCCAGCACGGCCGTGGGGACGTTCGGCTCCGGCTGGGCCTGGCTGGTGAAGCATCCCGACGGTTCCCTCGCCATCGAGAGCACCAGCAACGCCGGCACGCCGTTGACGGCCGGCAAACGGGCGCTGCTGACCTGCGATGTCTGGGAGCACGCCTACTACATTGATTACCGCAACGCGCGCGCCGGCTACGTGGAGAAATTCTGGAAGCTGGCGAACTGGGCGTTTGTCGCAGAGAACCTGAAGTAGCAGGCCGACGCGGCAGATCGCTTTCACAGAACCGATGCAGTCAGCCTCGCGCTGGCTGCATCGGTTGTTTTTTTGCAACCGCCGGGCCGGCACGAGCGATTGCTTGCGTTCCACTTTGTGGAGCGGCAACGGCGATTTTGCTCTTGCGTTGACCGGCGCGTGGGCGACTATGCCGGCAAAAATCGGAACACCAGATGCCCTGCATAAAGACTTCCTCAGTTCTTCTTGCCCTGGCCGCGTTCACGCTCCATGCCGGGGCCGCGGACTGGCCGATGTGGCGCTGCGACGCGGGACGAACAGCGAACTCTGGCGAGACGCTGCCGGAAGAGTTGCACTTGCAATGGGTGCGGGAATATCCGCCGCTGAAGCCGGCGTTCTGGCAGGCGCGGCAGGAGCGGTTGCAGTTCGACCTCGGCTACGAGCCGGTGGTGATGGGCCGGACGATGTTCGTCGCGTCGTCGCGCAACGACAGCGTCACGGCGCTGGACGCGGAGACCGGCGCGGAGAAGTGGCGCTTTTACGCCGACGGACCCGTGCGGTTCGCGCCGGTGGCGTGGGAGCGGAAACTCTACTTCGCCTCCGACGACGGCTGTCTCTATTGCCTTGAGGCAGCGTCCGGAAAACTGCTGTGGAAAGTCCAGGCCGCGCCTTCGAACCGCAAGGTGCTCGGCAACGAGCGGCTCATCTCGGTCTGGCCCGCGCGCGGCGCGCCGGTGCTCGACGGCGGGCGCGTGTTTTTCGCGGCGGGCGTGTGGCCGTTCGAGGGAATCTTCATCCACGCGCTCGACGCGCGGACCGGCAAGTCGCTCTGGATCAACGACAGCATGGGGTCGTTGTATCTGATGCATCCGCACGGGGCGATGTCCTTTGGCGGGCCGTCGCCGCAAGGCTATCTGCTGATCAACCGCGGGCGGCTGGTCATGCCAAGCAGCCGCGCCTTTCCCGCGTTTTTGGATCCGGCCACGGGCAAATTGTTGTCGTTCGATTTCGGCCACGGCCGCCAGGACAGCCAGACGGGCGGATGGTTTTTGTCGAGTGACGCTGACGGCCGACTTTGTGTGGACCCGGAGATCAACGCGGAGGTGCATGACGGCGGACTGCAAACCGCCGGGCAGATTGGCCTCCGCAGGAAGCCCGGCGACGCGGTGAAGGAGACGGTCAAGATTGGCAAGGAAACCTATCGCGTGCAGGACGGCGTGGCGGGTGCGATTCGTGCCGGCTCGCGTGAGTTTCGTTTTCGCGACGGTTTTCCCGGCGTCAAGGGAACCATCCACACCATGCTCGCGGCGGACAGCCGGTTGTTCGTGGTCACGCGCGAGGGCGGCATCTACTGCTTCGGCGAAAAACAGGTGCAGCCGGCGCGATATGCGGGGCAACTGCAGCCAGCCGGCTCCGGCGAAGACGCCCGCGCCCTGTTGCAACTGAGCGGCCAGAGCGAAGGCTACGCGCTGGTGTTGGGTTTGGGCGACGGCAGGCTCACCGAAGCACTGGCGGCGCAGCCCAAGCTGCGCGTCATCGCCGTGGACCGCAACGCGAAGAAAGTTGCCGCGTTTCGAAAAAAATTGGATGCGGCGGGACTCTATGGCGAAAAGATCGCCGCGCACGTTGGAGAACCGGCGTCGTTCGGATGGCCGCCCTATTTCGCGAACCTCATCGTTGTCGAAGAACCCGCCACTGTGGGAGAAAACTTCCTCGAAACCGCTTTTGCCTCACTGCGGCCCTACGGCGGCACGTTGTGCGTGAAGACGGCGCGCCTGCCGGACGAGAAAGTCTCAAAACTCGAGGGCGCACAGGTGCGGCGCGAGGGCGACTGGACGCTCGTGGTGCGCGCGGGACCGCCGCCCGGCGCGGCGAACTACACGGGCCAGCCGAATTTCGACGCGCTCGTGCGCGCGCCGCTGGGCCTGCTGTGGTTCGGCGACACGTTCCATCATCACAAGCTTTTTTACAAAGGCATGGTGTTGCCGAGGACGAACATGGGCTCACCCAGTTATTACACCGTCTCGGGCCGCGGCCTGCCTCCCTATTTCACGGTCGAGGACGGCGTGATGAGCTACATGGTCAGCGAGCCGGTTGACGCGCAGCCGGCCGGCATGAGCTACCCGGACGTGTTGAGGAGATACAACGAGAAGGCGCACGCGGTGGCGTTCAACGATGTTTATACCGGCCGGGTGCTGGAGCGCGGCCCGAAAACCCCGCCCGCGGCTCCGGCCGCGGCCGCCGAGCCGCTGCCACTTGCGCGCCGCAATCCGATCACCGGCCGCGAGGAGGCGCGCGAATATATGAAGACCTACGGCTGCGACCTCGTCGGTGCCGATTACGGCAACCTCATCACGCTGCGCTCCGGCACGGCGGCATTTTACGACAAGCGCGACGACAGCGGCACGATCAACATCAGCGGCTTGCGTTCCGGGTGCCGCAACAACATCGTGCCCGCCTGCGGCGTGCTCAGCGTGCCGTCGTGGACGGGCAACTGCACCTGCAATTATCCAGTCTTCACCTCGCTCGCGCTGGCACCGATGCCGGAGAGCTTCGAGCAATGGAGCGCCTGGGGCGGCGTGGCCGAAACCGCTCCGATCCAGCGCGTCGGCATCAACTTCGGCGCGCCGGGCGACCGCATGACGCGCGACGGCACGCTCTGGCTCGACTGGCCCAGCGTCGGCGGGCCGTCGCCGGACGTGCGCGTGCAGGTCACGCCCGGCGATGCGCAGCCGTTCTACCGGCACGCGCTCTGGATGAAAGGAGGCGAGGGCTGGCCGTGGGT
>CAIQCK010000008.1 GCA_903870275.1 uncultured bacterium | reverse complement strand
GTGAGCGCGAGCATCGTCAGCAGCAACCTGACGTTGAACCTGACCAACGTGGTGGACCAGTCGAAGGTGACGGTGGTGATGAACGGGCTGACGGACCTGGCGGGCAACGCGCTGTCGGGTACCAACGCAGTGCTTGTTCGCTCCCTCTATGGCGATGTGAACCAGAGCGGCACGGTCAACGCCGTGGACCTGCAGCAGGTGAAGAACAACCTGTTGACGACACTGACCCCGGCGAACTTCCTCTGCGACGTCAATTGCAGCGGCAACATCAACGCGGCGGACTTGCAGCAGGTGAAGAACAACCTGTTGCATAGCGCCAGCCTCGTCGGCGATTCCGGGACGGCGCTATCCTCCGGCGACGTCAGCAGCAGCGTAACGACATTGGCATTGTCCACGACGACGCTGGGCGAGGCATTGGGCGCGACCAATCTGATGTGGAGCACCGACGGCGATGCGCCGTGGACGGCGACGGTTGCGGAAGACGGCAGCCAGTCGGCGTGGAGCGGGAGCATCGGCAATCTGAACGTGTCGTGGGTGGAGACGACGGTGGCGGGGCAGGGGACATTGAGCTTCGACTGGATGGTCTCGTCGGAATTGAGCGGGGATTACCTGACGTTCGCGATAGATGGCGTGGATCAGCCGGGAGCGATTTCCGGCGAGGTGGGCTGGCAGACGCTGACGTTCAACATTCCTGCCGGCACACACCGTTTGACGTGGACCTACTCCAAGAACGGCGCCACGGCCGCCGGTCTGGACACCGGCTGGCTGCGGCGAGTGGTTTACCGGTAACACCCAAGTAGCAAGCTGGTGATGCGTGTGGGGAAGGGGAGTATGGGGGACGGGTATTGGGATGAGCCCTCCGAGCGTGCTTTCAACCCGGTGCCAACTTCTACAGGAGGCTAAGCTGTGCTGAAAACGACAGAAAAGTGTGTGGGCGAATGTGTGGGTTTTTGTTCGTGAAATTTCAGAATGTTCGTCGTGTTTCACCCGAAAACACGAGATTTAGAAAATGTTCAAAATCACCCACAAAAAAAAGCCCCGGACACTTGTCCGGGGCCTTAAATTGGTTGCGGGGCCTGGATTTGAACCAGGGACCTTCAGGTTATGAGCCTGACGAGCTACCAGGCTGCTCTACCCCGCGATCCAAATGGCGCGGCACTCTAGCCGCCTGCTGCCGCCGGGTCAAGGGTTTCTAGCCGGCGGCGCTGAACTTTCTGATTCGAAGCGGAATACGGTCTCGCCCGGCTTGGCCAGATTCAGTTTCTCGCGTGTGACGCGCTCCACCTCGCGCGGGTCGTTGGTCAGCGCCTGCCGGCGGGCCAGGAGGCGGTTGTATTCCGCCTCCTGCTCGCGCAATTGCTCATCGAGTTTGTATTTTTCCACCCGGAGGCTTTGCGCCTCCCGCAGCTTCGGCACATACGTCACCAAGAAGGCTGCCAACGCCAGAATAAACGCCGCCAGCCAGATCGCTGCCTTGGTGGATGAACGTGCCGGTTGAGTCATCGTCAGCGAAGCCGCAGTTTGCCGCCAAAGACGGCGTTAGCGCCCAATTCCTGCTCAATGCGCAGGAGCTGGTTGTATTTCGCCACGCGGTCGGTGCGGCACGCACTGCCGGTCTTGATTTGTCCCGCATTGGTCGCGACGGCGATATCGGCAATCGTCGCATCCTCCGTCTCGCCGCTGCGATGGCTGATGACGGCGGTGTAACGCGCCTCTTTTGCCATCTCCACGGCGTCGAAGGTCTCCGTCAGCGAACCGATCTGGTTCACCTTCACGAGGATCGAGTTGGCGACGCCTTCGGCGATGCCGCGCTTGAGGAACTTCACATTGGTGACGAACAGATCGTCGCCCACGAGTTGAATCTTGTCGCCGAGCTTCTTGGTCAGCAACGCCCAGCCTTCCCAGTCGTTTTCCGCCAGGCCGTCCTCGATGGAAACGATCGGCCACTTCTTGCACCAGTCGGCCCAGAAGTCCACCATTTGCGCGGCGGTCCGCTCGCTTTTGTCGGATTTCTTGAAGACGTAGCGCTTCTTGTCTTTGTCGTAGAACTCGCTCGAAGCGGGATCGAGCGCGATGAAGATGTCCTTGCCGAACTTGTAGCCGGCGACCTTGACGGCTTCGGCGATGACCTCCAGCGCGTGCTCGTTGTTTTTCAGGGCCGGCGCGAAACCGCCCTCGTCGCCGACGGCGGTGGAGAGCCCGGCTTTCTTGAGCACGCTCTTGAGCGCGTGGAACGTTTCCGCGCCCATCCGCAGCGCCTCGCTGAACGTCGGCGCGCCCGCGGGCATGATCATGAACTCCTGCACGTCCACCGGCGCGTCGGAATGCGCGCCGCCGTTGAGGATGTTCATCATCGGCACCGGCAACACGTGCGCGTTGGTGCCGCCGAGATAACGGTAAAGCGGCTGGCGCTTCACGATGGCCGCGGCCTTGGCGGCGGCCATGGAGACGGCGAGGATGGCGTTGGCACCGAGCTTGGACTTCGTCTCGGTGCCGTCGAGCGCGAGCATGGCCTTGTCGAGGCCGACCTGGTCGGCGACGCAGCGGCCTTTGAGGACCGGCGCGATCTTGTCCTGGATATTGGCAACAGCCTTCAGCACGCCCTTGCCCGAATAGCGTTTCTTGTCGCCATCGCGCAGTTCGAGCGCCTCGTTTTCGCCGGTCGAGGCGCCGCTGGGGACGGCGGCGCGCCCCAGCGTGCCGCATTCCAAAATCACGTCGGCTTCAACCGTGGGGTTGCCACGGGAATCAATAATTTCTCTAGCAATAATAGATGCAATTTTTGTCATGAGTTGTCCTTTCGGGAAATCGCGCCCATTCTAGGATGAGCCGGGGTGCTGTCAAGCGTGGCTGTGGAATTTTGCATCTTTTCCCGAAACATGGCCATCCTGCCTGAAGCCGTAACTATGCCGTTGCCGGTAGGGCGTGACCGCCGGTCGCGCCGTTTGTCCTCGACCACGCAACGGCGGCGGCGCGCCCGGCGGTCGCGCCCTACCACATACCAACAGGCGAATCGTGTCTCCTCCGAAAGAATGTTTCTTTTGTTCCGCATTGATGGTGGGAGGACGGAGAAAAAAGACCGGAGCGACTGCATGGTTACGGCTACAGGCTGGTTCTCTTGATGAATGGTTCTTTCGCCTCCATGGGCATTCCCGCTCCCTTGTCCTGACCATGACCGCGCCAGAGCATGATGGGTCGCCATGGCTGGTGCCTCCACCGCCATCGTGCATTTGCAATGTGCTAGGGGTTTCATAGTCAGTTCAGGGAAATTTTTGGGTCGGATTCAGTCGGATCGGGTCGGATTGAGTGGGAATGGATCGGACCGAGCAGGCAATTCTTGTGTGAGTCTGTCTCATTTTGACCATCTCGGCTGGCTTGGGCTGTTTTGGGGGTAGGGTGACTGTGCCGGCGGATTGGACGCAAATCCGCCGAAACCGAAACGACGCAGTAGCCGGTCGCACCCGACCACATTTGGCTTCGTTTCGTAAAAAAGGCTCTTTGATTCCGCTGTCCCCGCGCACTGAAACACCCGTTTTTCAGCAGGAAAACGACGTTTTTCAAATCTGGACGCACCCATCATTTGGCTTCGTTTCGCAAAAACCCCAAAATGACCAGCCCGGAGGATGATGATCCCGCCACCATTCCGCCGGTTTGGAAGCGCGAGCATCCTGCCGGCCTTCCGTGGGGTAGCGACTGGGCCGCAACACGGAGAAACTTCCCTGTGGCTCGCACGGTTGGGCGGGCAGGATGCCCGCGCTCCCATGCCGCAGACTGGTGCCATAAGCGTCCGGCTGGGCAACGGCTGATGTTCGCATTGACCGCTGCTTTTCGCCTTCCGCATTCTCCTCTCTGCCGTCCCCTTGAGCCTTTTCGCGCCGTCCGGCGGGTCGCTCTGCGCTGGCCTGCTGTCGCCTTTCATGTCGCGGGAACAGTACAGAGAAAATCACTATATGTCAAGCATAAATATCTAGCATTTTTGGTTTTTTAATGGCGTGCCCGGCGGATGGGGATGGACCGCAACATTTGAGGAGACGTCTGCAAAAGTCCTATAGCGGCGCTCTATGAGCGCCGCAAGGCAGGGCCGGATCACGTAAAACGTGATGAACCGCCTTGGGCCGGCCGAAACCACAATGCGGCGCGCCCGGTGGCTCAGCTCGCGAAAGCATTCGTAGTCGTGCCCTGCCACAACTGCGGCGGTCAGCCCCGAATGCTTTCGGGATCAGAGAACGAAGGCTGAACACGCTGGCCGCGCCCCTGCAGCACGCCACCACCTTGCGTTGACTGAAATGGGTGGCGAGCAACTGAAGGCGGAGGACAGAAAACTGATGTTTCAAAGCCTGTTTCGACCAGCTTCAACAAGCTTGCTAAAAGAAGACGCCTTGCCTCTGGCATGGGCGGAACACCTCACAAAGCTTACCAAGACCGATTGAGCAAATAGCGGAAAGGTCGGCTGCTCACTTCGCCTGCGATGCTTCGCGCGCCTCCTTATCTCATCGCCACCGGGCCAGCCTTCAACGGCCAATCCATGGCGCAGCGGAAGCCGAGAAACCAGGCTCGCTTCTTGGACCCGCCGGGTGCCCGGTCCGTGCATGACAAAGACCGGCCTAATAGCGGGTGGCATTCGCAGGAGACGCCTCGCATGACGCGGGCTTTTTGGCCGCATTGAGCTTCTGTTTGCGCATCCAGACTCGCGGTGTTCCCCTGATACTTGTCGAACCAGTCCGCCGTCCATTCCCACACGCTGCCTGCCATGTCAAAGCACTTTGCCGGGCTGACGCCCAACGCGAATGATCCTACCGGCAATGTCAAACCGCCCAACGCAACCTGCTCTTTGTATTTCTCCGTTCTCGAGAACTCGTTCCAGGCGGTTTGATCTTGTGGATGGCCGTCGGTCACCCATCGCGCGGCCCAATTCGCTCGCGGCCGGCTTGGATCATTATCGTATTGGTTGCCCCACGGGTGCTTGCTCCTGGTGTTGCTGACGGGATCCCAACTGGCGGCTTTTTCCCACTCGGCTTCGGTGGGCAGTCGCTTTCCGCACCAGTCGCAGTAGGCCTTTGCATCCTCCCAACTGACATGGGTTACAGGATGGTTTTCGCGCCCTGGAGGTATCCGGCCGCCGTTCTTCAACCAATGCGGAGGCATCGGGTGTTGCGTGGCCTTCACAAATTCCAGGTATTGCGCGTTGGTCACCTCATATTCATCCAAGAGGAACGATTGCACATGCACATCATGCGGAGGGCTTTCAATGGGATGATCATTAGACCCCATCTTGAAAGATCCTTCAGGAACCAAGACCATGCCTTCCGGGATGGAAGCTGTCTTGTTATCGGAGAGAACAACATCATGCGTCTTTCGCGATAGCGGATGAGGAATCTTCTCGTCGGTCGCCGCCTGCGTGACGTAGATGCCGTCGTATGATCCGGAAGACGCGGGCGAAGCGGGGCGGGCGGCGGTCGTCGTCGCGCCGCGCAGCACGGTGGCCTCGCCCTCGAAGACACGCAGTTGCCAGAAGCGCACTTGGTAGCTGTCCTTGTGCGAGTAGAGTGAAGTGACGGGTTGACCGGGAAAATCGGGATGTGGTTCGCCATTTTGAGCGACGCTGTTGGCGTTGCCGTGCCATTCCATCACAAGCTTGTCGTCGATCCGCACGGTGATTTTGTCCGGCCTGCCGTTTACGCCACGGTCCAATCGCACAGTCACCCGCGCACGAGTGTCGTGGTTCTCCGGCCAAGGTTCGCCGGCGCGGGTGTTGATCATCTTGATCCCGGGGTTGTCCAAGGTCATGGGGATGATCTGCGTGGCGTCGAGAGGCAGGTCCACGTGAAACCGGCCCGACCCTGACAGTCGCTCAAAATTGATCACGATTGCATAGCTGCGCGCGTTGATGGCGACGGCCGGGGCGAGTTTTCCGGATCCGTCATCGCTGAGGTAGACGATGTTGTTGCCTCGGCGTTCCCAGCGATTGGCCTTGGAGTGACTGGCGCCACGGGAAACCGTGACGCGGTCTTTGATCGGATCCGCCAACGCCAGCAGGTCAAGGGTTTGGCGCGGCTGCCGGCTTGCGGCGAGCGCAGACGCAGCGGCGGTCTCCAGCGGTTTGATGCGGAGGTTGCGAAATGAAACACCGCTGATGGAACCTTGCAGGAGAACCGGGCCGGGTAGATTCACGTTACCATCGAACGCGCCTTGCGTGGGTTTGGGCAACTCGGCGTCATCCACCACTTTTTTGCCGTTGAGGACTACCTCCACGCGCTTGCCGACGATCCGCGCATCCAGCGTCTGCCACTCGCCCGCCGGCTTGCTTGCGTTCTCGGTGGGAGCAACCAATTGCCAGATGCCGCCGCTGCCTCCTGCGTCCGCCGGCTTGCCGAAGTCGTCCATGATCTGGACTTCGTATCGCCCACGCAGATAGACGCCGCTGTTGCCGCCGGGGGGAAGCATGAACTCGCAGTGGAACTGGAAATCAGTAAACCATTCTTCCGTCACCAAGTCCGTGCCGCGTTCGGAGTTCACCAGCAGGCCGTCGTGCGCACTCCAAGCGTTGCGCTTGTTCTGCTCGCGCACTCTCCAGCCGGACAGGTCCTTGCCGTTGAACAACGACTGGAAGCCGGCGTCTTGACTGGTCGTTGACGCCTGTTTCCATGGCGACCAGAGTGCCACGCCCGCGATGACGGCGATGGCCGCAACACCGGCGGCTGCGTAGAGCATCGCATGGGAACCGTGCTTCGCCTTCACCACCACCGTCGGCCGTGTCGTGGTCGCTTTCACAACAACCGGCTTTGGCGTCGGTTGCGCGGGCGAGGGGGCCGGCGTCTCCGTCATCACTTGGGCCGGCTTGCTGGCACTGGCCGGCGCGGGAGCGGCAGCCGGTTTGAGTTTGTCGTGGACTTCCTGAAGTTGCTCGATCAAATCCTCATAACTCGCCGGCCGGTCATTCCGGTTCTTGGCCAGCATTTTGCCCACCGCCAACGCCAACGGTATCGGACACGTCGGCCACACTTTGAAAATCGCCGGCGGCGGGTCGTTGACGTGTTTGTGGATTACCACCAGCGGATCGGTGCCCGTGTAGGGCGGATGGCCCGTCAGCATGTGAAAGAGCGTGCAACCCAGGCTGTAGATGTCGGTCTTGAAATCAATATCGCTCGCTCCGCGCGCCTGCTCCGGGCTGATATAGTGTGGACTGCCCATCATCAGCCCTGTTTGCGTCAGGCTCGTCGTCCGGCCGCCGACGGTCTTCGCGAGGCCGAGATCGCCTACCTTCACCTCGCCGGTTTTGGAGAGAAAAATATTCTCGGGCTTGATGTCGCGGTGGATCAACCTGGCTTTGGTCCAGCCGTATTGCAGCGCCTCGGCGACATAAACGGCGACGGCGACCGCTTCGCGCGGATGCAGCCGCCCATGCCGTTCAATATGCTCTCTCAACGTTTCGCCATCCACAAACTCCATGGCGATGTAGTGAGTGCCCTCGTGCTCGCCGGCGGAATAGACTTGCACGACGTTGGGGTGGCTGAGGTTGGCGGCGGCAGAGGCCTCGCGCTGGAATCGGGTGACGAAGCCGGGATCGGCCGCCAGTTCTGGCGACAACACTTTCAACGCAGCGAGCCGGTTCAGCCGCAACTGGCGCGCCTTGTAAACCGCGCCCATCCCGCCCTGGCCGAGCTTGGCAAGGATTTCGTAGCCCGCAAATGTTTGGCCCGTAAGTTCAGCCACGGTCCCTCGCTTGTCCGTCGCGGAGTGTAGCAAGTCGCGACGGCAGGTCAAGCGCGGCCGGGAACTCTATGGGCGGCGATGGCTCACTTTTTGCCCGTCGTCACGGCATACAGATGGCTCTGTGTGGCGATGAAAAGGGTGCCGTTGGCGACGGCGGGCGTGGCGACGATGCCGGAGCCGAGATTGATGGTGTTGATGAGTTTCTCTTCCTTGCTCGCGGCAAAAATCATGAAATCGCCATCGTCGGTGCCGATATAGACTTTGCCGTCCGCGATGACCGGCGAGCAGCAGATCGGCGTGCGCGTATCGTGCATCCAGTGGACTTTGCCCGTGTCGGCGTCGAGGCAGAAAATACGGCCGGTGTTGTCGGCGGTGAACAGCAGGCCGTCGCGGATGGCCACGGTTGAGAGGCTGCGGTCAATCCCATCGAAGAGCCAGACCTTGCCGGACTCGGTGATGTCGCCGGTCTTGGTGGCATCAATGCAAACCAGTTCGCCGTGACCGCGACCGTGTTTCGGGTCCTGGCCGACGGAGGCGTAGATGCGATTGTTGTAAAACACCGGCGTGGCGAGACACTCGCTCGGGCCGCTCTTGCTGCGGTATTTGCCCTCGCGGTGGGCGGCGGCGTTGAGGTCGAACTTCCACACCGTCTTCAAGCGGCCAAGGCGCTCGCCGGGCGCGGGCGGCTCCGGTTTGGCGTCGAACGCATAGCAGCAGCCGTCGCCGGCGCCGAAGAAGACCAGTTGGCGGCCGTTGACGACGCCCGACGACGGCGAGCACCACTCGCCGTGGAAAATCTTCGGCCCGATGTGTGCGTCGTCGCGGGCGATGATCTTGCCGGTTTTCTTTTCAATCACGATGAGGGTGGGGCAATTCGGGCGGGGAATGATCTTGTGCGTTTTGTTCACGCCATTGGACGGGCAGACGTAGAGGTAATCCCCGAGGATGAGGATGGAACAATCGTTGGCGTCCTGCGGCCAGCATTCCACGTCGGGATGCGTCAGCATATCCACGCGCCAGATGATGTCGCCGTCCATGGGGCAGAGTGGTGTGACCGGCTTCTCGCCTTCGTTCGCCATGAACTCGGCTTCCTTCTTGAACGGCCCGTCGTTGCCATTGGCCAGGCCTTTGGTGTCCATGCAGAGCACCTCGTCGCGGTTGGAGGTGAAGTAGAGGCGGTTGCCCTCGACGACGGCGGTGGAGCAGACGCCGAGGTTGAGCACGTCGTAATTAAACATCGGGTCTTTCTTCATGACGCCCGCCGCCGGGATGATCAACTGCCAAAGCAGTTTTCCGGTGGCTTCGTCGAAGCACATCTCGGCGCCGCCACCGCGCGTTGTGTGGCGTTCGTCGTAGTGCTGGTCGCTGTTGGTGCCGACAAAAACCCTGCCCCCGGTCACGACCGGGCTGCCGTAGCAATGCGTCGCCAGCCGCGCCACCCAGCGCACGTTTTTGACCGTGCTCGGATCCACGTCCGGCACGCGCGGCGACGCGCTCCACTGCGGGCCGGCGAGGTTGGCGTCGGGGTTCTTGATGCCGCTGCCAAATTTGTTGTCTATCGGCGTGGGCGCGACGACTTTGTTCGTGCCGTTGACGGTCACGACGATGTTTGTTTCAGGCGGTGGTGGTGCTTTCACGCCCGGCGAGAACCAATCGGGCAGATTCTTTTCATCGGAAACCATGTTGCAGGAGTTGTCTCGACCCCACCGCGGCCAGTCGCCGGCGGTGGCAACGCCAGCAATACAAATCAAAGGAAGGATGAACGACGCGAGACGAACCGAGGTTTTCTGTGTTTGCATTAGTCAGGTTTCCGATTTCGATATTGAGAATGGTGAACACCGTAAACTGCCGGAAGTCGCGCGCCAATGTAAATCCTTGCGGTCGGCTGGTCAGCGGGAGTATGGATAAGCCCCGCCGGGTTTGACCAGACACGAAACATTCAAGAGCCGAGTCCATGAAAACAAGCCTCACACGTCGCAGTTTTTTCCAAACGACAGCAGCCGCGGCCGTGTTCACCATCCTGCCGGGGCGCGTGCTCGGCGCCGAGCGGCGGCTTTCGGCGAATGACAAACTCAACGTGGCCGGCATCGGCATCGGCGGCATGGGCGGCGGCAATTTGCGCAATCTCGAACAGGAGAACATCGTCGCGTTGTGCGATGTAGACCCCGACTACGCGGCGGCGACCCTCAAGCGTTACCCGAACGCGAAGGTCTGGACCGACTATCGCGAGATGCTGGAAAAGCAGAAGGACATTGACGCGGTGTTGATCGCCACGCCGGACCACACGCACGCCATCATCTCAATGGCGGCGATGAAGGCGGGCAAACACGTTTATTGCCAGAAGCCGCTTTGCCACGATGTTTATGAAGCGCGGATGCTGGCCCAGTTTGCGGCCGAGTCGAAGGTTTGCACGCAGATGGGTATTCAGGGGCATTCAATGGAAGGCATCCGGCTGATTTGCGAATGGATTGCGGACGGTGCCATTGGCGAGGTTTGCGAAGTGGATGCGTGGTGTTCGCTGACGTATTACCCGTGGGGCCACGCCAGTTGGAGTTCCAAATGGGGCGCGGCCCGGCCCACCGACACGGTGCCGTTGCCGGAGAAGTTGAACTGGGATCTCTGGCTCGGCCCCGCGCCGGAACGGCCGTATCATCCGGCGTATCATCCCCGCGTCTGGCGCTGCTGGTGGGACTTCGGCAACGGCATGATGGGCGACCGCGGGGCGCATACACTCGACCCGGTAGTGACTGCGCTCAAACTCGGCGCGCCGACGACCATCGAGGCGACCTCCAGCGATCTGAACCCGGAGACGCATCCGATTTCTGCCATCGTGACGTTCCAGTTCCCCGCGCGCGAAAAAATGCCGCCGGTGAAACTGACCTGGTATGAAGGCACGCGTCCGCCGTGTCCGCCGGAACTCAAGAACGGTGGCGAGATGCCCAAGGAAGGCGGCTCGTTGATCAAGGGCAGCAAGGGCGCGATCATGAGCGGCGTGTATGGCAACAGCCCGCGGCTGATTCCGGAAACGGCGATGCAAGCCTACAAGCGCCCGCCGAAGTCCCTGCCGCGCATCCGGGGCGCTCACGAACAGGATTGGGTGGACGCGATCAAGAGCGGCCGAAAAGCCGGCGCATGCTTTGAATATTCCGGCCCGCTTACGGAAACCTGCCTGCTTGGCAACATCGCCAAGCGCACCGACGCCCGCATTGAATGGGACGCCGCAAACCTGAAGGTCACGAATCTACCTGAAGCGAACAAATATGTCCGGGCGGAGTATCGCAAAGGTTGGAGCTTGTGACCGGCGAAAATCTTGCAAGAATCGCTTGACAGATTCGGTCAAACTAATATTATCCGCGCCGGTTGTCGGGTGAAGGCAACGGAGATCTTTCATCAACCATTTTAAGCGGGCCGGCTCCCCGCCGGTCTGCGCGCCGCTTCCCCCCCGGCGGCGCACCACGGCCCCAGTCGAAAGACTGGGGCCGTTCGGTTTCCGGCGTTGGCACGCTCACTCGCCGAGACCACACCCTCCGCATTTCGGACACGCCACAAAACCGCTGCCGCGGCAGAACGTGCACTTGGATTTGCCCTGCCCGTTGCACACGGGACAAATGGCGCGCACGACAGCGCCGCCGCCGGCCGCCTGCCCGGTGCCCAGACAAGCCATGCACTTGACCGTGCCGCGTAGGCAGTTGAGGCACGCTGTCACACATGCGCCTTTGCATACTGCGCATGTTTCCGCCTGACCGAGTTTTTCCAACCGGGCCGTCGCCTCGGCGGAAAGCCGCTCCTTGGCCCCGGCGGGTATCCATGCGCAGCCGATTTGCACGAAGCCGAGACGCTTGGCGTGCGCAACAAACTGCTCGCTGAAAACCTTCGGGTTGACCGCTTTTATCCGTCCGCCGACCCGGCCCAACATGAATTTCGCCTCGTCGTCGGCGTCCCGGCCCAGCGGCACAGCGCGTTGGACCAGCAGGAGGTTGTGGCAAATCTCGAAAGCCAACCCGAACTGCCGCGCGTCAAACTGCTTCGATGCGTCCTTCAATTCACGCGCCACCCATTCATCGGTAGCGTGACTCAGTGTGGAAACGAGCGCGATTATCGTGACGGCAAACCATCTTTTCATGACGTTCTCCTGTGGTCTTTGCGGCTGCTGGTCGAACCTTCGAATACACGGCAACTATACCACAACGACGGATAAGAAGCATCACGGATGACAGCTCGCACCGAACCCCTGCGTGTTACAGGCGCAGACGCCGTTTCACACCGGGTTGCCAGGTTCCCAGCCATCCAGAAACGCGGCGACACACTTGGGCAGTTGCGAGGAGTAGCCGCCTTCCAGCAGCGCGAACATCGGCAGCCGCAGCGCCGCAAGCCGCCGCCCGATCTCGCCGAAAGTTTCAATCTCCAGCCGCATGTCGGTGATGGGGTCGCGCTTGTATGCGTCGAAACCGGCCTCCACCGCCAGCAGTTCCGGCTGGAACCCGCGTACAGCTTCCAGCGCGCGGTCGAACGCCTCCAGATAGCGCGCGCCGTCGGTTTCCGGCGGAAGCGGGAAGTTCAGCGCATTGCCTTCCGAGCGCAGGCCGGTGCCGGGATAACCCGGACTCTGGTGCAGCGAGACGCAAAGCACTTGCTTTGTGTCACGAAAAATCTCTTCCGCGCCGTTGCCATGATGGCAGTCGAAGTCCACGATGGCCACACGCTTCGGACCGGCATCGTCCTGGAGCAGCCGCGCCAGCGCAATGGCCATGTTGTTGAAATAACAAAACCCCATCAACCGATCCCGTCTTGCGTGATGCCCCGGCGGGCGCATCAGCGAAAACGCCGGCGTGCCGCGCCATGCCAGCGCTGCCGCATGGATTGCCGCGCCGGCGGAACGGCGGGCGTGGTCAAAGATGCCCGCGATGGCTGGCGTATGAGGATCGCTGGACTCGCCGCGCCGCACCTCCTCCAGCAACCGCTTCGTGTGGACGCGCAGGATGTCCGATTCGTCGCACGGTGGCGCGGCGATGAACTCATGCTTCGGATTCTGCTGTAACAACGTTGCAGTTGCCGTCACGCGCCGGGGCGAGTCCGGGTGGCTTGGCACCCGGTAGCCGGCGCATTCGGGTGAGAAAATAATCTTCACACCGACATGGTAAGCCGGCGGCGCACTCGGCGCTAGACGAATTGGCGGCGGCTGATTACTGTCGCGGCGCGGACAAGGTTCGGTCCCGACAGGAAAACAACTCGTGCGCGTTTGTCACATCATCACCCGGCTCATCGTTGGCGGGGCGCAGGAAAACACCCTCGCCAGCGTCATCGGTTTGCGACGGCTGGCCGGCTATGAATGCGTGGACCTCGTCAGCGGAGCCGAGTCCGGCGCGGAAGGCTCGCTGGTTGAAGTGGCGCGCCGCGACGGCGTCGAGCCGGTCTGGTTGAACTCGCTGCGGCGCTCCATTAATCCGATTCATGACGCGCGGGCGCTCGCCGGCCTTCTCGCGCTGCTGCGGCGCGGCCGATACGACATCGTTCACACGCACAGCGGCAAGGCGGGATTTCTCGGCCGGCTGGCCGCGCGCGCCGCGGGCGTGCCGGTGATCGTCCACACGATTCACGGGCCGTCGTTTGGCCTGTTTCAATCCGTGCCGGCCAACGCCGCGCTCAAGCTCGCCGAGCGCGTCGCCGGCCGGGTGACCACGCATTTCGTTTCCGTTGCCGACGCGATGAGCCGGCTTTGGCTCGACGCCGGCATCGGGCGTCCCGAAGATTACACGACGATTCGGAGCGGCTTCAATGTCGGCGCCTTCACCGCGGCGAAGCCAGACGCCGCGCTTCGCGGCAGACTCGGCGGCGGTCCGGTCGTGGGGCAGGTCGCAAGGTTGTATGAGTTGAAGGGATGGGAGACATTTTTCGAGGTGGCGCGACAGTTGCCGGAGGCGAAATTCTTGATCGTCGGTGATGGTCCGTGGCGCGCGAAGCTGGAGGGCTGGGCCGCCGAACCGGCGTTGCGGGGCCGGGTGCATTTTGCGGGACTGGTGCCCCCGGCGGAGGTGCCGCGATACGTTGCCAGCATGGACATCCTCGTTCATCTTTCACGAAGGGAAGGTCTGCCCCGCGCCGTGGCACAGGCGCTGGCGGCGGGCAAGCCGGTCGTGGCGCACCCGCTGGATGGCACGCCGGAAGTCGTTACTGACGGAGAAACCGGTTTTCTTGTTCCGGCTGGCGATGGCGTGGCGCTGGCGGACCGCGTGCTGCGGTTGTTGCGTGATCCGGAGCTTGCCGCTAGCATGGGCCGTCGAGGACAGGCGCGCGTCGTGGAGGAATTTACCGTGACGGAGATGGTCGCCCGACTTGACGAATTGTATCGTTCGCTGATTTCAAAATGCAACCCTGGTTGAGTTTTATCACCGCGGCCGTCGCCGCGCTCGCGTTGACGCCGGTGGCCCGCGTGGCGTCGCGCCGGCTGGGTTTTATGGACGACCCCGGTCACCGGAAGATCCATGCGGCGCCGATGGCGTTGCTCGGTGGCGTGGCGGTGTTTGTGGCGGTCGTGCTGGGCGTGCTGGCCGGTGGCGCGGTGCTGCAGGCGAAAGATTTCCGACATTTGCTCGGCGTGCTCATCGGCGGCGCGGCGGCGCTCGCGCTCGGCTTGGTGGACGACAAGCGGGATTTGAAGGCCGGGCCAAAGCTCGCGGGACAGATCGCCATTGCGCTCGCGGCCACGGCCTGCGGTTTGCGGGTGACGCTGTTCATCCCGGTGCCGGCGTTGCAATGGCTGCTGACCGTGCTCTGGTTGGTGACGGTGATGAACGCGCTGAACTTCCTCGACAACATGGACGGGCTTTGCGCCGGCGTCGGCGCGATTTGCGCGCTGATCTTCGGGGGCATCGCGCTGGCCCACCAGCAGCCGCTGGCGGCGACGGTCGGCGCGGCGACGGTCGGCGCGCTGCTGGGATTTCTACCGTGGAATTTTCCGCGCGCGAAAATTTTCCTCGGCGACAGCGGCAGCCATCTCACCGGTTTTCTGCTCGGCGCGCTGGCGCTGCTGCCGCATTACTACTCCTATCGCGACCCGAGTCCGACGCTGCTGCCGGTGATCATCCCGTTGATCGTGCTGTCGCTGCCGTTGTTCGACTTGGTGGCGGTGATGTGGCAACGCTGGCGGCAGGGCCTGCCGGTTTATCTGGGCGACACGAATCATATTTCGCATCGTTTTGCGCGGCTTGGCTTGTCGCGGCCGGCGGCGGTGGCGGTGCTTTACCTGCTGACGCTGGTGCTGGGTCTTGGCGCCGTGGTGTTGCTCTGGGCACCGGCATGGGTCGCGGCGTTGGTGGTGGCCCAGACGCTCGGTGTGCTGGCCGTCGTCACCACGTTGCAACATTTCGGAGGACGCCGCGGTTCCGCCGGGAACTGAGGGGGGCTTCGCCGGTCACTTCGTGTTCCACAACAGCAGGCCCAGCAGCGCCGGCAGGTAGATCAGCGACTCAAAAAACAGCCGTCGCGCCGTTGCCATCGAACGTTCCAGCGCCAGCCCGATGCCACCTCCGAGGAAGCCCGCGCCCAACAGCAGCGCGGCCGTGCCATAAACCGCTCCGGTCATGCCGATAAAAACTGGCGCCACGCTGGCCGCCAGTAGCGCGACCATGGAGACGAGCACGACGCTGACGGTCATGGTGCCGCAGCGGTCAACCACCGGCAGCATCGGAAATCCTGCGCGCGCGTAGTCGTCGCGATAAAGCCAGGCGATGGCCATGAAGTGCGGCAGTTGCCAGAGGAACATGATGCCGAACAAGACCCACGCGCCGGCCGCGAGCTCGCCGCGCGCCGCCGCCCAGCCGATCAACGGCGGCATCGCGCCGGGCACGGCGCCGACGAGTGTGCAAAGCCACGTTTTCTGCTTTAGCGGCGTGTAAGCGGCCAGGTACACCAGAGCGGCGATGGCTGCGAGAAAACCCGCCAGCGCATTCACGGTCACCACGAGATAAATCACCCCGGCTGCACACGACAGGCTGCCAAACACCAGCGCTTCCGAGGGCGTGACACGGCCTGTCGGCAATGGCCGTTCCTGCGTGCGGCGCATGACCGCGTCCGGCTTGCGCTCGGCCAGCATATTCAACGCCGCCGAGCCGCCAGCCGTCAGGAATGTTCCCAGCAGGACGTGCAGCAACCGCCACCAATCGTAAGTGGCCGCGGACGCCGGCAGGACGGCCCGGCTGCCAAGACAAAAACCGATCGCGGCCGTCAGCAGCGCCATGGTGTTCAAGCGCGGTTTGGCCAGTTCGCAGAAAGCCGCCGCGCGCGTGCGGAGAGGCAAACTGGCAACGGGAAGGATGGCTGTAGCCGATTTCATGCTTGTGCGGTGCTTTGAACCGGCGTCTCACTGGATGTCGTCGCAGTTCTATTGTTGCTGGGGTGCAGTCGTTTCCATGCGCAGAGGGTCAACACGACGCTGGCGCCGAAGATGAGCGCGCCCATCGCAACGTGAACGGTGGGCACTATTGCTTGAAGCGGTGTGAGGGAGACATCCGGCACGCGTTCGGCGCGCAGGACGATAGCCACCAGACCCGTCACGGACTGTGCCAGGCAGAGCGCAAACAGAAACCAGGCCGTTCCAACCAGCACTCGCTCGCCGGCATGGCTGCGGCGGGTTTCATACAAAACAAGAACAACCCCCAGAAACACCAGCATGGCACCCGTCACGTGCTCCGGCGTCGCCTGGTGCATGTGCCGGGTGATGACGCCGAGGATCAACTGGACGTAGATCATCGCTGTGATGGCCGGTGCGATGGGCCAGAGACGGGAGCCAATTACCGGCGCGCATGCGCTGAGGCGATTCCAGTAGGGAGAGGTGATCAACGCAAGTGCGACAGTCAGACCAAAAAAAGTCTGTGCCAGCACGGCATGCACCATCGCCAGAGGCGGACTCACCAGCAAGACCCGTAAACCGCCGAGCACGCCTTGAATAATCACCGCGAGCAAGACGGCTGTGGCGAGCCAGCGGACGCTACGCCGGTGTTCGCGCATTCGGACGAAGACGGCCAGCGCCAGCGCCAGCAGGCCCACTCCCGAGCCGAGCAACCGGTGGCTGTGTTCGTAGAGGACGCCGCCAACCATTTTGGATAACGGCAGCGAGAACATGCTGTAACCGAAACTGGTCGGCCAATCCGGCACCGCCATGCCCGCGCCCTCGGTTGTGACCAGACCGCCAGCGGTGACCAACGCCAGGGTCGAGACCGCTATCGCCAGAGCCAGCAGGTGCAAATGTGGTCTGTCTTTCTTGCGTTTGTCCATGTGTCCTTCCTTCCGGCCGGGTTCTCCAAGCACACAACCCAACGTGGCATATTGTCGTTGCCACACGCGGTTCTGTCAAATCGCGGCGCCATTTTTCAAAAATTCGCGCCCGGCGACCAGGAACCGACCCTGTGACGCGTCCCACAGTTTTTTCGTCCCGTCAACTTGCGGGAAGCCAAGTCACTGCTATCTTACCGAAACGCGTTAAACGAAGGAGTGAGAAGTTCGGTAGGTTTGACCGCGAGAGAGAAATCTGGACGATGGCTCAGCTTTTTCATCCGAGCGCCAATGCGATTGCGAAGGTCACCATCTTCGGCGGAGCGTTTATCGTGGCGGGATTGGTTTGGGCGGCGGCAGAACTTTACCGTTCACCCTACGTGACGCGCGCCGGCGACCCGATTTCACAACCGGTCCCGTTCAGCCACAAACATCACGTGAGCGACGACGGGATTGATTGCCGCTACTGTCACACATCCGTGGAGAACAGTTCGTTTGCCGGGCTTCCGCCGACGAAAACCTGCATGAACTGCCACTCGATCCTCTGGCTGGACAGCCCGATGCTCGAACCGGTCCGCAAGAGTTTTCAGACCGGCGAGCCGATCCACTGGACGCGCGTCAACTATGTGCCGCAGTTCGTTTTCTTCAACCACAGCATTCATGTCAACAAAGGCGTGGGATGCACGACGTGCCATGGCCCGGTCGGCGAGATGCCGCTGACGTGGCAGGCGGAGACGCTGCACATGCGCTGGTGCCTCGGCTGCCACGAACATCCCGAAAAATTCGTCCGGCCCGTCGGGGAGGTTTTCAACCCGGACTGGAAACCGCCCGCCGACCAGCTTGATCGCGGACGGAAGCTCGTGGAGCAAAACCACATCCAGAAACTCAACGACTGTTACACGTGCCACCGATGAAACCGGAATCTGGAACCAATGCGCCGCTCGACCTCGCGGAGATTCGCTCGCGTCTGGCGGCGTCGCGCGGCAAGCAATTCTGGCGAAGTCTGGAGGAGGTCGCGCAGACGCCGAGGTTCCAGGAATTTGTGCACCGCGAGTTTCCAGTGGACGCCTCGATCTGGGAGGACGGGGTAAGCCGGCGTCAATTTCTTCATATCATGGCGGCGTCGTTCGCGCTGGCGGGACTGAGCGGTTGCCGCCAGCCGGAGGAGGAGATCGTGCCTTATGTCCGCCAGCCCGAAGGCGTGGTGCCGGGCATGCCGTTGTTCTATGCGACGGCGATGTCGCTGGGCGGATACGCGCTTGGTTTGCTGGTCGAGAGCCACGAAGGCCGCCCGACCAAGATCGAAGGCAATCCGCAACATCCCGCCAGCCTCGGCTCGACCGACGTGTTCGCGCAGGCTTCCATCCTGTCGCTTTACGATCCCGACCGCTCGCAAACCGTGGTCAATGCCGGCGAGATTTCGACGTGGTCGCTGTTTTTCGCGGCGCTCACCGCGGCGCTGGTCGGGCAGGCGAGCACCCACGGCGCCGGCCTGCGCATCCTGACGGAGACGGTCAGTTCACCGACGCTCGTGTCGCAACTCCATGCGGTGCTGGAGCGGTTCCCCCAGGCGAAATGGCATCAGTTTGAGCCGCTGGCCCGCGACAACGCGCGCGATGGCGCGCGGCTGGCGTTCGACGCGGATGTTGAGACGCAATACCGGTTCGATCAGGCGAACGTGGTGTTGAGCCTGGACGCCGATTTCCTGACGACCGGGCCGGGCTGGGTGCGGTATGCGCGCGAGTTCGTGGACAAACGCCGCGTGCGCGCCGGGCAGGCAACAATGAATCGGCTCTACGCGATTGAGTCGGCGCCATCCAACACCGGCGCGATGGCGGACCACTGTCTGACGGTCACGGCGGGCGAGGTGGAGGATTTCGCGCGAGCAGTCGCCAGGGAGTTGGGCGTCATCGCCGGGAGCGGCGCGCGGCTTGAGTCGCGCCACGAAAAATGGGTCAAGGCCGTTGTTCGCGACCTTCAGAAGAACCAGGGCGCGTGCGTGGTGGTGGCGGGCGATCCGCAGCCGCCGGTCGTTCACGCGCTGGTTCACGCCATCAACGACGCCCTCGGCAACACCGGCCGCACGATCGTTTTCACCGAACCGGTGGCGGCCAATCCCGTCAACCAGCACCAATCGTTGCGCGAACTGGTCGGGGACATGAACGCCGGAAAAGTGGAGGCGCTGGTCATTCTCGGCGGCAATCCGGTTTATGATGCGCCGGCGGATTTACGGTTCGCCGAGGCGATGGCCAAGGTGAAGCTGCGGTTCCACCTGGGTTGCTACGACGATGAGACCGCGCGGCTGTGCCACTGGCACGTGCCTCAGACGCATTATCTGGAATCGTGGAGCGATGCGCGCGCGTTCGACGGCACCGTCACGATCATGCAGCCGCTGATCGCACCGATGTATCTGGCCAAATCCGTCCATGAAGTCATGGCGGCGATATTGGGGCGGCCCGACCCAACCAGTCACGACCTGGTGCGCGACTATTGGAGGACGCACGGGCTTGATGACAACAAGTTATGGCAGAAATCGCTGCACGACGGCGTGGTGGCGGGGACGGCGTTCGCGGCGAAGACAGTGACGTTGCGGAAGTTCGACACGCAACGGACGGCGCGCGCGGAAAAAGGCGCGTCGCTGGAAATTAATTTCCGCCCCGACCCGAAGGTTTGGGACGGACGCTTTGCGAACAACGGCTGGTTGCAGGAACTGCCGCATCCGATCACGCGGCTGACGTGGGACAACGTCGCCTGGATTGCGCCGGCCACCGCCGAACTGCTCGGCCTCGCCAACGGTGATCTAGTGGAGCTTCACTGGCACGGGCGGAGCGTGCAGGCACCGGTGTGGATTGCGCCGGGCCAGAGTCCACGCGCGGTCAGCGTGGCCCTCGGATATGGGCGTACTGTCGCCGGCCGCGTCGGCAGCGGTGTTGGGTTCAACGCCTACAGCCTGCGCACGTCCGACGCGCCGTGGTTTGGGCCGGGGCTGGAAATTAAAAAACTCGGCCAGTCGTATCCGCTGGCTTCGACACAGGAACAGAACTCGATGGAAGGCCGCGATCTGGTGCGCGCCGGCAGCTTGGGCGAGTTTCAGGCCAACCCGGCGTTTGCCAAAGGCGAGCCGGAGCCGCCATCGTTGTATCCCGGCTTCAAATACGAAGGCCACAAATGGGGTCTGACGATTGATTTGACAGCGTGCATCGGATGCGGCGCGTGCGTGGTCGCGTGCCAGTCGGAGAACAACATTCCCGTCGTGGGCAGACGCGAAGTGGCGACCGGGCGGGCGATGCACTGGCTGCGGATTGACCGGTATTACCGTGGCGCGCTGGATTCGCCGGAAACGTTTTTTGAGCCGATGCCGTGCATGCACTGCGAGAACGCGCCGTGCGAACTGGTCTGCCCGGTGGGTGCGACGGTCCATACCGACGAGGGCCTCAACGCGATGGTCTATAACCGCTGCGTCGGCACGCGCTACTGCTCGAACAACTGTCCCTACAAGGTCCGGCGGTTCAACTTTTTCCAATACTCGGACGTGAAGACGCCATGCCTCAAACTGATGCACAACCCGCAGGTGACAGTGCGCAACCGCGGTGTGATGGAGAAATGCACTTTCTGCATCCAGCGGATTCAAAATGCGAAGATCACCGCCGACAAGGAGAACCGGCCGGTGCGCGACGGCGAGATCGCCACCGCCTGCCAGGCGGTGTGCCCGACGCAGGCCATTGTGTTCGGCGACATCAATGACGCCAACAGCCGCGTGGCGAAATTGAAGGCGCAACCAACGAATTACGTCCTGTTGGCGGAACTGAACGCGCGACCGCGCACGTCATATCTGGCGCGGCTGCGAAATCCAAACCCGGAGATGGAAAGCTGAGTCATGGAACCCAACGCTTCCAACCCGGCACCGCACACGGCAAGCAGCCGGCCGATTCTTCGGCGCGGCCACACCTACGGCTCGGTGACGGAGCAGATCAGCGCGGTCGTGCTGACACGGCCCACGCCGCGGAGCTGGATGGTGGGGTTCGCCATTGGGTTTGTCCTGCTGATGATGTTGCTGGTGGCGGTCACGTATCTGTTTTATCGCGGCGTGGGCATTTGGGGCGTCCGCGTCCCGGTCGCGTGGGGATTTGCCATCGTCAACTTCGTGTGGTGGATCGGCATCGGCCATGCCGGCACGCTGATCTCGGCGATCCTGTTGTTGTTCCGGCAGGAGTGGCGCACCTCCATCAACCGGTTCGCGGAAGCGATGACGCTGTTCGCGGTCGCGTGCGCCGGCATGTTCCCGCTGCTGCACCTCGGCCGTCCGTGGGTGTTTTACTGGTTGTTCCCGTATCCCGACACGATGCGGCTGTGGCCGCAATGGCGCAGCCCGCTGGTCTGGGACGTGTTCGCCGTCTCCACGTATGCGACGGTGTCGCTCATGTTTTGGTATGTCGGCCTGATCCCCGACGCCGGCAGCATGCGCGACCGCGCGCGCCATCGTTTCGCCCGCATCTTCTATGGCATCCTCGCGATGGGATGGCGCGGGGCGGCGACGCACTGGCACCGCTACAAGATCGCCTATTTGCTGCTGGCCGGGCTGGCAACGCCGCTGGTGCTCTCGGTGCATTCGGTAGTGAGCATGGACTTCACCATCGGCATCGTGCCCGGCTGGCACACGACGATCTTCCCGCCTTACTTCGTCGCGGGAGCGATTTTTTCCGGCTTCGCGATGGTGATGTCGCTGACCATCCCGGTGCGGAAGATTTACGGGCTGGAGGATTTCTTCACCATCCGCCACCTCGACAACATGGCCAAGGTGCTCCTCGCGACGGGCATGATGGTCAGCTACGGCTACCTGATGGAGACGTTCATCGCGTGGTATAGCAACAGTCCGTTTGAAATCTTCGAGGTCATGAATCGCGCCAAGGGGCCGTATGCGTTTTTCTTTTGGATGATGATCGCGTGCAATGTGCTCGCACCGCAGGTTTTCTGGTTCAGGAAAGCGCGCCGCAACATCCCGACGCTTTTCATCGTTTCCATCGTCGTCAACATCGGGATGTGGCTGGAGCGGTTTGTGATCGTGGTCGTCAGCCTGCACCGCGACTTTATCCCGTCGGCGTGGCGGATGTATTATCCGACGTTCTGGGACTGGGCGACGCTGTTCGGGTCTGTGGGGTTGTTCCTGACGCTGATGTTCCTGTTCATCCGGCTGCTGCCGATGATTTCCATGTTCGAACTGCGCGAGCAGGTGGCCGAGCAAGTGGAGAAAGGGGAGCCGAAGCCATGAACCTCACCACGAAACCGTCGCTGCATGGTTTGCTGGCGGAGTTTGAGAGCGCCGACTCGGTTCTCGCCGCGGCCAGGAGCGCCTATGCCGACGGTTACCGGAAGATGGAAGCCTACTCGCCGTTTCCGGTGGAGGGACTTGACGAGGCCGTTGGCCTTCACCACAGCCGCCTGCCACTGATCGTGCTGATGGGCGGCATCGCTGGCGGGCTGACCGGCTTCGGCATGGAGTGTTTCGCGGCGATGTATCACTACCCGATCAACGTCGGAGGCCGGCCACTGTTCAGCTGGCCCGCGTTCATTCCGGTGACGTTCGAGTTGACCGTGCTGTTCGCCGCCATCTCGGCCGTGCTCGGCATGCTGGCGCTGAACGGGCTGCCCAAGCCTTACCATCCGTTGTTCAACGTCGAACGCTTCGTTCTCCATGGTCACGATCGGTTCTTCCTCTGCATCGAGGCGACCGATCCGAAGTTCGATGGCGAGGAAACCAAAAAGTTCTTGGAACGCTTGTTGCCGAAGGGAGTGTATGAGGTTGAACCCTGACAACTTCGGCGCACGTCTGGTCCGGCTGGCTGCCTTCATGGCGGCGGCGGTCTTGTTGTCGGGCTGCGATTTGCAGGACATGTATCGGCAGCCGAAGACGGAGCCGTATATGTCCAGCCCGGTTTTTGCGGACGGGACTTCTGCCCGGCCGTTGGAAGCCGACACCGTTGCCCGTGGTCACTTGCGCACGAACGAGGTGTTCTACACCGGCAAGCTCAACGGCAAAGAGGTGGACGCGCTGCCGTTCCCGGTGACGAAGGCGGTGCTGTTGCGCGGCCAGGGACGGTTCGATATTTTCTGCTCGCCGTGCCACGACCGCGCCGGCAACGGCAACGGCATGATCGTGCAGCGCGGCTACCGCCGGCCGCCGCCGTATCACACGCCGCAGATGCGCGCGATGGCGCTCGGCCATTTCTTCGATGTCATCTCCAACGGCTTCGGCGTCATGCCGGACTACGCGGCGCAGATTCCGGTGGAGGACCGGTGGGCGATTGCGGCTTACGTTCGCACGCTCCAGTTCAGCCAATACGCGCCGCTGGCCGACGTGCCGGCCGGGGAGCGTCAGAAACTCAAGGAGGCAGCCAAGTGAACGGCAACGACTCACTCAGCCGGCAATTGAATCGCGTCGAGCGGGGCGCGCTCGTCGCCGGTCTGTTGTGCGCCGCAGTTTGCGCCGTGGCGGGATGGTTTGACACCACGCAGTTCTTCCGCTCCTACCTCGTGGCGTATTTGTTTTGGATCGGCCTGCCGCTCGGCTGTCTGGTGATTGTAATGATCCATCATCTGGCCGGCGGGCGATGGGGATTTGGCGTGCGCCGTTTGCTGGAGGCCGGCACGCGGACGTTGTTGTTGATGGCGGTTTTGTTCGTCCCGCTGCTGTTTGGGCTGCAAAGTCTTTACGTGTGGGCGCGGCCGGAGGCGGTTGCTGCGAGCGAAATGCTGCGGCACAAACAGCCGTATCTGAACGTTCCCTTCTTCATTGTTCGCGCGGCGATTTACTTTGCGGTGTGGCTTGGCCTCGCCTGGCGTCTGGATCGCGCGGCGGCAGACCAGGACCGTGCGCCAAGCCTCGACGTCACGCGGCGGCTGACGGCGCTGGGCGGCGGCGGGCTGGTGGCTTACGGGTTGACCATGTCGTTCGCGGCGTTTGATTGGGCGATGTCGCTGGAACCGGAATGGTTCTCGACGGTCTATGGCGTGCTGCTCATGACGGGGCAGGTGCTCGGCGGTTTCGCGCTGGTGATTATCGTGGCGGCCGCGCTGGCAAAGCAGAAGCCGCTGGCCGACGCCGTTTCCGCGCAGCAGTTCCACGACCTCGGCAACTTCATGTTCACGTTCGTGATTTTTTGGGCCTACATTTCGTTCGCGCAATACCTGATCATCTGGGCGGGCAACCTGCCCGAAGAGAACTCCTGGTATCTGCGCCGGTTCGAGGGTGGCTGGAGCGGCGTGGGCATCTTTCTGATGGTGTTCCATTTCTTCGCGCCGTTTTTCCTGCTGCTGTCGCGCGACATCAAACGCCGGCCCGGCCGGCTGGCGGCGGTGGCTGTGGGCGTGCTCGCGGTTTGCGTGGTGGATTTGTTTTGGATCGTGAAGCCGGCGTTTGACCGCAGCCGGTTCAGTGTTCACTGGATGGACGTGGTGGCGTTGCTTGGAATTGGCGGCTTGTGGGTGGCGGCGTTTGTCGGGCAACTGAAAGGCCGGTCGCTGGTGCCGGTCCATGACGCGCGCGTCGAAGAGGAATTTCAATGGACATGAACGAGCAACCTCCACACACCAGGAAACAGTCTGCCGAGCCGCCCGGCCATCGCTACGAAGAGGGCGATGCGAGCTTCGGGGCGCTTGTCAAATGGGGCGCCGGTCTGGCGGTGACGGTCGCCGTGGTCGTGGTGGCGATGTGGACGTCGTTCGATTATTTCGCCGCACCGACGGAGAAGTTCCCGGCGCCGTCGCTGATGGCGGGCGCGCGCGCGCCGTATGCGGGGCCGAAGTTGCAGGTGCATGCGCCGCGGGATTTGAAGGAGTGGCGCACGGCCGAGGAAGCGGTGTTGAACGGTTGGGCCTGGGTTGACCCCGACAAGGGCATCGTCCGCATTCCGGTGGGGCGCGCGATCGAGTTGCTGGCCGAGCGCGGTCTGCCGCCGAAAACCGAGGTTGGAGGAACAAAACCATGACGACGCTCTCGCAATGGATGGTTGCGGCGGTTTGGATGGTTCTTGTTTTCCTGCCCGTCGGGCTGTGCGCGCAGGACCGCCCGCCGGCGCTGCGCGACGTGGGGATAGACCAAAAACTCAACGAACAAGTGCCGCTCGACCTGACGTTCCACGACGAGAGCGGCAAGACGGTCAAGCTGGCGGATTATTTTGGCAAGCGGCCGGTCATTCTGACGCCGGTTTACTACGGATGCCCGATGTTGTGCTCGCTCACGCTCAACGGACTGGTCTTCGCCATGAAGAAGCTGCCGTTCAACGCCGGCCAGGAATTCGAAGTGGTCACCGTGAGCTTCGACCCGCACGAAACGGCGGCGCTGGCGGCGGAGAAAAAGACGAATTACCTCAAATCGCTTTCACGGCCGGGAGCGGAGGCCGGCTGGCATTTCCTGACCGGCGACGATGCGTCCATCCGGCAACTCATGAGCGCGGTGGGATTCCGCTACAAATGGGATGAAGAGACGAAGCAGTATGCGCACGCGGCGGGACTGATGGTGTTGACGCCGCAGGGCAGGGTGGCACGGTATTTCTACGGCGTCGAATTCCCGGTGCGCGACCTGCGGTTGGCGCAGGTCGAAGCGTCCGCGAACAAGATCGGCTCGCGCGTGGATCAAATCCTGCTGTTCTGTTTTCACTACGACCCGGCCACGGGCAAATACAGTGTCATCGTCGGCCGCATTATCCAGATCGGCGGCGTGGTGACGGTGCTGGCGCTGGCGGTGTTGATGACCCTGCTGTTCTGGCGGGAACGACAGGCCCGGCAGTCACGCGAGGGAGGCGCGGCAACCGGATGAAGCACTGGATGGGATTTCCAATGTTCCCGGAGCAGGCCTCCAGCGTGGCGGGGCGCGTGGACGCGCTGTATTTTTTTCTGGTGGCCGTCAGCGGTGTTTTTGCGATTCTTATTTTCGGTGTAATCACGGTGTTCATTGTCAAGTATCGCCGGCGACCAGGAAAGATGGCGGTTGCGTCCGGGCACGGCCACATGTGGCTGGAACTGGTCTGGTCGGTTGTGCCGCTGGCGCTGACGATGGTGATGTTTTTCTGGGGCGCGAAACTGTTTTTCACCATCTACACCGCGCCACCGGGTGCCATGGACGTGTTCGTGGTGGGCAAGCAGTGGATGTGGAAGTTCCAGCACCCCGAAGGCCAGCGCGAGATCAACGAGTTGCACATCCCAGTTGGCCGGCCGATCAAACTGACGATGATTTCCGAAGATGTGATTCACGACCTGTTCGTGCCGGCGTTCCGCGTGAAGAACGACGTGCTGCCGGGCCGGTACACCACGATGTGGTTTCAAGCGACGCGTAAGGGCGATTACCGGCTGTTCTGCGCGCAGTATTGCGGCACCGAGCACTCACTGATGACCGGCTGGGTCCACGTCATGGACCCGCCGGACTACCAGAACTGGCTCGGCGGCGGCGCGGAAGCCGGGCCGATGCACGTGATAGGCGGGAAACTGTTCGACCAGTTGGGCTGCGCCACCTGCCACAAGAACGACAACACCGGCCGCGGGCCGACGCTGGTCGGGCTGTTTGGCAGCAAGGTGACGTTGAAATCCGGCCAGGTCATGCAAGCCGATGAGGATTACATCCGCGATTGCATCACCAAGCCCAACGCGCGGCTGCTGCCGAACTACGAGCCGATCATGCCGACGTTCAAGGGCATCATTAGCGAAGAGGGCCTGCTCCAACTCATTGCTTACATCAAGTCGCTGACGCCGCCGCAGGCGGCGAAAACCGGGAGCGAAACAAAATGACGACTTCCGAACCCACGATGCCGCCCGTGCACTATCTGAACTGCGACTACAGCATCCGGTCCTGGCTGCTGACCCAGGATCACAAACGAATCGCGTTGCTGTTTCTGGTGTCCATCACCGTCTTCTTTTTGCTCGGCAGCACGTATGCGGGGATGATTCGGACGGAGTTGCTCACACCGAACGGCAACGTCGTCTCGCACCAGAACTACAACAAGCTCTTCACGATGCACGGGTTGATCATGATCTTTTTCTTCCTGATCCCGTCCATCCCGACGGTGCTGGGCAACTTTTTGATCCCGATGATGATCGGCGCGCGCGACCTGGCGTTTCCCCGGCTGAACCTGGCGAGTTGGTATGTCTATACGCTCGGCGGCATTTTCACCATCACCGCGGCGGTGGCCGGCGGCGTAGACACTGGATGGACGTTCTACACGCCCTACAGCAGCATCTACTCGCACACCAACGTCACCACGATGGCCGTGGGCGTCTTTATCACCGGCTTCTCCTCGATCTTCACCGGCCTGAACTTCATCGTCACCATCCACAAAATGCGCGCGCCAGGCTTGACGTGGTTCCGGCTGCCGTTGTTTGTGTGGGCGATCTACGCCACCAGCATCATCATGGTGCTTGGCACGCCCGTCATCGCGATCACCCTGGCGATGGTCGGCTTGGAACGCGTTTTTCACATCGGCATCTTCGACCCCGCGCTCGGCGGCGACCCGCTGCTTTTTCAGCACCTCTTCTGGTTCTACTCCCATCCGGCGGTCTATATCATGATCCTGCCTTCGATGGGCGTGGTCAGCGAACTGATCGCGTGTTTTTCGCGCAACCGCATCTTCGGCTACAAGATCGTGGCCTTCTCCAGCGTCGCCATCGCGGTGGTCGGGTTTCTGGTTTGGGGCCACCACATGTTTGTCAGCGGCCAGTCCGCCTATGCGGGGCTGATTTTCTCGTTCCTGAGTTTTCTCGTCGCCATTCCGTCGGCGATCAAGGTGTTCAACTGGACCGCCACGCTCTACAAAGGTTCCATCTCCTACGACGCGCCGATGCTCTACGCGCTGGGATTCATCGGCCTTTTTACCATCGGCGGAGTGACCGGTTTGTTCCTGGCGACGCTGGGAATGGACGTGCATGTCCACGACACGTACTTCGTCGTCGCGCATTTCCACTACATCATGGTCGGCGGCGCGATCATGGGCTACATGGGCGGACTGCATTTCTGGTGGCCGAAGATCACCGGGCGGCTGTATCCCGAACAATGGGCGAGGCTGGCGGCGCTGGTCATTTTCCTGGGCTTCAACCTGACGTTTTTCCCGCAGTTCATCCTCGGCTATCTCGGCATGCCGCGCCGGTATCACACCTATCCGGCCGAGTTTCAGGTGCTCAACGTCATGTCCTCGGCCGGCGCGTCCATCCTCGGCGTCGGCTATATGCTGCCGTTGTTCTACCTGCTCTGGTCGCTGAGGCGCGGGCCGATCGCCGGTCCCAACCCGTGGGGCGCCAAGGGACTGGAGTGGCTGACGCCGTCGCCGCCGCCCACGGAGAATTTCGAGCAAACGCCCGTCGTGACCGAGGAAGCCTACGCTTATCGTCCGGAGGAAAACGCCAGTGGATGAGTCGCCCGCCATGTTACGCCATCAGTTCGAGGACGCCAGCCAGCAGCGCGAATCCGCCGTGCTGGGCATGTGGGTTTTCCTCGCCACGGAGATCATGTTCTTTGGCGGCCTCTTCGCCGCCTACACCGCCTACCGGTATCAGTATGGTGCGGGTTTCGCCGCTGCCAGTCATCACCTGAACATGCTGCTCGGCGCCGCCAACACCGCCGTGTTGCTCACCAGCAGCCTGACGATGGCCCTCGCTGTCCACGCCGCCCAGGTCGGCAAGAAACCGGCGCACATCGCAGGCTTGCTGGTCCTGACGATGCTCCTGGGCTGCGCGTTTCTCGGCATCAAGGCCGTCGAGTATCATGACAAATTCGTCCATCACCTGGTGCCTGGCGCGAGCTTCGTGTGGGAAGGCACGCTCACGCGGCAGGCGGAGATGTTTTACTACCTCTACTTCGCCATGACTGGCCTGCACGCCATCCACATGCTGGCCGGCGTCGGTGTCGTGCTGGTCGTCGCCATCCTCGCCGCCCGCGGCCGATATACGCCGCAATATCACAACCCGCTCGAAATCACCGGGCTGTATTGGCACTTTGTGGACATCATCTGGGTGTTCCTGTTTCCGCTGCTCTACCTGATCGCCTAGGAACCGGTCATGAGTAATCACATTCTCCCCATCAAAACCTACGTGGCGGTTTTCATCGCCCTGATGGTGCTGTTGGCGGCCACCGTCGCCATCAACCGCGTGTCGCTGGGCGAACTCAACATCGTGGCGGCGCTGTCCATTGCCGTCGTCAAAACATTTCTCGTCGTGCTCTTCTTCATGCACGTGCGCTACAGCCATCGGTTGATCTGGATTTTTGTCGGCGTCGGTTTCTACTGGCTGACCATCCTGCTGGCCCTGTCCATGACAGATTTTCTCAGCCGCACCTGGCCGCCGCTTGGTCGGTAGAAGGGATGTTGCAAACCGTGCGCCCGCGTGAAACGTGTCAAGCCGCGCGCGGGGGGTGTCATCGGCCTGTTTTTGTTCCTCGTCCGGCAAGGCGGGAGGAATCCCGTTGGGATTCAACAACGAACCCGCCCAGCGTGTAAAATATTCTGGACACGCCAAAAAGCGGGCGCGACATTCCGCCTGTCGCCTTGCATGACGTCCATTGGGACGTCGAACACATGTGGGACTTAAGACGCGCACTAAAATGAAGTACCCTCAAGTCGTATTGCTGCCGCTTCTGATGCTCTCAGACTATTTTCTGACTGTTCTGGGCGCCGTTTTGAAGGAGAGGGGATACAACAGACATTTCAAAACGCAGCACTACGAACTCAACCCCATATGGCAGGAATCGATCAGCCGAAAAAAATGGCTGAATCCCCGTCATATTCTTCTCACTCTTCTTGTCACAGGTGGTTTGGCGGGGATTCTGGAATCCGGCTGCATCCCTGATCCTCTCGCCGAGGGGCTTTTCGGTTGTCTCTTCGTCTTCTACGGTATGATCGTCGGGAGGCATCTGTCCAACATCCTGATCTTTCGACGACTTGCTCAAAGCACTGAGGAGATCTCAGGGCAGATTGCCATGGCACATTCTTTGGCATTAGCTATTTCGACCTGCCAGTATCTTGTCGTTGCGGTTCCGGTTGCCCTCATCGCCGTTTTCAGCCCGACGCCCTTTGTATTAGGGGGCTTGGTTGGCACCGTTTTGCTTTTTGTGGTTCACGGTGCCTGGATTCGACGCAACAAGAAGAAGACATCCAACCCGCAGGATGGGGCGAACGGGCGACAGCCGTTACGCTCGGAGGAGATCTCCGCGTCCGCAGCGGCTGACTCCCGTCGTTCACCCTAATTGTCAAGTTCGCTCAATACCTCAAGCGGCGTCGGTGTTGTTACCGCCGCCGCGGCACCAACAGCTTCCCCTTGAATCCCTTTTCGAGAATCGGCTAATCCAGATGAATGATGCCGCGCTGGATGGCGGCGATGGCGGCCTGGGTGCGGTCGAGCACACGGAGTTTTTCCAGAATGTGGGTGATGTGGCGTTTGACGGTGACGTCGGAGATGTTGAGCGAGACGCCGATTTCCTTGTTGGACTGGCCGCGCACGATGAAGTGGAGCACCTCCAGTTCGCGCTCGCTGAGCGGCTCGCGGCTGAGACGTTCCTTCAAGCGCGCGGCCAACTCCGGGGGCAGGTAGCGTTGGCTCTCTGCGACGCTGCGGATGGCGGCGAGGAGCTCGCGCCAGCCGATGGATTTCTGAACGTAGCCGAGCGCGCCTGCCTGCATGGCCTGGTAAACGTCCTCTTCGCCCTCGTGCACGGTCAGCATGAGCACACGCGCGTCAGGAAACTCGCGGCAGATCACCTTGGTCGCTTCAACGCCGGTCATGTCGGGCAGACGGAAATCCATCAGCACCACGTCAGGGCGATGTTTGCGATACAGTTCGATGGCCTGGCCGCCTTTGCTCGCCTCCGCGATCACTGCCAGGTCGGGTTCGAGGTTCAGCGAGCCGGTCAGTCCCATGCGAATGACCGCGTGGTCGTCCACCAGCAGGAGGCGAAATTTGCGTTCGAGCTTCATAATGTTGGCACTGCATTCTCCACCGCGCCGCCGGTCAGCGGCACGGTGACTTTGATTTCCGTCGTTTGTCCGGGCTGGCTCAATAAGGAAAAAACCGCGTTCATTTTCTCCGCGCGTTCGCGCATGCCAATCAGGCCGAACCGCCCGCTGCTGGCCGGCATGATTTTCTCCGGGTCGAAACCGCGTCCGTTGTCCCGCACGCGCAACGTCACCTCGCGCTCGGCGTAATCCAAGTTCACCTCGATGCGGGAGCCACCGCTGTGCTTGATGGCGTTGGTGATGGCCTCCTGCGCGACACGCATCAGGTTTGTTTCCACCACCACGGGCAGCCGCCGCGGCTGGCCGTGAGTGGTGACTTCGATTTGATGCTGCGTCGCGTTGTCGACGCCGGGCAATTGCCGCAAAGCCTCCGCCAGCCCGCCTTGTTCCAACGCTACCGAGCGCAGGTCCCAGACGGACCGGCGCGTCTCCTCGTGCGTGTGGCGCACCACGGCCAGCGCCAGTTCGAGCGACTTGGTTGCCAGCGCGGGCGACTCGGCGAGCCGCGCCAGCGACGAGTCAATCTGCACGCCGATGAGCGCCAGTTGTTGTTCCAGCGTGTCGTGCAAGTCGCGCGCGATGCGCGAACGTTCCTCCATCAGCACCTCGCGCTGGATCTTTTGCTGGATGACGCGCGTTTGCGACGCGACCTGCCGCCGCAACACGGCCACCCAGCCGAGCACGACAAGCACCGCCGCCACCAGCAGACCCATGCCCCAGAGGATTCGTTGGGGCGTCCACCACGGCGGCTCGCGAAGCAGCACGACGTCGCGCGGGCCGCGCAGCACGACGTGAAACGACACCGGCCGCCACTGCGGCGGCTTGGGCCGCGGTTCGGGCGAGTATCGGAACTCATTGAGGCACACGCCGGAAATCTGCACCCAACTGTCCAGCGTCAGCGAGGGCGCGTTGGTCCTCGCCGCGCCCTCGGCAAAGTGCGCCGAGAACACCGTGTCGCCGCTTTGCAACATCAAGATCACGTTTTCGGGGCGCACGAGTTGATCCAGCAGCACGCCGTCCAGCCGCACCAGTTCGCCGTCGAATTCACCGCTGCTCGCCTGCGCGACGGTGATGCTCCTGGGTTTGGGCGGCGGGCCGCCGCCGACTCTTTTCAGGAACGCGTTCAGCAGCAGCGGTGCGCCGTCGCTGAAAGCGGGAAAGCCGACCACCTCGACACGATCTCCGGGCCGCAACGGGTTCGTCTCCGGCGTCTCGATGCGAAGGGGCCCAGTGTTGTCCCGCAGGTAAAGACGGCTCCCCGGCTCGAACAGCGTGACCACGCCGCTGACATGCACGCGCGACGACATGTCCGGGCGGAATTGCATCAACGACGAAGCCGTCAGCAGCGGCAGTTTGAACGCCGCGTCGGCGCCGGCTTCCTCGACGATGATGTGGTCTAGCGCCGACACCATGATGTGCGCGCCGACGATCCGGCGTTTCTCGTTGTAGATGCCGGCGAACACCCCGCGCACCGCCACCGCCGCGCCGACGAGATTGAGGGGCGCTTTGATCGGCGCCGCCTGCGTGGGCACGATGGCGCGAAAGGTGCCGCTGGCGGTGCTGAAATCCACCATGATGCGGCCCGCCTTCGGCCCGGCCCGCGTCGTCACCCGCCGCACCACGCCCTTGACCTCGACCCATTCATCCTCGTTGAAGGGATTGGCCATCTGCTCGGGCGTGAGCGATTGGGCATCCGGCTCGGGCACGACGCCAAGCACCTTGGCGCGGACCGGCGCGCCGAATTTTGCCGTGCCGCGGACTTCCGGCACGAACGGCCCCTGCGCCGAGACACCTTCGATCTCGATTTGTTGTCCTGGTTTCAGTTTCAACACATCCGGGCCCGTCCGGCCCGGCGAGAAGGAGATGCCGCCGGTTTCGTCCTGCAGGATGGCGGTGTAAAGCTGCCAGTCCGGGTTCCACTCGAAATACGTCACCACGCCGCGCAGCCGCACCGGATGATGCCGCTCGGCTTCTTTGAGGGAAAGCCGCTTCACCTGCACGACGTTGGTCAGCACCGACAGCGTCGGCGATGGCAAAGCCACGGCTTGGGCCGGGGAATCCGACGGCCACGCGAGCAGGGAAACCGCCGCCAGGCAGCTCCCGGCCAACTTCGTTTGGGTCAGCCAGTTCACAGCGACAGACAGCAGTTAAGCCAGTTCCGCGTCCGCTTGCAACCTCCAAGGTTGCGGCGAAGCCTCCAAGCCTCATTCCAGCCGTCGGAGCGCGCGATCTTGATGATACTTTTGGGTCATTGAGGACGGCGACGACTGGGCGCATTATGGAGATGGATGTTGAGCACTGTGAAGGTTGCCGAACTTCGATCGCGTTCCGCAGGGAGCGTTGGGAGCGCGTTGGGTGGTTCAAAAGAAAGGCTTGAAGCGCATGCGTTTTGACGTGTCGGTTGCAACGGCGGCGAGGCTGAGGACGCCGTTGATCTCGCTGGTGAGTTTTCTGGCGGTCGCGAGCGGAGTTGCGGCGTCGGCAACGGGGCCGAATGTTTTTGAAAGCTCGAGTGCTTTGACGCCCGAAGGCCAGATTGACAAGCTGGTTTTCAGCAAGTTGAAGCAGTTGAACATCCAGCCGGTGCTTTGCTCCGATGCGGTGTTTGTCCGGCGCGCCTACCTGGATGTGATCGGCACATTGCCCACGGTGAAAGAGGTCCGGGAGTTCATCGAGAATCCGGACAAAAACAAACGCCACGTCCTGATTGACCGGTTGCTGGAACGGGATGAGTTCGCGGATTACTGGTCCATGAAATGGGGCGACATCCTGCGCATCAAGGCGGAGTTCCCCGTCAACCTCTGGCCCAACGCGGCGCAGGCGTATCATCGCTGGGTCCATGAGTCCATCACGGAGAACAAGCCGTATGACAAGTTTGCGCGCGAGTTGCTCACCTCCAGCGGCAGCAACTTCCGCGTCGGGCCGGTCAACTTCTATCGCGCCATCCAGAACCGGACGCCGGAAGGCATCGCCGGCGCGGTGGCGTTGGCGTTCATGGGAACGCGAACCGATTCCTGGCCGACGAACAAGCTGGCCGGCATGTCGGCCTTCTTCTCGCAGATCCGTTACAAGCCGACCAACGAGTGGAAAGAGGAGCAGGTGTTCTGGTCTCCTCTGGACTCCAGTTTTGTGGATGCCAATAGCGCGCCCGGGCTGGCCTCCATCAACGCGGTTGCACAGCCGTCCAACAGCGTGGCTCAATTGTCCGCGGCGCCGACGTCCAACAGCGTGCCGCTGGAAGCGGTCTTCCCGGACGGCAAGGCAGTGACCTTGCGCCCGGACCGCGATCCGCGCGAAGTTTTCGCCGACTGGCTGATCACGCCGAAAAATCCGTGGTTCACACGCAGCATCGTAAATCGCGTCTGGGCGTGGCTGATGGGCCGCGGCATCATTCACGAGCCGGATGACATTCGGCCGGACAACCCGCCGAGCAATCCCGCGTTGCTGGCCTATCTGGAGAAGGAATTTGTCACCGGCCACTACGACCTCAAGCGGCTCTACCGGTTGATCTTGAATTCCAAGACTTACCAATTTTCCGCCATGCCGCGAGTGACCACGCCGGAAGCCGACGCGAATTTTGCAAGCTACTCGTTGCGGCGGCTCGATGCGGAGGTGTTGATTGACGCCATCAACAAAATCACCGGGGCGTCGGACCTTTACACCAGCCCCATTCCGGAGCCGTTTACCTACATACCCGATGACAAGCCGGCGATTGCGATCGCCGACGGCAGCATCACCAGTCCGTTCCTGGCGTTGTTCGGTCGTTCCGCGCGCGCCACGGGCATGGAGAATGAACGCAACAACAAACCCGTCTCGGCCCAGTGGCTGCACCTGTTGAACTCCAGCCACATCCAGCGCAAGCTCGATCAAGGTCCCAAGATCAGGGCGATTTTTGAGTCGGGGCGAAAAGAAGGCGAAATCATCGAGGAGCTTTACCTGACCATCCTCTCGCGTTTTCCGACACCGGACGAGGTGAAGAACCTGGAGTCTTACGGCCAGGTTCAGTACATCAAGCAGCCGTCGGTGAAGAAGGACGGCAAGTCGGTTCCGCAGCCCGACAAGACCGTAATCGTGAAACGGCGCGACGATTGGGTGGACGTCGCGTGGTCATTGATCAACAGCACCGAGTTTTTGTATCGGCATTGAGTGCTGCGAAATTTTTGGAGAATGTGCGGTCAACAGCAACGCAACTGGATGAGAATGAAAGGAAGTAAAACCATGAACGCGAGCCACAGTTTGGAAAACCGGAAACACATCTCCCGACGCGAAGTGTTGCGCCGGGGACTGTATGGGACAGCAGGATTGATGCTGGCCGAACGGCTGGCGCCCGGCGCGATGGCGGCTGTCACGGCTTCGGCCAAGCCCGCCGTCAAGGCCGCCAAGGCCAAGTCTGTCATCCAGATTTTCCTCTGGGGCGGCATGTCGCACAACGACACGTGGGATCCCAAGCCGGAGGCGGGCTACGAATACATGGGCGAGTTCGCGAAGGCGATCCCGACCAATGTGGATGGCATCCAGGTCGGCGAATTGTTTCCGCTGCTCGCGAAACAGGCGGACAAGTACTCGATCATTCGCAGCATGACCCACCGCAACAACGGCCATGAAACCGCCGCCTATTTGATGCAAACCGGCCACACGCCCGGCGAGCGGCTGGCCTATCCGAGCGTTGGCGCGGTCTTCGCGATGTTCAAGGGCAAGGAATACAAGGGCCTGATTCCGCCCTACGTGGTGTTGACGCAAGCGCAGGGGCGGTTCTCCGAAGAGGGCTTTTTGGGACCGAAGTTCAAACCCTTTGCCACGGGCGGCGACCCGAACGCTCAACGGTTCGAGGTGGAAGGCGTCGTGGCGCGCGGCATTACCGACGACCGGCAGAAGAACCGGCGCGAGTTGCTCAACAAGATGAACACGATGGGCAGCGCGATGGCCTCCAGTCCACAGTTGGCGTCGTCTGAGGATGCCAAGAAAGCGGCGTATGAACTGATCCTCGGCAAAGGCAAGGAAGTGTTCGATCTTTCCCTGGAGAAATCGGAATTGCGGGACCGCTATGGCCGCCACATGTTCGGGCAGGAGTGCCTGGCGGCGCGCCGGATGGTTGAGGCGGGCGTTCCCTACATCGTGATCAATTTCCCCGGCGGTTGGGACACGCACAGCAATCACTTCCCGACCATGCGCCGGCAGTGCCCGATGCTGGACCAGGGGCTCGCCATGCTTTTGCAGGACTTGAAAGATCACGGCTTGTTGGAAACCACCATCGTGTGGTGCACCGGCGAGTTCGGTCGCGGCCCCAAGGTGGACTGGCAGCCGCCATGGAATGGCGGCCGCAACCATTACGGCAACGTCTTCAGCGTGCTGGTCGCCGGCGGCGGGTTCAAGGGCGGCCATATAGTTGGCTGCTCCGACGCGAAGGGCGAAGAGGTCAAGGACCGGCCGGTGTATCCGGTGGATCTTCTCGGCAGCATCTATGCGCTGGCAGGCATAGACGCCACAGCCAAGCTGCCGCATCCCATGGGCTTGGAAGCGCATGTGTTGCCCCACGAATCGGAAGGTGTGAAGTCAGGCGGGCTGTTGACGGAAATCATGTAGTGGCAAACGGCGGCGACCGCACAATGTGCGGAAGGGCGCGAAGAACGACCGGTGTGTCGCAGCACTTGGTCGCGTTCATCGGTTTAACCTGTGCGTAAACATGGATCGGCTTATGTGCAATGGCAAATGGTTGATGGTGGTTGTGGGCCTCGCAGGCTTGTTGGTGATGGCACCGGCGGCGCGAGCGCAGGCGAGGCCGTATATCGGTTATGTTTATCCCGCGGGCGGCCAGCAGGGCACGACGTTCCGAATCAAACTGGGCGGGCAGAATCTCGATGATCTCAAAGGCGTGATTATCTCCGGTTCGGGCGTGACGGCGAAAGTGGTCGAGTATTACCGGCCGATTGGCCCTATTGAGTACAGTTTGCTGGCCGAGCAGTTAAGGGAGTTGAAACGTGCGAAGACACAGGTTGCCTCGACGATGATGACTTCCGGGCCTGCGATGACGACGTCAGGTGAAATGATGATGTCTTCGGCGGCGACGGCGGGAACGCTGGCAGCAGTGGATGCGACCCGATCCAATCTGATGGCCAGGCTCGAGAAGAGAATGACCGAGTATAACCTTTTCCCGACCAGCGATGCGCTTCGCAGCCTTGCTTTCATCGAGGTCACGATCGCTCCGGACGCTGCGCCGGGTGAACGGGAATTGCGACTGGTGACGCCGCGCGGCGGCGCGTCGAACCCGCTGGCGTTTCACATCGGCCAAGTGCCCGAATACAGCCGGAAACCCATGCTGACAAGTCCGAAACAGGTGCTTGGCAAGGAGGAGCTTGCCAAGCGCAAGAGACCGGAGAACGAGGTCGAGGACCGCGTCACCGTGCCGTGCACTGTCAACGGCCAGATTGCTTCCGGCGAAACGAATCGTTACCGCTTTGAGGCCCGCAAAGGCCAGCGGCTGGTGATTACCACCCTGGCGCGGCAATTGATCCCCTACATCGCCGATGCCGTTCCCGGATGGTTTCAGCCAGTGCTCGCGCTTTACGACGCGAACGGCAGGGAACTGGCCTATGACGACGATTTTCGGTTCAAACCCGATCCGGTGGTCATGTATCAGATTCCCAAGGACGGCGAATATGTGATCGCGGTTTATGATGCCATTTACCGTGGACGCGAGGATTTCGTCTATCGCATTACCATCGGCGAGACGCCGTTTGTGACCAGCATCTTCCCGCTGGGCGGCCGCGTGGGCGAGCCGGTTTCGATCAAAATAAAGGGCTGGAACTTGGAGTCGGCCCAGTTGACGCCTCCTCCCAAAGATGCCGCGCCGGGAATCCAAACCCTCGCCACGACGAAAGACGACTTTGTTTCCAACCGCGTGCCGTTTATGCTGGACACGTTGCCGGAATGTTTTGAGAACGAACCCAACAACGACATTGCGCACGCCCAGAGGGTAAAGCTGCCCATCATCATCAACGGGCACATTGACAAGGCCGATGACTGGGACGTATACGAATTCAGCGGCAACGCCGGAGACACGATCATTGCGGAAGTTTATGCGCGCCGGCTCGACTCGCCTCTGGACTCCATGATCAAACTCACCGACGCGAAGGGCCGGTTGCTGGCATTCAGCGACGATCGTGAAGACTTGGGTGCGGGCGTAAACACCCACCATGCGGATTCCTATTTCATGACCAAGCTGCCCGCGGACGGCACCTATTACGTCCACATTGGCGACGCCGCTCGCAGTGGCGGCGAAGAATACGCCTATCGTTTGCGCATCAGCGCGCCGCAGTCCGATTTCGCGCTACGCGTCGTGGCCTCCAGCACCAGCCTCCGGCAGAAGAACAGCACTTCGCTCAGTGTTTATGCCGTTCGCAAAGACGGCTTCACCGGCCCCATCAAGATCGGCCTGAAAGAGCCTCCCGCCGGATTTACCGCCTATCCCGTCACGCTGTCGGGCACTCAGAATATCGCGCGCATCGCCTTCAAGGCGGACGTGGCGATCCCCGACCCCGTCAATCTGACCGTCGAAGGCCGCGCGACCATTGACGGAAAAGAGATTGTCCGCGAAGCCGTCCCGGCGGAAGACCGGATGCAAGCCTTCCTGTGGCGGCATCTGGTCCCCGCTCAAGACCTCAAGATTCTCGTCTACGATCCTTCTTACGAATCTCCGTCCAAACGCGTGCCGCGCGAACTCACGCCTGAACTTCAGGCCAAAGCCAAGGCCGCCGCTGATGCATTAAAAGCGAAGAACCAGAAGTTCACCAAGAACCAGGTCGCAGGCCGCGTGCGGCAGCTCAAGCTTCTCTTTGAAGAAGGCCTGCTCACGGACGACTTCTACGGCGAAAAAGTTGCGGAATGCGAAGCGGCGCAATGAGCGCGGCAGAAGTTCCCTTGCCTTCCAAGGATGTTGCTGAAGCGGACTCATTTGATGCTTGAAAGAACCCGGTCTGTTTTTCGGTAGTCCGCCGTTCTGCTTTTCTTTGCCGGCTCTCACTCCAGCCCAAACCACCGACGATGGCGTCAAGGGCAGGGTGCCTTCACGTGCGCACACAGCCGGCCGCCGGGTGTTGGCCGGGTGCGTTGGGGAAAACCACGAGCAACTTAATCTCTTTGATTTCCGCCCTCGGAGTGCCAGAGTAACTGTAGGAGCCTGATAACGACAAAGTAGTTTTATGCAGACACCATCCGCCATTCGAAAGATCGCGCTCCTCGGGGATTACCTGCCTAGGAAGTGCGGCATCGCCACGTTCACGACGGATTTGCGGCGGGCGGTCGCAACGGAGTTTCAGGAGATGCAGTGCCTCGTGGTGCCCGTCAATGACCTTGCGGGCGGCTACGATTATCCGGCGGAGGTGCGGTTTGAGATTGCGGAACAGGACTTGCCGTCCTACCTGCGCGCCGCCGATTTCCTCAACATCACGGATGTGCATGTGGTTTGCGTGCAGCACGAGTTTGGCATTTATGGCGGGCCGTCCGGCAGTCATTTGCTCGCGCTGCTGCGCGACTTGCGGATGCCCATCGTCACCACCCTGCACACGATTCTGCGCGATCCGAACGCCGAGCAACGGCGCGTCATGCGCGAGTTGATCCGGCTCTCGACGCGGCTGGTGGTCATGGCCGAACGAGGCCGGGAGTTTCTGCGCGACATTTATCATGCGCCGGAAGCGAAGATTGATCTCATCCCGCACGGCATTCCCGACATGCCGTTCGCGGATCCGAATTATTTCAAGGATGAGTTTGGCGTGGCGGGCAAACAGGTGGTGCTCACGTTCGGTCTGCTCTCGCCGAACAAGGGCATCGAATACGCGCTGCGCGCGCTGCCAGGCATCCTGCGGGAATTTCCCAACGTCGTTTACATCGTGCTGGGCCAGACACATCCCAATCTGTTGCGCGACGAGGGCGAGGCTTACCGCTTGAGCCTGGAGCGGCTGGCCAAAGACCTCGGCGTGCAGAAAAATGTCGTGTTTTTCAATCGCTTCGTCGAGCTGGAGGAATTGATGCGGTTCATCGGCGCGGCGGACATTTATCTCACGCCTTACCTGACCGAGTCGCAAATCACTTCCGGCACACTGGCCTACGCGTTCGGCGCCGGCAACGCGGTGGTGTCCACGCCCTATTGGCACGCCGCGGAGTTGCTGACCTCGGAACGCGGCAAGTTGGTGCCGTTCCGCGACGCCAAGGCGATTTCAGAGGCCGTGGTGGAATTATTGCGGGACGAGCCGGCCCGTCATGCGATGCGCAAGAACGCCTACAAGCTCGGTCGCGACATGGTGTGGAGCCGCGCGGCGCAGCTTTACGCGAAGTCTTTCGAGCAGGCGCGTCTCGACCACAGCTTCGTGGGGAGAAAGTCCTCGCCCATCAAGACACTCGACGAGCAACCGGGGCAGTTGCCAGAGATGAAGCTCGACCATCTGTTTCGGATGAGCGATTCGACCGGTATTTTCCAGCACGCGAGCTTCACCGTGCCGAATTTTGCCGAAGGCTATTGCACGGACGACAACGCCCGCGCGCTGGTGCTGGCGGTGATGTTGCAACAGTTGGGGCAGGGTTCGCCGCGCCTCAGCGAGCAGGCCGCCGCTTATGCGGCGTTCCTGAATCACGCCTTCGACCGCGGGTGCGGGCGGTTCCGCAACTTCATGAGTTTCGACCGCCACTGGTTGGAGGACGTTGGCTCGGAGGATTGTCAGGGTCACGCACTGTGGGCGCTGGGGTTATGTGTGTCGCAGGCGGGCCAGGGCAGTTTTCAAATGCTGGCGGCGCAACTGTTCGAACAGGCTCTGCCGGTGGCCGCCGGGTTCACGTCGCCGCGCGCGTGGGCGTTCACGCTCCTCGGCATTGACGAATACCTGTGCCGGCTGAGCGGCGACCGGCGTGCGAACCAGATTCGCGAATCGCTCACGGCAAAACTCATGCAGCGCTATGCCGACGCCGCGACCGAAGACTGGCATTGGTTCGAGGAAATGGTCTCCTACACGAACGCCAAGCTGCCCCACGCGTTGATCCTCAGCGGACGCTGCATGAACGACGCCGCGATGTTGGAGACAGGCCTCAAATCATTGCGCTGGCTCGTGAAGATTCAAACTTCAGATGCCGGCTCTTTTCGCCCTATTGGCTCGAACGGTTTTTATCCGCGCGGCAAGGAACGCGCGCTGTTCGACCAGCAACCCATCGAGGCGCAGGCCACGGTGTCCGCCTGCATTGAGGCGTATCACGCCACGGGCGACATGGTTTGGGTGGCCGAAGCGCGCCGGGCCTTCGAATGGTTCCTGGGGCGAAATGATTTGGGCCTGGCACTCTACGATCCGGGCACCGGCGGCTGTCGCGACGGCCTGCACGTGGACCGCGTAAGCGAAAACCAGGGCGCCGAGTCCACGCTGGGCTTCCTGCTCGCGCTGGCGAAAATGCAGGCCCTGCAAAACACCCTCACCAGCTTCAAGGAACCGCCGGGCGAGTAGCGCGGCCCACTCAATGAAAATTACCAACGTCCACGCGAAACGCATTGGACCGACTTTGACTCCGGACCGCTCACGCGTGTTGATGCGCCCGTTTCGTCCCACCTCCGACGACATCTCGCGGCGGATCGTCGAGCGCGTCATGGCCCTGCCGGAGGAGGAAGCTGCCAGGTTGGCGAGCCAGGTGCTCGGCGGGTTCGCGAACCGGCATGAACACATTGAAAAGATTTTCAGCGCGCGCTTCGAGCAGGTGAAGATTTATCTCGAACCCGGCGCACAGCCGTCGCCCGAACGGCAGATGCTCATCGGGGCTTACTTCACGAACGAGTATTCGCCAGAGTCCGCGGCGTTGTTCAATCCATCCATCGTGCCGCATCCCGACCAGTCCGGACTGCCGAAGGGCGCGTTACGTTTCATTTTGAGTTTGCGGGCCACGGGCGAGGGACACATTTCCTCCATCACTTTCCGCATCGGCACGGTCAGTGCGCAACACCGAATCACGCTTGCGCCGCCCGTGCCCTTTGTGATGGAACCGGAGCGCGTGCCCAATGCCGCCTACGTCAAGGGGTTGTTTGCCCACAAACTTGAAGAAGCGGGCGTGCAAAATGATTTTTGCCGGCGCGTGCTGGACAGGCTGCACGATGATTTCACACTGAAGGAGCTGCATGCGGTTCTCCTTGCATCAGGACTGACGGAGGACACGTCCGACGCCACGGCAACCCGCGCCGCGCGCGGCATCCTGCTGCTGGCGGAATCGAATTATGAAGTCCACTTCACACCGGACAGCCAGATTTCGCAACGCGTGTGTTTTCCGTCCGCGCCCAGCCAGAGCAACGGCATCGAGGACGCGCGCTTCGTCAGGTTCCTGAACGATGACGGCGGCTTCACCTACTACGCGACCTACACTGCCTACGACGGCAAGATCACGCTGCCGCAACTGCTGGAGACGCCGGACTTCTTGCATTTCAAATTTCGCACGCTCAACGGCCCCGCCGTGCAGAACAAGGGCATGGCGCTGTTCCCCCGCAAAATCAACGGTCAATATGCCATGCTCTCGCGCCAGGACGACGAGAACATTTTAATCATGTTCTCCGCCAACCTGCATTTTTGGTCGGGGCCGAAAATTTTGCTGTCACCCGCGCAACCGTGGGAATTCATCAAGCTGGGCAACTGCGGTTCGCCGGTTGAAACCGAGGCCGGTTGGCTGGTGTTAAGCCATGGCGTGGGCGCGATGCGGAAGTATTGTCTCGGCGCGTTCCTGCTCGACTTGAACGATCCCACGCGCGTCATCGGCCGCCTGCGCGAACCGTTGTTATGTCCCAACGAAGCCGAGCGCGAAGGCTATGTACCGAACGTTGTTTACACGTGCGGCTCGCTGGTGCACGAGCATGAACTCATCATCCCGTATGCCATGAGCGACTCCGCCACCAGTTTCGCCACCGTGTCGCTGGACGAACTTTTGGCGGCGATGGAGTAGGTGACGGGGTTTTCGCGGCGGACAATCCGCTGCTGTCAGTGCGTTCCAACCGTGGCCGGCGGCAGTTCACACATTCGCGTTGCGCCGGCTGCGCCGGTGTGGGAAAAACACCGTTGATGAAAACCCACACCTTGAACCGCCGCCAGTTTCTCGGTCAATCCCTCGCCGCTGTCGTTGCTGCCGGCATGGCAAATTCGGCTCGCGCGGATACCTCCCACACCCTCCGGCTCGGCGGGCCATCGTTCGCCAAAACCGACGATCCGGAAGAACTCGCGCTCCTGCATCGCAAGCTCGGCTATCGCGCCGCCTACTGCCCCAAAGTGTCGTTGAACGACCCGGCACGCATCAAGGCGCTGTCGGACGCGTTCGCCAAGCACGACGTCGTCATTGCCGAAGTCGGCCGCTGGGTGAACCTCCTCGACGCCGACGCCGAAAAACGAAACAAAAACATCCAGACCGTCTCCGACGGTCTGGCCTTGGCCGATGAGATCGGCGCGTTGGGCTGCGTGGACATCGCCGGCTCGTTTAGCGCCACCTCGTGGTTCGGCCCGCACCCGGACAATCTCACGCCGCGTTTCTTCGACGCCGCCGTCGAGAACGCGCGCAAGATCATTGACGCTGTCAAACCCAAGCGCGCGAAATTTTCCTACGAGGTGATGGGTTGGGCCATGCCCGATAGCCCGGATTGTTACGTGCGGATGATCAAGGCAGTGGATCGCAAGGCGTTCGCGGCGCATCTGGATCCGTGCAACATGGTCAACTCGCCGGAAAAGTTTTATCGCAACACAGACCTGCTCAACGAATGCTTCGACAAACTGGGCCGGTGGATCGTCAGTTGCCATGCCAAGGACCTCACGTGGGACGTGGAGATGAACGTTCACTTCCGCGAAGTCGCCCCCGGCAAAGGCTCGCTCGATTACGCCACATATCTGAAGAGGATTGCGCGGCTCCCGCACACGCCGCCGCTGATGCTGGAGCATCTTTCCAAGCCGGAGGAGTATGACGCCGCGCGGCAATATATCCTCGAGACCGGACACAAGGCCGGGCTGGGTTTTGGCGACTAAGGCATGGTTGCCATTGCCGGATCCACTTCGGGTGTTGGGCTGAAAATTTTTCGTTTCGCCAAAATTTCCGTGACCTGCTAGGAAATGGGTGCGGCGTCATCCCATTATGCAATCGAAGATCAAATCCTTGGCGAGTCTGGCTGGCGTCCGGCGGCGTTTGCGTCGGGCGGGGCGGAGCGTGGTGTTGACCAACGGCTGCTTCGACCTGTTGCACGCCGGCCACGTGGAGTATCTGGAGGCGGCGAAGCGTAGCGGCGATGTGCTGGTGGTGGCGCTCAATGGCGACCGCAGCGTGCGCGCGCTCAAGGGCGCGGGCCGTCCGTTGGTGCCGCAGGCCGCCCGCGCGCAATTGCTGGCGGCGCTGGCGGCGGTGGATTACGTGGTCGTCTTCAACACGGTGCGTGTGACGCCGGTGATCGAGGCGTTGCGGCCGGACGTGTATGTCAAAGGCGGCGATTACACGCTCGACACGCTCAACGCCGGGGAGCGGCGCGTACTGGAGGATTGTGGCGCAACGATCAAGCTGCTGCATCTGAAGCCCGGCTATTCAACGACGGCATTGGTGGAAAAACTGCGGCGCATGTTCAAACTCAACGCTACCGGCGGTCTATGACCGCTGCGTGGGCTGCGGTATGAATATTCCTCAACACCCGGTGGTCGCAGACGGCCGCTGCCGTCAACCGTTTTTGCTGGCGCTCGGCGGCCGATGGTGTGCGCAGGGGATTGGTCGGAGCGATGCAGTTGCCTTGCGTAGCCGCCGACGTGAGGATGCGGATGGCCCGTGCTTGCGGAACGATTCCGCCTCCTCACGTCGGCGGCTACAGGAAGGACTGCGCGCTTCCATTGAAGTGTTTCGGTCCAGGGTGGGGACGGTTTGATGCAAGCGGCGGATTCAACCAGCGGCATGAAGCCCCCGTCGCCGGCGGCGATGCCCGCGGGAATCTGGAATGCGCATTTGTTCCAGGTGTTCAACACGATGTCGTTCCTGATCGTGCTGGGGATGCCGATCATCCTCTATTTCAAACACCTGAATGCGACGGCGACGCTGCTCGGCGTGGTGGTGGCGTTGAACCCGCTGCTGAACATCCTGCAAATCCCCGCTGCGAAATTCATGGAGCGGGTCGGCTACCGGACGTTTGTGTTGCGCGGGTGGGCGGCGCGGAGCTTTTTCATTGTGGGAATGGCGGTGGTCGCGTTGTTGCCGCCGGGCACGGGACGGACCTTGCGGATCGCACTGATGCTGGCGATGCTGGTGGCGTTCAACGCGGCGCGTGGCGTCTCGGCGTGCGGGTTCCTGCCGTGGATGACGCACCTGGTGCCGGAGTCGGTGCGCGGGCGGTTTCTGGCGCGGGACCAGATCGCGATCGCGCTGGCGATGTTCGGCACGTTGATCCTGACGGCGGTGTATCTGACCGGCGCGACGGGGCGCTACGTCTATCCGATGATGTTCTTCGGCAGTTACGCGGCGGCGTTGGTGAGCCTGGCGTTTTTGCGGCGGATTCCCGACGTGCCGGTGCCGCATGGCGACAGGGGAAGCGGACCGGTGCCATGGAAGACGATGCTGTTGTACACGCCGTTCCTGCGGTTGATGACTTACAACGTGACTGTTTACGCCGTGCTGGCGGCCTCGACGGTGTTCTGGGCGCCGCTGCTGCGCGACCACTACGGCGCGACCGACGGAAAAATCCTGGGGATTCAGTCGCTGGCGAGCGGCACGATGGTGATGAGCCTGCTGGTGTTTGGACGGCTGATTGACCGTGTCGGGAGCCGGCCGCTGCTGGTGCTGGCCGCGCTGACGCATGTGGCGCACTTTGGATGCTGGGGCGCGCTGGCGGCGCGTTGCCTGCCGTTTAGTTTGGGAACCATCCTGGTGATTCAAGTAACAGCGGGCCTGGCCATGTCGCTGTTTAATCTGGCCAATACGCGGCTGGTCATGGGCACGGTGCCGTCGGCGGGCCGCAGCCATTTTTTTGCGATGTTCAGCGTCATTACCAACGTGACGCTCGGCTCGCTGCCCGTGCTCTGGGGCGCGGGCCTGGATGCGGTGGGTGACTGGCATGCGCGATGGGGCGCGTGGGAGTGGAACCAATACAGCTTGCTCTACGCCGCGCTGACGACGATCATGCTGCTGGCTCTCGGTCTGTGCCGCCGCTTGACCGAGCCGCGCGCGATGACGACCGACGCGTTCTTGCAGGAACTGGTTTTGAAAACACCCGGTCGCGCTCTGAGCCGGCTGTTCCCGCGCCGGCCGCTGTAGGGCAGGGGAGCGTATTGGCGGAGGGAGTGAGATTCGAACTCACGAGAACTTGCGTTCTGCCGGTTTTCAAGACCGGTGCTTTCAACCGCTCAGCCATCCCTCCGCAACGTATTTGCAGAGACTTACGATTTACGGGCTTGACTGCGTGCCAACCGCGTGCCATATATCGCATGTCAACTGCCTCAAACCTCTATCGAGATGTCGCATGAACGCTGACACGCAAGTTAAACAGCAGCCGCAACAGAAACCCAAACGCAATCACTTGCGCCGTAAATCTTGGCCGCGCATTTATACCCGAAACCACCGCTCGGGGCAAGTCGGATGGCTCGTGGATTTGGGTTTCGTGAATGGCAGGCGAATCCGCCGTTGCTTCCAGACCAAAGGCGAGGCTGAGGTATGGGCTGAGGAAAAACGCGTGGACAAGGAGAACGAGGGCGCGAAGGCTCTGGCCTTGTCTCCCGGCCAACGGGCGGAGGCCGCTGGTTGCATCCAGCGGCTGCGCCCTTACAACGCCGTCCTGCGCGACGCTACCAGTTACTACATCGAGCACTATTTGAAGTATCGCAACGCGCCGGTTGTGTTGGAGATCGTCGCGAAACTCCTGGCAGACTTGACGGCTGCGGGAAGGCGGCCAAAGACACTTGAAGATTTGCGGGTGAGGCTGGGACACTTTGCCAAGACATTCGGCCAGCGGCGGCTCAGTGAGGTGACGCTGCCGGAGCTTCAGTCTTGGATTAACTACCCGGAATGGTCCCCGCGCAGCCGAATCCACTATGCGACGAAGATCAGCCAACTTTTCAACTATGCGGTCAAGCACGGGTGGGCGGACGTGAATCTTGCTGGGCGAGTGGCGCGGCCCGGCGCGGAAGACAGCGAGCCGGGAATCCTCACGGTGAAGCAAAGCAATGCCTTGCTCCAATGCGCGCCGGAGTTCGGCTTGTTGCCCTATGTGGCGCTTGGATTATTCGGCGGATTGCGCGCGACGGAAACGCGCCGGCTGGATTGGAGCGCTGTCAGACTCGGCGAGCGGACCATCATCATCGGCTCTGAGGTCGCCAAGAAGCGGATGCGCCGCGCCGTGGAGATCAACGACACACTGGCAGCTTGGATTGCGCCTTATGTTCGCGAGCGCGGGCCGGTGGTTGAAGCGGTGGCCTTTCGCGATGGCTTCGACGCGATGCGAGCCAAGGCAGGAATCAGCCCTTGGCCTGCGAATGCGCTCAGGCACAGTTTTGGCACCTATCACTTGGCGAGCTATGGCGATGCGGTAAGGACAGCGGCGCAGATGGGCAACGACGCGAACGTGGTTCACCGCTTCTACAAGGCGCTGGTGACGCAAGCGGAGGCTAAACATTTTTGGGCGCTAAGGCCGGAGGGTGAGGCAAGCAACGTCGTTCCGATACCGTCCGATGCCGAACACGGCGCGGCGGATGCAACGGCAACCGAAGAAGTCAGCGAAAAGGCGCGGCAGCAATCGCTTTCGTGACGGCATTGGAATTGGCGCGGGCGATTGCGCGGCGGTATCGCGTGGCGTGGCGCGCGGCCAAAGAAAAGCCAGCGGGCGGGATGCACCAAGGAGGTGTGATGCGCGGGGAACGCATCTATGCAGCCCGCGACGCTGGAGGTGGCAGAGGCTATCAGTCCCTTGTTTACCGTCAAGCCGTTCTCGCCGGCAATCGGCGGCAGCGGTGGACACGGTTGTCGTGGCGGTGTTCATCTCGTCGGCTTCTACAGCGGCCCGCAGTGTGCCGACGTTGGCCGCTGCGCGATGATCGGGCACGGGGTGGGCAAATCCCCAAATGCAACGGCTGGTGCGGTGGGATTGCGCGACGGCGCGCGGCGTGGCGGCGGCGAACGGGGGAGGGGGGCGGCGCAACCGGGGGTGGGGGCGAAAATTTTTTGGCCGGTCGGGTGCCGGTTCTGATGGCAAGAGTTGAGGCGCAAAACGCGGGCAAAAATCAAACTGTCATTTGCAAGGACTTACGTGGCTCAACTGACTTCAAATGACTGCATTTTCCAAATGCACGGGCGCGGATCGAACTGCCATTTGCAAGCACTTGTGGAGATCAAATGACGAAAAATGACGAAACTCATGGGAAAACCATTAGCTTTCAGCCGTCAGCCAGAAGCCGAAGCGACGGATGAACCGGGTCTGGAAAAACAGAAACCGCGTTACGATGGATACGGGAGTTACGCACGACGAAATGACGAAAATGACGAACTCTTAAAAAAACGGTCGCTGAGGTCAGACGACGGCGGACGCAAGACGGTGGCAAGGGTGAGCGGAAACCACGGGACACCTGGCGCACACGAAAAATGAAACGGCGGTGCAGTGCTCTCATCAACTGGAGGTGAAGCGTTTTCGTTTTGCGCGCACGATGAACACAGGAGTTACGGACGACGAAATGTTGATTTTCTGAAAAAGCGGCTTTTGAGGTTGGGCGACGGTGAGCGGAAGACACCGCGACGGGGCGCAGAAAACCACACGCAGACTTGGCAACAGGCATCGGCAGTGGCAGTATAGCAACGGAAGGACAAGGCGATGCAAACTCCGCAGGAACTATTCAAACAGATGAGGCACGACGCCAGTGCGGAGGCGATCCATCACAACGTCGAGCTGCTGACCAAAGCGGGCCACACGCTGAAGCGGGAGCGGGCGGAGGCAGAGAAGGAAAAGCCAATGGAGAACCCCGTATCACTAATCTCCCAGATGAGACACGACGCCAGCCCGGAGGCGGTGGACTACAACATGAATCTCCTGACCAGCGCGGGCCACACGAAAGTCCAGGCGCTCGCCGTGACGAAGTGGGCGCTCGACCGGGCGATCAGGCGGGAGAAAGCGCAGGCAGCGGCGGCGCAGAAGGCGGCGAAGTAGGGGCTGTAGAAAGCTCGAATACCGAGGCCGGCGTCTGACCTGCGTTCTGGCGTCCGGCTTTTTGGCCGACTTGCTTTAAGCGCCTTGAACTGACAAAATCGCCTCGATGCAACTGCCCCTCGAAGATTTGGAATACCAGCGCCGCGCTATCGCGTCGGTGGTCAGTGTTTTGCAAGGGCAGGTCCGCAACTCGTTCGACAACTCGAATCTCTTTGGCATCCAGGCCAACATCACAGACCTGACGCCCGCGCAAATCGAAGAGAACAAGAGACGCATCCTTACGGAGAATGGAGTTGCCGAAGCCGAAGCCAGGCTCTCGACCGACAACGACATTTGCATCGAGATGGAAACCGGCACGGGCAAAACGCTTGTTTACTTCCGCACCATCTACGAACTGTATCAGCGTTACCGGTTGACCAAGTTCATCATCCTCGTGCCATCCATCGCCATCAAGGAAGGCACGCTCACCACGTTCGACACGTTCAAGAAGCCGCTGGCCGACCGCTACGGCTTCTCGCCCGCGTGTTTCGAGTATGACAGTGGCAAGCTTTCCCGCTTGCGGCATTTTATTGAGGACACGCAGCCGCAAATCATGGTGATGACTATTCAATCCATCACCGGCGAAGACCGCATTATCAACCAGCAAGGCCGCGACGATTCCTTCCTCGGCATGACGTATCTGGAGGCGCTTGGCAAATGCCAGCCCGTCATCATCATGGACGAGCCGCAGGAGGGCATGGACACCGAAGCCGCCATCGCCCGGCTTGCCACGCTCAACCCGCTCGTCAAACTCCGCTATTCGGCCACGCACAAAGTCCTCAAGAACCTTCTTTTCCGCCTCACGCCCTTCGACGCCTACCAACAGGGCATGGTGAAAAAGATCGAAGTCCTTTCCGTCGCCGAAAAGAACGACGAAGCCACGCTCAAGATCGAACTCGCCAATATCCAGACCACCGGCGGCTCCAATCCCAAGGCCAAACTCAACGTCTGGAGACAAAATGGCGACGGATTCAAATGGAAGGCAACCAACTGGCTCAGAGACGGCGACAATCTTGCCGACAAATCCGGCAACATTTCCTACCGCGACTATACGATTGAGCGCATCTGGAAAAGTCTGCATGACCAGAAGTTTCACCTGAAGTTCACCAACGGCGTTGAACTCATACAGAGAGAGCGGGCCGCCGATTTCACCGGCCTGTTTCGCCAGCAGCTTCAATGGCTCATTCGCCGCCATTTCGAGAAAAAGAAGGCGCTCGCGCCCAAAGGCATCAAATGCCTCTCGCTTATCTTCGTTGATCGCGTGGACAGCTACGTGAAGGACGACGGCATCATCAAGAGGCTTTTCCGCGAGGAATACGCGAGCGTCCACCGGGAATTGATTGGCACAGATCCCACGCCAGACCAGACCACCGCCGCTCAGGGTTACTACTTCGCCAAAACCGGCGGCGGCGAATACACCGACAGCGAAAACTCCATGCTCAAGAACAAGGAGATTTTCGACCTCATTTTGCGCGACAAGGATACGCTGCTCGCTCTCGACAATCCCGTTGAGTTCATCTTCTCGCACTCCGCGCTCGGCGTCGGCTGGGACAATCCGAACATCTTCAACATCGCCACGCTCAACCAATCCTACAGCGACATCAAGAAGCGCCAGGAACTCGGACGCGGCCTCCGCATCTGCCGCAACCAGCTTGGTCAGCGCATCTACGAAGCCGAAGGCACGAAGGAAGGCGAGGAAATCAACCTCCTCACCGTCGTTCCGAATGAAACATACGAGACTTTCGCCGCGCAGTATCAGGAGCAGATCAAGGAGGTCTATGGCACGGCGGACGCGGGCGGCGTGCTTCGCAAGAAGCACAAAGGCCAGGACGCAAAAAACCGAATCAACCGCACCAAGCTTTACAAAAGCAAATCGTTCCGCGCCTTTTGGGAAAAGCTCGCCCGCAAGACGGATTACACCGTTGTCTTTCGAGAAGATCAAGTGGTCCGGCGCGCGGTCGAAGCTCTCAACAAGCTGGTTGTCGGCGATTATGAGGCTGAAATCGTCCTGACGCGCATCAAAGGCATCGCCATGACCGGCCTCGCGAGCGATGAAATCGGACGGGAAACAGAAAAGCTCCACGCCAGCTTCACACCGCTCGATCTCATAGAGGAGCTTGGTAATAACACGGCTCTCTCCCACACCACCGCCGCGAAGATCGTCGCCCGCCTTGCCAACTTCTCCGCCATCGCCAAGAACCCGCCCAAGTTCCTTGCCCAAGCCTGCGCCGCCGTCCGCGCCATCGAACTCGACGAAATGCTACGCTCGCTCAGCTACCGGCTGACGGGTGAAACCCTCCCTCTCGCCGCGCTGGAGGAGGTCATTGAAACTTTTCTGCCCGTGGAGCCGACGCCGAACCGTGGCGTTTATGATGGCGTTGCCTACGAGAGCCAGCCGGAACAAAGCTTTGCCCAAGCCGCCGAGACGGACAACGAAGTCGTCTGCTTCCTGAAGTTGCCGCCGTTCTACGAGATTCCCACGCCCATCGGGATGTATCAGCCCGACTTCGGCCTCGTGCTCAAGCGCCGGTCACTGCGCGGCGGCCCGGAGGGCGAATACTACTTCGTCATCGAAACCAAGAGCACCAACAACATAGACGACATCAAGGCTCTGACCGAAGCCGAACGCCTCAAAATCCTGTGCGCCGTGAAACACTTCGAGGCACTGGGCGTCGAGGCGAAACTGGATTACCGCGCGTATCACGCGCCGGTCAAAGACTACCACCCGGACTTCAAGGACAAGCTGACCGTATGAAAAAGAACAAGCAACCCGAACCATCGCCGCTCGCATCGGTCTCGTCACCCGATCTCAACGCGGAACGGCTCGCCGCGCTCAAGAAACTTTTCCCCGACCTGTTCTCCAACGACGGACGGTTGAACGTGGACGAGTTGAAGAAGGTGGTGGACCCCGCGCTCGTCAGCGAGACCGAGCGTTACGACTTCCGCTGGTATGGCAAGACCAAATCCAAGCGCGATGCCTTCACCTCCAGCCGGGCCGCGCTCGTCTGTGACTCCGCCCGCTCTGTGTGCCCGGACAAGGCCGGCGGCAACATCATCATCGAGGGCGAGAATCTGGAAGTGCTCAAGCTCCTCACCAGCGCCTACCGTGAGCGCATCAAGTGCATCTACATTGACCCGCCTTACAACACCGGCAACGACTTCGTTTATTCCGACAACTTCGCCGAGGGCCAGAAGCCGTATTGGGAACAGACCGGCGTGACCGAGGGCGGCGTGAAGGTGGACACCAACACCGACAGCGACGGCCGCTTCCACTCCAACTGGCTTTCCATGATGCACAGCCGGTTGCTCGTCGCGCGGTATTTGCTCACGCCAGATGGACTGATCTTCGCCTCTGTTGATGACAACGAGGTGCAAAATCTGCGCCGTGTGATGGACGAAGTCTTCGGTGAGGAAAATTTCATCGAATGTTTCGTTTGGAAAAAATCTTACGGTGGAGGTGCGAAAGAGCAGTTTGCGGTGCGGCAACATGAATACTGCATCCTATATGCTCGAAACATTGAAGAAGTGGACGAGTTCTGGCTGCCCCCGGACCCAGAGGTCGAAAAGCGTTACTACAAATACCAAGACCGGCATGTCGAAACCAAAGGACCATATCGCATCAAGCCACTTGAAGCGACGAAGAGCATGGACGCACGGGAGAACCTCGTATTTCCAATTCCCGCTCCAGACGGAACGGAGATCAAGCCGAAACGCCAATGGTGGTGGAGCAAAGAGCGCGTGATGAAGGTGCTGGCTGAGGACGGACTTGTGTTTACCAAAACTGACGAGGGTTGGTCCGTTTCTTACAAGCAGTATCTTAGAAAAGAAGATGGTGAGAAGCGTGGACAGAAGCCGTTTTCCGTGATTGATGGATTCTACACACAACACGGGACTGACGACTTGAGACAGCTTTTCAACGACGAAGTTGTTCTGCAATTTCCTAAACCGGTTGCACTGATCCGACGTTTTCTGGAAACGGTTGGCGACTCGGATTGCTACGTGTTGGACTTTTTCGCCGGCAGCGGGACGACGGCGCAGGCGGTGATGGAGTTGAACAAGGCCGACGGCGGCAAGCGGCAGTTCATTCTCGTGCAGTTGCCCGAACTCACCGCCGAGGACAGCCCGGCGTTCAAAGCCGGTTTCAAGCGCATCAGCGACATCACCATCGAGCGCGCGAAGCGAGTGGTGCAGAAGCTCAAGAGCGAAGCGGAAGGTTTTTTGCCCAACGACCCGCAACGGCAGTTTGCCGATTCGCTCGGCTTCAAAGTCTTCACGCTTGCCAAGTCCGTCTTCCCGCGCGTGGAGTTCGCGCCCGACCCGGCCAAGACCGAAGCGGAGAACATCGAGCTGCTCAAGCAATACATCCGGGAGAAGGAAGCCACGTTCCACCTCCAGTTCGAGAAGGACAAGGTTCTTGACGAAGTGCTGCTCAAAAACGGCTTCATGCTGGACTACACCCTCACGCGCCAGCCGGAGTTCAAGAAGAACGAAGTCTGGCTCGCCAAAGACGCTCACAAGGAAAGCCTCGTCTGCCTCGACGCGAAGCTCGCGCCGGAAACCGTGGACCACTTCAAGAAGCACAAAGACCAATTCTTCATCTGTCTCGAACTCGCCCTCGACACGACGAAGAAGTGGAACTTGAAGCACAACCTGGGCGAGAAGTTGAAGGCGATTTGATGCAGCATGAACACGCTCGGCGACATGGCGAAGACGTTGAACCGGTCGGTGGAAAAGGCTGCCAGGTAAACCGCACACTTGCAGTGAAAAAGAAACGAACATCTGAGCGGATCAAAGCGATCCCAAAAAAAGCAGTCTTGCTTATTCCCGAGCCGGAAAACGAAAACGAATCTGTCCCCTATGGCATCAAGCCCGGCTACTATGACCCGAAGCAGATGTTGGAACTGATAACCCGACACAAGAGCGACGCCGACGCAATCCGCTTCATCGCCGACATGCTGGAAACCGGCGACCCGGAGAACGACGGATTTGCCGCCATGTTACGAGCCGATTGCCGCAACCCTGTCGCTCTAGCCCGAATCATTCAGATATGCAAAGCCCAGACTGCAAGCGGGTTGCCGTAATCATGCCCCTGCTCGAATCAAAATCCAGCGGTGGTTGTTGCGGCAAAACCACGATTAGATGAACACGCTCGGCGACATGGCGAAGGCGTTGAACCGCTCGCCGGTGTATCTGCACGGCTTGCAGACGCGGTTTGAACTGCCGGTCCGCGAGGGCGCGGGCTACTCGGATGCTTATCTCGACTTCCTCCGCACCGTCGTCTTCCTGCGGATGCTCAACGTGTCGGAAGAATCCCTGCTCGACCTCTGGCATCTGGAAAAGAAGCTGCTGCAACTGTTGCATGTGGATTCCACCGGCTCGCCGACGTGGTTTCTCGACGCCTGCGGCCAGCCGGGCCATCCGCGCCGCCGGCTCCTGCTGACCAACTACGACCTGGGCGTGGAAGTGCCGACGGGGACTTTGCAACTCGGTTTGAACTTCGCGGATGCTTTGCCCGAATTGTTCGCGGGCAAGGAGATGGGTGAAGACGCGCTACGCGTGCTCGGTGAATACTTGAAGCTCTACACGCGCTTCCGGGCTGACGTGGCCGCCGAAACTCCGTTGCTCCGCTCGGCGGTCGGCTGGTCAAAGCGATTGAAGTGAAAGGGCGGATGGATGAAGAGGATTTGAAACATCATGAACCAAGAACTCTTACCGCATGGAATGCTGCTTCAAGCGATCATGCGCGGCAAGGACCTGCCTATTGACCCGCTCGCCACAGAGGAATGGGGTTTTTCATTCTGGCCGAGAAAAGCTTTGCCGAAAGCACATCTCGGCTACTGCTGGGAATATGAACGCCTTCGAGAGGACAAGCATTTTTGTCGGCGAATCGCGCAATACCGTGCGGAGTTCAAGAGCGAGGTCGAGCGGATACAGCAAGAACACCTGGAGTGGTCACGTAGTATGTGCGAGGGCATTTACAGTCTCATCGGCACCGGGTCGGTATGGCTGTTGCGAGATTTTCCGGAGTTTCCGACGGTGCCGTGGCTACAAATCTTGCCAGAGGAACGCGAACGCCGGCTTGCGGGCAGAGAATACAACGATGGGAGCAAACCCAGCCGGCTCGAAGACACCGTGGAGAACTTAAAAGTGTTCACGGACATTCGAGGCCAGCCGTTGGAGAAAGAAAAGGCCAGCGGCTTGGCCCTCGAACAAGCGGTTGAAGTAGCTCGACGGCGGCACGAGTTGGAAGCGAAATCTCCGACTCGGTATTTGGATCATCGGGTTGAGGATATTCTGCCCGGAACATTCGTCTCTTGGCATGTCATCAAGATTGAATGGAAGTATCGCAACAAACAACTGGTTGACCAGTTTAAGAAGTTTCTTGAGGACAAGGAACCGGAGGGCAGGAAATTCCGGGTAGAGCGCACCCGCGGCGGGGTGTCTTTTCTCGAACGGCTCAAATGGCTCGGCACATTTCGATTGCTGCGTTACTGCAAGGGGAATTGGAAACTTGCAGCGCAAATGTCCGAAGCCATAAGTCCAAACGGCAAAAGCCTTTATAGCAATGAAGCAGCGTGGTTGCGGGCGGCCGGAAACACTAAAGAGATGCTGGATATAGCTCCTGGCCCGGACGGATACGACCCTATCCGCTAGAAAATCTTTCTGCCCGGAAATACAGTCAAGCGGCGCGTGTGGTAATTGGGGTGCCATGCGCAACGAACGCAACAACGTCAGCGGCAATCCTGACAACTTCACGGTTGCCCCGCCCTGCGTGGCGGCTAACAACGCAACGGCGGAGCCGGAGTTCATCCGTCTGCCGGTCGGACGAGGCGCGCGATGCCCTTTCACGGGCCTTTCGCGGGCTTTCATCTACCAGCTCATCAACGAGCGGAAAATCAAATCCGTCTCGCTCCGCAAACGGGGCTGCCTGCGCGGCGTGCGGCTGATCCACCTTGCCAGCCTGAAAGCGTATTTGCGGCGGCTCATGGAAAAGCAGGAGGCGGCACGACTGGTAGCGGTGCTTTGCTGCTTCTGGCTGGCGACGGCGGAAGCGCAGATGACCTATTCGTCGCCTGGGCGGGGCGGCAGCGGGGTCAGTCCGCAGCAGGTCAGCAACATCGTAGCGGGCATGACGGCCAACTTCGCGACGTTGGCGCAGGTGGGGAACGCGGTCTTGGGAAGTATGTCGGTTTTCGCGCCGACGAATCTTGCCCCGCCGACGATCAGCGGCAGCATCATGGTTGGTTCGACAGCCACGGCGTCAACCGGCGTCTGGTTTTCCGTGTTACCGCTGCAAGGTGTCTGGTGTCAGTGGTTGAAAGACGGCAGCGGGATTCCCGGCGAGACGAACGTGAGTTATGCCATCAGCTCGAATGACGTGGGCAGCGTATTGGCGTTTCGCGTTGCGATCACGAACGCTTTGGGGCTGGCGATTGCCACGAGCGCGACAACGAGCGCGGTGACAAATGCGCCCCCGCCTGCTCCGTCGTTGTCGCTCTACTGTGTTGTGAACACTGCCGGCGATGGGATGAGCGCGGCGTTTGCGGGTGACTACGGCACGAGCAACGAGGATTTTTCCGGTATCCAGCCGGGTGACACCGTTGGCTTTTACACCGACCACATGGCGGACACGCGGCAAGTTGACCACGTTTCCGACGACAAGCTCACGATCTACTTCACGTCCGCCACGACGCAAGCGGCGGCGAATATCCAACTGTGGCATTAACCCAAACACCGGAGCTGAAAGCGCAATGAACCTTTTTGAATGTAGGCGGCGACAGCGAAGCGAGAGGCTGCGGAGATTGGAGTTGAACTGTTGCAGACACAAAGCGGAGAGCGCGCGGCGCGCACGGGAGGCGGCAAGATGAGCGCGGCGGCTCGATACGCGGAAGCGTTGGCGAATCTGCCGGCGTCGGGCGGCGGTGGCTGTCACGCGGCATTGCTGGGCGTTGCCAATCTCGCGGCCATCGCCGGAGTGACAGCGGAGCAGTGTGCCAGTGACCTGTGCTCCCACGTCCACGGGGCGCGGCACGTCAGCGATGGGGAGATCAACGCCGCTGTCGCAAAAGCGTTCGACGAACACGGCAACGGCCAACGCCGGGCGTGTGGTGTTGGTTTGTCGCGTTCGACGGCACGGCCAAAGCGAGACGCGGGGAAGATGTTGCGGGGCATTCTCGACAAGGGCGACGGCGCGAGAGAAGCCGAATTGTGGGAGTTGTCGCCGGTGCGGCTGGACTGGCCGGAGGAAGCGGACGCGACGCGATTGCTGCGGATTCTCTACAAGTCCACTGACCGAGTGTTTATCGGCACACGATACGACAGCGACGCGGAACACGTCCGCACGGCGGCAGACTGGATCGCGGCTTTCGAGACGGGCGCGGCTGTGCCGGAACACATCATACCGAATCCGTTGCGGGGCGAGCCGGGCATGACGAAAGACGGCAAGCAGAGTTTCCGGGCCGATGCGTGTGTCGCGCGGTTTCGGTTCGCCGTGCTCGAATTTGACTCGACTCCGCTGCCGTTGCTTGGACCGGGGGAAACGCCTGGGCCGTGGCCGCGCGAGGCGCAGCTTGAGTTCTGGGCGGGCGCACTCGTCTTCGACTGGCCGATTGCGGCGCTGATTGATTCCGGTGGGAAATCCATTCATGCGTGGCTGACCGTTGACGCGGCGGACGCGACGGAGTGGGCGGCAGTGGTCGAGTCCAGGCTATTTGGTGAATTTCTTGTCCCGCTCGGTGTTGATGCCGCCTGCAAGAACGAAGCGCGCCTGTCGCGGATGCCGGGCCATTGTCGGCGCGAGAAAGGCCGATGGCAGCGAGTCCTTTATTTGAATCCTGGCGGGGGGAATCCATGAAAGCATCCGACGCGATTGAAAACACAGCACGCCAAACGGGTGCGGACGGGCCGGCGGCGGTGAACGCAAAAGAAATAAACACTCCTCCCGGCCCGACCTGGCCCGCGCCGCTCACGGATGCCGCGTTGCATGGCGTGGCCGGCGAGTTTGTGAAACGGCTGGAGCCGCACACAGAATCCGACTCCGCCGCGATACTGTTTCAGACCCTCGCGGGCTTCGGAAACACCATCGGGCGGACGGCTTTTTTCAGCGTTGAGGCGGACAGGCACTATGCCAACATCAATGTTGTGCTTGTGGGTGATTCTTCAAAGAGCCGAAAAGGAACGTCATGGGGGCAGACATTCGGCTTGCTCTCCCGCGTTGAGCCGACGTGGCAGCGGCCAGGCAGCGGTCTGAGCACTGGCGAAGGTTTGATCTGGGCGGTGCGCGACCCGGTGGAGAAACAAGAACCGGTCAGAGAGGACAAGGTAATCACCGGCTATCAAACCGTCATTGTTGACCCCGGCGTTAGTGATAAGCGGTTGATGGTGATGGAGCCTGAGCTTGCGCGCCTGCTCCAATCAGCGCGGCGCGACGGCAACACGCTCTCCGCCGTCTTCCGCCAGTGTTTCGACACCGGCCATCTTCGCATCGCAAACAAAAACTCACCGGTCACTTCCACGGGCGCGCATGTTTCCTTCATCGGCCATATCACCAAGCAGGAACTCATCCGCACGCTCACCGAGACGGAATCCGCCAACGGCTTCGCCAATCGCATCCTGTGGATTGGTGCCAAACGTTCAAAGGAACTGCCCGAAGGCGGCGAGGCGCATTTGGTGGACTGGACTGATATTGAAACCCGGTTCAAGGCGGCGCTGGCGTTCGCGAAGACCTACGGAGAAATCCGGCGTGATGATGAAGCGAAGGAACTGTGGCGGAGCATCTATCACGATCTGAGCGCAGCCAAGCCCGGACTTTTTGGCGCGATAATTGGCCGGGCGGAAGCTTACGTCGTCCGCCTCTCGCTCATATACGCGGTGCTGGATTGCTCTGATTGCATTCGGCCCGTGCATCTTGAAGCCGCGCTCGCTGCGTGGCGCTACTGCGAAGACTCCGCACGCTACATTTTTGGCGCAAGCCTGGGCGACAGCGTAGCCGACGAAATTCTTGCCGCGCTGCGCGACGCCGGAGCAAGCGGCCTCACGCGCACGGAAATCAGCGATGTTTTCAAGCGCCACCGCACGCGCGCAGAACTGGACCGCGCGTTTGCGCTACTCGTAGAAAACGGGTTGGCACGAAGGACAGCGGAAACGACCAACGGCAGAACCGGGGAAAGGTGGTTTGCCAAATGAGTTCAACGGGGGCGCGAAATAAGCGAATTAAGCGAATGAAGCGGCGCACGCCAGCCGGCTTCTTTCGCTTAATTTGCTTCTTTCGCATGGCTCAGACGGCGCGGCAAGCACGCTCTGGCGGCAACGCAGGCGGAAGGGCAGGAGTTCTGTGAACGCGAACGCGACAACGCCAGCGCCAAACGATCACGGGGCCACCGGCCCGGGTGTGTCAACGCTTCCGCCTCGCGTTCTATTTCGGAAGGATGAAACGGCGCGGTGGATGAATGTCTCAGTGCGGACCCTTGAAGGTTGGATGGCCGCAAAGAGAATCCCATACATTCGGGCGGGCGGGACAGTGCTGTTCAACCTCCAGCACGTCGCGAAGGCTCTAGAACGGTTCACCATTCAAACGATCAGCGATGAATGAACAACGGAGCGCGTGCCAAACGCGTGCCATAAAACGCAGTTGAACTTGCGAAACGCAAACCGAGGTTCGTGCGAATTTACGGGGATTTGCGAGGTGTGAAAAGTTCCGTGAGGGGCATTTCAGCTTTTCAAGACCGGTGCTTTCAACCGCTCAGCCATCCCTCCAACCATTTAATAACGAGCGCTTTAAGCCAATCCCGTTATTGCCTAAAACTTATTCGAGCGACAGTTGCGTGCCATGATATGCACATGAAGTAATCAACCATCCAAGCACAGGAAAAAGAACAGGTGGCCGCGCATTTATACCAGAAGTCAGCACAACGGACAAACCGGTTTTTTGGCCGGCCTCGGGATCATCGGCGGCAAGCGGATTTGAAAATCGTGTGGTTAGTCGGTGCTCGTTGACAGCTTCCAATACCGTGTTGTTTTGAGAGGCGCACCGGCGTTGCGCATCTTCGACACTCCATCAGACGCGAAACCCACGGCTTCGTAAAATCCTCTTACCGCACGGTTGCCTTCAAACACCCACGCAATGGCTTGGGGCTTTCTATAGCAGGGTTGTCGTTATCCTGAATTCTCTCTCCGGGACACGGTGAAATTACTTTGTGAGCGTGGCCGACTCTTTCACCACCCATTGCGCATCAGCCTTGCCATTGGCCGGCACGAGTTGATAGGGCACACCGGCTTTCATCCGGTCGTAATCGCCCCGGACAATCCCCACAGCGATGGCGCGATCACCATGGCCGGTGAAAAGACTGCCGCTCAGCCGCGCCGGAATATCGGGTTGTCCTTGGGCGCGAAGCGTGAAGGTGCCATCGCATTTGCCGAGGAACCGGCGATACTGGCTATAATTCTGGTCGGGGAAGTTCTCCACCGGATGGAGCAGCGCGACGACGCTCCCTTGCTCGTCTTTCTTCATGCCCGTTGATTTCAGCCATTCCGGGCATTCGGCGGAACGCAGCCAATAAACCCGGTCAATGGTCAGCACGTGATGATCGCCACTGACGGCCACTTCAGGATTGGGAATCTTCGCGTGCGCGCCGAAATGATCCGAGATTTCGAGGACGGTGTAGGGATTGGAGCCGGGAAATTCCTGGCTGCGACGGCCAAGGGCATAGCGTTTGCCCCACGTCTCCGCCAGATGGGCCTCGCTCAAGTCGCGGAACGTGAGAATGTGGGTGTGCAGGCCAAAACAATGCGCATCGAGGATGTTCTGGCCGAGTTTGCTGTAGTTGAGCCGTACCCAGCGCCCGCCGATGAAGACTTCGTTGAACGTGTGCGCCGTAAACCCGTGCTGGTTGCGCATGTTTTGAAGCATCGTGGCGCGCACCTGGTGATGCGTGATGTTTTTCTCCACCATCTGGAGCTGGGCCGGATCGTTTGCGTCCACGGCCGGAATGCAGAGGATGAAGCGCGTGGGCAGGCCGAGCGCCCGCAGGATCGTCGTCCAGTAAATGGCCGTCGAGGTGCAGGAGCCGCGCGTCTTGTTGGCGAACATGCCGCTACCGAGGACCTCGTGCTGGATCTGCTCGTCGAACGTCCAGCTTTTGTCGCCCTTGTCCCGCTCGAAGGCTCTTTCGCAGCCCGCCAGCAATGCGGGCCGGCCGCTGCTGAAATCCATGTAGTACGTCGTGAACATCTTGGGCGACCGCGTGCTTCGATACATCCACTTCGCGACGCGCTCGGCCAGTTCGCGGTCGTTCAGGCGGTCCGGCTCGATTCCCGCAGCGCGCAGTTCCTTCAGCAACTTCTCGCGCAACGCCGGTGTCCAATCGGTCGTGATGCCCGACTTCAGCCACTCCTGCATTTTCGCGTCATCCGTGCGCCAATGTTCGTTCGCGCCAATGGCCTCCGCGTTGGTGTTGAGCGGATAGTGGATCACTTCGATTTCGCCGTACTCCGCCGTCTCCCGCAACAGGCGCGCGTCCTGGTAATCGTCATTCATCGCCGCGAGGTCGTAGGGCTTCATCACGCGGAGGACAGTGCGGACGCTGTACGTGAATTCGCGCCGCTGGTCCCAATCCCCGTCCGGCTTGCCGCTGGTGCACTTCTTGTGGGGGTCGGTGAAGTATTTGTGCACTTCCTGGAAGTCGGAAAGGCCGTCGCCATCCGTGTCCGCATCCGCGCAGAAGGAGCGCGCGGGGCCGGCGGCCAAAATGGCGAGCAGCAACGACGTGCCAAAGAAGGATTCGCGGAGCGTAGCAAGTGGATGCGTGTGATTTGTCATAATTCTGTTCTCGTGCTGGTGACTGTTTCGCTGCGGCCATCCGCATACTCGACGCTTATTCTCCTTGTCCTCCCTTCACAGAAACTTGAACCACCTGCGAGGTGAGGGAAGCCGTATAAGAGCTGCGGGGCAGAGTGCCCACAAGCTGAAGACTCAGCTTGTCGGACGCGTTGGTCATGGATGTCAGGGAGAAGTGCATGTCATGGGTATTGCGTCCACTTTGAAGCGTGAATGGTCTGCCATTGGAGGAGCCGTAGGGAGACTGGTGATAAATGAATGGCTCCTGCGCCAGCAAACGGCCGTGATCATCGCGCACAACGAGATCCAAGCCGTCGAACGCGGAGTAGAAATTTGAAAAAACGATCAGTGGCGCGCCAGTTCTATTGTCAATCACCGCCTGGCACAAGATTTCTGTCTCAACGTTGGATGACATGTTCGTATAGCGCTTTGCCACCGCGCTCGTGATGAACAGCGTTACGGAACCGGGCTGGGGTGATGCAACACAACCCGCCAACAGAAGAACGAGTGCCGGAAGAAAGACCGTGATTGGGATTAAACATTTCACGCAGTCCAACTTTTTGAACCGCACACCCTGTCCCAAGATTGTCGCTGCCAAAATGGGTTTCATTGGGCGGGTTCCTCCAACGGCACGTTCTTGAACTCAACGCTCTGGATCGGCCGCGTGCGGCGGCGGAACGCTTTCACCTCGTCTAGCTTCACAGGAAACTCGAACCTTTCGGTTAGCAGATTGGAGAAGCCGGACAAATGAGTGTGGGTGCGTTCCAAAGAGCGTCCGTCGCGCGTCAACGCGAGGAAATCATGCTGCGTGTCCAACTCCGCGGCGTTGTTTCGGGTGATGCTGATAAAGGCGCGGCCCTCGGCGTTCTGGCCGATGGAACCGAGCATCACGCTATTGCCGAACATCATCCCGCCGCGGTAGTCGCTGGGAATATCGTTCCAGTCCTTCCAAGGGCCGATGCTGTATTCGAGGCGGATGTTGATCGTCGCCGGCCGTGAGCCGATATTTCCTGCCTTAATTGTCTGCACGATCCAGCCGAGGTTATTCGACCGGGTCCCAAAGCCGGCTTTACCCTCAGCCAGAGGCTTGCCTGCCGCATCCAGCAACGTCACTCGTTTGAAGCTGGTGATCTCGATCAAGGGATGGGAGAACCAAAGATAGAGGAAGCGTGAATTTTCCTTCCCCTCGTTCGTGGCGCGCGTATCCACCCGCGTCGGAGTCAACAGGGTCATTCGCTCGATTTGATTGGTCATCGGCGTGCCGTCGGAATGCCACGGCAGCCCCTGGATCGTGTTGGTCGCGTGCGGTCCTTCCGCCTGCCACGCCAGATACCGGAGCTTGGGCAGGTCCGAAGGCGAAGTTCGCGGCGGCGGTGTATCTGTTTTTGGGTTGTTTCTTACCAGTCGCACCGAGATTGGCAGCGGCGGGCCAACGCTGAACTCGCCGACGCTTTTCGGGACGCTTTGCGGCTGAAACTCGCCGATGGCATACGAACCATCCGTTTCGGGTGCTGGCGTGCCCGGGTGAAATACAATCTTCCCTTGCATCGGACCGGGCGGGCCATCAAGTCTATAGGACGCATAGATGCCGTGCCGGCTTTTGATGACCCAATTGGCGCCGTGCCCGAACCAAGGCCACTCGAGAGTGACATCAAACATGTGGTCGAAATACACAGACCCAGGCGTCCAACGATTGGTCATCGTGCCGAACGTGAAAATCATGCCCTCACCATTAAAATTGCGCTGCTTGACGACCGCCTTATCCGCGCTGACCACCACACTTTCGATCTCCGGCACGTCGGCAGCCGCCTGTGGCGCGATGGGCTGCGCGGATGACGTGGACGAAATGAGTTTGACCAGCGCCGCCGGCACATTGGCGGTTCGAAGCGGCGGGAACAGTTTCAATTGTTCCGCGGTGCCTTCGTCGTGCAGCACAATCACGCGGCCCTTTTCCAGATCGAATTCCTCGCCGTTGAGGCGCAGACGGGATGGCTCGTCTTGCCGCCGGAGATACAGGAATTTTCGCCCGTTGCCCAACAGAAGGGTGCCCTTGTCGTTCCAGGCCCGCGTCTGGGTGTTGCGCGTGTCGGCGCACGCCGACGTAAACTGCCCGGGATAGAAGAAAGCATAGAGCAACTCGAAGTTGTCGTGATGCAGGAACACCATGCCGGCCGCGTCGCCGACGTGTTCCACTTCAGAGAAAGGACTGCGCATCATCACCCCTTCCGGAATGGCGGGCAAGGAAACGTCGAAAACCACATTGGTCAGTTGCCCGTCGCCACGGACTTCCCACGTAACCGGGGTGATCGGGCGCGCCGTCAATTTGCCTTCAACGCCCAGCCACGCGTTGGTGCCGTCGAATTGCATCCGCTGCAGCGGATGGGTCAGCACCACTTGGGCAATATCGCCAAAAACCGGCATGACCACCTCGACATGATCGCAACGGATCGAGTAAGTCTTCAACCGGTTTCCCACCTCGCCGCGGAGCCGTTCCTTGACCATGGCTGTGCGCAGGGTCACAACTGCCTGACGCTCAGCCTTGGCTTCAGCATCGACTGCGGACTTGGCTTCGCTTCTGGAGAAAACATAATAGAAGAAGATGCTGCCCGGCACGGCCAAGAACGGCAGCACCGCCGCCACGATGACCGCCGCTTTGCCCGTGCCCGACCGCCAGCCGAGGATTCCCAGAACGAACGCGGCCAGTTCGCAGATGCTGGTGATGCCGATAACGCCGATCCATATCACCGCCTGCAACGGCGGTTGTGGCGACAGATGCAGCGCCAGCAGCAAAGCCGGCAGCACCAACCCGCCGAGGCACAACGCCAGCGCGATCTTGCCAAAGCGCCTGGCGCGTGCGGTTTTTTCCAAGGCTTGGAAATCAGCCGTGCCAGCTTTTCCAATGCTCGGAACTGGTGATACGGCGCGTTTGTTCACCGCGCGCCAGACGGCGCGCGGGATAAAAAAATCCAAGCACACCACGAGCGCGAGAGTGGGCAGGCCAAGGAGAAGGCCAACGATACCCGCAGCCATTTCCGGCGAAGTTGTGAACGGGTGCTGCCGTGCAAAATGCATGACCGCCGGGTAAGCCATGAAAATCAAGCCGTCCAACGCGAGCAGTGGAAAGAGCAACCCGTCGAACACCGCCAGGCCCAAGCCGCGAAGTTTTCCGACCGACCGGCGGATTTGTGTGACGGAAATCCAGCCGAGGATGGTTGTGCCGAAAGGCGCGATGAGACACGAGAAACAGACTAAACGTATTAACAAGTCTTCCCAAAATGCCGGGCTGGGATGGGCGCCTTCTACCACCGTGGGCGACCAAAAAAACCATGCCAGCCACAAGAACACCCAAGCCGCCCAGCAGGCCCCGACAATGGCCGTGCGCGAAAAACGCGATGGCTGCGCGGCGGTCGGTGGTGTCCCGCCTTCAGACGACTGGGGGAAATGGAGTGATGGAGTGGTGGAGTAAGGGGGCTCGTTGACGTTCGGAGTTCCACCTTCAGACGGCTCTTGTTTTGAAGGCGCACCGGCTGAAGCCGGGACACCAACAACCGGCGGTGTGTCTGAAAGGGTCTCGACCCGCGTCCTCACCTCGGCGGCTGTTTGGTAACGGCGTTCTGGACTCGCCTCCAGCGCGCGCAAAACGATCTCATCCAGCCGCACGTCAATGACCACCTTTTTCGAGGGCGGTTCGATCGGTTTGCCGGGCAGCTCGCCCGTGAGCAATTCGTAGAGCACCACGCCGAGCGAATAGATGTCCACGCGATGATCGGTGCCGCGATGCGCCTTCTGCTCCGGCGCCATGTATTGCGGCGTGCCAGCGGGTTGGCTGTCCGCGACGCCGACATCCGATGCCTCGGCGTGAAGCATCTTGGCGATGCCGAAGTCGGCGATCTTCACGCGCCCCTCTTTATCGAGGAGCAGATTCTCCGGCTTGATGTCGCGATGGACGATACCGTGCTCGTGGGCGTATTGGAGCGCCTCACACACGGGCGGCACGATGGCCAGCGCCTGCTCGGGTGTGAAACGGGCTGCCTTCATCGCCTGCCGCAGGTTCACGCCGTCCACAAACTCCATCAGAAGGTAGTAAAACCCGCCCGCCTGGCCGAAGTCATAGACAGTAACGATATTCGGGTGATTCAGCGCCGCGAGGGCCTGCGCTTCGCGTGCAAAGCGTTCGGTGAACTGTGGATCGTGCACGCGTTCGGGTGCGAGGAGTTTCAACGCGACGAGGCGGTTGAGGGTTTTCTGGCGGGCTTTATAGACCACGCCCATGCCGCCGCGGCCGAGGCATTCGAGGATGTCGAATTGCGGGAAAAACTTTGCGATCTCCTCCGGCTTGGGTGGCGCGGTTTTCGGCGTGGGCGCTGCGGCGGGGTTATCGTCGGTCAGATCGGTGGCCGTGGCGAGGTTCATTGCCATCAAGCAACGCGGGCAAAGTCCGGCCGCCACCCTGGGCGGCAGCGGCGCGCCGCATTGGGGACAAAGAGACGGTGTCGTGGTGCTCATGCCCGATACTTAGTGATCGGCGGGGGATTGTTACAGATCAGCAGCACTTTGTTTACCCTTTGGCCAATACCTCCGCCAAATGTCGCATCTCCGCGTCGAGGTCGGCGCCGTCGGTGAGCGTTTGCGAAATCTCCTCGCGGCAAATCTCACGGAACCGTTTCCGCAGCCGGTGCACCGCCACGCGCGCGGTGCCTTCGCTGCCTCCGAGTCGCGCCGCCACCGCACGGTAATCAATTGTCCCATGCACAGCCATCAAACAGTCCTTCAGCGCCTCGAAATCCGTCGCCTTGCCCGCCGCGGCAAACTCCGCTTGCAATCGCGCCAGCGTCAGATCCAGCAGCGTCAGCGCCCATTGCCGGTCGAACAACTCCTCCGCGCCGTCCCGTGGTGCAGGATCGGCCGCGTAACGGCTCTCGGCGAACGCCGTGTCCATCGGCACGTGGAACTGGCCGCCGCCACGTTTCTGCGCACAAACGCGCCGCCATTCCTGCGACATGAAACGCTTCAACGCTGTGATCAGGAAAGTTCGCAGCCGCCCCTTGCTGCGGTCGGCCGAATCGAGCCAGTGTTTCTCCAGCAACCGGCGGAAAAATTCCTGCGTCAGGTCTTGGGCGTCGTGCGCCGACTGGCCGCAGCGGCGGACGTAGGCGTAGAGCGGATACCAGTAGGCGCGGCAGAGCGCGTCGAGCGCCGCAGCCGATTCCGCCGATGCGGTGCGGCGCGACGCCAGCACGACCGACCAGCGCGTGTGCGGAAACGCCTGCGGCTGGCCCGCCGAACCGGACATGGTGTTCGAATTGCTCATGAGGAACTGCTGTAAAAGATTAGCAAGAACGCGCAAGTTGTTACAGCAATCAAGGCGTGCGAGCGGCTGCTACATCCAGCCCTTGAAGCCTGAAACAGGATTTTTGGCTGGATTCATGCCCACTTTGGGCGTCGGGAGGCTCAAGTCGATCTGTGGCTGGTTTATCACGCACCTGATTTTGCCACCATTGATGTGTGCTGGAATTGAGTTTGGACGGATTGAGTCGTCCCCAGATGCTGCCCGGCAACCTTGCGGTTCCAGCATTTAGCGACATGGTGTTTACGACTCTTGGCTTCCCGCTGGTTGCCGATCCGTTGACGAATCAACGTTCGTTCTGGCCGCGATCGTTGAGCGTTGTGGGTGTGTGCAGTAGTAGGTAGTGCCGAAGCTTTGCCTGTATTGGCAATGACACGGCGCATTCATCAAACAATCCACCACGTCAGGCGCTCTTATGACTTTGGCCCGGCAAGACAGTGGGATGGATGCGTTGAGTTCCTTGTTGCGGCGCTTCTTTGATTGGCGTTCACTCAATGGGTTTTCTCCCGGAGCGGTGCGGCTACTTCCCGCCGCCCAACGTGGCGGGGATGACGGTTGTTTCGATCCACTCGCGGACCTTGGGCACATACGGCTTGGCAAACTCATGGCCGGCGCCCTTCATCTCCTCAGCCATCAAGGTCATCCTCGCCCGCTTGGCGAGGTGGATGTTGTGTTCACCAGACAGCTTGTTCATGCTGTTCTCTCCCCAAAGGACGCAGGCAAACTGGTTTTCCTTGTGCGGCCAGCGCTCGGCCTGGCCGCCGCCGTCCACCAGGATGAAGCAGTTGAACCAATCCGTGTAGTCCCTGGCCTCGTTCAGGATGCCGTCAATGGTGTGCGCGCCGTTGCTGAAGCCGCCGATGATGCGCAGGCGCGGGTCCAGGTTCGGCACCACACGGTACAGCTCCTCCAGCATGGCATGCTGGTATTTCCAGATTTTCTTGTACTCGCCCACGAGACTGGCCTTTTGGGGATTGTTGGCCCCCTTGGGATACGGCAGGCCGGCGCAAATAAAACTGTCCTGATCCACCAACGCCGGACACATGCCGATGGCGTTGCCGCCATCGCCGCCGCCCATCCAGATGACGAGCGGATATTTCCTGGCCGCGTCGTAGCGGGCCGGGATGCGCACCTCCATCTTCGCAGGGCTGCCGTGCCGGTCGGGCCCGAGGCTGGGAAACTCCAGGAAGAACTTCTCGCCCGGTTTCACACGCGGATCGGGCGCGCCCGCGGCAGGTTTCATGCCGGGAACGGCAGGTGTGCGCAACTTCGCGGCGAGTGTCGGCAGGGTGGCTGGCGCGGACGGACTGGCTCCGGCGGCCGACTCGCGGATGAACTTCTGGTCGGCTGCCGAGAACAAGGCGAGCATCAAGACGACCGGCCTTCCGGCGATGCTGAGGGTGACCTGATTGCCCACCAGACTCACAAACTCAGCCTCGACTTTTCGGCCGGCGAAATAAGTGAACGTCCGCGCCTGGAGCGGGGACGCGAGGGCAATGACGAGACCAGTCAGAGTCAGGAACCGGAGCATGATGTTGTGGGTTCCATTAAATCGGTCGCGAGGGACCGTGTTGTTGCTCTGGCGTCGGCACGGCGCACAATGCCTTCATTTTGTCGTCGAGTTTTTGGTCGCTGGTGAACGGGGCGTGGTAGAACGAGCCCTACTACTACCTCGCTTTCGGACCTTGGCGCGGAGTGATTCGATTATGGCTTGGTGGGTTCCGCGTTGCCGGGGATGATTCGGGCCGTGATCAAAACATAAGGGAGTTCGTCGCCCGTCTTGTTAGGCATCCCGCCGGCGACCACCGTCCCGCCGTCCATAATCATAATGCTGGTAGTGACTCTCTCGGTGTAAAAGGTCGGCTGTTGGAGAGCCAGTTTTGTGGTCTTTCCCTTATCGCCGATGCTGACATCCACAGTGGTCCACGTGACATCACTCCGCTCTGGAATGAGAGTCAAATTGATCAGCCCCGTTTCCCCAATTTGGGATGTCATATTCAGGGTCGTGCCCACATTGCGTGTTTGAAGATCTGCGGGCGTGCGAAACCAGCCTGGGTTGTGAGATTCGCGGGACGTGGTGGACACGACCGTTTTCGTCGTGGCCGCCTGGGTTTTTGGCTTCGGTTCCCCCTGTTTCTCGTTCTCGCGCCGGAGCTTCTCCCCGTCCTTGCTCGTGCAACTCGTCGTCGAAATTTCCGTGGTTTCGTTCTGGGGTGATTGATACTTGGTCGGGTAGATGATTTCGGTGACATTCTCGGCCTTGGCTTGCTGCCCGGAAATGCTGGTGATTCGGGTCGTGGCGAGCAGTTTGCCCTTGCCCGCGGCCCACGCTTGTTTGATTAGTTCCTGCGTCGGCGAAACCTCGCCGGCTTTCCGCGCCATGTCTTGAACCTCCTTCAGCGGGAAGGCAACGAACGTGCAACCCACTTCTGCAAACTGGTACTGGGCTTTTTCGAGAGTGGCAAATATGGCGCCGACAATGCCCAGGTTCTTGGACGTGTTGACCATGACCACTGTGTTGAGTTTCTCGTTGAAGAGAAGAGACGATCCGGGTGGAAACGAAACGCCGGCGTCTTGAAAAAACTTCTTGATGTCGTTGGTTGAAACAGGAGGAGCCTTCTTCCCGCGTGGCTGCTCTTCCGGCGCCAGAATGGCTGAGAAGGTACCCGTCGGAAACATGTAACCCCTGCGCAGGAGTTTCTCCGAATCGCTTTTCTCCGGGGGATGGGGAGACGTCGTTTTTTCCTTTCCGGACAGGTCGCTTGCCGGCGTGGACTTGGCCGGCGCAGCCGGTGCTTTGCGCTCCGACCGGCCTCCGTCTGATTTTCCCCGATTGAATGGTTCCGGGCACACAAGGGATGTTCGAGCGGTGACGAAGAGATAGTTGTATGCATTTCCCTCCTTGTTGGGGCCGCCGCCGGCGACCAGGGTCTCGCCATCGAGCATCATAACACTGGTCGTCACTCGGTTGTCAAAAACAGCCGGTTGTTGCAGGGCCAGCTTCGTGGTCCGCCCGCCCTCGCAAACGCTCTCCTCGATGGCAGTCCACTCGACATTGGAAAGCTCCGGTATGAAGGTCATATTGATGAGGTCACAACCAGGAGTGACCTGGGGTGTCACATTGACAGTGGTGCCCACATTCCGCGTTTGAAAGCCGGCCGGGGTTGGAAGCCACGCGGGGTTGTGGGGATCATGAGACACTGTTGGAGCGGAACCTTTCGCCGCGACCCTTGTGGGTTCGCCTTCCGCAGCGTTTCCTCGCGGGGGTTCAAACCGGGTCGGGTAGATCGTTTCCTGGATGCCTTCAACCTTGGCCTGTTGCCCGGATATTGTGACGACTTTGGTTGTCGTGAGCAGCTTGCCCTTGCCCTCAGCCCACGCCTGCTTGAGCTGCTCTTGTGTGGGCAAAGCGCCCCCCGCCTGCCGGGCCATCGCTTCCATCTCCTTCTTGGGGAAGGAAACGAAGGCAAAGTCCATTTCGATGTTGGAGGGGAAGAAGCCCAAACGCTTCAGTATCTCTTTGGCCCTGCGGTCGATTGGGTGAGACCGGAGGTAGTTGTTAACTTCCTGCCTCACCTGCATTTCACTCCACTCCAAATTCTTGGAATCCAGCTTTCGGAATAACTTCGCGAGATTGGGATCAATGGGAGCGAGTTGCTCCTCGATGTGCCAGGCGAACACATCCAGTGGCGGCGGCGTCTCCGCCTCCTTGGACTTGGCCGCCGGTGCCGGCGCGGGATCGCCGCCGGCGGATGGCGGGGCGGCGTTGGCGTCAGCGACGAGGCGGATTTGCAGGCGCGGCGCATCGGACGCGTACAGTTGCAACGGTGCCGCAAAGAGAATCACCGCGGCAGTGAGTATGCCGAATATGCGATTTGTTTTCATGGTTTGTTGGTCCTTGGGTTGTTTCGGCCTTACGAAATGGGTCCGGTTCATGGTTTGGTTGGCAGAAAACACGTCCATACACCTTCTACAGAGCCAAAATTGGGGATTTGTTACAGGAAATCTGCGGCCGGGATCACTTTTTCTGCCGAAGCTGGAATCACGAATTACATGACACGATTGATGTTCTTCAGGGTGTTCAGCCGTTCGATGAAAAGCTAGGCGCTGGCTGCGGCAGGCGCTGGCAACCGGCGCTCCTTTTTCCATGTTCGCCTCAAAATGAAAGCCGCGCCCGCTGCCAGAACGAGGCTGCCCAACAACTCTTGCCTGCGGTCCAATTCGAAATCCTGGCCTTGAATATAGGTCCCGTAATCAATCCCTTGTTCCGCCAGCAGCGCGAGCGTGGACTTATCCGCAGGAGCAATGAAACTCCGGGGTGCGCCGCCCAAGACCGGATAGATGCCGATATCATTATTATAGTAGCGGCATGCCTCGTTTCTGTGGAAAGTGAACCACAGTTCCTTCGTCCCATTATTGTATTGCAACACTTCGCAGTGGACGTTCTTGGACGAGGCAATGATTTGTCGCGCCTCGGCCCCCGAGACACAGCGGTGCTGCCAACAGCAGGCCGGCAAACCCAGCACGAGGGCTGCTAGGGTCAGCACTAGCGCAAAGCCCGTGCCAAAGACCTTCTTCGCCACTCCCTTTACTTGCTGCATTCTTCTTGTCTGCGGCGTGTCCATTCCCTGCGGTTTCCACGCCCGCCTCAAAACGAAGACCGCGCCCGCTGCCAGAACGAGGCCGCCCAACAGCGCCTGCCAGCGGTCTGGTCCGCGCCATAGGAAATCCCGCCCTTGAATACAGGTCCCGCAAGCAATCCCTTGTTCCGCCAGCAGCGCGAGCATGGACTTATCCGCAGGAGTAATGAAACTGTTGGGCGCGTCGTTCAAGATCGGACGCAAGCCCGTCCCAGCAAAGTAGTGGCGGGCCTCGCTTCCGCGCAAGGAGATCCACAGTTCCTTCGCCCCATTGTTGTATTGCACCACTTCGCAGTGGAAGTTCTTGGACGAGGCAATGATCTGTCGCGCCTCGGCCCCCGAGACGAAGTGGTGCGGCCACCAGCGGGTCAACATACACAGCGAGAAGGCTGCTACGATCAGCACCAAGGCAAAGCCCGTGCCAAAGACCTTGTTCGCCGCTCTATCCACCCGCTGCATTTTTCTTGTCTGCTGCGCGTCCATTTCCTGCGGGTTGAATTTTCCCGGCCTGCGCAGGAGAACGACGCCGCCGATCACCAGGATGAAAAGGCAGAATGGAGCCAGCATCGGGAGCGACCATTCACAATGCGCGAAATCGCCGCCGCGGTGGACGTCGGTCTGGTACTTGATGCCATGTTCCTTGAGCAGGGCCAGTGTGGCGTCATCCACGGGCGCAGTGAACTTGGCCAGCTTGCCGTTTTCCCGCAGCTTGATCCAAAAATAAGGGTGTTCATTCTGGTATTGCACGACGCAGAATTCGGCTTTCCTGCCCCTGCCATCCACGACCATTTTCTGGACCTCCGCAGTGGTTATGTGCTGGACGTCCAAGTTCAGGTTCGATACGAAATGGCCGAGCAGGCACGCCGCCCCAATCATCGCAGCCACCACCCACGGGACGAGCCGCATTTTCTTTCTCGTGTCCGGCACTACTTTCGGTTCACGGGTTGCCTGCGACTGGAGCTTCCGGCGCCGCTGCCACGCCCACCATATCAGAGCTGCCGGAACCACGGCATACATCAATCCCAGCCAAATGGTCGTTCCGCCCATCAACCTCCACAGGAAATCCTCTGAATAATTCACGGGGATGACTGACAGAACAAGCCACAACAGAATCGGAAGCCCCACAAACACGGCCAAGCACCCCACCATGATGCGCCAGAACGTGGCGACCGACTCGCGTTGCTGCGGCGATTGCCGGGCGTCACCGCCCATCTTGAATCCGATATAGCTGCCGAGCAGCGCAAAAGGGCTGAACAAACTGAGCAAGCCGGCAAAGACCTTGAGGCTGGCTTGAAAGGCCGCGCCCAGTCCTGTCGCCTTCGCTATCGTGCTGCCTTTGCTCGCGGTGACGGTCACTGTCGCCGCCTTGGCGGTCGTGGCCAGCAGCGGCAGCGCCGCGAGCACGCCGAGCGTGAAGGTCTCGCCCGGAGTGGTCTGTTCCAGCGCGCCGGCGACAAAGGCGAGGAATTGCTCCTGCAACAGCTTTCGCCCCCGTGACAGCCGTTGCTTGACCGCGTCCTCACTCAACTCCAAATCCTGCGCCACGGCCTCGATGGATTGGTGCTCGCGGTAAAACAAGACCAGCGGTTCACGATAGATTTCCGGGATGCGTTCGATGGAACGCCAGAGAATGGCCTTTTCCTCGTCGCTGATGACCCGATCCGGCGGCAGCGGTTCCGGTGAGACCCATTCATCCGCCGCCTCCAACGATTCGGCGGCATGAACCGGCTCGCGTCCCTGGCGCCGGAACTCCTTGCTGATCAGAAAACGGGTGATGCTGCACAACCAGGGCCGCAACTTGGCCGGCTCGCGCAGTTCGGCCAGTTTTTTCCAGGCGGTCACGAAGGTTTCCTGGGCGAGGTCTTCGCTCAGGCTCACGTTGCCGGTGGCGCAATACGCCAGCGAGGAAACCAGGGTTTGATACCGTTCAACAATCCGGCGGAAGGCATCCCGGTTTCCGTCCAGGCTGTCGGCCACCAACTCGGCATCGTTGAATTCCGCCGTGTGCATTGCTCGGGTTGTCATCATATCACCCTGTAAGCACCCGAAACAGGCTGGGAGGTGACAAGAATCTCGAAATAAATGAAATCCACGCCTTGAAAAAGACGAAACGAACCCGGCGGATTGACAAAACGCGGTTTTCAAACCGCCTTGAACGCATCTTGATTTGCTGAGCCGCTACGGTTGTCCCGACCGTATCCTCACTGCAAACAACTCTTTCAATTCCACCTTTCAGCACTGATGTTTTGAAGTTGACCGTGTTCAAGTGCGGGAGTAAATAGCGGCAGCGGTTTTTGATGCAGTTTGTGAAGGGCGAGGAAAGGACGTTAAAATGGACATTGAGTTTTCCTGCACGAAGTGCGGTGAGCGCCTCACGGTGGACGCAGCCGAGGCCGGCAAAACCGACCAGTGTCCGGAGTGCAACCAGAGCCTGATAATTCCCTCGTTGGAGGCTGATGCTTCCCCAGCCAGCCAGCCGGACGCCGGGACAGACATTGAGTTTTCCTGTCCGAAATGCGGACAGCATCTCATGGTTGACGAAGCCGGAGCGGGTGAAACCATCCAGTGCCCGGCGTGCAATCAATCCCTGGTGGTGCCTTCTCCGAAGGTGATAGAGTTTGCTTGCAACAAATGCGGGCAGCGTCTCTCCGTTGATCAAGCGCGTGTTGGCATCGAAGTTCAGTGTCCAGCTTGTGGGGAACGCATGATTTCGCCCTCAGATGTTTAGCGGCATGCGCGCAGCAACGCCGCCATGCATCCGATCCTCCGCCGACTGTCAGAAAAGCAATAAAGCTCCCTCTGTTTCCACCTCGCTTCGGCGTGTAATCTGCAACAACAGGACTAATCCTGTTGCCATGCCCATCTTGCAAAGGCTGTTTTTTACTTGGCTCGATTTTCTCCCGCCACACCGCTAAACTTCCACCCCGATGAAACGCCTTGTGTCCCTGGTCCTGATCGGTGTTGCGGTAACGGCCGGTTTCAATGCCGGAGTCACCGCAAGCGACTTCATGGCAACCACCACCACAAACGCGACTTGCACCGTTTATTTCATTCCCCAAAGCGGATGCACGGATGCCGTCGTCGAGAAGTCGAACAAGGCCCAGCCATCCGCTTTGGTCCAGGCATGACCGGCATTCATATGTCTCTGAGGCAACGAAAACTGGCTTCCTTTTGTGGACTGTTTGGATCGGTCGTTCTGATCATTGGCTGTGCCGTGCCCGCATTCTCGTTTCATGGAAAGAATGGCGAAGCGTATTCCCTGCTGAATTATTTCATCAGCGAACTGGGGCTTGTCGGAGTGTCGAAGCTGGCGAACGTCTTCAACGGGTGCCTGATCGTCAGCAGCCTGAGCATTGGCATGTTCATGGTCGGTCTTGGAAGACATTTCCAAAACAAGCTTGCTTGCGCGGGCACAATCTCAGGTCTGGTGTTTGCCATGCTCGGCAGCGTGGTGGGCCAAATTCCCATGAACGATTTGGAGATCCACCTCAAAGTGGCGTTTGTTTATTTCCTCAGCGGTCTGTTCACCATTGGGCTGTTCAGCCTTGTCATAGTCCGCGACAGGAAGAACAGGTTGTCCCACTGGTTGATGATACCCAGTCTGATTGCGATGACGAGTTTCGCAGCGTTGGTGGCCTGGCCCTTGATCACGCGTCAAACCCTCGCGGACATCATCCGTGTGTATCACACCTCGCGACCCGGCATTTGGGTTCTGGCAATCCTCGAATGGCTGGTGTTTATCACTGGGACGACGTGGATCATCCTGGTGTCGGCGTGCCTTTGGATGCGTGGCGATCCTCAAACGAAGGGCTGAGAACCGGCAACTTCATGTTGGGGCGGCAGTTCCAACATCCACGGCAACGATTTCTGAATTGAGTTCGAGAGGTTTGAGCGAGTGGATATAAGCTGCACGGTTGCGACAAAGGAACCTCATGACCAAACGATTGCAGATGGTGGCGATGCTGGGTCTGTTTTACACAGGCGCGGTGTTGGAATCCGGGCCGGTGGCAGCCCAGAGCCCAACGCGCGCGGATGCCGCGCCGCCGGCGATTGTTTGGGCGTCCGATCCTGTGCGGCCGGATGAGACGGTGCTGCTGCAAGGCGACGGCTTCCGCACTAACAGCGTCATCGAACTGTCACGACTGCCGGACTCGCCGGTGACAACACCCAAGCCAGAGGTCATCACGGATTCATGGCGTCGAGTCGAACCGCTTCAACGCAGCGAGCAATCCCTGAAGCTTGTCCTGCCGAAGAAAGGTCTCGTTGGCGCGTGGCGCTGTCGTGTGCACAACGGCGATGTCGTTTCCGACGTGGTAACGCTCAACGCGCCTGACGTGTGGTGGTGGCAGGGTGACGGCGGCGAAACGGCGGCGCCGGGAGGCTGGCTTCGTCTGTTCGGCAAGTCGCTGAACTTCGGTGGCGAAAGTCGGGCATGCCTGCGCGCCGCGAACCGTCCAAGCGTCATCCTCCACGCGTCGCAGGCCGATGGCTACGCGTTGAGGTTTGCGTTGCCGACGCATGTGGAGGAGGGGGATTACGAACTGTTCGTGCACAACGGTCTCGGTGGCGATGCGACCTGGCGGCGAGCCGGTGTCGTGGCGGTTCAGGCGCGCGCGCTGTGGAAGAGCGACGTGTTCAACGTCAAGGATTTCGGTCCGAAGCCGGGCGAGGCGCTGCTGGCGGCGTTGAAAAAGGCCGAGGCCAACGGCGGCGGGATTGTCTTCCTGCCGCGGGGCCGTTACCCGGTGGCGGATCGGCTGGTTATTCCCCCGCACACGGTGCTGAAAGGAGAGGGAATAGAACTGGTCAGCCTTTACTGGCCCGACCTTGACGCGCCTCCGCAGGAGCTGATCACCGGCGCGGACTTCGGCATCGAGTCGCTCAGCCTCTACTGCCAGAGTCATAAGAACGTAGTGGCAGACACGGCCGCTTCGCAGACCATGTTCCTGAAACGGGTGCGTATTCGTGCGAACTGTTATTTTATGATCGAGCGGGCGGGGCAGGAGTTTCGCGGGCATCGCGGGCCGGCCGAACTGCACGACTGTGGCGCGGCGGTGTTGCTGCGTGGAAAGAACTTTGAAGTCAGCGACTGCGACATCTATGCCAGCTACTACGCGATCCGGATTATAAAGGCGAAAGCCGGGGTCATCGCGCGCAACCGGTTGCTTTACGGCGGCCGTGGCTACAGTATCGAGAACACCGACCGGCTGATTTTTGAGGACAACCTCGTCTCTGGCAACAACCTGCTCGCCATCGGCAACGACTTCACGACGTTCTATGGCAACTACTGCCGGCATATTTATTTTGCGAAGAACCGGCTCCAACAAATGTTCGGCGCGGATCGCGAGATGATGACGCTCGATGCGGGCGGCGGGGCGTATTTTGGAAAAATCGCTTCCGCCGTCGGCGCGACACTCACACTGGCCGGCGATCCCGTGTTCCGCGATTACGCGCCGAAGCCTCACACCAATTGGGTCGGCGCGGCGGTGATGGTTTTGGACGGCAGGGGCGCGGGCCAATATCGCTTTGTCACGGCCAATCAGGGGCGTCAGTGGGAAGTGGACCGTCCGTGGACGGTGCTGCCCGACGAAACCTCGCGCATTTCGATTGCGCCGTTTCGCGGGCAGAATCTTTTCATCGGCAACACCTTCGAGGACGGCGGCGCGTTTCAACTCTACGGCGCGGCCCACGATACGATTGTCGCCGGCAACAAAGGGTCCCGCATGGATGGTTTTCTTGTCTGGGGCCTGAATCCGCACGGCTGGGGTCACCAACCTTCATGGTATTGCCAGTTCCTCGACAACGAGATCGTGGAGGGGAACGGCTACGGCCACCGGACGGCGTCTTTTGGGACCATCACGGGCGAGGAGTCCAAGACCTACGACGGGCCGATGGTGCGGGGTGTCATCTTTCGCCGTAATCAATGTGACAACAACGGCTGCTTTCGCATCAGGGGGACCGTGGCGGACGCTCTGGTGGAGCATTGTCGGGTGCAACATGCGGATTGTGGAATCCAGGTGCAGGCAACCACCCGGGGCGTGGTTTTGCGCGAGAACACTTTCGAGGATGTCACGCGCTCTCTCGAAGGCGACGGTGTCGGCGAGGCGGTGATTGTGCCCAAGCCGTAGTGAACAGCCGGAAACGGCAGTCGCAGCGTTTGCGGCGGGCCGCGCGCCAGGAACCGCCATGCCGTTCCTTGTTTTTTCCGCTGAATCGTGTTACCCCTCTGGCGGAAACATGAGCGAAAAAGGACTGGAACACATTGCCGAGCGGATCGTGGCTTCTTACAAAAGCTACGGCGGCATCAACCACATTGACGGCGCGAACCTGCCGTCGAAGGAGGTTGTCGTCGGCATCACGCGCGACCTGATGCGGTTGTTGTTTCCCGGTTTCATGGATAACGACGTGATCCATAGCAGTCAGATACACGAGTTTGTGGCGCCGCTCATCGCGTCCATCAGCAAACGGCTGGAGAAGGAAATCGTCAAGGCGCTCCAATATCGCGCGCAGGCTGGCGCGGACGCGGCGGGCCTCAAGATCGAAGCACGGCGATTGACACAGGAGTTTCTGGAATCGCTCCCTGGCATTCGTGGCCTGCTTCAGACCGACGTGGTGGCGACGTATGAGGGCGACCCCGCCGCGATCAGCAACGAAGAAGTCATTCTGGCGTATCCCGGCTTGGAAGCCATCGCCGTCCAGCGCATGGCGCACGTGCTTTACCGGCAACGCGTGCCGTTGATCCCGCGCATCATGACCGAGTTTGCCCACAACCGGACGGGCATTGACATTCACCCCGGCGCAACCATCGCCAGCCACTTTTGCATAGACCACGGCACCGGCGTGGTCATCGGCGAAACGACGGTGATCGGCCAGCGCGTGAAGATTTACCAGGGCGTGACGCTGGGCGCGAAAAGCTTTGCCAAGGATGCGGAGGGCCGGATCGTCAAAGGCATCAAGCGCCACCCCAACATCGAAGACGACGTGGTCATATACGCCGGCGCCACCATCCTCGGCGGCGACACCGTCATCGGCCGTGGCTCGACCATCGGCTCGAACGTGTGGCTTATGCAGTCGGTGCCGCCTCATTCGCTCGTGTATTTCGAGAACGAGCAGGTGCGGGTCCGGCCGCAGAAGGAACCCGACCCGGAGCATCCGAACTCCCGGATTTAACAGCGGGACGCCGTGGCTTTTCCATCCCGTGTTTTGAAAGACCTCCATGCGGCGCATCTATTTCGACCACAACGCGACGACCCCGGTGCATCCCGAAGCACTGAAGGCCATGCTGCCGTTTCTCGGCGCGACCTACGGCAATCCCTCCAGCATTCATTTTCTCGGACGCGAAGCGCGCGCTGCGCTCGACGACGCGCGCGAGCGGGTGGCGAAACTGCTCGGCGCCAAACCCGGCGAGATCGTTTTCACCGGCAGCGGCACCGAGGCCGACAACCACGCCATTGCCGGCGCGGTGGGCGCGCTCAAAGGGGAAGTGGGACACATTGTTACCTCACCGGTGGAGCACCACGCCGTGCTGCATACCTGCGAACACTTGCGCCAGCACGGGGGCGTCGATGTGACGGTGTTGCCGGTGAACGGCGACGGCGTCGTAAATCCCGACGACGTTCGCCGCGCGATCCGCGACGACACCGCGCTCGTCAGCGTGATGTGGGCCAACAACGAAACCGGCGCGCTCCAGCCGGTGCGCGAGATCGGCGCGATCTGCCGCGAGCGCGGCGTGCTCTTTCACACCGACGCCGTGCAGGCATTTGGCAAGGTTCCCGTGAGCGTCAGCGATGTGCCGGTGGATCTGCTGAGCATCAGCGGCCATAAAGTGTATGGCCCGAAAGGCGTGGGCGCGCTTTGGATTCGGCCGCGGGTGAAGATCGAATCGTTGCTCCACGGCGGCAGCCACGAGAACGACCGGCGCGCCGGCACCGAGAACGTCGCCGGCATTGTCGGTTTTGTCCGCGCGGCGGAAATCACCACGTCGAGAGTCGAAACTGAAGACGTCCGGCTGCGCGCGTTGACGGAACGGTTATGGCAGGGACTGAGCACGCGCATCGAGCGCGTCCGGCGCAACGGTCCCGCCGATCGGCGCGTGGCGAACACGCTCAACGTGAGCTTTGCGGGCTGCAAGAGCGACGCGCTGTTGATGTCGCTCGATCTGGAAGGCATCGCCGTCTCCAGCGGTTCCGCGTGCGCGGTCGGTTCGCTCAAGCCGTCGGGGGTGTTGCTCGCGATGGGCCTTGGCGAGGAGCTGGCCAACGCCGCCGTCCGGTTTTCGCTCGGCGCAGCCACGACCGAGGCCGATGTGGACGCGGTGGTGGAGGCCATGCCTGCGATCGTTGCCCGCCTGCGTTCCTTTGCCGCCTGAATGGCGCGGTGTGGACCGCGCGCCATTTTGAGAGTTGCTTCGGTTGGGGCACGCGGTATGTTTTTCGCGAGAAAACCATTTACAATACAACCCAGGAGATTTGCCGTGAACCGACTCCAATGTTTTGCAATGACGGTGGCTGTTTTCGGGCTGATCGCGATGGCGGGTGCTCAAATGCCGCCGCCGGTGCCGCCTGAGGCGCTGGCGGGTTTGCGCGGCGTGTCGGCGGAGGCGGCGCGCAATTGCAACTTCCTCCTGGAGCGGGCGAACCATATTTCCATTCGTAATTCTCAGCAGGGCCACGCGCTGGCCGCGATCCGTTCGTTGCGCGATGCGGCGCGCAAATACGCCGACGCGACCGTGTCGGCGCATTGGCCGCGGCCGGATTGGCTGCGGTATTGCAGCGAGCGGCTGCTGGACGCATGGATTGGCGTGGACCAGACGTTTCCGATGTTGGAAGCGCCGCCGGAGGTGATGGCGTGGTGGAACCGCACGCAGGGCGCGCTGGTGGCGCTCTACAACGCCGCCGCGCCGATCATGGGTCGGCCTTCGGGCGGGCCGCTGCCGATGGCGCTGGGTGGAGGCGGGCCGGGAGCGCGACCGCCGGGCGTGGTGCGCGAGGCCGTGCCGGTCGTGCCGGGCGGACAGCCGGTGGTGAAGTAGGAAAAAAAGTTAAGAGTGATGAGTGAAGAGTTGGGGAGGGGAGAGTATTAGTCCACGTCCCGTTACCAATTCCGAATCACCAATTACCAATTCCGAATCCCCAGTCCCGCATCACTTCTCACCGATCCATGTCGTCGTAGCGGAAACGGTCATGACGCTCGCGATAGACGGCAATGGCGGTGACAAACAGCGACAATGGCAGCAGCGTGAAGACCGATGTTTCCAACCACCAGTTCATGCGCCATTGGTCGGCGGTGACTTCGGTCACGCCGCTGAGGCGGACGAAGTATCGTTGGTGATCCACGTAGCCACGGATGGCATCGCCGCCGATGAACAGGCTGTGCAGCACGAATGCCGCCGAAACAGCGACCAAAGCCAGCAAACACACGTCTCTCGCCGTGACCCAACTGCTTCGAACCGTGGTGCGCTGGTTGTCTTGAAGGCCGAAGAGCGCGCGTTGCTTGAAGGTTTGCAGGTTCGTCTCCTTCGGCTCGTGAAAATGGTGCCACGCGCTGATGCCGCCGAGAAAAAGCGCCACGCCGAGAAACGCCAGCAGGAATACCAGCAGCGGCCAGTGTTCCTGGAGTTGAAACGACAGCCACGCCGCGAGCGCGCCGAGACCGATCAACGCCGCGCTCAGCGCCAGCGCTGACTTGGTCGTATGATCGAGGTCGCCCCAGTGCATCAGAAACTCCCGAAACTGTCGCGCAGCCTGAGCGTCTCCATCAGGCCGGCGGGGATTTCGGCAAGGAACCGCGACGGCCTTTGCAGCGCGTCTTGTCCGCCGTTGGTGCGCCGCAGCAGCGGATAGCTCAGGTAGAGTTCATCCTTCGCACGCGTGACAGCGACGTAGAACAGCCGCCGCTCCTCTTCCTCGCCTTCGATGTTATCGAGCGCCTTGCCGGATGGGAACAAACCGTCCGCGAGCGAGATGACAAACACCGCGGCCCACTCCTGGCCCTTCGCCTGGTGAACGGTGCTGAGCCGGAGATATTCCTCGTCTTCCTGGGTCGGCGCGGTCTCGTCCTCGACTTCGAGGTTGGTCATCAGCGACAGGTCGCTCAGGAACTGCTCGGTCGTCTGGAACCGCTGCGCGTAAAGCTGGAGCTGCGCGAGATCGTCCAGTCGCGCGGTGTAGTTGGTGTATTGCTGCTTCAGATAGTCGTCGTAGCCGCACTCGATGACGCGGCGGATCATCTCGGCGGGCCGGTTGCGGACCGACTCGTCCCGCAATTCGGTGATCGTCGCGACGGCCTGTTCCCAGGCTGACTTCGCCTTTTGCGGCACGCTGGCGGTGAGCGCGGCCATCGGCTTGCCGCCAAGGACTGCGTTCCAGAGTTTGTCGGCCGTCTTGCCGCCGATGCCGGGCAGCAGTTGCGTCATACGCTTGAACGCGAGTTCGTCGTTGACGTTGATGGCGAAGCGGAGGTAGGCCGCCACGTCCTTGATGTGCGCCTGCTCGAAGAACCGCATGCCGCTGGTGACCAGAAACGGAATGTTGCGGCGTTTGAGTTCCATCTGCACCTCCATGCAGTGGAAGTGGCTGCGGTAGAGGACGGCGATGTCATTGAGCCGGCAACCTTCGTCGCGCAACTCCAGAATCCGCTGGCCGATATATTGCGCCTGCTGGTTGTCGTCGCCGGCGACCACCAGCCACGGCCGCGCGCCGCTGCGTCGCACGGCTTGCAGCGCCTTCGGAAACTGGTTGACGTTCGCGCGGATGGCTTCGTTGGCGACGCGGAGGATTTGCGGCACGCTGCGGTAATTGGTTTCGATCTTGTAAGTTTGCGCGCCGGGATAGCGGTCGGGAAAGGAAATGATGTTTCGGAAGTTCGCGCCGCGCCACGAGAAGATGCTCTGGCTGTCGTCGCCGACAACCATGACGTTGCGGTGCGCGGCGGCGAGGCGGTCAATCAACTCCGCCTGGATGGTGTTCGTGTCCTGGTATTCGTCCACGAGCACGTGCTGGAACCGCTGCTGATACAAATCGCGCACATCAGGATACTCGCGCATCAGGCGGAGCCAGTTCAACAACAGATCGTCGTAATCCATCGCGTTGGTCTTCAGCTTGCGCTCGTGGTAACGCTGCTGGAGCGAGGCGATGGTTTCCTTGAACTGCTCGAAATAGGGATACTGCGTGGCCAGCACCTCGCCGAGCGGGCGCTCGGTGTTGACGGCCATGCTGAACACCTCCACCAGCACGTCGCCCTTCGGAAACCGTTCCTTGGTCGTGTCAATCTTCGCGTCGGTGATGCACGCGTGAGCGAGGTCGCCGGCATCCTCGCGGTCGAGGATGGCGAAATCACTGCGGTAGCCCAGCAAACTGGCGTGGCGGCGCAGGACGCGATTGCCGACGTGATGGAAAGTGCCGCCCCAGAGGCCGCCCACGTCGCCGCCGAGCAGCGTTTCCACGCGCTGGAGCATCTCGCGCGCGGCCTTGTTGGTGAACGTCATCAACAGGATGCGGTCCGGCGGAACGCCTTGTTCGATCAGCCACGCCACGCGGTAGGTGAGGGTGCGGGTCTTGCCGCTGCCGGCACCGGCGATCACCAGCACAGGGCCGGGCGGCGCCTGCACGGCCGCGAGTTGCTGCGGATTGAGCTGCGCTGCATAGTCAATCTGCAATGGGCGGTGGCGCTCGGCCGGCTTCAAAACGTATTCTCGAATCATTGCGAGTATCTCTAACGGCGCTGCACGCCTTCCACAACCAAAAAGGGTGCGACGGGCGGTATCCAACCGTTGGTGTCCCGCCTTTAGGCGGTTCTTGTTCTGTCGCAGACCGGCTGAAGCCGGGACACCAACGGGGCGGCATGTTAAGCCGGTGGATCGCGACCTCCGGGCGCGATAGTGATTGTGGACGTAAAGCTGGCGCTTGTGTTGAGCTTCTTTCTCTTCAGGCACGAACCCTTTTCCGTTGCTGTTGCCCCGAAGGGGCAGTGGTGAATCAGCCTGGGGCAAGCGAGTTCGAGCGCCGCCCCGGGTAGAAAGAAGGTATCGTGCGCGCCCTGAAAGGGCGCGGGTAGCGTGGGTTGATGGCCGCTCTCTTTACGCGCGCCCTTGCAGGGCGCGTCCCGCTTTCATTCGTGAACCCAGGGCGGCACTCGCGGACTCGTTTGCCCTGGGCTTGTTTCCTTCGGCGCCTTCGGCGCGTTTGACATCCCATTCAACAGCGCACATCAAAAAGGTTGCCCTTGCGGCGGCGCGCGCTTAACTTCCAATGTCATGCCTACCGTGCGATGCCCCAAATGCCAGGCGGAGAACGAGTATCCCGCCGAGCGCGCTGGCAAAGCGTTGAGCTGTGTCAAATGCGGTCGCGCCATCCCCGCACAATTGACCGTGCCGCCGACGGCGAAACCGCATGTCCGCCCCCCGTCGGGCGGCGACAGCCCGAAAACGGTGGAGAACGCAGGCGAGCGCATTTCCTTTGCCGAACAGGCGATGGGCCGGTTGCGCAGATCCTCGGGGACGCCGTGGCTCGGTCTCCTCATGGTGGGCGTGTCGGCGTTTGTTTTGATCGCAGGCATTTTCTGGGCGCTGCAATCGGTCCAGACCGGCCCGCCGCCGGAAATCAAGGAGAGTCCGTTGCCAGCGGCGCAGATGACGCAGATGATCGTTTCGTATCGCGCGCCGGAATTCGTCATCGGTTTCACGTTGCTTGACAGCAACCGCGTGGAGATCGCCCGCACCGGCCGGGTGAAGCTGACGATCGGCGAGATCACGCACATCGGTGTTCAAGGAGGGGGTTCGTTTGATAACGAGAGCAAGCTTTACGAAAGCTCTTTCCTCGTCAACTCGTCGAACTTCACATGGTATACGACCGGCGGTCTGGGATTCCGGCCGCGGCGTTTGATTTGCGCCGTCCGTGTGCCCGCCAACCTGCTTTCCCGCCAGCCACCGGGACACGCCGAAGGCAAAGTGACCGCTCGGTTCTACGACGGTCAGGACGAGGACAAGATGGTCGGGTTCTTCTCGAAATTCTTCTTCCCATCCACGCCGCCGAAAGAAACCGCGCCGCCGACGGAATCTACTGCCGCTTCTCCATCCGCGACGAAGTAGATTGATGAGCGGATTTTTCTACAACCTCGGACGCCATGTGGGCCGCGCCGCCGTGCCGACCATCCGCAAATCCAAGTGGATTTGGGACGGCCTGACCGGCACGGAAGAGGAGGCATTGCGCGCCGAGGCGGCCTTCGGCAGCGCGCTGGCCACCGAACTTCGCGGCGCCACAGAGCGGGTGAACGACCCTCAAATGACGGCTCTTCTCAGCGGCCTGTGCGAACGGCTGGCCGCTTGCGTGCGGGACAAACGCCGCGCCTTCCGCTGCGAGGCGATCCGCGACGATTCTCCAAACGCGATGGCGCTGCCCGGTGGTTTCATCTTCGTCAGTCACTCGCTGGTGAACCTCTGCGAGCGCCGCCCGGAGGAATTGGCCTTTGTCATCGGACACGAGATGGCGCACATCATCCGCGAGCATGCGTGGAACCGGATGGTGAAAGAGGTTGCCTCCAGTGTCCTCTCTCGCGCGGTCTCGGTCATTGCCGCGCGCGCGGGGCCTCTGGGCGGCTGGTTGCGCGACAAGGGCATGGTGCTTCTGCAAAGCGCCCACTCCCAGGACCACGAACAAGAGGCGGACGAACTGGGGCTTCATCTCGTGGCCGCAGCCGGCTTTGCCCCCGGCGGTGCCATCGCGTTGCTGCAGCGCATCGAGCGGCTCGACCCGCAGCGCTCGGGGCTGGGTCAGTATTTCGCCTCGCATCCACCGGCCGCGGAGCGAATCGCCCGGCTCACGCCCCTGTGCCGGCGACTGGCTTCGGGCCATCCTTGACCCGCGGCTATGGGCTGAAAGAGGCGCGAAACACGTAGCTGGCCGAAACCAGCAATTCATATTGCGTAACGGCGACTCCATCCTCCGCTCTTACTTCTGCCCGTGCTGCCGGCGATAGGCGAGGGGACTCATCTTCATTTCGGAGCGGAAGTAGCGGGCGATGTGTTCAATGCTCGTGTAGCCGAGAGAGTCAGCGACCTGCGAGACGGAGAGGTTGGTTTCGGCCAGCAGCCGGCAGATTTGGGCGACGCGGACGCGGCGGATTTCGCTGAGGACGGAGCGGCCGAGAAGTTTGCGGAACCGTTTCTCCAGCACGCGGCGGGAGAGGCCGGAAGCGGTCACGACATCGGTGACTTGGATGGCTTCGCGTCCGTGGAGGCGGATGAAACGCAGCGACTTCGCCACGTGCGCGTCCTCGATGGCGAGGATGTTGGTGGACTGGCGGGCGATCACATGGGTGGGGCTGACGACGATGGCCTTGCTGACAGAGCGCCGGCCAGCCATGAGCTTCGCCAGCAGCTCGGCGCTATCGTAGCCGGCGCGCTCGAAGTTAATCGCCACGCTCGACATCGGTGGGTCGGAAAGCTCGCAGACCAACTCGTCGTTGTCTGCGCCGATGACGGCGACCTCGTCGGGCACGCGCAGTCCCGCGAGTTTGCACGCCTCGATGACGTGCTGGCCGCGGTCGTCGTTGCAGGCCATGAGGCCGATGGGTTTGGGCAGCGACCGGAGCCAGTCGGCGATGAACTGCTCTTCGCCATCGCCGGCACGCACGGCTGCGCGGCGCTGGCGACGGTAGAAGTGGGTTTGAAAACCAGCCTTGTCAACGCGCTTGGCGAAGTGGCGACTGCGGATATCCGACCAGGGGATGCCGTCGAATCCGCAGTAGGCGAAGTGGCGGAAGCCGCAATCGAGCAGATGGTCGGCAGCCATCGTGCCGATGCGTGCGGAATCGGTCATCACGTTGGCGACGCCGGGCACGGCCTGCTTGCGGTGGCCGACGACGATGGCCGGCAGACCGCAACGGATCACGTCGTCCACCTTCTCGACGTCGCGCAGGATGATGCCGTCGGCGTGAAGCCGCTTCAGGCGCGGCCAGGCTTTTTCCAGTCCGCGCGGCTCCCAGTAAAACGCCCACGGCCCGTGATGCCGCGCGTAATTGGCGACACCGCGCAGCAGGCTTCGCCCCGACGCACGCGAGGACTCGATCAGCAGGATGACTTTGGGAATCTTGGGCATTTCAGTTGATGATCGAGTTGACGCAAAATGGCTAAACTCTGACGCAATCTGGCGTTGTTGCGGAACCGCCGTCAACTATAATCCGCGCCCGAATCGCAGTGCGCGTGGCGCGAAATCGGAATGCTGAAATAAGGAGCGCAATGAAAAGACGAATGTTCACAGTCCGCCGTCTCACGACGGCGGCTACGCTGGCGCTGGCCTGTTTGCTCGCGCGCGAGTCTCTGGCCGCCGAGAACAAACTGGTCATCCACGCCGATCAAGCGAAGGACCAGATCAACCGCAACATCTACGGCCATTTCTCGGAGCATCTCGGCCACTGCATCTACGGCGGCTATTGGGTGGAGAAGGGGAGCGACATACCCAACACGCGCGGCATCCGCAATGACGTGGTGGTGGCGTTGAAGAAGAGCCGGATTCCCGTGCTGCGCTGGCCGGGCGGCTGCTTTGCCGACGAGTATCATTGGATGGATGGCATCGGCCCGGCGAAAAAGCGGCCGAGCATGATCAACACCCACTGGGGCGGCGTCACCGAGAACAACCACTTCGGCACGCACGAGTTCATGGATCTCTGTGAGCAGCTCGGTTGCGAGCCTTACATCTGCGGCAACGTCGGCAGCGGCACGGTGCAGGAGATGCAGCAGTGGGTGGAATACATCACCTCTGATGCCGTCAGCCCGATGACCGATCTGCGCACGAAAAACGGCCGCGCCGCGCCGTGGAAGCTGACCTACTTTGGCGTCGGCAACGAGAACTGGGGTTGCGGCGGCAACATGACGGCGGAGTTTTACGCCGACCAATACAAACGCTACGCCACCTACGTCCGCAACCTCAGTGGCAACAAGATTTTCAAAATCGCCTGCGGCCCGAACCGGGAGGATTATCATTGGACCGAAGTGCTCATGCGTGAAGCCGGCAGGCGCATGAACGGCCTGTCGCTGCATTATTATTGCGGCACCGGCAAAAAGAGCCGCTCTGCGACGCAGTTCGACGAGGGCGATTGGTTCTTTCTGTTGAAGCGGGCGTTGTTCATGGAGGAACTGGTGACGAAGCACTCGGCGATCATGAACCAGTTTGATCCACAGAAGAAAGTGGCACTCTGCGTGGATGAGTGGGGCGCGTGGCACGCGGTGGAGCCGGGCACGAACCCCGGTTTCCTTTATCAGCAAAACTCGCTCCGCGACGCGTTGGTGGCCGGCGTCACGCTCAACATTTTCAACCAGCACTGCGACCGCGTGAAGATGGCCAACATCGCCCAGACCATCAACGTGTTGCAGGCGATGCTCCTCACGGACGGACCCAAAATGCTCCTGACGCCGACGTATCATGTCTTCGAGATGTTCGCCGCGCACCAGGACGCGATTTTGTTGCCGAGCGAGTTGCAGTGCAGCGACTACGCGATGAGCGGTGACAAGATTCCATCGCTGAGCGTCTCGGCTTCGCGCGACCTGAGCGGCAGGATTCACGTGACGCTTTGCAACCTGAACCCGAACCAGCCGGCTGAACTGGCGTGCGAAATTGCGGGCGCCAAAGCGAGCGCCATCAGCGGGCGCGTGTTGACCGCGCCGGAGATCACGGCCCACAACACCTTCGACAAACCCGAAACCGTCAAGCCGGCGGAGTTTGCGGCATTCAAAGTCACCGACATCGGTTTCAGTGCGACGCTGCCGGCGAAATCGGTCGTCGTTCTGGAAGTGCGGTGACGTAGGCATGACTATGCGGTCGGACCAGCCCCTCACCCCGACCCTCTCCGTCCGACGGGGAGAGGGTGAACTATCCCCCTCTAGTATCCGGCTCGCGGAATGTGGATATGGCTTGTTGCGGTGATTTGCGCTTGTTCAAGACGGAACACAACCCTACCATTCGCGCCTCGATTTCGTTGGATCGTCGTTGCGGACTTTAACAACAACCAGAGGAGAACATCATGAAACCCGCCACCATCAAACCCGTCACCATCGGTCTCATCGTCGGCAACCGCGGCTTCTTCCCGGCCCAGCTTTGCGAGAAGGGCCGCAGCGTCATGCTCGAAGTGTTGGAGAAAGTCGGCTTCAAGGTCGTCACACTCGGCGTCAAGGCCACGCGCTTCGGCAGCATCGAGAGTTTTGAGGAGGCGAAGCTTTGCGCCGATCTCTTCGACGCCAACCGCCAGAAGATTGACGGCATCGTCATCACGCTGCCGAACTTCGGCGACGAGCGCGCCATCGCCAACGCCCTGCGCTGGTCCGGCCTGCGCGTGCCGGTGCTGATCCACGCCTTCCCGGACGAGGCGGACAAAATGCGCATGGGCAACCGACGCGACAGTTTCTGCGGCAAGATGTCCGTCACGAGCAACCTCCGCCAATACGGCATCCCGTTTACGCTCACGCGTCTCCACACGTGCAGCCCGACCAGTCAGAGCTTCACGCAGGATCTCGCCGATTTCGCCGTCACCTGCCGCGTCCTGCGCGCGCTACGCGGCTTGCGCATCGGCGCCCTCGGCACGCGACCCGTCGCGTTCAATACCGTCCGCTACAGCGAGAAATTGCTCGAAGCCGCCGGCATCAGCATTGAGACGCTCGACCTGTACGAGATGCTCAGTTGGGTCAACAAGATGGCCGACAAGGACCGTGCCGTGAAGGCCAAGCTCGCCGCAATCAACGCATACGTCACCACCACGGGTATTCCGGCCACCTCGCTGTTGAAGATGGCCAAGTTCGGAGCGGCCGTGGATGGCTGGATGAAACGCGCCCATCTGAACGCGACCGCGATGCAGTGTTGGACGGCAATCGAGGAGTTCTTCGGTGTCGTGCCCTGCACACTGATGAGCATGATGAGCAACACGTTGATGAGCAGTGCGTGCGAGGTGGACGTGATGGGCTGCGTGGCGATGTATGCGATGGCGCAGGCCAGCGGCCGGCCCAGCGCGCTTGTGGACTGGAACAACGATTACGCCGACGATCCCGACAAAGGCGTCGTGTTCCATTGCAGCAATCTGCCGAAGGACATTTTCGCCGACACGGGCGAGGACAAGCCGAAGATGGATTGGCACGAAATCATCGCCGGCACCGTTGGCAAGGAGAACACCTATGGCACGGTCGTCGGCCGCGTCAAGGCCGCGCCAATGACCTACCTGCGTTGCACCACCGACGACGCCGCGGGCCGGATTCGCGCCTACGTGGGCGAGGGCGAGTTCACCGACGACCCGCTCAAGACCTTCGGCGGCTACGGCGTGGTGCGCATCCCGAACTTCCAGAAACTGCTCGCCCACATTTGCGACAACGGTTTCGAGCACCACGTCGCCGTCAACCCGACCCACATCGCCGCCGGCGTGAAGGAAGCGTTGACGAAGTATTTGGGGTGGGACGTTTATCTGCACCAGTAGGCAGGGAGCATCTCACGCAAAGACGCCAAGGCGCAAAGGAGACGCAGAGGAATGAGCGAGAACGAGATCGCGGCGATCGTTGTGGACAAATTTACCACCCGCCGAGAGCACCGAACGAGTTTTCAAATAGAAAACCGGAGTAGGGCAGGCAGGAATGTTTGCCTCGCGGCCAACTTCGGTTTTCGTGTTCAAACAACTCGAAAGCGATTCCATCACACCGAAGGTGTGTTGGTAAACCAGCCCAGGGCAAGCGAGTCCGCGAGCGCCGCCCTGGGTAAGGACGAGAGAAGGCGCGCACCCTGAAAGGGTGCGGGTAATGGAACGCATCATGGGCCAGTCTCTTGCGAAAAACCTGATCCACCTGATCTACAGCACGAAAGATCGCCGCGCTGTGTTAGACGAGCCAGTGCGCGAGGAATTACATCGCTATGCCGCGGGCATCCTCGCAAACGTGGACTCGCCGGCACTGGTCATTGGCTCCGTTGCCGACCATATTCACATTCTCTTTAATCTCCACCGAACCAAGGCGCTAGCCGATGTAGTGATGGAACTGAAGCGCGGCAGTTCCAAATGGCTCAAGACGAAAGGCGAGCGATTTGCCGACTTCGCGTGGCAAAATGGTTACGGCGCCTTCTCGGTCAGCCAGTCCTCGTTGGAGCAAGTGCGCAACTACATCCTTGCGCAAAGCGAACATCACAAACACACCGGTTTTCAGGAGGAGCTTCGCGCGTTCCTGTGTCGATACGAGATTGCATTCGATGAACAATATGTGTGGGATTGACCTGCGCCCCTTCAGGGCGCAGTGGAATTGCTGCGACGCTACCCAGGGCGGCGCTCGCAGACTCGCTTGCCCTGGGCTGATTTACGAGCGCGCCGTTGGCGCGCGGCTGCGGCTGACGTTATCGATGTTAGCGGTCAGGAAGTGTACACGTTGAAGTATAACGCGCATAACGGCGAGGCGTTGCGGCTGATACTGTCAATTTAATGATCTAAGGAGAGAGCATGAACAAATACGCCATCGGACTCGACTACGGCACCAACTCGGTGCGCACCCTCATCGTCAATGTTGCCAACGGCAGGGAGGTCGCCACCGCCGTCTGGGAATACGCCCACGGCCACCACGGCGTTATCCTCGCCCGCGACCCGAACCTTGCGCGCCAGCATCCGGGCGATTACCTCACCGGCGCGGAGATCACGATCAAGAAGGCGCTCGCGCTCGCCAAAAAGACGGTGCGCGGTTTCAACGCCGCCGACGTGATCGGCATCGGCGTGGACACCACCGGCAGCACGCCGTTGCCGGTGGACGCCAAGGGCGTGCCGCTCGCATTCGACAAAAAGTTCGCCAAGAACCCGGCCGCGATGGCGTGGCTTTGGAAAGACCATACCGGCGTCGCCGAAGCTGGCGAGATCACGGAACTGGCGAAGAAGATTCGCCCGCAATACCTCGCCAAATGCGGCGGCACCTACTCCAGTGAGTGGTTTTTCAGCAAGATTCTCCACTGTCTGCGCACCGCGCCGGAGGTGTTCGACGCCGCGCACACGTGGGTCGAGTGCGCCGACTGGATTCCGGCGATGCTCACCGGCACCGAAGCGCCGGAGAAGCTGGTCGTCGGCGTTTGCGCGGCCGGCCACAAGGCGATGTATAACGATACATGGGGCGGTTATCCCGACGCGGAGTTTCTCGGCCAGCTCGATCCGAAGCTCGGCGCGCTCCGCTCGCGGCTTTGCGCGAAAGCGCACACCATTGACCGCGCCGTCGGCAAGCTCACCGCCGACTGGGCCAAGCGCACCGGCCTGCCCGCGGGCATTCCCGTGGCGGTCGGCGCGTTCGACGCGCATCTCGGCGGCGTCGGCTCCGGCATTGCGCCGGGCACGCTCGTGAAAATCATCGGCACCAGCACCTGCGACATGATGGTCGCGCCCGTCGACCAGCCGCTCGCCGATATCCCCGGCCTCTGCGGCATTGTCAACGGCTCCATCCTGCCGGGCTTCTACGGTCTCGAAGCCGGCCAGTCCGCCGTCGGCGACATCTTCAACTGGTTCGTCAACTACATTCAGCCGCACGGCAAGGCCGGCTCGCACGAAGCGCTCACCGCCGGCGCGGCGAAGCTCAAGCCGGGCGAGAGCGGTTTGCTCGCGCTCGATTGGAACAACGGCAACCGCACCATCCTCGTGGACCAGCGGCTCACCGGCCTGCTCCTCGGCCAGACGCTCTACACGACGCCGGCGGAGATTTATCGCGCGCTCATCGAGGCGACCGCGTTCGGCGCGCTGACGATCATCAACCGCTTCGAGGAATACGGCGTGAAGGTCGGGCAGATCGTCAACTGCGGCGGCATCGCCGAGAAGAACCCGCTCGTGATGCAAATCTACGCCGACGTGACCGGCCGGCCGATGAAAGTCAGCCGTTCGGCGCAGACCTGCGCGCTCGGCGCGGCCATCGCCGGCGCGGTGGTTGCGGGCGCGTATCCCGACTACGCGTCGGCGCAAAAGGCAATGACCGCCATCAAGCCGCGCGTGTTCCAGCCGAAGCCGGAAGCGCACGCCGTTTACAAGGAGCTTTATGTTTTGTATCGCAAGCTCCATGACGCGCTTGGAACGAAGGACGGAAATGGCAACCTGTTTGATGTGATGAAGCAGCTGATTGAAATCCGCAGCCGCGCAAGGAAGTGATCATGCTCGAAGAACTCAAAGCCCAAGTCTGCAAGGCCAACCTCGACCTGGTGAGGGAAGGTCTGGTGATCCGCACCTTCGGGAACGTCAGCGGGATTGATCGTGCGAGCGGCCACGTCGTCATCAAGCCGTCCGGTGTCGGTTACGACGTGATGAAGCCGGAGCACATGGTTGTTGTCGCGCTCGGCAGCGGCAAGGTCGTCGAGGGTGATCTGCGGCCCAGTTCCGACACACCAACGCATCTCGTGCTCTACCGCGCGTTCAAGGAGATCGGCGGCATCGTTCACACGCACAGCCTTTTCGCGACGGCGTGGGCGCAGGCCCGACGCGAGATTCCGGCGCTCGGCACGACGCACGCCGATTACTTTCACGGGCCGGTGCCGTGCACGCGAGGGATGACGCCGAAGGAAATCAAGGGCGACTACGAAATCGAGACGGGCAACGTCATCGTCGAGCGGTTCCATAAACTCGATCCACTGGCGTTTCCCGGCGCGCTCGTCGCGAGCCACGGGCCGTTCGCGTGGGGCAAGACCGTGGCGAAGGCGGTCGAGAACGCTGTTGTGCTGGAATACCTGGCGCGGCTGGCGAGCGAGACGTTGCGCGTGAACCCGCGCGCCGGCGCGATGCCGCGGGCGTTGCTCGACAAGCATTTCTTGCGGAAACATGGTCCGGGCGCGTATTACGGACAGAAGTAGTCACGGAAGACACAGAGTACACGGAAATGAAAAACCTATCGTTCATTCTTGGAGGAGTCCTTATTATGGCCAGTTCAGTTCACGGCGAAGTTCCTGAAATCACAAAGCAAGCTTGGGGCGTAGCCGACGGCAAGACAGTGGATCTGTACACGCTCAAGAATCCCAAGGGCAACATCGTCAAGATTTCCAATTATGGCGGCATCGTCCAGTCGGTCTGTGTGCCGTGCAAGACCGGCAAGCTTCGCGATGTCGTGCTGGGCTACGACACGCTCGCGGAATATCAAAAAGAGACTCCCTATTTCGGCGCGCTCGTCGGCCGCTACGGCAACCGCATCGCGAGGGCCAGGTTCACGCTCGACGGGAAGGAATACACCCTGGCGGCCAACAACGGCCCGAACGCGCTTCACGGCGGCCTCAAGGGTTTCGACAAGGTTGTTTGGGATGCGAGGTCGGCGACGAGCAAGAACGGTCTGTTGCTGGAACTGCATTACATCAGCCAGAATGGCGAGGAAGGTTATCCCGGCAACCTCGACGTGACCGCGACCTACACGTGGAACGAAGACAACGAACTGCGCCTCGACTACCGCGCCACGACCGACAAACCGACCGTGGTCAATCTCACGCAGCACTCCTACTTCAATCTCGCTGGCAAGGGCGACATCCTCGGCCATGTCGTCATGATCAAGTCCGACAAGATCACGCCGGTGGATAGCACGCTGATCCCGACTGGCGCGTTCATGCCGGTGAAAGGGACGCCGTTCGACTTCAACAAGCCGACGGCCATCGGCGAGCGCATCGCTGCCGACGACGAGCAGATCAAGTTTGGCGGCGGCTACGATCACAACTTCGTCATCGCCAAGGGCGCCGGCCTCAGTCTCATGGCGCGCGTGACGGAGCCGGCCACCGGCCGGGTGCTCGAAGTGCTCTCAACCGAGCCGGCGTTGCAGTTTTACAGCGGCAACTTCCTCGACGGCCACATCACCGGCAAGGGCGGCTGGGTTTATCAGCGTCGCAACGGCTTCTGCATGGAGCCGCAGCATTATCCCGATTCACCCAACCAGCCGGAGTTCCCGTCGGTCGTGCTGCGGCCGGGGAGGACTTACAAGAACACAATCGTGTATCGGTTTGGTGTGACGAAATAAAGTAGCCGCGTCACTCCGTGACGCGGTTACTAAAGACGCGACTGCTAAAACCATGAACGCACTGACACCTCTGCTTGCCGTTGGCGGGACCACGACGCTGACGTGGCCCGACTGGATCGCCATTGGCGCTTACTTCACCGTGTTGCTCATTGTCGCGTGGACGGCCATCACGAGGGAAAAGGACAACGCCACCGATTACTTCCTCGCGGGTCGCAACCTCGGCTGGTGGATCATCGGCGCGTCCATCTTCGCGTCGAACATCGGCTCCGAACACATCGTTGGCCTGGCCGGCTCCGGGGCGAAGGACGGCGTGGCGTTGGCGCACTATGAGTTCCACGCGTGGTGCCTGTTGGTGCTGGCATGGGTGTTCGTGCCGTTCTATGCGCGGTCGCTTGTGTTCACGATGCCGGAATTTTTGGAGCGGCGTTTCAGCACACGGTCGCGATACGTGCTCTCCATCGTCTCGTTGTTGACGTTCATCGTCTCGAAGATCGCCGTCGGCATTTTCGCGGGCGGCGTCGTGTTCAGCGCGTTGCTGCCGGATTTGCGGATCAACCTCGGCGGGATGGAGATTGACAGTTTCTGGATCGGGTCGGTGCTCGTCGTGCTGCTGACGGGGCTCTACACGATGCTCGGCGGCATGAGGGCCGTCGCCTACAACGACGCGGTCCAGGTCGTCGTGCTCATCTGCGGCTCGGCGCTGCTGACGATCTACGGCCTCATCCAGCTTGGCGGCTGGGGCGAACTTCGGCGGCTCTGCGGCTCCGAGATGTTCAACCTCTGGAAACCGCTGATTCCTGCCGGCGTCGAAGCGACGTGGGCGCCGGTGTGGGAGAAGAACGCGATGGGCGAGACGGTGCGGCAGGCGTGGTATTTCAACCAGAACTTCCCGTGGCTCGGCATGGCCATCTGCGCGCCCGTCATCGGCCTCTGGTATTGGTGCACCGACCAATACATCGTCCAGCGCGCCCTCGGCGCCCCGAACGAACAGGTTGCGCGCCGCGGCAGCATCTTCGCCGCGTTCCTGAAACTCTTCCCGGTTTACCTTTTCATCATTCCCGGCCTCATCTGTTTTGCGCTGGTCAAGAGCGACAAGGTCCCCGGCCTGAGCGCGGCGTTCGCGGCCGACCCGAAGGCGGCGCAGGCGGCGTTCCCGCTGATGGTCGAGCACCTGCTGCCTGCGGGACTGCGCGGCATCGTCGTCGCGGGCCTGCTCTCGGCGCTGATGGGTTCGCTGGCCGGCGTCTTTAACGCCTGCTCCACGCTGTTCACCGTGGACATCTACCAAAAACTCCGCCCCAAGGCATCGCAACACGAGATCGTCCGCATGGGCCGCATCGCCACCGGCGTCATGGTGTTCATCGCGCTGCTGTGGATTCCCGTCGTGAAAGGCGCCGAGGGACTCTACAACTACCTCCAGGCTGTCCAAGGCTACCTGGCGCCGCCGATCTTCGTCGTCTTCTTCTTCGGCGTCTTTTGGAAACGGCTCAACGCCGCCGGCTGCTTCTGGGCGATGGTCGTCGGCTTCATCCTCGGCGTCTTCCGCATGCTCGTGGACACACCGGCGACGTTGCTGAAGGATTTTCATTATCCGCAAGGCTCGGTCTTCTGGATCATCAACAACATCAACTTCCAATACTTCAGCATCCTCATCACCCTCGTCTCGGCCGTCGTCATGGTCGTCGTCAGTTACGCCACCGCCGCGCCGGATTACGCGGCCATCCAGAGCCTGACCTTCGGCACCGCCACCGACGACGACCGCCACAAGACGCGGCAAAGTTGGGGCTGGCCGGAGTTCGCCGGCTCCGCCTTCGTGCTGGTCGCGATTCTGGGGGGATATCTGTATTTCAGAGGATAGTAGCCGCGTCACTCCGTGACGCGAAATTGCCATGGTCGATTACGCCATGGACTGACGCGGCCTCGCATTCAACCGCGATCTGCATGGTGTTTGCCGCGTTGCCGCCCCGGAGGGGCGAGCCGAAAATAGCCCGGCGTTTCAGGGCCTGTTGCCCAAACGCATGATTAGAGGCAGTGGCGGGAATGGCGGCGGCCAGCGGCTGGGAAGCGGTTGGCCGCCAATGTATGACCCGTTGGGCGGGTGCGACGACGCAAAAGCCATCGAG
>CAIQCK010000007.1 GCA_903870275.1 uncultured bacterium | reverse complement strand
TCGAGCCTGCGCGAATCCATTGTTCCAAACGGAGGATCTCCGCTTCCGAAAGAACGACAGGAAGACTTTTGCGTGACATCCCGCCATGCTAACCAGCCAGCGGGTATGTGCATTTATTTGTGGGACACTACACTAGCGCAGTCCTCAGAAAGGTCTATTCTGTGGAAAAACCTACAGGCATTCGAACCTGGAGTAGTCACATCGCTTCGTGACGCGCCGCGTTTAGAGATCTGTCAGAATACGGCTGAAATCGGACCTGATCCGCAGGATGAAATAAGTCGAGTTTCAATTTCGGCCCAATTTGAACATAGGCCGAAATAGATCATATTAGATTAATTACGTAATGATAATTATTTATGATTAATAAAAACGGTTTTGAATCAACGTTGATTTGAGTTCTTGTTCATGTCACGAATAATCAAAGGACAAATGTCATACGCGATACTGTTCTTGGCCGGCGTTATGTTCCACATGGAACATTTGGTCTTCAAAAAATGTATCTTGTTAATCATCAATGGTGATTCTGTGAAATTCATGAATGCGAAGTGGAATGTCTGTCTTTGTTCGAAAATTCTCATGCAGACACACAGCTCCAGTAATGGAGTATGTATGCTGACAGGCAAAGGCGGTTTCATTGCGTCCAGTCCAAGATGACCGTGTCCACGAGACGGCGACTGAACGCCTGTCAATACCTAGACAACTATTATCCACGAATACAAACGTCCAAACGATCACCGTCGATACTATCGACCGCGTGTGTCGCTGACGCTCCATCCGAATCAAAACAGTCTGTACTGATTACTGCTGCATCGATCTACTGGTGGCATCTCGATCATGACTGTCCTAGCCGGATTGGTGCCGATCCATAATATCAGCCGTTCGCTCCAGCACAGCGTCTGTTCCACGTGGAACACTACCAGACCGCACGATAGAGTTTTTGCGACACGCTACAGCGCGCCGCACACCTCATTATCAACGGTGAAGCCAAGTAAACCTGCTTTGCCTATCAGTGGATTCAATAGGCCGTGATAGTCCGCCTTATTTCACCAATTCAATCTTTGTATGGATGCTTTACTGCGTCGTGGCGAGCTTTTACGCCAACATCCCCATCCACACACCGGCTATTACTTCAGCAGCGATTCGGCGTGTTTACGGGCAGCGTCGGATTGTCCGCCGAGCATACGGGTCAGCTCGGCGACGCGACCAGGGCGGTCGAGCAGCGCGAAGTCGGAGATGGTACGGCCACCTTTGAGTTCCTTGCTGACAACGAAATGAGCAGTGGCTTGTGCGGCGACAGGTGCGAGGTGGGTGATGCAAAGTACCTGGTGCCGGTCCGCGATCTGCCGCATCTTACCGCCGACGGCGTGCGCGGTTTCCCCGCCGACGTTGGCATCCACCTCGTCGAATACCAGCACTGGAATATCGTCCTCAACGGCGAGCACGGTTTTCAGCGCAAGCATCACACGCGCCATTTCGCCTGAGGACGCGATGGCGCGCAACGGTCGCGCCGGCTCGCCGATGTTTGGCGCGAACTGGAACTCGATCGTGTCGAAGCCGGACGAATGCGGAATTCGGACCGTGCCCGCCTGTAATCCTAATAAAGATTGTGAATTATCAGAACTATCTATAGATTCAGTAGTTATCGTAATATCAAAACGGCATTGACGGAATCCGAGTGAACTCAGTTCGTTCATCACGGCCTTGCTGAGCTTTGGAATTACCTGTCGGCGTTTAGTGGAAAGTTCTTTGCCAACGCGACTTAGGTCGGCGTCCAGTTTCTGGAGCGCGGCGTTTAGGCGGGCCAGTTCGGCGTCGCGTTCTTCGAGGCTGTGCAGTTTCTTCCTCGCCTCCTCGCCGAAGGCGATGACGTCGCCTAATGTCGCGCCGTATTTGCGGCGCAGCGACTGAATCAGGTTCAACCGTTCTTCGAGTTCCCTCAGGCGCGCCGGATCCAGTTCGATCCGTTCAAGATAATGCGCCAGTTCACCCTGTAGCTCGCGTAGCGCCGTCACCGCCTGCTCCTGGCCGGCGACCAGTGGCGCGGCGGCGGGGTCGAGCCGTTGCAATTCGCGCAACATGCGGCCGATTTCGCCGGTGCGCGTCAGCACGGCGTCGTCGGCTTCGCCGATCAACGCGAGCGCGGTCTGGCCGAACTCGATGAGCTTGGCGGCGTTGCTGGCGCGGCGATAATCCTGCTCGACGCGCGCCTCCTCGTCCGGTTGGAGCCCGGCCTCGGAAATTTCGCGGACTTGGAATCGCAGCAGGTCGAGCTGCTGCGCGTAGGTTTTCTCGTCTACGATCAGCGCGGCCTTCTCCGCCTCGATGGTGGCGCGGCGGTGGACGAGTTCGGAAAAAGCGGCTCGCGGCTCGCCGAGGTTGCCGAACGCGTCGAGAATGTCGAGCTGGCGCGCCGGATGGAGCAGCGACTGGTGATCGTGCGGGCCATGAATGTCCACGAGCCATTCGCCGAGCGCGGCGAGGATGTTGAGCGTGGTCGGCGAGCCGTTGACGAACTGGCGGTTCGAACCGGCGGCGGTGAAGACGCGTTTGACGACAAGCTGGCCGTCTTCGCACGGTTCCAAGCCGTTGTCGTCGAGGAACGACTTGATCGGCGCGCGCAAGCGCGACACGTCGAACGCCGCCTCCACGGAGCAACTTTCCTCGCCGCTGCGGATGAGCGTGCGGTCGGCGCGTTCGCCGAGCAGGAGGTTGAGCGCGCCGATGAGGATGGACTTGCCCGCGCCGGTCTCGCCGGTGATGACGTTGTAGCCTGGCTGGAGTTCCAGCGTGAGGTCGGCCACAAGGGCCAGGTTTTTGATGCGCAGCGTCGTCAGCATGGCGTTTGGCTCCGCACGGAGTTTGCAGTGCGCGGACGAATTCCGCAAAACGTTTTTTTGCGGCAGCGGAGAAAAGTGGCGTGAGCTTTCGGCTCGCGGTGGTGGGTGGTGAACAAGATTTGCTGGCTGGAAGCTTGCGCCGCCTTCAGTTACACTCCGCCGTATCCAGAGAAGGAAACCGATGAAGAAACTGATCCTGACGCTGACGGCGCTGGTGTTGACGGCGGGCGCGCTGGCGCAAACCCCGAAACGCGATGCGGTGCACGGCATCCTCGGCGATTACAACGCCGAGCCGCGACTGGCGGACAAACGCGTGGACATTGATTTCTTGCTGGCGAGGCTGAAGGAGTTGCGCGTCAACACGTATCTCTGGCTCGTCTGGCATCAGCCCACGGACTGGGAGGATTTGCAGCGATTCCTGCCGAAAGCGGCGGAGGCGGGGATTGATGTGTGGGTGTATCTGGTGCCGCCGTCGGAGCCGCCGCCGTCCGCGCCGTTCGGTCTCGATTTTGCGCGATGGGGCGAGGAGATCGCGAAGCTGTCGCAGCAGCACCCGAATCTGAAGGGGTGGTCCATTGATGATTTCTATGCGAACACCGCGAAGCTGCTGACGCCGGCCTACGTGCGCACGATGCAGGCGCGGGCGAAAGCGATCAATCCCCGGCTCGCGTTTCTGCCGCTGATGTATTACGGCGAAATCACGCGCAAGTTCGTGGACGACTATCGCGACATCGTGGACGGTGTGGTGGCAGCGTATCCGAATGACCGCGACGAGATCACGGCGGCGTGGGAAATCCTCAACGACGTGCGCACGGCCAACGCCGGCGAGTTGAGTTACCCGTGGTCAACGCCGTCGCGCACGGGCGATTTCATCCAGGCGGCGCAGACGGCCGTGGTGCAGACGGCGGCGCGGGCGAAGGTGCGTTTCCGCGAGAAGGATGATTTCCGCGGGCCGACGGCGGGCTATCATTTCAAGCAACTGCTCGTGGACGACGCGGTGGTATGGGAGCAGGACGTGGCGGGCGGCGACCCGGCGTGGCAGAACGTGGAGGTGGACGTGACGGACGCGGTGCGCGGCAAAGAGAACGTCACGCTGGCGTTCCGGTTGTTCGACAAGAAGGGCGTGAGCAACTTCGGCGTGCGCTGGCAACTGCGCGACCTGCGCGCGGAGGGTTTGCGGGTGGCGGCGGATTTCCGCGAGCCGAAAAAATGGACGGTGCGCAGCCGCGGAGCGTTTCAGTCAGGCTTCGACGCCAACTCGCAGGAAGGCAAGCGGCGGTTTCATGTGCCGTTTATCGTGATGACATCGGGCGAGCGCGGCGAGTTCAAGATGCGGCACGGCGAGCCGGCGTCGCCTGAACGGATTGCGGAGTGGGTGCGGATGTCGCTGCGCGCGTGGCGCGAGGGTCAATGCGACGGCGTGGTGATGTATTGCCTCGAAAAATCGCGGCGCAGCGCCGTGTTCGACGCCGTGCGAAAGGAATACAACACCGTGCCGGGCCAGCCACCGCCCCAGACGAAATGATGATCGTCACTTGCAGTTGAAAAACGGATGGTTTGCGACGAGACTTCAGGATATTGTCGTCGTTGAAGAGAGTGGCATGAACTTGTTCCGATTCCGACTTCTGTGGTTAGCGAGCGGCTTTGCGCTCGCGGCGCTGCTGTGGGTCGTGCTGGCGCGCGACCGGGGCGGGTCGAGTCCGGATAAACTTTCTCCCCTTTCCCAATCTGGAATCGCCGCCGCCCGGTCCGCCCGCGGCGCCTCGCGCGCCCCGAAGGACGCCGCCGGGTCGCGGCCTTCGAGCGTCGTTCCACCGGCGCCGGACAGCGAGGACCGGCAGTTGCAACAGCTCCGCCGCCGCGTTCAGCGCGACAACGCCATTCCCCACGAGGTGGTGATCCGATTTCAGTCCGCCGCGGCGATGCGCGATTTTATGCGGCGCGCGGCCAGCAGGAAAATCGTCGTGCTGGGCCGGCTCGATGCATTGTCGGCGATGCGCGTTGGTTTCAAGGACTTGGAATCGTTGCGCGACGCGGTCGGAACGGGCGTGACTGTTTACGACAATCTCGACGCCAACTACGTGGTCAAAACCCCCGACTTCCTGCAGGAGGAAGACCGCCCCGCCGGCGTCGGCAGCGCGTCGTTCGGCGGACTCGGTTTTCTCGATGCCATCGGCGCCGGCGGCGACCGCTCGACGTGGGGAATGGGCGTGACCGTGGCGGTGGTGGACAGCGGCGTGGAAAATCATCCGACGTTCGCGGAGAACCAGGTCACGCATTACGATCTGGTGGGCGGCGGCCAGCCATTCGATGGCCACGGCACTGCCATAGCCAGCCTCATTGCCGGGCAGGACCCGCAAGCGCCCGGCGTCGCGCCCGCGAGCCACATCCTCGACGTGCGTGTCGCCGACAGCAATGGCGTGAGCGACAGTTTCACGCTGGCTGCCGGCATCGTGCAGGCGGCGAATGCCGGCGCGCAGGTCATTAACATCAGCCTCGGCTCCTACGGTGACTCACAGTCCGTGCGCGACGCCGTGAGCTACGCCGAAAGCCGGGGCGCGACGGTGGTCGCCGCCGCCGGCAACGATGAGACGGTCAACCAACTTGCCTTTCCTGCCGCGATTCCCTCGGTCATCTCCGTCGGCGGCGTGGATGCGAAATTGCAGCAGGCTTATTATTCCAACTCCGGCTCTGGACTCGACATCTCCGCGCCGGGTGTCGGCATCCAGTCGGCTTACGGCGCCAACCAGCTTGTCCTCGGCGACGGCACCTCGCAGGCCGCCGCCATCACTTCCGGTGTGCTCGCCTACGGAATCTCCAACGGCGCGACCACGCCGGCCAACGGATTGACCTGGCTCAAAGAAGATGCGCTGCCGCTGAGCCAGCCTCCCGATCGCGTCGGCGCCGGCTTGGTGCAGACGAAATCGAAGTGATTCCGGCGTTCGCCCGCAGATTTGAAACTCCGTTTTCAGATTCGCAACTTCCGTTGGCGGCGGTTTGCGGATAATATCGCGGTCATGACATCCCGAACCTTCGCTGTCTCTGTCGTCATCATTGCCGCATCCGTTTCAACGTTCGCTTCACCGCTCACCGTCCGCGTGGACCCGGCGGGCGGCGCGCCGCGGCTGGTCGTCAACGGCGAACCGGTGCGGGCGCGGATGTTCTGGGGCGCGCCCGGCTCCGCGCCGATTCCAGTCGCGCCGGCGTGGAAGGAAATCCATTTTGACTTCACCGCCCGCGACAACGCGAGCACCGGCACGATGCACTTCCGTTTCGGTCCAACGGCCGGTGAAATTATCCTCGACGACATCCAGGTCACCGATCTCGACGCGGGCCGCGATATCGTGCCGCGCTGCGATTTCGAAAGCGGACCGGCCAGCTTCAAGCGCGACTGGACGTTCTGGCCGGCGGACGCCACGAACACCGTTGCCCGCATCGAGGTCGCTCCGGGCGCGGGCCGCGATGGCTCGGCGGCGTTGTGCGTGAGGCTCCATGCGCCGCCCAACGGTCACTGGCCTGACTTCCATATCTACCATCACGCGAACCTCGCGCTTGCAAAGGGCCACCGGTACCGCGTCAGCTTCTGGGCGCAGTCGGAGCCGGCGCGCAATTTGATCATTGGTTTTTACCAGCCCGGCCAGACGTTCGTTCATCTCGGCGGGCCGGCGGATGTGTTTGAAAGTCAGATCAAGTTGGCGGCGAACGCGGGCGTGAACTTCGTCAGTTTTCCCATCGGTACGCCGTGGCCGAAACCCGGCGTCGCGGTGGATTGGTCCGGCGTGGACGCGGCATGCGAGACGGTCCTGCGCGCCAACCCGAACGCGCTGTTGCTGCCGCGCATTGGCATGGACCCGCCGGCGTGGTGGCGCGAGGCGCATCCCGACGACGTCATGCAATGGGAGGACGGTTCGCGCAGCCACGCCGTCCCGGCGTCGCCGCAGTATCGGCGCGACGCGGCGGAGCGGCTCGCGGCGCTGGTGGCGCACATCGAGGAAAAACTTGGCGACCACGTCGCCGGCTATCATCCGTGCGGCCAGAACACCGGCGAGTGGTTTTACGAGGCGACGTGGAAACGGCCTCTGAACGGTTACGCGCCGGCCGACCTCGCCGCGTGGCGGTTCTGGCTCAAGAAACGCTATGAAAACGACGCCGCGTTGCGCCGCGCGTGGAACGATCCGGCGGTGACACGTGAGACGACCGCCGTGCCGACGCCCGCCGCGCGCCACGCCGCGCCGGCGGGAATCTTCCGCGACCCGGCGACGGAGCACGCGCTGATTGATTGGGCCGAGTTTCAGCAGGAGGCGATGGCCGACTGCGTTTGCGACCTCGCTCATGCGGTGCGTAGCGCGTCGCACGGTCGCAAACTCGTGGTGTTTTTCTATGGCTACATATTCGAGTTCGCCGCGGTCTCGACCGGTCCGTCCGTGGCGGGACACTATGCGCTCCGCCGCGCGCTGAACTGCCCGGACATTGACGTCCTCTGCTCGCCGATCTCCTATTTCGACCGCGGCGTCGGCCAGAGCGCGCCGGCGATGACCGCCGCCGAGAGCGTCGCGCTCGCGCGAAAGATGTGGCTCTACGAAGACGATACGCGCACCTACCTCGGCACCGGCAACGCGCCCGGCTGGTATGACGCGGTTGACACGCTGGTGGACACGAACAAGGAACTGGTCCGCAACGTCGCACAGGAGGCGATGCGGAATTTCGGCACCTGGTGGATGGATCTCGGAGCCACTGGCTGGTTCAACGACGCCGGCATGTGGGCAGAGATGAAACGGCTGCACGCCCTCGACGAGGCATTCTTGAAAAAGCCGACGCCGTTCCGGCCGGAGGTCGCCGCCGTTATTGACGAGCGCGCGATGCTGCGCGTCGCCGCCGGCGGCACGCTCGTGACGCGGCCGGGCATCTACGAAGCGCGTGCGCCGCTGGGCCGCATGGGCGCGCCTTACGGCCAATACCTGCTCGACGACGTGGTGCGCGGACGCGTGCGCGCGAAGATGGTTGTGTTTCTGGACGCGTGGCGCCTTACGCGCGACGAGCGCGCACGGCTCCGGCGGACGGCACGGCCCGCGGCGCGCGTGTGGTGTTACGCGCCGGGCTGGTTCGACGGCGACCACGAGTCGCTGGAGGCGATGCGGCAATTGACCGGATTCGAGTTCAAGAAAGTCGCGCCGGCGAAAGCGTGGGCGACGCCGACGGAACTGGGCCGCCGGATCGGTTTGGAGCAGCCGTTCGGCGTGGAAAAACCGGTGACACCATTGTTCGCCGTCGCCGACGCGGCCAAGGATGAGATTCTCGCGACATATCCCGACGGCTCCGTGGCGGTGGCGATGCGCCGCACGCCGGACGGGCCGGACATTTTTGTCGGAGCGCCGGGATTGACCTCCGAGCTGTTGCGGCTGGTCGCGCGCGAGGCGGAGGTTCACCTTTTCACGGACACCGACTGCAACGTTTATGCAAACGGCGGCTTCGTCGCCGTGCACGCGTCGCAGGATCGGCCGCTGTGGCTCGACCTCGGCGGGACGGGGCCGGTGAAGGATGCGTTGAGCGGCGAAACGGTTGGGCAGAGGCCCCGGCTCATGCTGCCGCTGAAGCGCGGCGATACGCGCGTGTTCAGTTACTAGCCGTCCCCGGCGCGGCGGATGCGGTGCGGTTGTTTTGCCGCGCGGACAGCTTGAATAGTTTCACGCCGGGCAGCGGCTGGGACGCGAGCGTCCAGTCGGCGGAACCGGCGCCGTTGATTTCATAGAAACGGATGAACGACGGCGGCACAACACGGGCTTCCAAAATGAGGAACGCCACCCGATAGCGGCGCGCGGCCATGGCCGCAGCCGCCGGGCCTTCGCTCGGAATCGCCACCGCAGGCTGGCCGGTGAGGTGATAATAAGCCGGTTGGTCCACGATCATCACCGCTGCTCCGGCCGGCACTTGCGGCGCGACAGCTGCGGCGACGGCCACATGCGCATGGTGGTAGTCCCGCCACAATCGCGTGGTGCCCACCATCCAGACAACGCTGAGGCCTACGACGATGGCAAACGCCAGGGCGGGATAAATCCGGCGGCGTTCCTCGCGCGCCTCGGGCCGCCACCGGTGGCCAAGCCAATCCAGCGCGTTGTCGAGGCCGACCAGCGCAGGCGGCAGGACGAACGGCAACAGTGCGGTGGCGGCGTGGAATGTGGTGCCGAGATACCCCTGGAAGGTGAAGACCAGCGAGATCAACGAGTAAAGCATCACGCTGTAAATCCAGAACGGCCAGAATTCCACGCGAAAGCCAAGCAGCGGCTTTGACGCGCCGTCGCGTCGTCCGAACAATCCCAACAGAAGCAGAGGGGTCATGAAAAAAAACGCCGGTCGCGCCCAAAGACCAAGGTTCAACCACAGCGCCGTCAGTTTGGATATCACCAGCGGCCATAATCCCCACGCTGCCGACGGATCGGCGAGGTTCAGGTAGTAGCGCCAGTTCAAACGTTGCGAGTCCCAGAGGTAAACATCGTTGAGTTCGCGCAGAAACAAGAGCTTCGAAAAGCCTCCGGAAAGCGGTGTGCCTTGGTGCCGTTGCAAAAGCAACACCCACGGCGATACCGTCAGTAACGCCGCCAACAGTCCGGCGGCGAGCCAAAGACTGCTGCGCACGGCGCGAACGCGGCCGCGCCACACGGCACAGGCCCAGCACAACACCATCGTCAAGACGAACAATTGGCCGTGTGCGCGCGTCAGGTAAGCCAGCGCGCCGCACACGCCGGCCGGCACAAACCACCGCGGATCGTCGCGTACCGCGCGATACGTCATCACCAACGACCCCGCGCCAGCCAGTCCGTAGAGCGCGAAATAGTCAACGCCCACCCAATAAGGAAACCAGAAGCCGCCGAAGAGGGTGAACAAACCCGTCCACCAAAGATAACGCCGCGACCGCGTCAGATCCCACGCGAACCAGGCGGCGAGCATCGCCAGAGCGCTGCTGAAAAGCATCGCAGGAACTTGCGCCGCGCGCAGGTTTTCGCCAAACACCAGGAACGACAGCCAGATGAAGACGGCATGGAGCGACATCCAGAAAGAACTCGTCGGATGCTCCAAAGCCGCCGGGAGGGTGAAGTAATACCATGTAATGGTCTCTGTGAAACCGTGGCCGTGGTAAAGCCGGCTGGCGACTCCATAATGATAGTAGGTGTCGAAATAACCCGGCGCGGGCACGAAAGACATCGTTGCCAGCCGCAACGCGAGTGCGAGCAGTCCCAGCACAACAAACGGGTGAGCCTCCATTTGTTGGTGCAACCACGCGCCCCATGCGGATGACGGCGATGAAGCGATGCGGTTCATGAGTCGCGGCGGAAAATCGTCACGAGCGCATCGCTGTAAATCCGCCTCCACCCCGGCAGCAGCGCCAGCGCCTGGGTGAGCGGAGTGTCGGTGGACAGCAGCGTCCAGTTCACGCGGCTCGCGTCCAGCTTTTCGCGCCAGCCGGGGCGCAGTTCCGCCATGTCCAGGAAGTCGCGAATGAATGCCTCGCCGTAGAAATCCGTCCGTCCGTCCACGTAAACCTTGTGGTCCGGCAACGCGTGCATGAGATAGCCGCCCCAGACATGCTGGTTGAGCATGTTGCCGCCAAACTGTTCCGGATGTTGCTGGATGAACTTGACCGCGTTCACCGGCCACCGGTTCGGCGGCATTGCCGTCGGACGCGGCACACATACGATGGCAATCATCGCCGCCATCGCCACGACCGGCCAGCCATTGCTGGCGGCGTTCACAGCGCCCAGCCGTCGCGACAAATCTTGCCAACCTCTGCGGACACACGCGGAAAACGCCGGGGCGACGATGGGCGCAGTGACGAGGGCCATCAGCGGGATGTTCCGCACGGCGTAAAGTGCGAGGCAGGTCCAGCCGGTGACGAGGATGACCGCCGACGCGGGCAAACGCGGCCGTTGGCGGACCGCCAGCGCCGCGGCCACCGCGCCGAGCCAGACCACGAATCCGAGCGCGCTGGGAGAATGGAAATTAATCGGCCGGTGCTCGAACAACAGGCTGGTCAGATACGACGACCTCATGAATTGAAGATTGTGCAGATGCAGATGCCAGCCATTCGGGTTGATCAACGACACGGCAAGCGCCAACAACCCAACGAGCGTCAGCACAACAATCCTCCGCTGCGATGTTTCGCGCGGCACGGTTGCCGGCGGCCGGACAAACTCAACCACCGCACCCAACCAGTAAGCGCCAAGAATGATGAACCCGGCGAGAAAGGCGCCGTGCAGGTTCACCCAGAACAGCATCAGCACGGCTAGCGCTGCGGCCAGCCGCCCTGCGTGCCCGTGGGTTTCAAACCGCCGCAATTCGTCGTTCCACAAAACGACTATCAGGAACGTGAACACGTGCGGCCGCGCGAGCCAGTGGATGACGCCCGCCCACGCGGCCAGCAACGTCACCAAGGTCGCCACCAGGAGGTCGTTGCCGTCCCGCAGCAACCGGCGGTGCAACAGCCAGAACGTCGTGGCGATCACCAGCGCGCCCGCGACGCCGAGACCGAAGAGGCCGCCGAGCCGGCCCGCCGCCGCGAAGAAAATTTCCGTCAGCCATTCCTTGGTGATCACCGGCGCGCCCGCCATCGTGTGCGAGTAGGTGTCGGTGCGAACAATCCGCCCGCTCCGCAGCATGTCTTCGCCGACCCGCCAGTGCATGCACGCGTCGCCGTCGGTGGCCACCAGCGACGTGCGCGACGGCTCCGCCAACAGCACCAGCAGCAACGCCAGCCAGAGGCAGAAGCTGAAATCGGGCATCAGCCAGCGTTGGACAGCGGGACTCGGTTTGAAAGTTGAGGTCACAGCGAACTGGATTTTCATCGCAAGTATATCCGCTTGCGCCAGCGACGCAACCCTCCACGCCGGTTTCGACAAGGAAGTCACTTGACTTACACGGGTTGCGATAGCAGATTCCCCTTCAAAGCTCAACCGATAGAGGTTCATAGATCCGAATTCTTCGCAGCACAACCAAGGGCTGTTGCGGCAAAGAACTTTCGCGCAGTTTGCCGGAAGTTGGAGTGTCCAACGATGCAGCAAGGTGTCCAAAGGAAACCAGCGGCGGACTTTCGTCAAATCCGCATGGTCATCGCCAAGGTGACCAGCAGTTGCAACCTGCGTTGCAGCTATTGTTGCGCCGACGCCATCCCGGTCTCCCAACCGGGCGCCACGATGACGATGGAGACCCACAAGCGCGCCGCCACGTTGCTGATCGGCGACACGGAGTCGCCGGAGCTTCAGTGGATCTTCCACGGCGGCGAGCCGATGTTGTTGCCGATTCCGTGGTATGAAGAGGCGATCGAGTTTTGCATCAGCGCCGGCGAGGCCAACCCGCGCCTGAAACGACTCGCCATCGGCATGCAGAGCAACCTCACCCGGCTGACGCCCGAGTTTTTGCAGCTCGTCAAGAAATATCGTATCCAGATCGGCACCAGTCTCGACGGGCCGCCGCGACTCAGCGATGTCCATCGCCAGGCCGGCAAGCGCGTGGAGGAAACCATCGAACTCCTGATGCGCGAAGGGGCGCCGCCGGGCGTGATCGCGCAAATCAACAAGAACACCATCGCCCACATGGACGAAGTGGTGGATTACTTCGACCAGAAAGGGTTCGCGGTCATGTTCAACGCGACGTGCCCCACCGGCCGCGGCATGAACGTGGACAACCTGACGGGCGACGAACTCTACAACGCCAAACGCCAGTTGCTCGAACGCGCCGACCAATCCGGCAACGTGCGCCTTCTCGGCCCCGACCTGATCCGCCAGCTCTTTTACTTCTTCACCGGCCAGCGCGATATGACCGAGCGCAACTGTCACACTTACAATTGCGGTGCCGGCGTGTCGCTGATCGGCGTGGACCCCAACGGCGACGTGTGGCCCTGTGGCCGCTCCTCGGACGCCGACTTGGGCAAGCTCGGCAACGTCAACGATCCCGGCAGCCTCAGTCAGTGCCCGTCCATTTTGCGGACGTTCCACGAGAAGGATTTGTGGTATCTGCGCTGTTTCGGCTGTCAGGCCAAACTCATCTGTTTGTTCGGCTGCACGGCCTTTGACAAGAACTCCATCCCCACCCGCGAGATTGAGTGCCACGCCACCCAGTTGCTCCACCAATACCTGTGGTGTCATCCGGACCTCGTCCAGCGGCTGGTCATGCGTTTCCAGGCCGCCACGGAAAAAATGGCCTCCGAGGCGCGCGAGGGAAAACTCACGCCGCCGTTTCTGCCAATGCACACCGGCAATCACCCGTGCAGCGGCATGGCCCGCGCCGGCGTGCCGGCGCCCGGCCAGCCAGCCGCAGCCATGATCGAACTTTCCGCTCAGGTCGGTCTCAATCTCGTCCAACCGGACGGCACGGACTTGGCCCCCATTCCACAAACCATCGAATAAGACAGCCATGAAAACGTCGAAAGGCAGGAAGATTTCAGGCAAGGCCAGGAAGGTTGGCCTGATGCCAGAACCAGCAACTCAACCGGCTGATCAAGAAAGGAGAACCAGCATGGTCATTCTGCGAAGCATAGATGGACGTTTCTACCAGATACCGGACGAGGAGGCAGGAAAGTTCCTCGTGCCGGCCGACAAGGTGGAAGAAACCTTGCGCGACGCGGGTGCCGTGCAACCCCAGGCTGCCGCGCCAGCCGCCAGTTGCGCTTCCATGGGCGCCAGCGCGCCAGCGGTCGTCATCGTCGCCGGCGGTGGTGCGCCACAAGGCATGCCGATGGGCGGCCCCCAGCAACCCTCGGCGGCTCAGCCAGGGCCAAGCCAGGTGCAAGCCTACCACTGGCACCACGGCCCGCATGGGTGGTGGGGCGGTTACTACAACTATTACAACTACGCCAACTACCGCAATTATTTTGGCTGGTAGAAACCCAGCCCAACTCAGAGAAAGGACAAACACACATGCCACTGATGAAAAGCATAGACGGCCGGCTCTATAACGTGCCGGATGAGCAAGCAACGGCATACTTGATCCCTGCGGACAAGGTTGCCGAAACCCTGAAGGCAGCCGGTGTCGGCGCGCCCGCAGGAGCCGGGCAGGCGCCGCAACAAACCGGCCAGGTCCAAGCCTACCACTGGGGCCATCATTATCATAACTGGGGTGGTTGGGGTGGTCCATTCGTCGCTCCCTACAACAACTATTATAATTACCAGAACTACATGAACCATTACGGCTGGTAAGCCGCGACTCGGTGTCGCTGATTCCTCCCCGGCACGCTGCCGGGAAGGAACCGCCTCGGCAACCGGAACCGCCACGGCTGCGCGAAGTGTTCATGGGACTCACGGCGGTTGTTCAACCGATAGATTCAGGAAGGGAAAAGCCATGGCAATTCTGCAAAGCATCAACGGTCAATTCTACCAGATACCGGACGAGGACGCCGAAAAGTTCCTCGTGCCGGCCGATAAAGTGGAGGAAACACTGCGTGGCGCCGGCGTCGCGCAGCAATCCCAGCAACAGCAGCCCTGTTGTGCGCCGGGCGCGCCGGCGGGCAGCCCGATGGCACTCAACACGCCCAGCGTCATCATCTACGTCGGCGGGGGCGGTCCTCCGCAGGTCATGCAGGCGGGCGCCGGTCCTCAGGGCCAGGTGCAAGCCTACCACGGTGGCCCTCATGGCGGAGGCGGACACGGCGGCGGGTGGCATGGCGGCGGATGGGCGGGATTCGGCATCGGCGTGGGCTTGGGCGCCTTGGCGGCCGCTTCCTATCCCAACTACAATAACTATTACAACTACCAGAACTACATGAACCATTACGGCTGGTAGGACATGCCCTTGTCTTGCGGATTCCTCCCCGGCCGCGCCGCGAAACGCCGGCCGGGGAGGAGCGCAAGCACCATTCGCGTCCGAACGATCTGAATCGGGTTTCTCTCCGCTTGTTCTTGTGAATACTCCACCTCCCGGCCCATCTCCCGGTCCGCAAGCCGGTCCACAGTCACCGCCGCCGGAGATGATGGGTCCTCCGCCGGAGCCGCCGTTGCCCCAACGGTCGCTCTTATACTTTTTGCGCGGTTCGTGGCGCATCCTTACCGAGGATGAGAGGCGCGTCGTGCGTGTCACGATGTGGGAGTTGCTGGCCGCGCGGTTGATGGCGGGCATCCTGCTGGTTGTGATGGCCCGTCAATCCGGCGTGCTCACCCAGGCGCTGATGCAATCCAGCCCGTGGGCGACGGCGTTTGGGGTGTTTGTGGCGCTCACGCTGCTGCGCGTGCCGCTGGAGTTTTACCAGACCTACTGGGCCGCGGCGTTGCGGGAGCGGCTGAGCCGGCTGTTTCAATTCCGCGTCTTCGAGTTCATGCAGGCGCAGTCGGTGGACTTTTTCATGGGCCGCAATCCGGGCGAATTGATGCGGCAGTTGAGCAAAGTGGCCACGGCGGTCCAGTTTCTGCTCTGCGACACCGTGGTGCTGGCCGGCGCTGATGCGATCTTCCTCGTCGCCTACGTGGGCTACCTCTTCAGTCTGAACTGGCATCTGACGTTGCTGCTGCTGGCGGCGGTCAGCGCGATCCCGTTCGTCATCGTCTGGTTCATTTATCCGACGCTGGAGCGCGTCTCGTTTGAGCGCAATGAGATGGACAACGTCTATGGCGGCAAAATGTTCGAGGGCATCATCGGCGTGAAGGAAATCCAGCTCAACAACGCCCAGGGCTGGATTATCCACGCCATGCGCGACCTGAGCGATGAACTCATCCGCCTGAACCTGCGCGTCGAGCGGTGGCAGGGCATCAACAGCCAGACCACCGCGCTCATCGGCACGGTCACCTTGCTGGTCATTCTGGGGGCGGGCAGTTGGCTGGTGCAAACCGGCAAGCTCGCCGGCGGCTGGTCGGAGCTGTTCGTTTTCTACACGCTGGTGCCGAGCGTGTTCTCGTTGCTGGTGTCGCTTTGCAGCACCGCGGCGCACTACACCGAACTGCGGCCGCAGATCGGCGAAGGCTTCCAGATTCTGGAAACGCCGCCCCGCGTGGTGGACCGGCCCGACGCGAAACCGATGCCGCCGTTGCGCGACAGGATCGCGTTCCGCAACGTCACCTTCGCCTACTCGCCCGGTGCGCCGTCGGTGTTGAACGATCTCGGTTTCGAAATCAAGGCCGGCCAGCGTGTGGCGCTCGTGGGCCGGCGCGGCTGCGGCAAGAGCACCATCTTCAACCTGCTTTGCCGTTTCCTGGAAACCGAGGACGGCCGGGGCGTCATCGAGATTGACGGCGTGGACATCCGCCACTACACGATGGCCAGCCTGCGTGCGCAGTTCGGCATGGTCACGCAAAAGCCGTTTTTCAAACAGGCGAGCGTGAGGGAAAACCTCCTGCTGGCCAAGCCGGACGCGACCGAGGAGCAGATCATCCGCGCCTGCCAGGACGCGCAGATTCACGACGTCATCCAGCGCAAGAATGACGGCGTTTGCTCCGGCTACGAGACGAACATCAACGCCTTCAGCGGCGGCGAGCAGGTCAGCATCGCCATCGCGCGCTGCTACCTGCGCCAGCCTTCCATCATCCTGCTCGACGAGCCGCTGGCGTCGCTCAGCGCCGACGTGGCCAGCGACCTCCTAGTCAGCCTGAAGAAACTCATTCACGGTCGCACCTGCATCGTCATCTCGCACGCGTTGCAGGCCGTGGCCGACGTGGACCAGATTTTTGTTTTGGGCCACGCGGGCGACCGTCGTGGCCGGCTGGTGCAACAAGGCACGCACCAGGAACTCAAGAATCAACCCGGTTATTACCACGAGCTTTACGAGAAGCAAATCCTCAGCGTTTACTAAACGCCGGCCTTGGGTTATCAACCTGACCGTGAGCGATCGGATCAAAGCGTGCGTGCGGCTCGGCGGCGTTCTCGTCGCCGCCGCGCTCCTGTCTGCCGGCTGCTCCGAGGCGCCGCCGGCTCCGGCGTCGCGGCCGAAGCAGGCGTTCTATCGCGGTTGCGGGTTTTGGTTCCAAGACCTCGCCACGCGTTTCCATAAGGCCGTCAATCCGGACGGCCAGCCGCGGCGTTATGAACTGGTCCGGCTGCCCGATTTCGATCCGCTGCCTTCCGAACTCTACCAGGAACTCGCGGGGACGCTGTCATCCGTCTATCCGATGACGGAGTTGTCGTTCGGCGCTCGCTCGTCGGAAATGTTGCAGCCGATGGACGTGGCGGTGTCCAACACGGCGTGGGTCGAAGAGTTTGCGCGCAACGGCTGGCTGGCGCCCTACGACGAAGCGGTCGTCGGCCCGATGTTGCGCGCGGCGGGTGTTGAGCCGATCCGCGCCGTGGGTCCTGGCGACGACCCGAATTCCCCGCGCATCTACGGCGTCCCGATCTCACGCGCCGCGGACCTGCTCTTCTATCGGAAGAGCTACTTCAACAGCGCCGACGAGGCGCGCCAGGCATGGGTGTCGTTGTTTCAATCCAAAGCGCGCGACGCCCAATCCTCGGGCCTGCCGCTTTCCTCCGTCGAGACAGACGGGCAGGAGTTTTTTCGCTTTTTCCTCCCGCTGATCTGGAGTCTGGAGCCGGATTGGCCGCGGCAGACGAATGGAACATTCGCCGTGGATACGCCGGCGGCGAGACAGGTGCTCGACACGTTGGGGCAATCCATGCAAATCGAGACCTGGGCAACGGCGGCGACGCGCATGGAATTCCTCGCGGAATGGAAACAGCACATGCGCCGTTTCACGAACGTGCCGTTGGTGGGGCAGGCCGGCGCGGGGTTCTCCTCAGCGTGGCTACTCTCCCTCTGGGGGCAGCGCATTCTGATCTCGCCATGGGGACCACCGGCGCCGTTGGACGACATCGGCATCATGCCGCTCTCGATTTCCCCCAACGCGGCCGCGCCGGGTTTTTCATTGCTCGGCGGCAAGTGCATCATCTGCAGCCGGCAAATCGCCTCCAACGATCCGGGCGCGCAGGCGGCCCGCGAGGTGGCGCAGGAACTGGTGCGCTACCTGCTGTCGGAGGCGGGCCAGCGCGCGATGTTCTTCGACCAATTCGAGGTTCCCGCGCGGCGCGGCCTGCTGCAATCGCTGACAGAGCAGGAGGTCGCCGCCGTGTTCGGCTCCCGCCGCGAGTGGTGCGCTTACGAAGATTACCTTGCCGAGGTGCGCGCCGGCACGCGCCAGATGGACGAGCGGAGTTTGCAGCTTGGCCGCCAGACACTGGTGGTCATGCGTGAGATCGAGGCGATTTTAAACGACCCCGCGCGCCTGACGGTGCGGCCGAATCCATTTTCGATCAACCGTGGCGCTCTGCTCGACGGTTTCCTGCACACGGTGCTTGCCCCCAAGCCGCTTGTGCCCGGCGAGGAACCGCCGGGCCTGCCTGAGACGGCGGCCGTGGTGGAAACGGGCGCCTCGGCCCAGGATTCGCTGGCGGGTCTCCAGGTGCTCCTGGAGGCCGAGCAACGTTTCATGGTTCCGCGCGCTGCCGCGCCGGGCGCTTCCGCTGTCTCGCCATGACCACGCCCTCCTCCCAACCCGCTCCGTCTTCGCGGCCGGAAATTTCCCTGAGCCGGCGGCTGTCACGCCATTTCATCGGCCTGAGTGTGATCTTCGGCGTGGTGGCGGCGTTGTTGATCGTGGTGGCGTTCCGGTTTTTCCATCCGGTGGTGGTGAAACTGGAAGAGGACTGGACGAGCCGCGAACGCGCAGCGATTCGTTCCATCGGCGGACTGGACGCCGCAGTGTTGACGACTCAGGTGCTGGGTTTGTTCGACCTCGCCGCCGAACAACAAGTGGTGATGTGGGCTGCGTTGCGCAGCCATCCCGAGCTGGCCTACGCGCGGATTTTCAACACCGTCAACGGCGAGGTTGCCACCGTGTATCGTGACGGGCTGACGTTCCAGGATTTGCCCGAACCGCAGAAGCTGGCGTGGGACAGCGCGGTCTATCCGCCCCGGCTGTTGAACCAGATGGCCTATGAGATGGTCCAGCCGGTGGCCGGCGCCCGGCATACGTTCTACGAGCGGCGGTTGCTGCTTTACCGTGAGAGCTTCGGGCGGATTACCCCGATCGCGGTGTTGACGGTGGCCTTCAACAAGATGCCCGCGTCCATCGAGGAAGCCGACCGCCTCGCGGAGAGCTGCATCAGCCGCCAGATCATACCCGGCACGAAGATTGTCGAGGGCTGGCCCTCCGGCCGTGTGCTGGCCGGGAGCGCATCGTTGGTGCGGTATTCCTTCGAGATGCGCGACCTGGTGCTCTATCTGGCGGATGTCAAGAAAGGCACGGTCAATCTCCTGAGCATCACTTTCTTCGACCAGAACGGCCTGCCGTTTCTCAGCGAACTGCAAACCGACCCCGCGTTCCGGTTTACGCGCGGTCTCAAGGGCGACCCGTCGCTGGTGCGCATGACGGCCCACGTGCGTCAGCGCGAACTGGCCTCCGGCAACGGGCCGGCGGCATCGGCCGCGCCACAGGCTTACGATGTGTTCACGCCGGTGTTCCATCATGGCGCTTTGCGCGGCATGGTCGCGTTCCAGTTGCGCGGGCAGGCACCCATGCTCGGCGCGTTCCGCAATACGGTCCATTCCGTCCGCCGGTTCATGACCAACACGATCATCGCGTTGACCGTGGTGATGATCCTGGCCAGCGTTTACATGGCCGTGCGGCTGCGACATCGCATCGCGCAGCCGCTGGAGCAAATCGCCCAGGCGGCCCTTGCCTTCGTAAGCGGCACGCCCACCGATCCCGCCCACCGGCAGCGCGCCGAGACGCTGGCCGCCGCAAAGCATTACTCGCGGGAATCGCACGAATTGTCCACAGCCTACGCGCAAATGGTCGGCGTCATCCAGCAAACGCTCAAGGAGAAGGATGACGCCTTCGCGGCGCTGGAGAGCAAGGACAAGCAACTCTTCGCCTCCCAGCGCCAGTCCTTGTTGGGCGTGGTGGCCGCCGGCGTCGCCCACGAAATCAAGAACGCCCTCAATCCCGTCAAACTCCGCGCCGAGCGGATGCTGATGGCGCACCGCATGAATCGCGATGTTGGCCTGGAAGAGGGTCTCGACCTCATCATCCAAAGCGTCGCCCGCTGCGCGGAGATTTCGAACAAACTCAGCACCTTCGCCCGGCCCGCCGACGTCGGGTCGTTCTTCCCGTTCGATCTCAACGACACGATCCGCGACGCTCTGGCCATCAGCAACGACGTGCTCATCAACGCCCGGATCAAGGTCGCCACCCAGCTTGGCGAACTGCCGCGCCTGAAGGGCAACCCGAAGGAAATCCAGCAGGCGCTGATGAACTTCATGCTCAACAGCAAGGACGCCATCCAGGAAGTCTGCGCCAAGACCGGGCGCGAGGGCGGCAACATCACCGTTAGCACCGCCAAGGAGGGTGAGTTCATCGTCCTGAAGATCGCCGACGACGGCTGCGGCATGAGCGACGAGGTGAAGAAAAAGATTTTTGTCCCGTTCTTCACCACCAAGGAGCCAGGCAAAGGCACCGGCCTCGGCATGGGCATCAGTCACGGCATCCTCCGGGCGCACGGCGCCGATCTGCGCGTCGAGAGCCAGGCGGGCCAAGGCACCACCATCATCATCGGTTTTCCCCTCTCCGGCCCGCCGGTGAAATCCTCGGCCTCCACCACGGTTTTCGGAAGGCCGATAATCACGTAATCCGGCACCGGCGGCGGCGAGGCAAACGTGTCGGGCTACGCGCCGGCCGCGTTCAGATCACTGCGCAGCGGGCTTGCAGATTTCAACTTGCGTGACGCAAATGCCCATGCCGTCGGACTTGGACGAGAACGCCACCGCAACCGAATCGCCCTTCTTGATGTCCTGAACCTTGCACGTCTTGCCGTCACGCACGACTTTCGCCTCGGCCGGGATCGTGAAGTCAATGGTGACGGCCATGAACGTGTTTGCTTGTTTGACGCTCAGTGTGTTGGTGGTCAAACTGACCACCTCGCCCCGGACCGGACTGCTGATTGTGGCAGCTGCCGGCGAGGCAGGGCTGAGGCCTCACCCACCCTTGACGATGGGAGTGCCAACAGCCCAGATGAGCATGACCATCACGAGCCACGCGGCTGGTGTGAGTTTTTTCATTGGGTTTCTATCTGTTGAATTGCTGGTTGAGCCGGTGCCGATGATGCCTTGCGTTCGCCCTCCATGCAATGTGTTTCCGCATGAGCGCGGGCGGGAACCACGACCGCGGCGCGCCGCGCGCCGGCGTCGCTTGAAACAATCCACAAGCCATGTTTCATTGGCTCGACAGGCGAGGCTGATGTTGCCAATATGCCGGCGTTGACGGCTGTGACCCAGCCGGGAGAGGTTCTTATGCCCAGCGACATCAAAATTCTGCTCGTGGACGACCAGCGCGAGAACCTGGTCGAATACGAAGGCATCATCAAACAACTCACCGACCACGCGGTTCGCGCGGTGGACAGCAGCGCCGAGGCGATCGCGCTTTGCCAGAAGGAACGCTTCGACGTGTTGCTCACCGACGTCCGCATGCCAGGCAAGTGCGGCGACGAGATGTTCGCCGAAATCAAAAAATCCCTGCCCGACATCCGTTGCATCGTCATCACCGGTTTCGCCGGCCAGGATGCGCCGATTCATTTCCTGAAACTCGGCGCGCACGACTTCCTGTTCAAAGCCGAGTTCTCCGCGCAAACGCTCCTGCAAGCGATTGACAACCAGGTCCAGATTGTCAGCCTCCGCCGCCAGACCGGTGTATTGCAGACCCGGCTCGCGGCGTTTCACAAGACCATCCAGGAAATCATGTCCACGGTACAATCCGTCGCCAGCCTCTCTCGCGCGCCGGAGTTGGCGACGTCGTTGCACAGCTTCGCCGACCTGGCCGCGCGGATGTCGCAAGCGCCTGTGGCGGCGGTGCTGCTGTTGGAGGCCGGCGGGCAGTCGCTCGCCGCGCGTTGCGCGGTCGGCGCCGAACCAAACCCGACGCCCATCCCGCTGGGCCGTGGATTTGCCGGCCGCGTCGCCCAATCGGGCCGGCTCCTCGCGCTCTCACGCGCCGAAGGCGGCACATGGCCCGGCGACGAAATCAGCGGCTCCGTCGAGGCCGGCCGGAAGTCGGGACTCGGCGTGCCGCTGGTGGCGCAGAACACCTGCATCGGTGTGCTCGAAATTTTCGACAAGGAACACTACGAGCCGCAGGACATCGAATTGCTCTCGCGGCTCGGCGCGCTGTGCGCTTCCACGCTGGATCTGCTCAACGCCACCCAGATGGCCGACAACCTCCTGCTGCGCGCGCTCAAGCTCGCCACCGACGCCGCCTCCGGCGCGCCCGGCCAGAAAGGCGAGGCTGCTCAACAAGCGTTAAGCGGCATGGCGGAAACCGTGAAGCAACTCGACCTCGTCGGCAGCGGCGAACGCGCCGCGGTCCTCGCCGCACAAATCCGCGAGCTGTCCCGGTTCGGCCCGCCGGCGATGGATTTTTGCGAAAAGTTGCTCGCCAACCTTTTGACCATGTTCAAGAGCCAGCGCGAGTCGTTGCCCGAGATCAAGATGTGAACCGAAGGAAAAGGAGCAATGGAGTGTTGGAGTATTGGAGTATTGGAAAAATGGACATGTAGAATGATGAATTTCGCCGAGGTTGTCTCATGACGCCATTACTCCAACATTCCAACGCCCCGACACCCCAATACCCAACTCTCCAGCACTCCGTTACTCCAACATTCCATTTCTCCACTACTCCATAGCTCCATGCCTGATTCTCTTCCATCGCCGTTCGGCCAACTCAGCGTCGCCGAACTGCTCCAAGGCGCGACCGGCAAAGGCGTCAAGGTCGCCGTCGTGGACAGCGGCGTGGACAACAAGCATCCCGACCTCGCTGGCCACGTCAAGGGCGGCGTCATCGTGGACGAGGGCGGCGGCCAGATCGCGATGAAGCCCTACGACGGCCAGGACGCCGCGGGGCACGGCACCGGTTGCGCGGGCGTGATCGCGCGGCTCGCGCCGGAGGCGGAGATTTACAGCGTGCGCGTGCTTTCTTGCATCGGCGTCGGCTCGGACGGCTACAAATACGCCGGCGGCAAACCGAAACACATGATCGTCGGTACGGACTGGGCCATCGAAAACTGCCAGGTCATCAATCTCAGTAACGGCCTGCTCGTCAGCGAAGGCAGCGCCTATTTCGAGACCTTCCACAAGCTGGTGGAGAAGGCCTACTATCGCGACCGCATCCTCGTGGCCGCCGGTGAAAACGAGGGGCTGCCGAGTTTTCCGTCCATCTTCTCGAACCTGATCAAGGTCTATTGGGCGTCGTTCAAGGACGCGTTGCAGTTTGCCTACCAACTCAAGCCCAAGACGTTCACCGAGTTCATCGCCAACGGCAGCTATGTCAAAGTGCCGCAGCCCGGCGGCGGTTACATCTACGAAATCGGCAGCAGTTTCGCCGCGCCGCACATCACCGCCATCTGCGCCTTGCTGCTCTCGAAATGGCCGCGCCTGAAACCGTTCGAGATCAAGACGCTGCTCTACGCCATGGCGCAAAAACCACCGCCCGCGTAGGACGCCGTTGAGCGTGAAGCGTGGAGCGTGGTCGGCATTGCCGAAAGGCTCGACCTGGCGGGCGCGATTTGGCACAAACAGCGGTGTCAACCAACGAAAGGCAACGCGTCATGAACAAGATCAATCGTCGGACATTCCTCACCACGGCGGCTGCGGGCGCCGCGCTCTTCAGCATCGTCGGCCGGGCGGCCGAAAACGCGGGCGACGGCAAGAAGCTCAAAATCGGCGTCATCGGCTGCGGCTGGTATGGCATGGTGGACGCCCGGGCCTCGTTGAAGGTGGGTGGCGTCGAGGTCATCGCGTTGTGCGACATAGACAGCGAGCATTTGGCCAAGAGCGCCGACGAGATCGAGAAGCTCCAGGGCAAACGCCCGCAGACGTTCAAGCTCTACGAAGAGCTGCTGAAGACGCCCGGCCTGGAAGTGGTGATCATCGGCACGCCGCCGCACTGGCACGCGTTGCAGTTTATCGCCGCGTTGGACAAGGGCCTCGACATTTACTGCGAAAAGCCGATCGCCTACGACATCCGCGAAGGCCGCGCGATGGTGGACGCGGCGAAGAAGAGCGGGCGGATTGTGCAGATCGGTTTCCAGCGACGCCACGCCGCCGCGGTCGTCGAAGCGCGCAAGTATATCCATGAGGGCAACGCCGGCCGCATCGTCTGCGTTGACGCGCAAATCCACTACACCGCCGGCCTCAAGGACCCGACGCCGCAGGCGCCGCCGGCCTCGCTGGACTGGGACCTCTGGTGCGGACCGGGACCGAGAATTCCCTACAGCCCGCAGGTGGGCCACTTTGCGTGGCGGTTGGAGAAAACCAGCGGCCAGGGCCATCTCGTGGACTGGGGCATCCACTTGATGGACGCCACGCGGTGGATACTCGGCGAGACGACGCCGCGGGCGGTCACCGCCGCCGGCGGCATCTATTACTTCAAGGACAAGATCACCACGCCCGACGTGCTCGCCGCGCACTTCGAATTTGAGAAATGTCCCGTCACTTGGCGGCACCGCATCTGGGGCGCGGCGGAATATGCGCCGGAAATCTCCAACGGGATCTTTTTCTACGGCGAAAAGGAAACGGTCTTCGTCACCGACAGCAAATGGATCATTATCCCGCGCGGCAAAGGCAAGGAACGCAAAGTCATCGAGACCAAGTCCGACGCCGGCACGTTGCACATGGCCGACTTCCTTAACGCCGTGCGGAGCCGCCAACAACCGAGCTGCTTGATCGAAGATGCGTATCAGTCCACGACGACCGTGAAGCTGGCGATGATCGCCTACGACACCGGCGCGAAGATCGTGTGGGACGCCGCCTCCGAGCAGATCGCCGGCAACGCCGCCGCCAGCCGGCTGCTCAAGCGCGACTACCGCGCGCCGTGGCAGCATCCGTGGCGCGGGTGAGCGGTGATGTCACCGACTCATGTAATCATGAGAACCGCCGCCGCCATCCTCGTTGCGTTCCTCGTCGTGTCGGCAGGCGCCGCGGATTGGCAAAAGCAACTCTCGCCGCCGCAGCCGGGATCATTCCCGGCGCCGCGTTCCCTGCGCGCGACCTACAGTTTCGGCTGGGGGCTGTTCGTGGCGGCCGAGGCGACGGCCGAGCTTTCACGGACGAACGGCCTGCAGCGGCTCGACGTGAAAGGCGGCACCATAGGTATTGTCCGAGGCTTGTGGCGCATGGACGCTGTCAGCAGCGCGCTCTGGCAGCCCGACACGCTGAGGCCAGTGAGCCACGTCATCACCGAGGTGTATCATGATAAAACGATCAAACTCCGGCTCGACTTCGACGCCGCCGGCGTGACGCAGACACGCACGACCCGCAGCGACGAAATGCCCCGGCCGAAGCGCCTGGACCTTCCCGGCATTTTCGACATGCCCACGGCGTTAATGTGGCTGCGCAGCCAGCGCCTGTCCGTCGGCGAAACCTATCGCTGCCTGGCGATCCCGGACACGTCGGCGTATCTGACGGAACTGAAGATCGTCAGCAGGGAGAAACTCGACATTGCCGTCAAAAACCGCGCCGCGATCAAGGTGCGGCTGCGGGCGCGCGAGGTGAACGACCAATTGGAACTGGTGTCATCAAAGCGGTTCAAGGAGGCGTTCGCGTGGTTCTCCGACGACAACGACCGGATGTTGCTCCGAATGGAGGCGGAAGTCTTCATTGGAAGTGTTTGGATGGAACTGGACAAGGTGGAGTTTCGCGACGGGCCGGGTTGATCGCCTGCATCTTCCCTGCCCGCCCGCCCCCGTTTTTTTTGGCCAACCCCTGCAACTTTTGCCGCTTGACGATGTTCTATTCCTGAACGAGAGAACAAGTGCTTTTCTACTGGCGTGTTTTGATGTATAGGCAGACCTGAGATAGCTGAATGAAGACGTTTTTCGCAGCGGCAACAGTCCTCTGGGCGGCGTTGGGCGGGATCCCGGTGCCAGGCGCGGCGGCCAACCTTTTTGAAAGCGACGCTCCGCCGAAACCGAAAGGCCGGATTGACGAACTGGTGTTCGCCAAACTGCAGAAGATGGGCGCCGAGCCGGCCAATGTGTGTTCGGACGGTGTGTTCATCCGGCGCGCTTATCTGGATGTCATCGGCACGCTGCCCACGGGCAAGGAGGCCTACGAGTTCATCAAGGACCAGACCCCGAACAAACGGCAGGCATTGATTGACCGCTTGTTGGAGCGGGATGAGTTCGTGGATTACTGGACGATGAAGTGGAGCGAACTGCTCCGGGTCAAGGCGGAGTTCCCCATCAACCTCTGGCCCAATGCAGCGCAAGCCTATCACCGCTGGATTCACGACTGCCTCCGGCAGAACATGCCCTATGACCGGTTTGTCCGGGAGATGCTCACGGCCAACGGCAGCAACTTCCGCGTCGGCCAGGTCAATTTCTACCGCGCCGTCCAAAACAAGGACCCGCAGACCCTCGCGCAAACGGCGGCCTTGACGTTCATGGGTGCGCGGGCGGAGACGTGGTCGAAGGAGCGGCTCGCGGGCATGTCGGCCTTTTTCTCGCAGATCGGCTACAAGCAGACGGCGGAATGGAAGGAGGAAATCGTTTTCTTCGATCCCGACAAGACGGCGTCGGTCACTAGCAACGCCGTGCAGCAAGCAGCGGCGGTTTTCCCCGACGGCAACAAGGCGCAACTCACGCCCGGCCGCGACCCGCGCGAAATCTTTGCGGATTGGCTGATCACTCCCCAGAACCCCTGGTTCACGCGCAACATCGCCAACCGCGTCTGGTCGTGGCTGGTGGGGCGCGGCATCATCCAGGAACCGGACGACATCCGGCCGGACAATCCGCCGGTAAATCCCGAACTGCTGGCGTATCTGGAGAAGGAACTGGTCGCGAACCATTACAACCTGAAGCACCTCTACAAACTAATCCTGAATTCGACCACGTATCAACTCTCCTCCATTCCCAAGACCAAGTCGCCTGAAGCCGACGCCAATTTCGCGCGCTACCCGCTGCGCCGGCTGGAAGCGGAAGTGTTGATTGACGCGCTGAATCAAATCACAGGCACGACGGAGCAATACTCCAGCGCCATCCCCGAGCCGTTCACCTTCATTCCCGAAGACCAGCGCTCGATCACACTTCCCGACGGCAGCATCAGCAGCGCCTTCCTGGAAATGTTCGGGCGTTCGGGGCGCGACACCGGTTTGGAATCGGAAAGCTACACCCGAATCACGGCCGACCAGCGGTTGCACCTTCTGAATTCGAGTCACATCCAGCGCAAGATCGAAACCAGCCCGAAGCTGGCGGCCATCATGGGGACGAATCCGGCCGGCGGCGGCAACTATGGCAGCTACGGCAAGTTCGGCAAGAATGGCAAGCGCGGCGGCGGTGGCGGCGGCAACGCGTCCAATGCCGCCAACGTCACCGAGAAAAAACCGGGAGAAGTGGTGGGTTCGCTCTATCTGGTCATCCTGTCGCGTCTCCCAACGCCGGAGGAGTTCAAGACCGTGACAGAATATTTCCAAATCACCTCGGCCAAGCGCGAGGGAGGACGGGACCTGGCATGGGCGTTGATCAACAGCGCGGAGTTTCTTTACAGGCATTGATGAGAGAGATCGCAACGTAAGAACAGGAGAAGTTATGAGCAAGAAACACAATTCCAACAGTGGAAGCCGCATCTCCAGGCGCGAAGCCGTGAAGCGCGGCCTTGTTTGCACGGCCGGCCTCTGGCTGACCGATCGTTTGGGCTTTGCCGCCCCGACCGTCGAACCGGCGAAGGCCAAAGCCAAATCGGTCATCCAAATCTGGATGTGGGGCGGACCCACGCATCTGGACACGTTCGACCCGAAGCCGGACGCCGGCTCCGATTACACCGGCCCGTTGAACAAGCCGATCGAGACCAACGTCTCTGGCATTCGAGTCAGCGAACTGCTTCCCGAAACGGCCAAGCAAGCCGACAAGTATTCCATCATCCGCAGCATGACTCACGGCGTGAACGGCCACGAAACGGCCTCTTACGAAGTCCAGACGGGCCGCAAACCCGGCGACGGTAAAGTTTATCCGGGCGTCGGCGCCGTCGTCTCGTTGTTCAAAGGTTACAAGGCCGGATACAAGGGCCTGATTCCGCCTTACATCGTGCTGACCCAACCGCAGGGGCGCTTCTCGGAATCCGGTTTCCTCGGTTCGCGTTACAAACCCTTCGCCACGGGCGGCGATCCCGCACAGGGCAAGTTCGCCGTGGAAGGCGTCGTGGCCCAGGGCATCACCGACGAGCGGCAGCAAGCGCGGCGCAAGTTCCTTCACGAGCTGAACTCGCTGGAACACGCCACGAAGGACGATCCGCAGATGGTCGCCTTGAATCAGGCCGACAAACAAGCGTATGACCTGATCCTCGGCGACGCAGGCAAGGTGTTCGATCTCGCGCAGGAAAAGGACGAGATACGAGACCGTTATGGCCGCACCACGTTCGGCCAGTCTTGTCTGGTGGCGCGACGGCTCGTCGAGCGCGGCGTGCCTTACATCACCATCAACTACCAGGGTTGGGACATGCACAAGCAAATCTTCCAGAACTTGGGCCGCAAGATGAGGGAGATGGACAAGGGCATGGCCAGCCTGCTTCAGGACTTGTCCGATCACGGCCTGCTCGACAGCACCATCGTCTGGTGGGGCGGCGAGTTCGGCCGCACGCCCAAGGTCCAGTGGGAACCACCTTGGAGCGGCGGACGCAATCATTACGGCAAGGTGTTCTGCCACGTCGTCGCCGGCGGCGGGTTCAAAGGCGGCCAGGTCGTCGGGTCGTCCGACGACAAGGGCGAGGAAGTCAAGGATCGGCCCGTCTATCCGGTGGACCTCATCGGCAGCATTTACCAGCAGCTCGGCATCGATACCGAAGCGAGATTGCCCCATGCCGAGGTTGTCCACGTGCTGGCTTCCGCCGAGGACGGCGCGAAGACCGCCGGCCGCTTGAAGGAAATCATGTAGTCAATCTGCGCGGCGCAACGTCCGCCAACGGCAGCCGCCGGCGCTCGCCGGGCACTGGAGCGTTTTATGAATCTGTCCCGATGGGTCGCGATTCCTGCGCTCGCCGCTTGTCTGGCGGCGGCCTCAAGCGCGCAGGCGCAGCAAGCCATGCCGCGCGTCGGCTACGTCAGTCCCGCCGGGGGGCGGCAGGGCACGACCTTTGAGGTGATGGTCGGCGGCCAATACCTCGACGGCGTGACGCGCGCATTTGTTTCCGGCGACGGTGTCGAAGCCAAGGTGGTAGACTATTTCAAGCCGGTCATGCGGGGGCAATTCTCCAGCCTGAAGGGCAGGCTTCAGCAGCTTTTGCAGAAAAAATCAGCCCCGCCGGTGCCCCAACCTGTCTCCAAGCGCGGTGGACAGGACGGCTTGCAGACTTCGACGAACGTCGTGCTAAAGACGGCCTGGACCGCCGCGGACGAAAGGTCGCTCGCCGACGTCCGTCGGAAACTCGGCATTCTGATGAGAGGACAACTCCCCGTGCCCGCCATCGGCGAAACCGTTGCGCTCGAAATCACCATGGCGCCCGACGCAGAACCCGGCAAACACGAAGTCCGGCTGGAGACGCCGAAGGGATTGACGAATCCGCTCGCGTTTTGGGTCGGCCAACTAGCGGAGTTTTCCAAAGAGGTGACGAACATCAACGAGGAAGTGATCTTCGACAAACAGTTCAAGTTCCAAGAGGACCAGAAAGCCAGTGCGCCCACGCCGCCGATTGCCATCACGCTGCCGGCCACCGTGAACGGTCAGATCATGCCGGGCGGTCTGGACCGGTTTCAATTCACGGCGCGCAAGGGCCAGAGGCTGGTGGTCGTCGCCAACGCGCGTGAAGTGATCCCGTATATTCCCGACGCCGTGCCCGGCTGGTTTCAGGCGACGCTGGCGCTCTTCGACGCCAGCGGCAAGGAACTGGCCTATGCCGACCACTACCGGTTTCATCCCGATCCCGTTCTCTTTGTGGAAATCCCCGAGGACGGCCAGTACACCGTGGCGATCCGGGACTCCATCTATCGCGGCCGCGAGGATTTTGTCTATCGCGTTACCATCGGCGTGCTGCCGTTTCTGACCGGCATCTTCCCGCTCGGCGGCCCGGCCGGCGCGCAGACCACCGTCGCGCTCCAGGGCTGGAACCTGCCGGCGGCCAGTCTGACGATGGACGGCAGGGATAAACCGCCGGGCATTTACCAGCTCACTGTGAACAAGGACGGCCGCGAGTCCAACGTCGCACCCTTTGCCGTGGATACGCTGCCGGAATGTCTGGAACAGGAACCCAACAACCAGGCCGACCACGCCCAGCGCGTCGCGCTGCCGGTGATCGTGAACGGCCGCATTGACCCGCCGGGCGACGCGGATGTGTTCCAGTTCGAGGGCCGCGCCGGCGGCGAGATCGTTGCGGAAGTCCTGGCGCGCCGCCTGAACTCGCCGCTGGACTCCTCGCTCCGCCTCACCGATGCCGCCGGCAAACAACTGGCGTTCAACGACGATCTGCCGGACAAGGGTTCGGGTCTCTCCACGCACCACGCGGATTCCCAGCTCCGCGCCACGCTGCCGAAGGACGGGGTTTATTATCTTTACATCACCGACGCGCAACACAAGGGCGGGCCGGAGTATGCTTACCGCCTCCGCATCAGCCCGCCGCGGCCCGACTTCGATCTGCGCATCGTGCCTTCCAACATCAACGTTCGCGGCAATGCCAGCGTTCCCCTCACCGTCCACGCGCTTCGCAAAGACGGCTTCGCCGGCGAGATCGCGCTGGCGCTGAAGGACCCGCCGCTCGGATTCGAACTGGGCGGCGGCAGCATTCCCGCCGGCCAGGACCAGGCCAAGGTCACACTGAAAATTCCGCCCCTCCCGCAGGAGGCGCCACTCAGTCTCAGCATGGAAGGCCGCGCCACCATCGAGGGCCGCGAGGTCGTTCACCCTGCCGTGCCGGCGGACGACATGATGCAGGCCTTCGAATACCGCCATCTCGTTCCCTCCCGGGAATTGAAGGTGGATATTGCCGGCCGCTCCGCGCAAAAGCCCAGCGTGCGCGTCGTCGGCAGAACTCCCGTCAAAATCCCTTCCGGTGGCACCATCCCGCTTCGAGTCGCCGTGATGCCGCGCTTCTTTGTCGGCAAAGTCCGGTTCGAACTGACCGAGTCGCCCGACGGCCTCACCATCAAGAGCCTCGCGCCGTCGCGCGACGGCGCGGATCTGGTGCTGGAGTGCGACGCCGCCAAGATCAAACCCGGCCTGAAAGGTACGCTGGCCGTCGCCGCTTTCCCGGAAAAACCCGGCGATTCCGGCAAAACCAAATCGTCCGCCGCGCCGTCGCGCAACCCGCTGGCCACCTCTGCCGCCATCCCCTTCGAAATTGTCTCGCAGTGATCTCCCGCCGCCGGATGGTTTCCACCGGCGAAGATGGCTTGTCACGCGCCCCGGCGGTCGGCCAGAATGCCGCCGGCCTGATTCACCGACAAATCAACATGCGACTCCGACTCCTTCTCACCACGGCGCTGGCTCTGTTGGCCGGCAATCTTACCGCCGCCGAACTGCCCGGCAAAACATCCGACTGGAACGGTTATGTTCGTTACGACTTCGTTTTCGACGGCCGCGCGGGCCTCGTCGTCGCACCCAAGACCGCCGCGCCCGACAAGCCGTGGGCGTGGCGTACGGAGTTTTTTGGCCACGAGCCGCAGGGCGACATCGCGTTGCTCGGCAAGGGTTTCCACGTCGCCTACTACAAGGTCAGCGACATGTATGGCGCGCCGCAGGCCATCGAGTGGATGCGGAAGTTCCAGGATGATGTCGAGCACCAGTTCGGTCTCGCGCCGCGCGCGGTGCTGGAGGGTTTCAGCCGCGGCGGGCTTTATGCGTTCAACTACGCGGCAACCCATCCCGACAAGGTCGCCGCGCTCTACCTCGACGCGCCGGTGCTCGACGTTCGCAGTTGGCCCGGCGGCAAGGGCAAGGGTGCCGGCTCGAAAACCTGCTGGGACCAGTGTCTGAAGATCTTCAATCTCACCGAGGAAACCGCAAAGAGTTTCAAAGGCAATCCGCTCGACCGCATCGAGCCGGTGGCGAAGGCGAAGATTCCGATCCTCTCCGTTTGCGGCGAGACCGACCGCGTCGTGCCGTTCGACGAAAACACCGCGATCCTTGCGAAGCGCTACCGCGAACTCGGCAGCGAAATCGAAATCATCTGCAAGCCCAATTGCGATCATCATCCGCACAGCCTCAAGGACCCGACACGAATCGTGAATTTCATCCTCCGCCACACACCCGGCATGGAGAAAGAACTGCTGCCCGAGCCGGCGACGCCTTACGGCTACGACTACTTCACGCTGCGCGGCGGTCTGGCCAACTGCCGCGTCAAGTTTGAGCGCGGGAAGACCGGCCGCGTCGCGTTCATGGGTGGCTCGATCACGGAAATGAAAGGCTGGCGCGAACTGGTCTGCGAGGAATTACAGCGGCGGTTCCCCGGCACGAAGTTCGATTTCATCGCCGCCGGCATCTCCTCCACCGGCTCGACGCCCGGCGCGTTCCGGTTGCTGCGCGATGTGTTTGGCCGCGGACCGGTGGATTTGCTGTTCGAGGAAGCCGCTGTCAACGACGAGACCAACGGATTCGCCGACCGCGAGCAGGTGCGCGGCATGGAGGGCATCGTCCGCCACGCGCGGCTCGTCAATCCCGCGCTCGACATCGTCCAGTTGCATTTTGTGGACCCGGACAAGATGAAGGTGATCAACACTGGCAAGACGCCGGTGGTCATCACAAACCACGAAAAGGTCGCCAAACATTACAACGTCCCCTCGATTGACCTCGCGCGCGAAGTCACCGAGCGCATCCACGCCGGCGAGTTCACGTGGGAGAAGGATTTCAAGGGCCTGCATCCCGCGCCGTTCGGCCACCAGCTCTACGCCAAAAGCATCGCGCGCCTGTTCGACGCCGCGTGGCCGCAGCCGCTCGACGCCGGCGCGAAAATCCAGCCCTATCCGTTGCCGCCGCAGCCGCTCGACGCGAAGAGTTATTTCCGCGGCCGGCTGGTGGACATACGGGAGGCGCAAATCGCCGCCGGTTGGAAGCTGGACCCGTCATGGAAATCGGCCGGCAAAGCCGGCACGCGAAAAGGGTTCGTCAATGTCCCGATGCTTGTTTCCGAGGAGCCGGGCGCGGCGCTGACGTTGAAGTTCACGGGCAGTGCGGTCGGCGTTTTTGTCGCCGCCGGTCCCGACGCGGGCGAGCTGGAGTTCAGCGTGGACGGCGGCCCGTGGCGGACGACGGACCTGTTTACCCACTGGAGCAGCGGCCTGCACATCCCGTGGGCTTATGTGCTCGACGCCGAGCTCGCCGACGGCGCGCACGAGCTGACGTTGCGCATCAGCGACAAGAAGAACGCCGAAAGCAAGGGTCACGCCGCGCGAATCGTGAACTTCCTGGCGAATTGATTGCGCGGTTGGTGGTAAACGAGCGCAAGATGGATATAACCGCAGAGACGCAGAGAGCGCAGAGACGTTGCGCCGCTCTGCGTCCTTTGCGCCTCTGCGGTGAAATTCCGTCCTATCGCCACTCCACCTGCATCGTCGCCGTTCACGGTCTCGTCGCGCCGGACGCCAGCGCCTGCGCCCGTTGCAAAAACTGGGCGCGGTCCAATTCCGCCAGTTTCGGATTGTCGGCGGCCATGCGATAGACTTGGACGGCTTCGGCGGGCTTGCGCTGCTCCATGTAAATTTCGGCTAGCAGCGCGTAGGCGGCGGGATAAGCGGGCCGGTCGCCGAGCAACCGGCGCAGCGTGAGAATCGCGGCTTCAACGTGGTCTTGCTGTCGTTGATAGAACGCCAATGTGTAGGCGTATTTCGGCTCCCGCGGCGCCGCCTCGCTGGCACGGCTGCAGAACGCGACCGCTTCGTCAAGGCGGCCGGCTTGGGCGGCGATGACGCCAAGGTTGTAGGCGGCGACGGCGGAATGCGGATCGCTCTTGAGCGCCGTGCGGAACGCGGCTTCGGCGTCGCGCGCGCGTCCGAGTTCGCCGAGCAACAGGCCGAGATTGAGGTTGGCGACGGCGTTGGTGGCGTCGGATTGGATGGCGCTGCGCAGGCACTGCTCGGCGCGGTCGTTCTGGCCGAGGAGGTTGTGGGCGAGCGCGGCATTGACCAGCGCGGCGAGATTGTCCGGTTGAAGTTTGATGGCCGTGTCGAACGACGCGACGGCCCGCTCATACTCGTGGCGGGCCATGTAGAAGTTGCCGAGGTTGTAATGCGTGGCGGCGTCATCGGGCCGCGACTGGTGCGACGCTTCGAACTCCGCCATGGCCTTCTGTACGCTCTCGCGGTCCGCGGGTTCGAGATAATCCGCCGAGATGCCGGCGAGCGCGGCGGCGGCGCGGATGCGGACGAGCCGGATCGGGTCGCGCGTGGCGGCGGCGAGCGCGGCGGTCGCCTCGGAGGCCCGGTTCTCTGCCAGCGCCTCGGCCGCGCGCGAGCGCACGAGCGACGACGGATCTTTCAGCGCCTTCAAAATCACCGGCCACTTCCGTTCATCCGGGCAGTTTTCCAAAAGGCGGAGCAGCGACGCCGCGTGAATCTCGCTGCGGTCCGGCGCGGCGATGCACGCGAGCATGTCCGGCAGATGCGACCAGTCGCGCTTGCGCGCCGCGTCCATGATGCCGGCGAGCCGCAGCACCGGCGCCTGATAATCACGCGAATACCATTGGTGCACGTGGCGGTCGGCCCACGCGGCATCCTTGTCGGCGTGACAGAGGTTGCAGGCGTTGGGCGACTTGAACGCAATCGTCGCGGCGGGCGTCGGCGGGCGCATGGAGTGGTCGGTGCGCCGCATGCGCGCGAACTCGGTCATCGGCATGTGGCAGGCGACGCACTGGCTGCCTTCGCTGCCGGCGGCGTGGTGCGAGTGCGCGGCGGGATCGGCCACGCGCGTCTTGTGGCAGGGAAGGCAGGCGTGGTTGGCGTTTGCGCCGGTGAAGCGGTTGCGGCCGCTGGACGTGTGGCAGTGCGTGCAGTCGAACGTCGCGTCCTTGAGGCACGGACTGGTCCACCAGAGCGTGAAAGTGTAGTTCTCGCCGAGGTCGCGCGCGTCGGGATAAAAATCGCGGTCCTCCAGCGTGCCGAGGTCGAAATGGTCGAAGTAATGGTCGCCGGGCTGGAACGTCGTTGTCACCGGCGACATCTTGGCGTGGCACGGCGCGCAGGTGTCGTTGCGCCGCGGCGGCGCCATCGTGCTCATGCGGATGAGCTTGATGTCCTTCGGCGCGGGTTTGTCGCCGAGCTGCTTGAAGAGGCGGATGTGTTCGCCGCAGGGGCCGTGGCAGGTTTCGCAATTGATGCCCGGCTCGGCCCACGTCGTGTGGTAGGTGTCGGTCTTGAGGTCGAAGTTTTTCTCGAGCTGGCTGACGTGGCAGTTGTAGCAGGCGGTGTTGAACGTCAGCGGCCACTCGCGCCAGTCGAGCGCCTCGTTGGGCACGTCCTGGAAATGCCGCATCGCGCTGGCGGTGGTGTCATACCACTGCCGGCGGCGCACGTCGTAGGCCACGGGCAGCACCTGCAACCGCCCGCGGTCGAGCGGCGTCAGAAAATAATAAACGTTCTTGCCGCCCATGACCTCCACCATCGGGTATCGCTTCTCCCCGGCCGGCCCGCGCTCGACGACGCACCACTTGCCGCCGGCATTTTCGGCGCGGTAGTGGAAGCCGCGGATGACGACGTCGTCGTGTTGCAACTGGATTTCCTTTTCCGCAAACGCTGCCGTGAACGGCTGCATCGCCAGGCCGTGATGCGACGTGCGCCAGAGCCGGTGAAATGCTTCGTGGCACGCGCGGCAGGGGGACGAGCCAGTGAACGCGGCAGAAGATGGAGTGGACAATGCGGCGTTCGAGGCCGCCCGCTGCGTCACCCGCACCGTTGCTGCGAGCGCCGTAGCGACGAGGACCGCCGTTGTGATCCAGAAAACTCTTTTGTTCATGCCGCTTTTGTCACATGCCGGCAATCTCGCTGCCGTGGCGGTGACGTTATCGGCAAACGCCGCGGCTGGTAAGGAAAAAGTTCGGGCGCGTGCCGCGAAAAAACTGTGTCGCTTTCCATTTGACGCCGCGTTTCGTATGATGGAAGCGTTAGATGCGCAACATGAACCCGTCGCAGCCAGAACAATCCAACGCGCCCGGCGTTCCAACGCCGGGGCGTCCCCGCATCGCCGTCATCACCTGCGCTGTGCTGGAGATCGAGTTCAACCAGCTTGCAAAAGGGCTCGACCACGTGGTCCGAGTCGAGGTGCTGGAGCAGGGCCTCCACCTGGACCCGGACAAGCTGCGGCGCGAGTTGCAGGCGGCCATTGACCGCGTCGAGGACGGCACCGATGCCGAGGCGATCGTGCTGGGCTACGGCATATGCAGTCGCGGCTCGGAAGGCGTGCGCACGCGCCGCTGCAAACTCGTCATCGCCCGCGCGCACGATTGCATCACGCACCTGCTCGGCAGCAAGGAACGCTACGCGCGCTACGTCGCCGAGCATCCCGGCACCTATTGGTATAGCCCCGGCTGGAACCGCTACGCTGTACCGCCGGGCAAGGAACGCTACGACAAGCTTTACAAGGAGTATTGCGAAAAACACGGCGAGGACAACGCGCAGTTCCTCATGGAGACCGAGCAGCACTGGTTCAAGAGCTACGACCGCGCGACCTACGTGGACATTGGCGTCGGCGCGACGCCGGAGGACATCGCCTACACGCAGCAATGCGCCGCCTGGCTCGGCTGGGAATTCGACCGGCAGTGCGGCGACCCCGGCCTGCTGCGCGCCATGCTCGCCGGCGATTGGGACAACGAACGGTTCATCGTACTCAAGCCGGGTCAAACGTTCCGCATGACCGCCGACGACCGCGTGATCGAGCCGATCGACGACTCCACAGCACCATGACCGCGCCCCGCCACCCTCTCGAAGTCGAAACCGCGAAAGGCGCGCGCGCCGTCGTCGTGCCCCCGGCGCAGCGCGGCAAGCGGCTGGCGGAAATCCTGCGCTGCGACCATCTGCCGTTGAACACCCGCTGCGGCCAGCGCGGTCTCTGCGACGGGTGCGTCGTGGAACTGCTCGCCGGCTCGCTCGTCCACATCGCCACCGGCAGGACCGTCACCGCCGGCGACGCGCCGCTCTCCGTGCGTGGCTGCGAGCACCGACTCGCCGACGCCGATGGGGCGCGCATCCGCATTCCGCCGCGCTCGCTGCTGGCCTACGAGCCGCAAGTGGTCAGCGAGTTTCGGACGAACGTGCCGCGCGCGCACGATCCGCTGTGGCAGCAGATTGAAATCACCGACGGCGTCGCGAGCGCCGAGCAGCTCTGCCGCCTGGTCGCCGAAAAACAAAAACGCCGCCGGCCCGTCCGCCTTGACGCGCGGCTGGCCGACGCCGCGGCCGGGCCCGGCCGGCCGCCGTTGCGCGTTACCACCGAATATCGCGACGACCACTGGCTCATCACGGATGTCAGCGACAAGACGCAGGCCGCGCCGCTCGGCGTGGCGATTGACATCGGCACCACGACGGTCGCGCTGTTGCTGGTGGACCTCACCGACGGCCGCATCCTTGCGCGCAGCGCGGATTTCAACGCGCAGATTCACTTTGGCGAAGACGTGGTGACGCGAATGAACCTTTGCGCCAACGATCCGACGATGGTCGGCCAGCTTCAGGATGCCGTCGTTGGGCAAACGATCCTGCCGCTGCTGACCAGCGCGCTCGTCACCGCCAAGGCCGCCGCCGAACAACTGCGCTGCATCTCCATCGCCGGCAACACCACGATGCTGCACCTGCTCGACGGCGTGGACCCTTCGTCGATGGGCATGGTGCCGTTCCGGCCGGTGTTTCTCGAACACCGCGCGATGCCGGCCTCGGCGGTCCGGCTCGCGTTGCGCGGCGCGGACGGCGCGGGCGCGACGCTGCACCTGCTGCCCGGCGCGGGGGCTTACATCGGCGCGGATTTGACGGCGGGGATTTTTGCGAGCGGGTTGATTTACGACGACGGGCCGAGCTTGCTGGTGGACGCCGGCACCAACGGCGAGATCATCCTCAAATACGGCGACCGCCTGCTCGGCTGCGCGACGGCGGCGGGGCCGGCGTTTGAAGGCTCCGGCCTCGCCAACGGCATCCGTGCCGGCGACGGCGCCATCAGCCACATCGGCCTCGACACCGCGCCGCTGGCCGTGCGTACGGAAGTCATCGGCAGCGCCGCGCCGGTGGGCATTTGCGGCTCAGCCTACGTGGATTTTCTTGCCGAGGCGCGCCGCGTCGGGCTGATCAGCCGCACGGGGCGCTATGACCGCGATGTCGTGTCAAAGGCGGGCGGGCTGTTTTTGCAAAACAAATACGGCGTCGCGTTGCGCGTCGCCCGCGGGCAGGGCGGCCGCGACATCATCATCTCGGAACTGGACATCGCGCGGCTGTTGCAAGCGAAGGCCGCCATCGCCGCCGGCTTGCTGACGTTGCTGCATCGCGCCGGGCTGCAGCCGGGCGACATCCAGCGGCTCTATCTCGCAGGCGGTTTCGGGATGCACATCCACATCCCCACCGCCGTCGCCTGCGGCTTGCTGCCGGGCTTCGTGCCGGAGCAGGTGCAGGTGGTCGGCAACACGTCGCTGGCCGGCGCGTATCTGGCGCTGCTCGACAGCGGCGTGCTCGACGCGCTGGCGCTCATCGCCAAGCGGCTTGAAGTGGTCGAGTTGAATCTCGACGCCGGCTTCGAAGACCGTTTCATTGACCAGTTGGCGCTGCCGGAGTGACGGCGCGGCGACATTTGAAAACCCGGCGGCGGAAAGACGTCTGCCGTGAACGGGTGCAAAAGGCCGGGAAAACCCGCACCGCCACACGACGGAAAGAACAACTGTTTGACTTATAAAACTTATAATACATAATACAAACATAAATGCATCTGTGGAAGACAATCGCCCGGCAAGCCTCGAACCCGGGCATCATCGCCGTCCGTTTTGAATGGTTAACATAACCTTACCGTTTTGCGGCGTGCCGCTGATTACCCAACTCCTTGCATGAACGCCGGCCACACCACCGACCCTCCGCCAGCGTCCGCGCAGCCCGGAGCGCCGCCGGCAGAGCGCGTCATTCTGCTCGTCGGCAATCCCAATGTCGGCAAAAGCGTCCTGTTCAGCAAACTCACCGGCAAGTTCGTCATCATCTCGAACTATCCCGGCACCACGGTTGAGATCACGCGCGGCACGGCGGTCATCGGCGGCGAGACGTTCACGGTGGTGGATTCGCCCGGCGTCAACGAACTGGCGGCGCGCACCGAGGACGCGCGCGTCACCTGCGACGTGCTGCGCGATTACCCGAACGCGACGCTGGTGCAGGTGGCCGACGCCAAGAACCTCCGCCGCGCGCTGCTGCTGACGATGCAGCTTGCGGAGTTGAAGCGGCCGATGGTGCTCGTCCTGAACATGATGGACGAGCTGGACAAAGTCGGCGGCCACATTGACGTGCGCAAGCTCGGCGAACTGCTCGGCATCCCGGTTGTGCCGACCATCGCGATCGCGCGCACCGGCATTCATTTGTTGGAAAAATCGTTTGGCGAGGTCGCGGTGCCGACCCGGCTTGTCGCCAGCCTGAAAACACAGGGACCGCCGGCCGCCACGGCCAACCTGCCGTGTCAGGAAGAGGATTATCAGCAGAACATCGAGCGGCTCGCCCGCGTCAACGAGATCGTCGCGCAGATTTACACCCGCGTGCGGCCGCGCCGGCCGACGTTCGCGCAGCGGCTCGGCTGGTGGGCGACGCAGCCATTGCGCGGCACGCTGCTGCTGGCGCTGGTGCTTTACTTCACGTTCTGGTTTGTCGGGATGCTCGGCGCCGGCACGTTCGTGGACTTTTTCGAGAACGCGGTGTTCGGCCGCTACATCAGCCCGGTGGCGATTCGTCTGGTGGACGCGGCGCTGCCGTTCCCGCACCATCACCAATACAAGGCGTCCGAATACAAACTGACAATTCCGTTGATGCCCCATCGGGGCATCGAGTTGTTCGCCAGCACGCAACAAGTGTTGTCGCCCGACTACACGGTCGAGCCGGAAGCGGCGCCCGGCGCGTGGAGCCGCGTCATGCGGTTCATCCACGATTTTCTTGTCGGCGAATACGGGGTGTTCACGATGGCGCTGAGCTACGGCTTCGCCATCGTGCTGCCGATCGTGACGACGTTTTTCCTGTTGTTCAGCGTGCTGGAGGATTCCGGCTACCTGTCGAGGTTGGCGGTGATGGTGAACCGCGTTTTCCGCGCGATGGGCCTCAACGGCAAGGCGGTGCTGCCGATGGTGCTCGGCCTCGGTTGCGACACGATGGCGACGATGACGACGCGCATCCTGGAGACGCGCAAAGAGCGCGTCATCACCACGCTGCTGCTGGCGCTGGCGGTGCCGTGTTCGGCGCAACTCGGCGTGTTGTTGGCGATGATGGCGCGCGTATCGTGGGGCGCGGCGGCGTTTTGGGTCGTGCTGATGATCGCCATTGCGTTTGTCGTCGGCTGGCTGGCGGCGAAACTGCACGGTGGCGCGTCGAGCGATTTCATCCTGGAACTGCCGCCCATGCGCAGGCCGCAAATCGGCAACGTCTTCATCAAGACGCTGGCGCGGCTGGAGTGGTATCTGAAGGAAGTCATCCCGCTGTTCGTGCTCGGCACGGCGATCCTGTTCCTGTTCGACAAGCTGAACCTGCTGGAGAAGATCACGCGCCTCGGCGAGCCGGTCGTGATCGGCTGGCTCGGCCTGCCGCGCGAGACGGCGAGCGCGTTCCTCATCGGTTTTCTGCGGCGCGACTACGGCGCGGTCTATCTGCTCAACGCGGCGACGGGGCCGAACCCGACGCTGTCGGCGCATCAGGTGCTGGTTTCGATGGTGACGATCACGCTGTTCATGCCGTGCATCGCGACGCTGTTCATGATCGCGCGCGAACTGGGCAAGAAGACGGCGGCGGCGATCACCGTGTTCGTGTTTGTGTTCGCGTTTGTCGTCGGCGGGCTGGTGAACCACTTGGGGAGGTGGATCGGACTATGAGCGCGCCGAACGACTATCTGCACTGCCCGCTGTGCGGCTTCGAGTTTGTGAAGCAGCAGGCGCCGTGTCATCAGGGTTGCCCGCTCAGCAAGCTCTGCAAACTGGTTTGCTGCCCCAGTTGCCACTACGAGTTTCCGCCGGAGACGCGGATGACGGCGTGGTGGCGGCGGCTGTTCGGCTGCCGCGAGCCGGCCAAGCCGCCGGGGAATTTGTTTTCGCTGCGCGAACTGAACGAGGGCGATCACGCCGAGCTGGTCCGGCTGACGAGCGAGAAGGCTTCACGCCGCAACACGCTGGTGGTCTATGGCCTCGTGCCGGGCTGCCGGCTCGTCTTGCAACAAAAGCGGCCGTCGTTCGTCGTGCGCGTGGGCGAGACCGAGCTGGCGCTCGAAGCCGACATCGCCGGCGAGCTGGTCGTCAAACGCGTCACCGACGACGGCACAGGCGATGTTGTCTGCCCGCATCGTCGCGATGCATCGCGAGCTTCGTCTTGAGTTTGAAACCAAGCCGCGGGAGCGCCTGCGGCCTTGTCTACCTCGGTGCTTCATGCCCCCGTTGGCTTCCGCTGTCGGTTTGGATTAAAATAGAAATAGCGGACTGAACTGTTGGAACGCCGGCGAAGAAGCGGCGCAGCGGTCGCAAATTTTTTTGGACGGTGTTTGACCTGCGTCAATTCCCGGCTGGCGCGAAAATGCGAGGGTAGTTCCATGAACTACAAACGTTTATGGCTGGCATTGGCGGCGGTCATCGCCGGGTCGTTCGGAGTGTTGGGTTATTTCGGCCACGAGATTTACCAGCAAGCGCCTCCGATTCCCGAAAGCGTGATCACAACGGACGGCACGGTGCTGTTCACGGGCCAGGATATCAAGGACGGCCAGAACGTCTGGCAATCCATCGGCGGCCAGGAGGTCGGCACGGTCTGGGGCCACGGCGCCTATGTCGCGCCGGACTGGTCGGCGGACCGGCTGCACCGCGAGGCGGTGCGGATGCTTGACCGCTGGGCCACGGCGGAGCACGTCAAATCGTTTGACGCGCTCGGCGTCGAGAGTCAGGCGTCGCTGAAGGCGCGGTTGACAAAAGAAATCCGCGCCAATACCTACGACGCGGCCACGGGCAGGCTCACGGTCTCGCCGTTGCGCGCAGAGGCCATCGCGGCGGTGGACGCGCACTACGCGGCGCTGTTCGGCCACGATCCGGCGCTGGCGAAGTTGCGCGACGCCTACGCGATCCCGGCGGACACGATCAAGGACCCGCAGCGGCAGAAGGCGATGAATGCGTTTTTCTTCTGGGCGGCGTGGGCGTGCTCGACGGACCGGCCGGGGCAGAGCGTGACTTACACCCAGAACTGGCCCTCGGAGCCGCTGATTGACAATCATCCCACGGGCGCGGCGGTCGTGTGGTCGGTGGTGAGCTTCGTCATGTTGCTGGCGGGCGTCGGCGCGCTGGCGTGGTATTTCGCCGTCGTCAACCGCAGGTTGGCGGCGGAGGAGCCGGCGGCGGTTCCCGAACAGGACCCGCTGCGGGCGTTGGTGGCGACGCCTTCGATGAAGGCGACGCTGAAATATTTCTGGGTCGTGGCGGCGCTGATCGTCGCGCAGATCGGCTTGGGGGCGGTGACGGCGCATTACGGCGTCGAAGGCAACGGCTTCTACGGCATCCCGCTGTCCCAGTGGCTGCCCTACTCGGTCGCGCGGACGTGGCACACGCAACTCGGCATTTTCTGGATCGCGACGGCGTGGCTGGCGACGGGCTTGTTCGTCGCGCCGGCGGTGTCGGGGCGCGAGCCGAAGTTCCAAACGCTCGGCGTCAATTTCCTCTTCGTCTGCCTGCTCGTCATCGTCGTCGGCTCGCTGGCGGGGCAATGGTTTGGAGTGCAGCAGAAACTCGGCATGACGGCGAACTTCTGGTTCGGCCATCAAGGCCTGGAATACGTGGACCTCGGCCGGTTCTGGCAGATTTTTCTCCTGGTCGGCTTGTTTCTTTGGCTGTTCCTGATGGCGCGCGCGTTGTGGCCGGCGCTGCGGCAACCGGGCGAGAACCGGCATCTGCTGGCGCTGTTCATCATCGCGTCGGCGGCAATCGCGTTGTTCTACGGCGCCGGTCTGATGTGGCACCGCCAGACCAACCTCGCCATGATCGAATACTGGCGCTGGTGGGTCGTGCACTTGTGGGTGGAAGGCTTCTTCGAGGTGTTCGCGACGGTGGTCATCGCGTTCCTGTTTACGCGGATGGGACTGCTGCGGATTGCGACCGCCACGAGCGCGGTGCTGTTCTCCACCATCATCTTCCTGTCCGGCGGCATCATCGGAACGTTTCATCATCTGTATTTCACCGGCACGCCCGTGGCGGTGCTGGCGCTGGGCGCGTCGTTCAGCGCCCTGGAGGTGGTGCCGCTGGTGCTCATCGGATTCGAGGGCTACGAGAATCTGACGTTGACGCGCGCGAAGCCATGGGTGGAGGCGTATCGGTGGCCGATTTACTTTTTCGTCTCGGTGGCGTTCTGGAACCTCGTCGGCGCGGGCCTGTTCGGGTTTCTCATCAATCCGCCGATCGCGCTCTACTACATGCAAGGGCTGAACACGACGCCGGTGCACGGCCACGCGGCGCTGTTCGGCGTGTATGGCATGCTCGGCATCGGGCTGATGCTCTTCTGCCTGCGCGGGCTGACGACGCACCGCGTCTGGAAGACCGGGGCGCTGAGTTTCACCTTCTGGAGCATGAACATCGGCCTGAGCTTGATGATCCTGCTGAGCCTGCTGCCGCTGGGCCTGTTGCAAACGTGGGCCAGCGTCGAGCACGGCATGTGGTATGCCCGCTCCGCCGAATTCATGCAAACGCCGTTGCTGAACAACATCCGCTGGCTGCGCGTCATTGGCGATACCATCTTTGCCGCAGGCGCCGTCACGCTCGGCTGGTTTGTCCTCGGCCTGAAAACCGGCTGGTCGCTCAAGCGCGAGCAGTTGTCCGGCGAATAGGCCGCTGTTCGCGCGGCGCTAGTCGAGGACAAGGCAAGGCGCGGGTTGAATTCCGGCTGCGGACCGAATACAAGCAAAGGAGTTGGCTGCGCCGGCGGATGCAAAGCGCCGTGCGGTCGGCACAACAGGGAAACAAACTCATGAAAGCGAGCATTTGCCAACAGGCGATGGTTGTGGTGTGCGGCGTGTTGTTGATGACGCCCGTTTTTGCCGCCGAGAAATCGGGTCCGCCCGCCGTCGATGAGAGCAAGCTGTGCGTGCAGTGTCACCGCACACAATCGGCCGCGCTTGTGATGGAGTGGGAGCGTTCGCGCCACGCGGCGAATGGCATTGGCTGCCTCGACTGTCACCGCAGCAAGCCCGGCGCGCCGACGGCTTGGCAACACAGTGGCGTGTGGATTTCGACGATCGTGACGCCGAAGGATTGCTCGCAATGCCACGACGCCGAATACCAACAGTTCTCCCGCAGCCACCACGCGCGCGCCGGGGAGATTCTCGCCAGTCTCGACAACGTCCTTGCGGAAAAGGCCGCCGGCATGCCGGGCAACATCGCTGACGCCGTCAACGGGTGCTGGCAGTGCCACGGCACCATCGTCAAACTCCAGCGCGACGCCGGCGGCAACGTGCGGCGCTCCGCCGGCAACAACAAGCCGCTGCTGGACCCGGCGACATGGCCCAACAGCGGCATCGGACGGCTCAACCCTGACGGTTCCAAAGGCTCCTGCCATGCCTGCCACTCGCGCCATTCGTTCGAGGCGAAACTGGCGCGCGCGCCGGAGAACTGCGGCAAGTGTCACATGGGACCCGACCATCCGCACATCGAGATTTACAACGAGAGCAAACACGGCATCGCCTTTCACGCCAACCGCGACAAGATGGCGTTGGACAAGGCGGAGTGGGTGCTCGGCAAGGATTACTCCGCCGCGCCGACCTGCGCCACCTGCCACGTCAGCAGCTACATGACGCCGAAGGGCAAGACCGTCGCCAACAGCCACGACGTCGGCGAACGGATCAGTTGGACGCTCCGCCCCGTCGTCAGCACCAAGCTGAACCTCGTGACGTTCGAGGACGGCTCGAAGGAGGATTATCCCGACACCAAACCGCTGCCAAAGGTCGGCGATGAAGTCACGACGAGCGAGAAAGTCGTTGAGCACGAAGCCATGGTCGGCAAGCCCGTCCAGCGCCGCGTGGCGAAGATCACCTCATGGCAGGAGCGGCGCGACGCCATGAAAGGCGTCTGTCTGAACTGCCACGCCAGTTCCCACGTGGACAACTTCTACCAACAATTCGACGACCTCGTCGCGCTCTACAACGACAAGTTCGCCAAGCCGGCGCAGCAGTTGATGAACGACCTCACCGCCGACGGGGCGCTCAACCCCAAGGCGCCTTTCGACCACGAACTGCAATGGATCTTCTACGAACTCTGGCACCACGAAGGCCGCCGCGCCCGCCACGGCGCGAGCATGATGGGGCCGGACTACACGCATTGGCACGGCATGTATGAAGTGGCCAAACATTTCTACACCGAGTTTCTCCCGAAGGTCGTCGAGACCGCCGCCGCGAAAAGCCCGGAGCTGAAAACGAAATACGAGCAGAAGGTGCAGGCTCTCCTCGCCGGCGACGCCCATCGCTGGAAAAAAGGCATGACCGCCGAGGAAGCCGAGGCCATCCGCAAGGAGTATCAGAACCGCTACGGGAAATAGGCCTCCGCATTTCGCAAGCGAAAGCAGATGCCCATAGTTCACCCTCCTTTACCATCGGTCTCGCCGGCAACCGGCTTCTCCGGGTCAATGCCGAGCCAGCAGGCGGCGGCCACGAGATAGAGCGCGGCCACCGAATAGAGCGGCACATTCCAGGAATGCCAGTGGTCCAAGCACCACCCCACCGCCACGCCGTTGAGCGCGCCGCCGAAGTTGCCGAACATGTTCATCGCCCCGCTGATCACGCCCGCGTGCCGCTTGCCGATGTCCAGGCACACCGCCCACGACGGCGCCATCGCCATCGCCGCCAGCGAGCCGGCCGTCACCAGCATCGCCACCGCGCCGAGCGGCGAGGGCGTGGCGATCACGCCGACGATGGCGCACGCCGCCAGCGGCAGTCCCACCAACGCGGGCAGCCGCCGGCCCACGCGCGCGCCCCAGCGCCGCCGCAGCGCGTCGCTCAGCCAGCCGCCCGCCATCACGCCCGTGCCGGCGCCGATCAACGGCAGCGACGACAACCAGCCGGCGTGCAGCAGGTCGAAACCATGCGCCCCTTGCAGATACTTCGGCAGCCAGGTGAAGTAGAAATACCAGCCGTAAATCATAGTGAAATACATCACGCACAGCAGCGCCAGATTGCGGTTCCTCACTAACCGCGCCCACGGCACGGCGGGATGTTCGCTTGCCGGCTTCGGCTCGCCGATCAATGCCACTTCGGCGGCGTTCACCGAGCGATGACCACGCGGGTCGTCGCGAAACCACCGATACCACGCCACCGCCCATACGACGCCGACAACGCTGAAGATTTCAAAACAGCGCCGCCAGCTTGTTGCGGCGAGCAGCGTCACCACCAGCGGCTGCGTCACCGCGCCGGCGAACGGCCCGATCATCACCACCGCGCCAAACGCGCGGCCGCGCAGCCGTTCCGGCAGCCAGCGCGCATAGACATACGTAACGCTCGGATACGTTCCCGCCTCGCCCATGCCGAACAGCAGCCGCACCGCGAACAGCGACGCAAACCCGCCGACCCAGCCCGTCGCCGCTGTCATCAGCGACCACCACAGCACAATCCGCGTCAGCATCAGCCGCGCGCCGAACCGGTCCGCCAGCCACCCGCTCGGCACCTCGAACAACCCGTAGGCGAACGTGAACGCCCCGAACACCCAGCCGAGTTGCGTGTCGCTCAGATGCAAATCCGATTGGATCACCGGCGCCGCGGTGGAAATGCAAACGCGGTCGAGATAGGCGACCGCCGCCAGCAGGAGCGTGAGACCCAGCACCGCGTAGCGCGCCCGCGTCGGCGCCGGGGCGGCGTCGCCCGGCGCGTCGGCAACGAGACTTTTGGGATCGGACATGCCGCGGTTTTATAACGCGCGACGCCGGCGCGAAGCAACGGCGTTAATGGGCGGTTGGTAATGGGTGACTCCTTACGCATATTTTTCTGTCGCATATTGTTCTTGCTCCACGGGCGCGTCAGATTTACAACAGCCGACGCAGGGAAAAGGAGCCGAGCATGATGTCCAGTTGTTACAGCGCAGGAGCGCAGGAGCGCAGGAGCGCAGCCCCGAATGTGTTCGGGGTAAAGAGCCGCAAAGCGGCAGTAGCCGCGCCTGATTCCCAAGAGATTTTTCCAAGGCTGCCAGTCACGGCAGCCTTTTTTGTTTCCCCGGCATCCGCTGCCATCCCCGACGAGAGCTTGTCCGTTGCGGATGAGGTCTTGTTCGAATCAAGCAAGCCCTTGTCCATCACGGAGAACACCTTCTCCAAGCCGCGCAAGCCTTTGTCCGTCGTCGAGAAGACCTTCTCCAAAGCTGACAAGACCTTGACCGCCTCAGTGAAGCTCTTGTCCGGCATGGAAGAGGTTTTCTCAGAGCCAGACAGAGCCTTGTCGGTCTCAGACAAGACCTTGTCCAAGCTGGAGAAGGTCTTCTCCGGGTCAGATAAGCCCTTGTCCGTCACGGAGAAGGTCTTGTCCAAGCCGAACAAGGTCTTGTCCAACGAGCCGAAAACCGCTTCCAATCCGCACAAGGTCTTGTTGTATAGCTACTTAGGAAGTTTTCAGCGCAAGACCAGTTTCCCATTCCCCGGCTGGCTAAATCCGGACACCCATCTCCCAAACCCTAAACCGTCAACCCAAACCCTAAAATCAACAAAATGGCACCGAAACCCATCACCTGGGATGGCAAGGACTCCCAAGGCAAACCGTTGCTTTGGGACACGCCCGGCCTGACTTGGGACGGCTTCGTGCCGGAAAGAAGAAGAACCATGGCATACCTCCGAGTGCAGCTAGGATTCAGCAACGCGCCCGACCACTCCGTGGAAGAAGTGGCCGGCGCGGTCATCAACGGCCTCTACGGCAACGCCGCCTACGCGACTCCGCCCGTGCCCAAGACGGACTTGCAGGCGGCCCTCACCAGCTTCACCGCCGCCATCGCGGCGCAGCAGCACGGGGGCACCGCGTCCACGGCGGACAAGAATAGCAAACGCGACACGCTGGTGGGCATGCTCCGACAGCTTGCCGCCTTCGTGCAGCAAAACTGCAACAACGACATGCCCACGCTGCTGGCCAGCGGCTTCGATGCCGTGACCACCTCCCACGCTCAAATCCCGCTCGCCAAGCCCGTCATCGCGAGCATGGACAACGGCAACTCCGGCCAGCTCTTGGTGAAGGTTACGCCTGTTCCCACCGCACGGTGCTACGAGATGCGATTCGCCCTCGTTGGCGCTGGCGGCGCGCCCGGCCCGATGCAATCCGCCGGCATGTTCACCAACTCGCGCTCCATGCCGCTCATTGGCCTGACCGCCGGCTCGATGTATCAGGCGCAAGTTCGCGCCGTGGGCGGCTCCACCGGCTACAGCGATTGGAGCGACCCCATCAGCCACATGAGTTTGTGACAGTTCCGGAGAGACGTGAAACATCGCCCGCTAAACACGCGAAAAGATTTTTGTTTTCCCTTTAGCGGCCTTCAGCGTGTTTAGCGGGCCAAGAAAATCATGTCGTTCGATCCATCACTTCCTGCCGACAACTCGCCACTGCGCTCGGTGGAGATGCGCGGCCAGCTCACCGCCCTCAAGGCGCTGATTGACGCGGGCGTTCCCGGCCCGGTCGGCCCGCCCGGTGCCAAGGGCGATAAAGGTGACAAGGGCGACACAGGCCCGCAAGGGTTGCCCGGTGCCAACGGCACGCCGGGACCGCAGGGGCCGCAAGGCTTGCCCGGTGCCAACGGCACACCGGGTTTAGCAGGCGCCGACGGCCCGCAAGGCGACACCGGCCCGCAGGGCTTGCAGGGCGAGCCGGGGTTGCCCGGCGCGGACGGCGCACCCGGTCCACAGGGGCCGCAAGGCGATCCCGGCGGACCTCCCGGCCCGCAGGGTGACCCCGGACCACAAGGCCCTCCCGGTCCGCAAGGCGATCAAGGCCCGCAAGGTTTTCCCGGTGCCGATGGCACACCGGGCAATGACGGCGCTCAAGGCCCGTCCGGCCCACAAGGCGACACCGGTCCTCAAGGGCCGCAAGGCCCGCAGGGCGATCCGGGCGGTCCTCAGGGTCCCCAAGGTCCGCAGGGAGATCAAGGCCCGCAAGGCCCCCAAGGCAACGAAGGCGCACAAGGCCCGCCCGGTCCTCAAGGCGACCCCGGCCCGCAAGGGCCACAAGGCCCGCAGGGCGATCCGGGTGGCCCACAAGGTCCGCCGGGGCCGCAGGGAGATCAAGGCCCGCAAGGTTTCCCCGGAGCCGACGGCGCACCGGGCCAGCAAGGCCCTCCCGGCGAAGTCACCGCCCAACAACTCACCGACGCCATCGCCGGCACCAGCGCCAACACC
>CAIQCK010000006.1 GCA_903870275.1 uncultured bacterium | reverse complement strand
GCGCGGCGGAGCCGCAACCCAAGACGGTGGGGCGAGACTCCGTCGAGCCTCCTTCTTGGAAGTGTCGAGCTTTCAGACTGCGGAGGCTCGACGGAGTCTCGCCCCACCGATCATAAACCTTCGCGGCCTGCGAGGACTCTTCGACAGCGTAGTCCGAGTGAAACCGGCTGGCTCGACTACTCGGCGGCACGGACGGTGTAGCCGCCGGACTTCTTGTCCGGCTCCAGCTTCACCAAACCGCGCTTCTGCGCTTCCAGCAGCATGTCGTTGAACGAGCGGAAACCGTAGGCGCGCTCGTTGAAGCCGGGACTGCGGCGCTTGATGGCCTGCTTGATCATCGAGCCCCAGATGCTGTCGTCCTCATTGCGTTCCTCGGTGAGGGCTTCCAGCGTTTCCAGGACAAGGTCAAACGCCTTTTCGAGCGACGGCCCCGTGTTCTCGCCCTCGACGGGCTTGGCGACGACGGGGGCGGTGGCCGCCCGGCGCTGCCGCGCCTTCGACGGCTGGGCGCGCACGAGGTCGTCGTAGTAGATGAACGTGTCGCAGTTGCTGATGAACAGATCGGAGGTGGAGTTTTTGACGCCGACGCCGATGACGGTCTTGGCGTTCTCGCGCAGCTTGCTCACGAGCGGCGAGAAATCGGAGTCGCCGCTGATGATGACGAAAGTGTCCACGTGGCCCTTGGTGTAGCAAAGGTCGAGCGCGTCCACGACCATGCGGATGTCGGCGGAGTTCTTGCCGGACTGGCGCACGTGCGGGATTTCGATCAACTCGAACGCGGCCTCGTGCAGGTCGCGCTTGAATGCCTTGTAGCGGTCGAAATCGCAGTAGGCCTTCTTGACGACGATCTGGCCCTTGAGCAGGAGGCGTTCGAGCACCTTCCGGATATCGAACTGCGGATAATGGGCGTCGAGCGCGCCGAGGGCGATGTTCTCCAGGTCGAGGAACACCGCCATGGTTGCGTTGGTTTCGTTTGTGATCATGTTCTGTAGGTGAGAGCCTACTACAAAAGCCGCCGCTAAGCAGTCTAAAACGCACGGGCGGACGGCGATTCCTTCCGGCTTTTGCGCTTGCGTGGAAACCGCCGCGGGTTACGCTGCGCGATCACGAAGCTCGTGTGTTCAACGGCGTCACGAATGAGACGGCTCATGGACAAATCCGCGGCATTAAAGAACCCTCCGGCGGTCTGGCGCGGCGGTTTGGCGGCCTTGATCGTGGCCGCGTTTTCCTGCTGCGCGGACGCCGCGGAGTCGCGGGCCGGCCAGCCGCTGTTTGTGATCGGCACGCCGGACAACCGCGCGGCGGAGTTTGGCCTCACCGGGCCGGGCGAGAGCTACGCCAGCTTCCAGCAAAAGGTCCACGACCCGGTGGTGTTCACGGTCGGCCGCAGCAACACGAAGGTCTGGCCCTACATTCATCCCGCCATCAAAGACCGCTGGGCCGGCGCGCGGGCATGGACGTTCACCATCCATTATGCGGCGCCGGCCGATGTGCCGGAGCCATTGTTCCTCGTCATCGGGCTGTGCGGCGGCTCGCCGCAGGAAAGATCGAAGGTTGTCGTGACGGTAAATGACACGGCGTTGCCGGCGCAACTCGCGCCGAGCGGCGATCCGCGCGTGGCGTTTCACCCGACCGGGTTGGGCAAACCGCAGACGATGATTTATCCCATTCCGCCCGGTCAGATTCGCAAGGGCGACAACACGCTTTCGATCCGTTTGGACGAGCAGAGCTGGTTCATCTACGACTACATCGCGCTGAGCCAGGAGGCGAAACCGTTGCCGCTTGTTGTTCCGCCCGAACGCAACCTGCTCGCCGAATTTCGCGCCGGGCCGATGGCGGGTTTGGATGAGATCGTCTTCGCGGTGCGGCGGCTCGGCGAGGACCCGCATTGGTATGCCAACTTCGGCTGGACGCTGGAGCAGTCGAACTGGCGCACGTATCTCGACGGCGCGCGGCTCTGCCGGCTCAACCTGAACACGCGCCGGGTGACCGTGCTGCTGGACGACCCGAAGGGCGGCATCCGCGACCCGCAACTCGACTACGAGGGCCGCTCGATTTTGTTTTCCTACCGGCGCGGCGGCAGCGAGTATTTTCACCTCTACCGCGTCAACCTCGACGGATCGGGTCTGCGGCAACTGACGGACGGCCCCTACAACGACATCGAGCCGATCTGGCTGCCCGACGGCGACATTCTCTTCGTCTCGACGCGCTGCAACCGCTGCGTCAACTGCCACACGACGCCGACGGCGGTGCTCCACCGCTGCCGCGCCGACGGCTCCGGCATCCGCGAACTCTCCAGCAACAACGAGCACGACAACACGCCGTGGATGCTGCCGAGCGGGCAGGTGCTCTACACGCGTTGGGAATACGTGGACCGCAACCAGCTCAAGTTCCATCATCTCTGGATCACGTCGCCCGACGGCGTGCGGCAGACGGTCTTCTACGGAAACCAACAGGCCGGCACGACGATGATTGACGCGAAGCCAATCCCCGGCTCACGGAAAGTGGTCGCGTCGTTCTCGCCGGGACACGGCCAACGCGAACACGACGGCGTGCTCACCGTGCTGGACCCGCAGCGCGGGCCGGACGATCCCGCCTCGGCGCGGCCGATCAGTTCCGGCCCGTCCTTCCGCGATCCGTGGGCGTTCTCCGAGAAGGCGTTCATGGCCATCCACGGGCCGGAAATCGTGTTGATGGACGCCAGTGGCGACACGCAGGTGATCTATCGCCTGCCGCCCGGCGACGTCGCTGCCGGTTTCCAGTGCCACGAGCCGCGGCCGGTTTGCGCGCGCCCGCGCGAGCCGGTCCTGCCCTCCGGCAGCGATGTGAGCCAGGCAACCGGCCACCTCGTGATGGCCGATGTTTACCAGGGCCGCAACATGGCCGGCGTGGCGCGCGGTGAAATCAAAAAACTGCTCGTCCTGGAAACGCTGCCCAAGCCGGTGAACTACACCGGCGGCATGGAGCCGATGACTTACGGCGGTTCGTTCACGCTGGAGCGCGTGCTCGGCACAATCCCGGTCGAGCCGGACGGCTCCGCTCACGCCGAATTGCCTGCGCTGCGCAGTCTGTTCTTCGTCGCGCTCGACGAACACGACCTGTCCGTGAAACGGATGCAGAGTTTCATGACACTCATGCCGGGCGAGACCACGACGTGCGTGGGCTGTCACGAGCCGCGCACCGAGACGCCGCCGCACCAACCGCGCAAGATGGCCGCGTTGCGCCGGCCTCCGAGCCGCCTGGAGCCGGTCCGCGATGTGCCCGACGTGCTTGATTTCCCGCGCGACGTGCAGCCGGTCCTGAATCGCCTCTGCCTGCCCTGCCACGACTGCAACCGCCACGACGGCGGCGTGACGCTCTCCGGCGACCGCGGGCCGATTTTCTCGCTGAGCTACTACGCAATCACCGCCCGCTCGCTCGTCGCCGACGGACGCAACGGCATGGGCAACCGGCCGCCGCGTTCCATCGGCAGCTCGGCGAGCCGGTTGTTGAAACTGATGGACGGCAGCCACCACGGAGCGACGGCGACGGATCATGAGCAGCGCGTCGTCCGGCTGTGGATTGAAACCGGTGCGACCTATCCCGGCACCTATGCCGCGCTCGGCACCGGCATGATCGGCGGCTTCGAGATCGTGGACCGCTCCATCCGCATGGATCAGTCGGACACCGAATGGCCCAGCACGAGGCTCTCGATGGAATCGCTTCGGCGCCGCTGCGGCGGCTGCCACGACCAACAGAAGCCGCTGCCGTTGAGTTGCTCGCAACTGGTCGGGCCGGGTGGTTGGGGCCGCGCGTTCACCGGCGCGCCGCCGTGGACGGACTTGACGCCGGACGATATTCGCCGACGTTGGTCGCGCGACCTGTTCTACAATCTCTCCCGCCCCGACAAGTCGCTCCTGTTGCTCGCGCCACTGGCGAAATCCGCCGGCGGCCTCGAATGCTGCGGCAGCCCGGTCTTCGCCAGCGCGTCGGACGCGGACTATCAGCGGGTGCTGCAAGCCATTCGCGACGCCAAGGCCCGGCTGGACCAGATCAAACGCTTCGACATGCCCGGATTCCGCCCTCGCGCCGATTGGGTTCGCGCGATGCAGCGCTACGGCATCCTGCCCGCCGACGCGACGCCCGACTCGCCGATGGATGTTTACGCGACCGAACGCCGCTACTGGAAATCCCTCTGGTGGACGCCGCGAAAGGCGGGACCCTCTGCGCAACTCTCCACCAACGGCGCGACGATGGCCGCGGCCACGCGGAGATAGCGGGCGGTCCGCGGCGTGGGAATCACGACGCGTGGTCGTCAGCCGCCGAGCGGTTTGTCGTAGTGGACACGGATGCCGCCTTCGGTCGGATAGCTCACCGGATAGGCCGGGCTGAGGCCGGCAACCGTCTTCCCATCCTTGTGCGTCATGCGGATGGTCAGGATGGCGTCGCCGCCGCCGGGAGCTTCGATCACTTTGCAGATGTAACACTTCGCGTTTGGGAACAACGCCCAATCGCCAACGAGCCGGTAGGGGCCTTCGAACTTGTCGGCCGTCCAGACCAGCGCCGCGGCGTTGTAACGCCTGTCGGGATGCTGTTGTTTGAAATCGTCCGTCATCAGCTTCGGCCACATCGAGGCAAGCGCATACCATCGCCCGCAGCGCGTGAACATCTGCGGCGTCTCGCAGCGCGTGATGAAGCCCGGCACGAACAGTGGCGGCAGCATTTCCCATCGCACCATGTCGTTCGACCGCGCCAGCGCGAAGCTGCCGCGCGCATACATCGCGCCGTCGCGGACGCGGGTGTTGAAGACCGCACAGACCGCCGCGTCGCCCGGCTTGCGCACCAGATACGGGTCGCAAAAGCCCGCGCACTCCGGCGGGTTTGTGCGCATCTGTTCCGGCGTCTCATACCACTCGCCGGACGGCTCCAACACCGGCTTGTCGGCAACGGGCGTCCAGTTCTCCAGATCATCGCTCCACGCCAGCGCCAGCCCGACGCGACCCGCGCGGCTGTAGCCGGTGACGAGCATCGCGTAACGGTTGCCGAACCCGATGACGCTGCCCGTGGCGATGCCGCGGTCCACCCACCAGTTTTTGCCCGGCGCCAACGCAACCTTCCGCTCCTCCCATTTCACGAGGTCGCGGCTCGTCGCGTGGCCGACGCACCAGGCTTTGCGGCTGTCGGCCTGCGGCACGCCCGGCGGCTCGTAGAGATAAAAGAGGTGATACTTCCCGTCCGTCTCGCGATGCAGCCAGTGGTCCCAGAAGCTGCCTTCGCGCGGCAGGTAGTTGATCGGTGGCGGCGGAACCTCGAAGAGCGTCGTCTTCTCCTTCGCTGGTTTGTCATCCGCCGCCGACGCAAGCCGCGCACCCGGTGCCAACGCCGCCGCGCCCGTCGCCAAAATCCGGCACGCCTCGCGGCGGTTGATGAAGAACGATGAATCGGTGTGCATGGCGGACATGTTGATAGCGAGTCTTGGCGAACGACGAAAGTCAAAACGCAAAACAGTCTCGGCACGATGCGTTGTCCCATCGGGACAACGTGAAAATAGCCCGCCGTTTCAACGGCGGGAATCGGTGACGAAAAACAAATGAGTCCCGTAGGGACGACTGAACTGGCGGCGGCAACATCTCTTCGCTATTCAGCCGTCCCTACGGGAATCAACGAAAAAAACGTCTGCGTTCCCGGCGTTGAAACGCCGGGCTATTTTCGCTTAGCCCCTACGGTGCTTGGAAAACAGCCAAAACAAAAACCGGGGACGGCCTGCGCCGTCCCCGGTTCTCAATCCATCGTCCAACCTGCCGCTTACGCGTAGAGCGGGCCGAAGTTGGCGCAGGCGCGGTAGTCGGCGGCCTGGGGGTTTTGCGAGCCGAACAGGCCCCACGCGCTCGGACGAAACACCTCGTCGTCGGCCACGTTGTGCATCGCCACCGGGATGCGCAACAGCGACGCCAGCGCGATCATGTCCGCGCCGGTGTGGCCGTAGCTGACCGCGCCGTGGTTGGCGCTCCAGTTGTTCATGACACTGTACACGTCGCGGAAAGGACCGTGGCCGGTCAGCCGCGGCACGAACCACGTCGTCGGCCAGGTCTGGTTGGTGCGCTCGTTGAGCGCCGCGTGGACGTTCGCCGGAATCTCCACCGACCAGCCTTCGGCGACTTGCAGCACGGGGCCGAGGCCCTTGACGAGGCTGATACGGCTCATGGTCATCGGCATGCCGCCGCGCGAAAGGTAGCACGAGGAGAAACCGCCGCCGCGGAAATACTCATACACCGCCGACGGCCAGCTCGTCGCCGCGAGGCACGCCTCGGCTTCCGCGTCGGTGATCTGCCAGAACGGCTTCATCGCCGGCTTGCCATCGAGCATCTGCTCGCCGGTGCCGTCGAGCGTGGCCGCGCCGGAATTGATGAGGTGAATCAACCCGTTGGCGCTGTCGCCAGTCAACTCGTGGCCGGTGACGCGCTTGACGGCGTCGGGACTCCAGAAGGTGCGCACGTCGGCAAAAATCTGCGCGGTGTTGGTGAGCAGGTAGCCGAAGAGCATGCACGCGCCGTTGAGGCTGTCGTTCTCGGTGGCGACGATGAACGGCTGGCGGATGCCGTTCCAGTCGAACGACGAATTGAGGATCGCCTCCAGGAAATCGCCGTTCGGGAAATGATCGGTCCAGTGGCGCTGGCCCTGGAACCCGCCAAAAATGGCGTTGTGGCCGAGCGCTTCCTCGCCGAAACCGAGCTTTGCGAGCCGCGGGTTGCCGACCATGAGGTCGCGGACGATCATCGTCATCTTGACGACGGTCTCCCATTCCTTTTGCTTCGCCTCCGGGCCGCGCCGCTGCTTGTCGGGATTGCAGTCCTTGCCTTCCTTGCAGTTCGCGTTCGTCCACGCCAGCGCGCGCCTGAACTCGGCCGGGTCGAAAATCTTCTCCTCGATGCGCCGGACCAGTTCGGTCATGTCCACGGACTCGACGCGGATGCCGAGGTAGTCCTCGAAGAACGGCTGATCCACGATCGAGCCGGCGATGCCCATCGAGACGCCGCCGACGGAGAGGTAGCTCTTGCCGCGCATCGTGGCGACGGCGAGGCCGGCCCTGGCGAACCGCAGCAGTTTTTCCTGCACGTCGGCGGGGATGTTGGAATCGCCCGCGTCCTGAACGTCGCGGCCGTAGATGCCAAACGCCGGCAGGCCCTTCTGGTTGTGGCCGGCGAGCACGGCAGCGAGATAAACCGCGCCGGGACGCTCGGTGCCGTTGAAGCCCCAGACCGCTTTGGGCATGAGCGGGTCCATATCCATCGTCTCGCTGCCGTAGCACCAGCACGGCGTGACGGTGAGCGACACGCCGACGCCCTCGCGCGCGAACTTCTCCGCGCAGGCCGCCGCCTCGGCGACGCCGCCAATGCAGGAATCCGCGATCACGCATTGAACCTGTCTGCCGTTCGGGTAACGCAGGTTGGCCGACAGGAACTTCGCGGCGTTTTTGGCCATCGCCATCACCTGGCCTTCGAGAGATTCGCGCACGCCCTTGCGCCGGCCGTCAATGGTCGGACGGATGCCGATCTTGGGAAGTGAACCAATCCACGGATTCTTGACGCTGGACTTCATTTGGAAACTGTTCCTTTCTTTGACGCCATTTTCGTTCTGCGGTCATACCGCTGTCGCGGTGGGCGGCCAGTAGATACAAACTCCGCCTCACTTTCAAGAGTGGTTTTTCGCCCGGCGCGGGCGTTGGAGTTCAAGCTTCAGCTTGTTCTGCAAGAATTGAGCTGCGCCCTCTCACTTCTTGTCGAAAAGATCGTTCAACAAGGCCGCCAGCCGATAGCCCGCCAGCGCCAGACGCCGCTTGATTTGCTCCTGCGCCTGGAACACGTATTCCTTCGACGGCACTTCCTGTGGCGAGATGCCGTAGGCGTATCCCTTGGCCACTTCCAGGCTGTCCTCAGCCCACTTCCGGGGGCTCTTCTCCTCCAACTCGCCCTCCACGGTGTCGACGGGACAGGCGGTGGTGATCTGCTGCTTCAAATGGGCGATCTTCGCAAGGCCGTCGGCGGTCAACGGCCGCGTGACGACGGTCTTGAGCAAGCCGGCGCCGTTCTCCCAAAATCCGCGCAGGCTCGACCCGTCGCCGAGCATGAAGGAGTGGCCGTTCTTGTCGCCGTGCGGCTCCTGCTCGTTGCAGCGCGTCGCGCAATGCAGCGGCTGGTGGATGTCGCCCATGAGGTTCAGCAGCAGCCGCAACTTGGTGGCGCGTTCCAGCTTCGGCGCAGCCGGATTCTCCAGCACGCGGACGCATTCCATGATGGCGTCCACGATGTTCGAGCGGGTCTTGGGCAGGCGCGGCGTGGTGCCGTCGGTGGTAAACGGCAGGCTGATGAAGTGCATCTCGACGTCGGCGGAATTCTTGCTGTCGTCGGCCGAGCACGCGGCGGAGAGGAACAGGGCGGCGGGATTGCGCGATTCCGTCGGCAGCGCGCCGATGAGCAGCAACTCCGTGCAACGCGCCTGCGTCGTCTGCGACAGGCGATCCTGGGCGATCTGCGCCACCACCATGTGGCCGGTGGCATTCCACGCCTCCGCCGGCTGCCAGCCGCCGGCGAGGATCGCGAACGCAAAAAACACTGCAAATCTGATCTTCATTTTGAATCCACTGCGCTGCAAGTTCGTTCTCGGATCCTGAGTAAAACACACAAAGCTCGCAGGAGTTTCACTTCTTTCATTCCATCCACGCGCGTGGAATGTCAAGCACGCGACCGGGCCGCTTTCAGTTTCGGGATAGTTCTACAAACCTTGCGCCACGGCGAGGCCTGCGGTGACCAGCGGCTGCTCCGGCGTTGCATCGAGGTCCAGCGTCGGGTTCGGCGTGTGCTGCGAGGTGGTGTGGACGCGGACGTGCCGCGCGCCGCTGTTGTGCAAGGCCGTGGTCACCGCGCGCTGCGCGAGTTCCGGCCGGTTGCAGTCGCGACTCAGGTGGCCGAGAAAAATGTGCCGCAGCCCGGCGTGCGCGATCTGCACGGCAGCCTCGGCGGCGGCGGCGTTGGAGAGATGGCCGAACCGCGAGAGGATGCGCTGCTTGACCGACCAGGGGCGGACGGTGTCGTCCTGCAACAGCCGCTCGTCGTGGTTGGTCTCCAGCATGAGGACGTTGGAGGGCTTCACGCGCTCAATGACCAGCCGCGTGCAGTGGCCAAGGTCGGTGAGCACGCCGATGTTGCCACACTCATGCCGCAACAGAAAACCAACCGGGTCGTGCGCGTCGTGCGGCACGGTGAAGCTTTCCACCGTCACGTCGCCCAGCTCGAACGCGTGGCCGGTCTGGAAAATCCGCCATGTCTTCAACTCCGGCACTTCCTCCTGCACGGCCTCGGCCGTGAGGCGGTTGGCATAAACGGGAATCTCGTACCGCTTGCAGAGCACCGGCAACCCCTGCGTGTGATCGGTGTGCTCGTGCGTCAGCAACACCGCGTTCACCTCCTCGATCTTGCGCCCGATGGTGGCGAGCCGCGCGATGATCTGCTTGCCGCTGAAGCCGGCGTCAATGAGCAGCCGCAACCGCGGCGTTTCCAGAAACGCGCAGTTGCCGGCCGAACCGCTGCCGAGAATCGTAATCCTTGCTCCCACAGCCGTGAGCGTAGCCGGTCGCGCCGGCCGTCTCAAGAAGGAAAGCGAAAAACGAAAAGCGAAGCGGAGTTCACCGCAGAGGCGCAGAGGGCGCGGAGGAGCGCAAAAAGCGCTGCGAATCTCCTCGTCCTCTGCGCCTTTGCGCTTCTATTCGGCACACCGCGCCCGCCCCTGCCGCCGCTACTTCGTCTGCGCCGCCTGCAATAGTTTCCTATACTCCTCGAGCAGTTGTTGCTTCGTCGCGTCATCCATGCTGCTTGCAAGAAGCCAGTAATAAATGACGCCCAGCACGCCGAGCGCCAGACCGCAAAAGCCGAGAATGATACCGCTGATCGCCAGCGCCCGACCGCGGTCATGCCGTTGGCGGATTTGCGAGAGCGAAACAAAACCGCAGATGATCGCCGGGATGGCCGGGAAACAACAGCACAGGCCAAACTGAGCCAGCACGAAGCTCCAGATCGCCTGCGCGTTCACCGGCGGGCCGACGACCGGCGGCGCGTCCGCTTCGATCCACGCCGCGAACGCCGCGTCCAGTTCGCGCCGCTCGCGCGCCGCGCGCCATTGGCCGTCCGACGACGACCAGACCGCCGTGTTCCTCGTCACGCGCGCCTCGCGCGCCCAACGCTCCAGCGCGGCGAAGTCCACCGGCCCATATTCCCGGCCTGCGCCGCGGACGCGATAAGTGATGGATGATGGCTCTGTCATAAGAAACGCATCATGCAGCGACCGGCGCGCCGTGACCACTCGCCAGACTCCAAATCAAACCGCAGAGGAATTTCAGCGCGATGGCGTCGTGGCCGATGAAACGGAAGGATGGCGCAGCGGACGTGGTCATGACGTTTTTCGATCAAACTACCGCTTGAAGGCGGCCTTGACCACGGGATCATTCAGCACCACGAGGGACCAAATGCCCGCTGCGAGTCCGAGTCCGCAACAACATCCATTCAAGGGTAACATGGTAAGAATGGCCGCCGTCATGGACCACGCGTAGCTCTCAAGCGACTTCATTTTTACCGAACCGATAATGATCAGAACGCTATACGGGATGCCCACAACATTGAGAACGAGACCCAGGGTGCCAGAGAGAATATGGAGCACAGGGTCCGAAGTTTGTGAAGGCAAAGCGCCGAAGCCAATGCGAAAGACATTCATTAAGATGCCAAGCAACGAGCAGCCCAAAGCGATGCTGGCGACCACCAGCATGAAAATAGCCGGCGCCTTGACGGCAGATTGTGGATCACGCGGAGTTTTCACTGGAGCGGTGGCGATGTCCGGCGCTGCGAATCCGGGCACGGGCGCTGCGGCAGGCGTAGGCGGCGGCGCCGTGAAGACGCCGGCCAGTTCCACAATCTGCGCGGCGGGCTGCCAGTTGCCGGTGCGCGAATCCCAGACTTGTGTCACGCCCGCGACGCGGCCTTCGCGCGCCCATTGCTGAAGCGCCTCCAGATCAATCGGGCCGTATTCTTTGCCGTCGCCGCCGACGATTTTGAAGGAAGGTGATGCTGGGGTGCTCAAGCTGGTCTCCTTGGTTTCGCTGTTTGGCTGCCTTCGATCCGCGCAGACTTATACTCAAAGGCCGCCGCTGCGTCGAGCGGCGAAAATCCGCTTGCGTTCGCGCCGCCGCCGGCTAGACTGCGTGCGCAATGAACACGACGGCGCAGTATCAATGGTGGCATGGGTCGGGCCTCAAGCCCTGATCGCGCTACCGTTGCGCCGCCAGGCTGAAGGCCCGATGATTCAAGTGAGTCATCGGGTTTTTTATTTTTGACTGGAGTGGTGGCGTGATGGAGCAATGGAGTGTTGGATTCCCCAATACTCCAACACTCTATCACTCCAATACTCCAATGTTAGCCAAACGCATCATACCGTGTCTGGACGTCACCGGCGGTCGCGTGGTGAAGGGAACCAAGTTCCTGAATCTGCGCGACGCGGGCGACCCGGTGGAGTGTGCCCGCGAATACGACCGTCAGGGCGCCGACGAACTGGTGTTCCTGGACATCACCGCCAGCAGCGATGGCCGGCCGACGATGATTGACGTGGTTGAGCGCACGGCGGGCGAATGTTTCATGCCGCTCACAGTCGGTGGCGGCATCCGCACGGTCGAGGACATCCGCGCAATGCTCAAGGCCGGCGCGGACAAGACCTCGCTCAACACGGCGGCGGTGCAAAACCCCGACGTGGTGCGCGCGGGCGCGGAGCGGTTCGGCAGCCAGTGCATCGTGGTGGCGGTGGACGCGCGGCGTGTGCCCGGCTCGTCGCCGCTGCGGTGGGAGGTCTATACCCACGGCGGGCGCAAGCCGACGGGCCTGGACGCGATCGAGTGGGTGCGGCGCGTCGAGTCGCTCGGCGCGGGCGAGATTCTGCTGACCTCGATGGACGCGGACGGCACGAAGGCCGGTTACGACATCGAGTTGAACTGCGCGGTGAGCGAGGCGGTGCGCGTCCCGGTGATCGCCAGCGGCGGCGCGGGCACGCTGGAGCACATGGCGGACGTGTTGCAGCGCGGCAAGGCCGACGCGGTGCTGGCGGCGTCGGTGTTTCACTTCGGCGAATACACCGTGGCGGACGTGAAGCGGTTTTTGCAATCCAAGGGAATTTGTGTGCGGCTTTGAAAGGAACAGAAATGACTGAACCGGCATTCGACAAACTGAAGTTCGACTCCAACGGGCTGATCCCGGCCGTCATCCAGGAGAGCGGCACGGGCCGCGTCCTGATGGTGGCCTACATGAACGCGTCGTCGCTGGCGAAGACGCTCGAGACCGGCAAGACGTGGTTCTGGAGCCGCTCGCGGCAGGAATACTGGCTCAAAGGCGAGTCCAGCGGCCACGTCCAGACCGTCAAGCGCGTCACGACCGATTGCGATTGCGACACGGTGCTCATCGAGGTCGAGCAGGCCGGCGCGGCGTGCCACGAAGGTTACAAGAGCTGCTTCTTTCGCGAACTGCGCCCCGACGGCAGCCTCGGCGAGCCGATCGAGCCGCGGCTGTTCGACCCGGCGAAAGTGTATGGGAAGAAATAGGATGGAGTAATGGAGAAACGGAGTATTGGAGTGTTGGGATTCGGAAAAGTTCCATCATTCCGTTGCTCCAAAGCTCCATCACTCCACGACTCCGATGAATGAACTTTACGCGCCGCCATTCGGGCCGGCCTACTGGGCCGGGCTGGTGTTGCTGGCGGTCGCGCGCGGGCTGGATTTTTTGAGCACGTGGATTGCGACGCCGGGATTGGTGCTGGAAGCGAACCCGATCATGCGGCGGTTGGGCTGGCGCGGCGGGATCGCGTTGAACGCGCTGGTCTGCCTCGCGGCCGCGACGGCGCCGTTTGTGGCGGTGCTGGTCAGCGTGATGAGCGTGCTGGTGGCCGGTCGGAATTTTCAAGGGGCGTGGATGTCCCGGACGATGGGCGAGTATGAATATCGCGACCATCTGATGGCGCAGTTCCGCCGCGCCAACAAATGGCTGGTGCTCGGTTGCGTCTGGACGCAGGCGCTGCTCTACGTCGCGGTAGGCGGCGCGGTGACGGCGCTGACAGGCGACCTGCTGGCGCAGGCGGTCGGCTGGGGCATCGTGGGTTTTGGTTTGGCGATTGCGGTGCATTCGACGCATTATTATCGAAGAGTGAAACATGTATTATCCGACGAAGAACGAGTTTTGCAGTCTGGCGGACCGCGGTAACCTCATCCCGGTCTATTGCGAGCTGCTGGCCGACATGGAAACGCCCGTGTCGGCCTACCAAAAACTGCGCGGCAAAGGCCCGGCGTTTCTGTTCGAGTCCGTCGAGGGCGGCGAGCACATCGGCCGTTATTCGTTCCTTGGCGCCGATCCGTCCGTCACGCTTGTGCAGGAGGGCAAGGCCGTGGTGGTGCGCGAAGGCCGCAAGACCACGCGCGTCAAGTTCAAGCGCGACCCGCTGGAGGTCGTCGAGCAGGTGATGGCGCGTTACCGGCCCGTGGCGGTGCCGGGACTGCCGCGGTTCAGCGGCGGCGCAGTCGGGTTCCTCGGCTACGAGTTTATTCACTACGTCGAACCGGTGGTGCCGCGTCCGAAACGCGACGACCTCAAAACGCCGCCGATGTATCTGATGTTGACGGACACCATCGTCATCTTCGACCGCGTCCGCCAGACCATCAAGGTGGTCTCCAACGCCCACGTCACCGGCAACGCCGACGCCGCCTACGACAAGGCCTGCCGCCGCATCGCCGCCATCATCGCGCGGCTGCGCCGGCCGCTGCCGGCCCGGCACGTCGAGTTCCGGCAGGAAACGCCGTCGCTGCCAGTCGAGAGCAACATGACCGTCGAGCGCTACCAGGCGATGGTGCGCAAGGCGAAGGAATACATCAAAGCCGGCGACATCATCCAGGTCGTGCTGAGCCAGCGGTTTTCGGCGAAGGTGCGCTCGAAGCCGCTCGATATTTACCGCGCGTTGCGCAGCGTCAACCCCTCCCCTTACATGTTCCTCCTCGAACTCGGGGACTTCTCGCTCGTCGGCGCGTCGCCGGAGGTGCACGTGCGTTGCGAGGACGGCCACGTCGAAATCCGGCCGATCGCCGGCACGCGCAAACGCGGCGTGACGCCCGCCGAGGACGAGGCGCTGGCGAAGGACCTGCTCGCCGACGGCAAGGAGCGCGCCGAGCACCTGATGCTGGTGGACCTCGCCCGCAACGACATCGGCCGCGTGTGCGATTTCGGCAGCGTGCGCGTCGAGGAGTTCATGGTGATCGAACGCTACAGCCACGTGATGCACATCGTCAGCCAGGTGGAGGGCAAACTCCAGCCCGGCCGCACCGTCTATGACCTGATGCGCGCGACGTTTCCGGCGGGCACGGTCAGCGGCGCGCCGAAGATTCGCGCCATGCAGGTCATCGCGGAGCAGGAGGCGGCGCAGCGCGGCCCCTACGCCGGCGCGGTCGGCTACTTCAGCTTCAACGGCAATCTCGATTGCTGCATCACGCTGCGCACCGCGCTGCTCAAAGGCGGCCGCGCCTACGTCCAGGCCGGCGGCGGTATCGTGGACGACAGCACGCCGGAAAACGAATTTCAGGAAACCGTCAACAAGTCCATGGCACTGCGGAAGGCCATTGCGCTGGCGGAAAGTTTTGGAAAAACGTAAATAGTTACTGGTGATTGGTAATTGGAAAAACCAACCAATCACCAGTTGCCAATCACCAATCACGAACATGCTTCTGGTCATAGACAACTACGACAGCTTCACCTACAACCTCGTCCAGTATCTGGGCGAGATGGGTGTGGAGATGAAAATCGTCCGCAACGACGAGGTGACGCTCGACGCCGTGCGCGCGCTGAAACCGGCGCGCATCCTCGTCTCGCCCGGCCCGTGCTCGCCGGCCGAGGCGGGCGTCTCGGTGGAAGTGATCCGCCAGCTCGGCCCGACGATTCCGACCTTCGGCGTCTGCCTCGGCCATCAAAGCATCGGCTACGCGTTCGGCGGCGACGTCATCCGCAACTTCCGCATGATGCACGGCAAGACCTCGCCGATCCACCATGACGGCCGTTTTCTGTTCCAAGGCCTGGCGAATCCCTTCGAGGCGACGCGCTACCACTCGCTCGTCGTCAAACGCGAGACGCTGCCGGATTGTCTGGAAATCACCGCCGAGACGCGGCCCGAAGGCGAGATCATGGGCCTGCGCCACAAACAATTTCCGATCTGGGGCGTGCAGTTTCACCCGGAGAGCGTGCTGACAACGGAAGGAAAAAAGTTGCTGAAGAATTTTCTGACACTGTGAGTTGCGGTTTGTGATTCGTAATTCGTTGATTCAAACCACGCGCCGCTCTCACCATTCACCCATCACGAATTACGAATCACGAACCACAAACCACCGGAGGTCCCATGCAAGAATACGACAGCCCAATGTTTCGGATGGCGTGCCAGCAGTTTGACCGCGTGGCGGATTACCTCGCGCTGCCGCAGGAAGTCCGCGGCCGCATGAAACAGCCCAAACGCACCCTCATCGTGTCCGTGCCGGTGCGGATGGACGACGGGCGCGTGGTGGTCTTTCCCGGCTACCGCGTGCAACACCATCTCTCGCTCGGCCCGACCAAGGGCGGGCTGCGGTATCATCCCGACGTGACGCTCGGCGAAGTGGCCGCGCTGGCGATGTGGATGAGTTGGAAATGCGCGCTCGCCGGCCTGCCCTACGGCGGCGCCAAAGGCGGCATCGCGTGCGACCCGCGCAAAATGTCGCTGCGCGAACTGGAGCGGCTCACTCGGCGGTTCACCCAGGAAGTCATCCCGCTCATCGGCGGCCATGTGGACGTGATGGCGCCGGATGTCGGCACCAACGAGCAAACAATGGCGTGGATCCTGGACACCTGCGCGATGCGCGAAGGCGAGGCGCGGCCGGAAATCGTCACGGGCAAACCAATTTCGCTCGGCGGCTCGCTCGGACGGCGCGAGGCGACCGGCCGCGGCGTCGCGTTCCTCGCCAACCGCGCGATGGACACGCTCGGTATTGACGCGGCAAAGGCCACCGCCGTCGTCCAGGGCTTCGGCAACGTCGGCAGCCATGCAGCGTTGGTGCTGGCGCGGCACGGCACGAAGATTATTGGCGTCGGCGTGCAGGACGGCGCGGTTTACAATCCGAACGGCCTCGACCTCGCCGCGCTCGACAGCCACCTGCGCGCCAACAACCACGACATCGCCAACTTCCCCGGCGGCGAGCCGATCACCAACGAGCAGTTGCTCGAATTGAAATGCGATGTGCTCGCGCCGTGCGCGTTGGAGCGGGCCATCACGGAGAAAAACGCCGCGCGCCTGAAATGCCGTGTGCTGGCCGAGGGCGCCAACGGCCCGACCACGCCCGAAGCCGACAAGATCATTGAGGAACGCGGCGACATCTTCGTCGTCCCGGACATCCTCTGCAACTGTGGCGGCGTCGTGGTCAGCTACTTCGAGTGGGTCCAGAACCTCCAGAGCTTTTCGTGGACCGAGGCCGAGGTGAACGACAAACTCTACCGCATCCTGGAGCAGGCGTTCGCCGCGGTGATGCACCGCGCCAAGCGCGAAAAACTTTCGCATCGCCTCGCCGCGCTCGCCGTCGGCGTCCAGCGCGTCGCCGACGCCAAGCTGCAGCGCGGGTTGTTTCCGTGAGATGAGTTTGGCGGTCGCCACGCATCCGCATCAAGCTCGACGAGCGCGATTGCGGACATGATGGGCTCAAGCCGGGGGAATATTGTGCCGATGTAAAATCATGAGCCCGGAAATGATGACAAGCACATGGGGACGGCTCACTGCCTTCATCTGTTGCATCGGCCTATGCGTCCTCCACGGGCAGGTTTCCCGCGTCGGCTTTTTCGTCGCTGGCATCCAGCGCGCCATGAAGATGACGCTCCGCCCCCTCGATTTGCGGTTGAAAAGATGGTTGTCGTCCGTGTGTCGCGACGGGCTGTCCTGGCGACACTGGGGCGCGGAGATGGGTAACTTTCCGCCAACAAAGACACCGGTTTTAACCTACGGATCGCAATCCGCGCGCTTCGTCGAGCGGCCGTAAACCTCCGTCATCTCGCCGAGCCGGTCCACCGCCGCGCCGGTCAACTGGCCCGCCGTGAAACGCCAGCGCCACCAGCCGGAGGATTGGCCGGGAAAATTCATCCGCGCTTCCGTGCCGAGATTCAGCAGGTCCTGCAACGGCGCGATGGCGAGATCGGCCACCGACGACCACGCCAGGCGCATCAGTTCCCCGCTCGCGTTGCGGCCGTCGCAAGGCCGCCCCACGTAGCGCCGCAGCAGCGCGCGTTCTTTCCGCGTCGCTGTCGCGAACCAGCCGCGCGTCGTGTCGTTGTCGTGCGTGCCGGTATAAACGATGGTGTTGCGCTCGTAGTGATGTGGCAGGAAACGGTTCTCGGCCGCGCCGCCGAACGCGAATTGAAGAATCCTCATGCCGGGAAAGTTGAAGCGCACGCGCAGCGCGTCCACCGCCGGCGTAATGTAACCGAGGTCTTCGGCGATGATCGGCAGCGGGCCGAGCACCGCGCGCAGGTGGTCGAACAAATCCGCACCCGGCCCCTTCACCCAACGGCCGCGTTGCGCCGTCGCGTCGCCACCGGGCACCTGCCACGCCGCCTCGAAGCCGCGGAAATGGTCCACGCGCACCACGTCCACCACCCGCAGCGTCGCCCGCACCCGCGCGATCCACCACGCGTAGCCGTTGCGCTTCATCGCCTTCCAATCGTAGTGCGGACTGCCCCAGAGCTGGCCGGTCTTGCTGAAGTAATCCGGCGGCACGCCCGTGACCACTGTCGGCCGGCGCCGCTCGTCGAGCAGGAACTCCTGCGGATGGCTCCAGACATCCGCCGAGTCGCCGGAAACAAAAATCGGAATATCGCCGATGAGCTTTATGCCGCGGGCGTTGGCGCAGGATTTCAGCGTGCGCCATTGTCGGAAGAACAGGAACTGGCGGAACTCGTGCTGGCGAACGGCGTCTTTCAACGACTGCCCGGCCCGCGCCAGCGCCGCCGGCTTGCGCGCCATCAACTCCGGCTCCCACTCGAACCAGCTCGCGCCGCCGTGCGCTTCCTTCAGCGCCATGAAGAGCGCGAAATCCCTCAGCCAGCTTTTTTCCTGCGCGCAAAACTTTTCAAATTCCGGCTTCAGCCGCCGCGCCGCGCCGCGCCTGAAATTGTCCCACGCCCGCGCCAGCAGTTTCGTTTTGAACGGAATCACCGCGCCGAAGTCCACGCGCCGCGCGTCGAACGGCCGCCCCATGGCATCGCGCCGGTGCAACAGGCCGTCCTTCACCAAGTCCTCCGGGCTGATCAGATTCGGATTGCCGGCGAACGTGGAGAGGCACTGGTAAGGCGAATCGGCGTAACCCGTCGGCGACAGCGGCAGCATTTGCCACCACTGCTGCCCCGCCCGCGCGAGCGCATCCACCCACGCCCGCGCCGCCGGACCGAGGTCGCCAATGCCACACGGGCTGGGCAGCGAGGTCGGATGCAACAGCACGCCTGAGCCGCGGCATTGGAACAACGTTGGTTTGGATTTTGTCATGGGTGTCGTCGTTCTTCCGTGGCCGGCAAAGTAGGCTCCGCGCCAACCCAAGGCAATGCAAAAGCGGAGGCGGAAGCGCGACCGCCGAAATTCGCGTGCGGGTCTTGCGGATCGCCGGACACCGTCGTCCGCCATCGCTCAAGAGAAAAAAGACTCATGAACAAATCCAGTTGAGGTTTTCGCCCTCTCGGCGCAGGCACGGCACCACACTTGCCACGCGACGTCCGCCACCGGCACGGTCATCAGCAGCAGCGCCACGCCAAACAGAGGCCATAGAAAGCACACGGGCAGCATTTCCCGCAATGCGGTTTCGCCTTTGGCAACGACACCAATGGCATCGGCCACAAAAGTATAAAGGGCCAGCGCGATGCCCACCATGCCGGTCGCCATGCTGGCCCGGCGCGGCCACGCCGCACCGCCGGCGCGCGCGAATTGCGTCACCAACGTCCCCAGCATCACCATCAGCCCGGCAATCAGGCACGGCGCCACGACCGGTCCCCACCACGGCAGCGGAATTAGAAACAACACGTCCCAATCCAACAGCGTTCGCGGCCAGCCCGTCAGCGGCCGTAGAAAAACGTAGTAGCCGATGTCCCAGACGCCGAACGCAATCAGGAAATAGCCAAGCCGCGTGCGAGCGGTGCGTCCGGCCAGCCAACTCACGCTGGCGAGCATGACGATGGTTGCGGCTTCGCGGATCAATTCCGCCTTCGCAAACCCGCGGGAAATGGGCAGCGGGTTCGCCTGGTAGGGATCAATGCGATCAATCATCGTCCGCAGATAAAACACGACACTGCTTTCCACCCAGGCCATGGCCAGCGCAAAGAGCACGACCACCAGCCACCGCCACGCCTCCGCAACGCGCCGTTTGTGCGTGATCATCGCCGGCCTTTCGTTGGTGTTTCGGCGGCGCCCGTCAAACGCGCCAGTGCCATGACGTATCGCCGGCAAATCCACAGCGGGATGACGCAGCCGACGCCAAAGGAACAATCAATCAGCCTCCACCACACAGGAATCCCGCGCCACGCGCCGAAGCCAAAGGCATACGGCAGGACCAGCGCCGACACGATCAGGCCGAAATCGAACAACCACGCGTTGCGCACCGGATCGCGCCACGCGCCGATGAACACGATGGCGATGGCGAAATGCCCGAACGCCAGCCAATCCCCGCCGTATGCAATGAATGGATACTTCGCGTTCATCGCATGCACACCGGTTTGCGCCCGGATGATCCATTCAGCCAGCACGCCTGCCGGTTGGGCTCCTTCAGGCCCCGAGAGGCCGAGCATGCTTGCCAATAGATTCACTTCAGTCTCCACCGGGATGGCCGTCGCGCCGCTGATCACCAGCCCGGCAATCACCAGCAAGGTCAGCGCGCGGATGCGCCGAAGCAGTTGTTGTTCGTTGTTCATCGTGATTCTCCTGAAACCTTGCGGTCGTGTGCTGCAACGGCTGCGACATACTCATTGATTTGCCGGCGCGCGGCGGCACACGCCCAATTCCAATTCCGCCAATCGCCGACTTTATCCAACCACCTCCTGCGCAGCACCGTCTCCGCCCGGGTCCGTTCCAGCCACGCCAGTTTTGGCAACACCTCCAGCAACGCCGGCGTCGCGTCGGCGCTCAGCGACGTGGCGTAGCTCGTATCAAATATTCGTCCCGTGGACAAGCGGGCCGCGTTGACGCGGACGATCAGCGCGTCGGGATTGATGACGTGCAACGCGAACACCGCCACAAGTCCCGCCACCAAGGCTCCGCATACAAACCGTTCACGCCGCCCGCGCAGCACCGTGACGCCAAACCACACACAGACCACCGCCAGCCAGCCCATGAAGGCCGTCGTGTAGAACCTCAGCTCCGTCAGCCCATACTCGTGTTGGTAAATCAGCATCCGTTGGAAGGCGGAGGCCATGATGACCAACAGCATCACCACCAGCGCACCCGACAGCAGTCGCAGCGCTTTTTTTCGCGCCTCATTTCGCGTCAGCCAGTCCACCGCCAGCAACACCGGCAACACCAACGCGGCCACCGCAACCAGTTCGAAAAACCCCTGTCGCGCATACGTCGCATAGGTCAGGCCCGGCACCACGTGCACTTGCTCTGTCCCGCCGAAGAAATACCGGAACTGCACGATGATGAAGGTGAGGAACAAACCGTTCAAACATCCCAGTGCGACGCCGGCTTCGATGTTTCCCAACCTGATTCCGGACTCAGCGATGCGTGGCGGCGCGTCCGGACACTGCCGAAGCAACAGCCCGCGCAAGTAACCGCCCACGAGCGAGGCCAGCAGCGCGGTCAAAAACACGTGCGAGATGACGGAGGTGAAATCAATGTCAAAAACGGACAGTATCAGCCGCTCGAACATCGCGTCCGCCGACGCGAACAACGCGCCGAACACGAGCAGCAGCGGCAACGCAATCAGGCCGCCTATCACGCCTCGCGCATCCTGTTGCCACACGCGCCCCGGCAACCGTGTCCACGCCACATCGGAACACACCAGCCCGGGCGCGCCAAACAGTGTCCGGATGGCTGTGTTCCACACAGCGCGCACGCAGCCGGATACGCTGGCCATTATCAAATGGCCGCCTTCCGAGTGCCAAGCCGCCAGCGCCAGCGCCACGAGCATCCCCATGAAATCCAGCCCCTTCAGTACGGCTGAATCGCGCCATGCGCATCCTGCGGCCAACAACACCGCCGGCGCGAAAATCTCCGTCCGCACTCGCACGCGTTCCGGTCCAAAGTGCCGTGCCAGCGCTGCCGCGCAAAACACGAGGTTCACTCCCCACGGTGTGGCGCGCAGCATCCCGTCGCCCAGCGCGCCGAGTGCGAGCGCCGCTGCCAGCACGACCAGCGCCTGATGCGACTGCGTTTCTGTTGCCGGAGTTTCGTGAATTCCAATAACTGCAGGGTTTGTTTCCATGGTCTTCTCCTTAGAGCGCGTGCGCCAAAAGCTCATTGGCCAACTCGCGCAACCGATGTTCCACCGCTTCAATCACCGCATCCGGCGTGGACGTGCCCGCCGTGATGCCGACCGTCGCCGCGCCTGCAAACCATTCCGGTTGCAAATCCTCCGGCGCTTGCACATGATGCACCCGCCCGCAAAACCGGCGGCACGTCGCGGCCAGTTCGTGCGTGTTGTTGCTTTGCGCGCCGCCAATGACGATGACCACGTCCGCATGCCGCGCCAACTCCACGGCGGCGGCCTGGCGCTGCTTCGTCGGCCGGCAAACCGTGTCCACGAAACGCACTTCCGATCGCGGAAACCGGCGCTGGATCAACGCCGCCAGCGCGTGCGCTTTCTCAATCGGCTGCGTCGTCTGCACCACCACGCCGAACCGCGCGCGTTCCGCCAGCCGGGACACATCGTCCGGCGTCAGCACGACATCGAAGTCGTCCAGGTCTTCGGTGATGCCGCGCACTTCCACATGATCGCGTTGGCCCACGATGACGGGGTGATAACCCGCCTCCGCCAACTCGCGCGCGCAGCGCTGCGCGTGGCGCACGAGCGGACAAGTCGCCTCCAGCACGCGCAGGCCGCGCTCGCGCAACCGGCACAGGGTCCGCTGCGACGCACCGTGCGCGGTGATCATCACGGTGGCCGTCGCCACCGCCGCCGGGTTCCGCTCCATGACAACGCCGCGACGCCGCAGGTCGGCGAGGACGGTTTCGTTGTGGACCAGATCGCCAAGCAACGTGAACGGCGCGACCGCCGCCTCCCGGCGGGCCAGCGCAATAGCGTTGCGAACGCCAAAGCACATGCCGATATGCGCGGCGCGCAGGATCTGGATGGGCCGGGGCGGCGCGAGCGTGGCGCAGGCGCTTTCACTTTGTATCGCAAAGTATGTGGGCATAAGAATTCTCCTTTTGTTGGTTCGGTGATTCCTATCGGTAAGACTCAGTAACCGGCGGCGATAACGCCGGGTGGGGTGCCAGAAGGATTCTTGAGTCCCCGGCTGCCGCCGGACAAAAAGCCGTGGGGCGGATGGCGGCCGCGAGTTTGTCAAACGGCGTTCTCATTGGGCGCCTTGCGGTGGGCCACACTTCTCCGCGGCGAGCCAAAGCCTCGTGCCGGCATAGAAGGCCTGTCCGAGCAAATAAAGTCCGATGACCACCAGTATAGCGCCGTCGCTTGGATACAAAGCAGCGAGGACGAGAAGCCACAAACCGGCGAGAAGAAAAAACGCAAATGAAAGAGCCGCCCCGATGCGTGCCCGCGTTTTCATGGTCGTTCTCCTGAGCATCCGCCATCCGCCGAACAAACCAAAAACGAATAAGAGAATCACTCCGAGCAGTACGATTATTCTCACGAGTATTGCGACTATTATCATGGTACTCCTTTGGGTTTGATATGTGCGCCGCTATTGTCTGGCCCGCTGGACGATCTGCTCCAGCAGGTTGATGTAGCTCGCGAAGGCTTTCCGGCCCGGTTCCGTCAGCGCGCACGTTGTCAGCGGCCGACTGCCTTCAAAGCTTTTCGTGACGGCCACGTAGCCCGCTTCCTGGAGCGTGCGGATGTGGGTGGTGATGTTGCCGTCGGTCATGCCGAGCGTGTCGCGCAGTTCCGTGAACGACAGCTTCGCCGTGGCCGCCAGCAGCGACATGATCGCCAGCCGCCCTTTCTCATGGATCACCCGATCCAGTTGCGAAATCGGTTCCGGGTTCACGCGGCGACTTTCCGATTCTCAGTCCAAGCGAGGCAGGCACCGTATGCCAGATGCACCGCTCCGAAAAACACACCCATGACGATGTTGGCCGTGACGGCGTCTCGCGGGCGGCCGGAACAGAGCCACACGGCAAACACGCCACAGGCACCGAGGATGAAGAACCATCCGAGCAGCCGGATGCCTCGCGGCACGAAGAACCCCGCCGCGTGCAACGCGCAGCCGTAGCACAGCATCCACACGAGCGGCAGGATCACGTCAGCCGTGTCGTCATTGGCCGCGGTGGTGAATGCGAGCACGCCGGACAAAAATCCTATCGTCAAGGGCGGCGCCATCGCCTGCGCCACGCGGCGTGTGGGCGGCGACCATAACGGCTCCCTGTCCTTCAGCGACTGGAGGCGCGCAAGCAGGAAGGCTCCCGCGACGGCAACCGCGGCCACGCCGAACCAGAGTGCACAGAAGGTGTGGAGGTTCTCGACGCGAAGCAAGAGAGCCACGACACCGGCCAGCACTCCGATGCCGCCGGCGAGGAGCATGATGGGCGCGAGCGCCCGGCGGTAGAGGGCCGCGCGTTCCATCAGGGTGCGAATCACTTGGAGGTTTTCCGCCGCGGAGCTGGAGTTCATGGGATTCACTTTGCCATACAAAGTAAAACTGTCAAGCGCAAAAAAACGCGTTTCCACAGAGAACGGCTGCCGGCCAAAGCCGGCGGGAGTGTCAGATGCGGGGGATTGGCGTCACCTCCAGTTCACAATGGACACGCATTTTTGGCTTGCGGACCGATTCGGAAAAAAGCGAAAAAGGAAGTCATGAGCAACCAAGCTGCCTCGCAACTGCCCGACTACCTTACCAGCGCCAAGCCGAATCCGACGAGCAATCGCGGACCCTGGTATAAAAACACTGCCCCGACTTACGCGGGCATTTTCCTTTGGTTCGTGTTTTGGGACTCAATGTCCGCCAACGGCCTCTCCACCGGCGGGCTGGGCGCGACGCTGCTCGGCATCGTGCTGGCCGGCATCATCTGCCATTTCCTGTTCTATCTGGTGCCGGGGTTGCTGGGAATGAAAACGGGCATGCCGCTCTACGTCGTCGGTTCGTCCACATTCGGCGCGGCGGGCGCGCTGATCATGCCGGGCTTTCTGATGGGCGCGTTGCAGTTCGGCTGGCTGGGTGTAAACACGTTCGGCTCGGCGGACGCGCTGGCCAAAGGATTCCACATGCAGTCGCTCTACATTCCGCTGTGCATCATCTGGGCGGTGGGCGCGGCGTTTGTCGGAATGAAAGGCATCCAATACGTCGCGAAGGTGGCCACGTATCTGCCGCTGATACCTCTGGTGGTGTTGCTGGTCGGGCTGGGGATGTTTGGCGGAGCGGCCCCCGACTACAAACCGACGGCACCGGCGGCCGGCGTCTGCGGCTGTCCGTGTGAGACCATCATGCTGATGATCGCTGGCATCGTCGGCTTCTTCGCAACGGCGGGAGCGGCGGGCGTGGACATTTGCACGAGCAGCCGCGACAAAAAAGACGTGAGCATGGGCGGCATCGTCGGCATCATCATCGCCATCGTTTTCACCGCGGGCATCTCGGTCATCGCCGTGGCCGGCGCACGCGCGTCGGGTGTCATCGGTCCTGATGTTGTCAACATGACCGCCGCGCTGGAAAAGAAGCTGTCGTCCGGATGGTTCGCGGCGATCATGATCGGCCTGACGCTGGCGTCGTTCCCCGGCGCGTGCTTCTCCTCCTTCATCGCGGCCAACAGTTTCAAGACGGTGATGCCCAAGGTGAATCCGTACCTTTCCGTCGGCATCGGCGTCGTGGTAAGCATCATCCTGGCAATCACCGGCTACGCCAGCAAATTGCCGAGCGTGTTCGGCCTGATCGGCGCGTCGTTCGGCCCGATTTGCGGCGCGATGCTGGTGGATTATCTACTGGCGGGCGGCAAGTGGAGCGGGCCGCGGGCGGGCTTCAACCCGGCCGGCTGGACCGCGTGGCTGCTCGGCTTCATCGTCGGCATTCTGCCCAACTCGCTGCTGCCGGCGGCCGTGCAGGTGAACGTGCCGTGCGCGCCGGTGGCCGCGTTCGTCGTTGGCGCGGTGGTTTATTTCGTCTGCGCCAAGCTCGGCATGCAGAGTGCGGTGGTCCCGCTGCCGGTGAAGAAGTAGGTTCGCGGGCGAAGATTTCTGCAGGGTGAGGTTCGATTGCGTCGAGCCTCCGCTTTCGGCTGGCAAGGCACAACCTCAAGGGAGGCGCAACAGAGTCCCGCACCACCCTGATGGGTTGCGGTTCCGTCGCGCTTTGGAATGACACGTTTCTACACTCTCCTGGCTGATGGGGTGTTGGTTCTGCATTTCTCCTACGTCGCGTTCGTCGTCGTCGGTCTGCTGCTGGTCTGGACCGGTTATTTTCTCCGGTGGAGTTTCGTGCGGAATTTCTGGTTCCGCCTCGCGCATCTGGCGGGCATGGGCGTTGTCGTGCCGGAATCGGTTTTTGGCGTCACCTGCCCCCTGACGACGTGGGAACTGCAACTCCGGCTGCTCGCCGGCGGCGGGCAGTATTACCAGGGTTCCTTCATTCAACACTGGGTTCATCGTGTTCTTTTCTTCCGCGCCGCTGAAGAGGTCTTTCTGGTCATCTACGTCGTCTTCTTTTCGGCGCTCGTGCTGAGTTTGTGGGTCGTCAAACCCCGATGGTCGTCGGGCTGGCGGCAGAACCGTAGCGCACGGTGACTCTGCCCATCTGCTCCCGACGAAACGACCGGCATCACGGCTTGGGCGGGGTTTGGCTCTGCGGCATCATGGACTTGATCAGCTCGCGCTGGCTCTCAATGAACTTGTCGTAGGTCTGCTGCTGTTCCGGTGTCAGCACGGCGCTCAACGCCGCCTTCTTGGCGTCGAGCATTTGGTCGGCAGGAGCCGGCACGGGTGAATCGCCTTGTTGAGCGATGTATTGTTGATACTGCTGCTGGAGAATGCCGCTGACCTGCTCCTGTTGTTGCGCGCTGAGCTGGAGTGTCGGCGACAGTTGCATCAACTCGGCTTGGGCCGCCATCTGCACTTGCTGGCGCTGCTCTTCGGTCTTGTATTGTTGGTAGCCGGTCAACTGTTCGGGCGTGAGGATCTGTTTGAGCTGTCCGTCGAGGTCGAACTTGCGAGCCGAACTCATGTCCTCCTGGGTCAGCTTGCCCTCGAACATTTTCGATGCCATTTCCACTTGTTGGTCGGTTTGCTTTCCCAACAATTCCCGCACGGCGTCCGCTTGCCCGCCAGTCAGGTGCAAACGAGACTTCATAGCGGCCAGTTTCATCTCGGCTTGTTGCCGGACCATGACAGAAACCATTTTGCCCATGCCGGCTGCTCGCGGCGACGCGGCCGCGTCACCCGCGGCGCGGGCAGGCGGCGGCTCCGGCTTGGCCAGCTCCGTGATGTGCTGCCCCAGTTCGTCGAGCAACGCCGTCTTCTCTTTTTTCAACTGGCGGATTTCGTTGCTCTGCTGGCCGAGCGCGCGTCGAAGCTTGCTGGCATCGGGCGCCGCGTCTGCCGTGCGGGCTGGCTCAGAAGCGGACTTGGCCGGCCGGGGTGTGATGAAGTGCAATGTAATCGCCGAAGCAATGCCAATCATGGCCACACCTCCCAGTGCGACGACCCACAACTTCTCTGTCATTGTTTTCATACGTTCTCCATTCACGGTTTGGTTGGCAGACGATAGGTCACCTTCTACAGAGGCAAAACTGGGGATTTGTTACAGGAAATCTGCATCTGAGATCACTTTTTCTGCCGAAGCTGGAATCCCGAATCACACACGACCTGGAAAGATGCTACTACAGGGTTTAACTCGACGCGGGAGGCTTGATGGAAGGCTTTCGTTTCTCGTTGGGCTTCTCTTTTTTGACGTTCATCACGAAATCCTCAATCCGGAGGGATTTGGAAAGCGTTCCAACCTCCACCGCTTCGATCCGCACCAGATCGGCATCGGCCAGCCAGGCTTCATCGATGGGTGAATCCTTGTAGTCGGATTCATACCGAGAACGGATGGGCATGTTCACAAGCCGCTCATTCATCTGCAACATCCACATGCTGGCGCCAGCGTTGAGGTCCTGCTTGGGCACGAACGCCTGGCCGAGCTTTTGGTTTCTGAGAACATAGAGAGCTTTCTGTTTCCCCATCATGTTCGCCATCTCGGGCCGCGCATCGGCGGCAAACAACAGCTTGACGTTCTTGCTGCTCAGGATCACCGAACAGCCATGCGGTTCCCGGAGCACGTCGGTGACGACCACGTGCTCCGATCCACTGTCAAAACGCGCCTTTTTTTGGAGACGCAGCGTGGCGACCCTCTCACACTTATAAACGTCCAGCGCGACATCCGCCGTGTAAACCCCTTTCATCTCGCCGTATTTGTAGAAAAGATCGGAATCCAGTTCGAACAAGGTTTCGTAGCTGTGCGACTGCTCCTTTTCGTTGACGATGCTGATGCCCCCCAAAGCGTGGCGGATCGCTTCGGAATCCCATTGATTGTTGTTTGCCATACGGGTCAGATTGGCGTTGCCATCCCCATCCCAAATGAAGGTCTTGCCGTCCGGATACACGATCTTGGAGCGAATGGAGGCGATGCTGGCCGCCAGCCCGGAAGTCAACCCGGAAACCGTCAGATTTCCACGAAGATCCTTCTTGGGAGTAGCGCTTGACCGAAAACTGAAAGCATCGGAGCTGTAAAGTTTGTCGGAACTGTCCATCGCAACGCTGACGGTTTCGCCCTTGAGGATGTCCCCCTGCACGGGCCGCTTGGCGGTTTTCAAAAAGTCCACCGGCCACGCGGAAGTAATGGCCACGGTGGCAGCGGCGGCCAGACACGCCATGGCGATGGTGCGCGCGGTCTTTCGAGTCAGGTATTGATGGACGATCGCGATGGAACAAAGAACGATTACGACCGCCGAGGCAACGACGCCCCGGGATTCCGTCAGTGAAAACTCATTGAGCTTCTTGAACACATCGCCTTGGAGAAGCTGCGCGATGGCAAGGCCGGCCATAACAAGCCACATGGCGATCACCACGATGATGCCCACGACGGCGAACCGCGCAAAGGTGCGCGTCAGGCTTGCCAGAACCCAGATCGTCAGCACCGTGCAAAGCTGGGTCAGGAGGACTTCCGGCACCGCGAGCAGGACGTGCCGCGGCGTCACCCCGTTGCAAATGAGCATGATCAATTCGGCCAGAAGAGGCGGCAACACCAACAGCGCGCCAATGAACAAACCCTTGCTGGCAAGCAGGTCCTGCCGGGCCATCGGACGCGTGAACCAGAAGGCTGTCGTGCCAACCAGTGGTTCATCCTGGACAAGCAAAGGGATGATGACGACCAACGCGATGTATTGCAGAAGCGGAATCAACATGCCGATCATGGAGAAAATGATTTGAAGAACCACGTCTCCCGCCGCGGCCGCCAACCCTGTGCCGATCAAGACCGACTGGAGCACCACGAGGAACAACCACAGCACCAGCAGGACGCGAAGATGACGGAAGTCTTTTTTGAAGAGATGGATTGCCAGATTCATGGGGGTCTCCTCTCAAGCGGAAAGCCGGTAGGTCCGGGCGAGCGTCAGGAAAATTTCCCGGAGCGACATCGGCTGGGCCGTGACTTCGGCGCAGTCGGAAAAATGCACCGCAATTTTCGTCTCGGTCTCGTTTTCCAGGTAACGGCTTTCGACAAAACGGATCGTGTGCGCCGCCTTTTCCGGCGTGAGCCAGCTTTCCGGCAGACCTTTGGGCACGTCCGCGCCGTCTTTCACCACCACCTCCATTTGGCGGAACCGGGCCTGCAACGAGGGAATCGCCTCGGCCAGTTCCAGCCGGCCCTGGTTCAAAATACCCACCCAATCCGCCAGGCGTTCCACCTCGTCAATGTCGTGGGAGGAAACAAACACCGTCCAGTTCTCCTGCTCCGTAAGCTCCAGAACACCCCGGATGAATTCGTCCCGGACCAGAGGGTCCAGTCCGCTGAACGGCTCGTCTAGGACCAGCAACTGCGGCCGGAAAGCGAGCGAGGAAAGCAGGGCGGCCTTGACCTTCATGCCCCGCGACATGCTCTTGATCTTTTGGTCCGCCGACAGATTGAACTGCTTGAGAAGCTTGCCGCAAAACCCATCGTCCCAGGAAGGATACATGGGCTTGCAGAATTCCAGAAACTGGCCGACCCGCATCCATTCGGGCAGTTCCTGGTTTTCGGACACGTAGCCGATCTTGGAAAACTGGCCGGGACCGAGTTGGCGGGAATCCACTCCAAAAACCGTCGCACTTCCTTCCGACGGCTCCAGAATGTTCATGAAGGTCTTGATGGTTGTGGTTTTTCCGGCGCCATTCGGTCCGAGAAACGCAAAGACGCTCCCTTGGGGAACCTGCAAGGTCAAGTCCTTGACCGCCTCGGTTTTGCCGAACCTCTGGCACAGGCCATGGGTTTCAATCACATAGCTCATAAACGGCCCCTTTTGATGCGTTTCCAGTGCTCTTGGATCGCTTTCTCAACATCCTCCAAATCCAGGCCCAGTTTTTGGGCCTCAACCACCAACCGTTCGATCTCGCCGCCCAGCAGTTCGCTGCGCTGGATCTTTGTGGCGGGCGGCGACTCGGCCACCACCGCGCCAATGCCGGGGCGGACTTCCAGAAGCCCCTCGGCCACCAGCGCCGCAAGGACCTTGTGCGCCGTGTTCGGATTGATGCGAAGCTCCTGACTGAGGATTCGGACGGAGGGGAATTTGTCTCCCGTCCTCATCTGGCCCGACACCACGGCTTTTTTGACGGCAAACACCACCTGCTCGTAGATGGGCACTCCGGGCTTGAATTGAACTTGAAAGGCAAGCATGTGTTTGGTGTGTCCTATGTGCCATAGTACACATGGTAGCGTCAAGAATTATTTTAACGAATCGTCCGGCGTTGCAAACCGGCTGAAGCCGGGACTCCAAGCACCAACGAATGCGCCTGCAACGCAGCCGCGGGTTCGGAGTCCCGGCTTCAGCCGGCACCCCTTCCCCACTAGAGCAAACCCTGCAAAACCATTTGAATGGACCCGCCACGTAAATCCGGCTTTATCCCCGGCGTTTTACATTTTACGCTGAGACTGTGCTCGACGCTCATCAATTGCTGGCCGCATATTGCAAGGGCATCTTTCCGATGGCCGAGGGCCAGCGCGGCGACATCGGCTGGTACTCGCCAGACCCGCGCGCCATCATCCCGCTCGACGAGCGGTTCCACGTGCCCCACGGCTTGCGCCGCGCGCTGAAGAAAAACCTGTTTGAGATCACCGTGGACCGCGAGTTCGAGGCGGTGATGCGCGAGTGTGCCAAACGCGGCGAGGGCACGTGGATTTCCGACGAGATCGTCGAGAGCTATTGCAACCTCCACCGGCTCGGCTACGCCCACAGCGTCGAGGCGCGGCTGGACGGCAAGCTCGCCGGCGGCCTCTACGGCGTCCACATCGGCGGCGCGTTCTTCGGCGAGAGTATGTTCCATCGCGCCACCGACGCAAGCAAGGTGGCGCTGGTGACGCTGGTGGAACGGCTGCGCGCCGGCGGCTTCGCGCTGCTCGACACGCAATGGACGACCCCGCACCTGGCGCAGTTCGGCACGATGGAAATCCCCCGCCGCGAGTATTTGCGGCTGCTCAAAAAGGCCGTGACGCTCGATTGCAAGTTTGGCACGGAGTAACGGAACGCGGGAACCTCGTTGTTTTTGGCGGCCGCGGATTGTCCGAAAGCGAGGTCATGGTTTTGCCCTGCTCACAGTGTTCGATTCCTGTTGGACACCATCGCTCAAGGCTGGCCAAACGCCCCATGCTTCAATTCTTCCACAAAAACCGGTTTCCCCCTGTCGGTACGACGCACCGCCCAAACCCGCCCTGCCCAATAACCGCTCCCATACGGTATCCACGCCGTTGGCTTCTCAAACAGGATGATCCCGCTGCTGTGATTCGTGTGGCCCAGGTAAACATAGGGACCGTTTTCATCGGCTGCCTTTGCATCCTCAACCGACTTTACTGTTTTGCGAAATTCGCTCTGCACAAATTGCGGGTAGTTGGTGGGACCGAACAATGCACCTGCGTTATTCAGGCTGAGGTATGTCGGCACAAGGGATGAAAGATGCGGTGGCAATTGTTCGTGCTCATGCTCATAGCGTTTTAAGGCATCGCACAGTACATCGGCGTTGCACATTCGCTCCCATGACATGGTTCCCTTTGGGCTGCGGGATCCTGAACCAGATATTACCACTGCAATGAGTGCCGTTATAATTATTCCATAGATTGCCATTCCATAACCAGTGAGGCGTCCGTGGCTCCTGTAGATGACTACCAGGGATGCAATAGCAAGGATCGGAGATGCAAAAAACGCTGTGGCCGCAATGATCCCAAGAAGTGTTAACAGTGTCTCACCCAAAGTGAACTTGGAGCACACGAAACACACAGGCAAACTGAGTGCAGAACTCAATGCCAGAGCAAGACTGGCCAACGCCAAACGTGACCTGCGGGGCTTTGTCAGCGGTTGCGAATTGTGCGATGGCGAAGTCATGGCATTGGGATTACGGATTCTTCATTTTTGCAATGCTGAAATCCACCGGCCGAAAGCTCCGTCTATGACGCACGCGACTATGCCAGCAGCCACAAGAGCGCAGAGGAATATGACCAATAACTGAATCAGTTGTTTGGGTTCGTGTCGCAGTTCCTCTTTTGGCAATTGGTTTTGGTTCAGCATTCGAGTCAAATTCGGCAGTTGGTTTGCCCCGCAAAACAAAACAATTACCAGCAACAGCAGAACGACTTGGCCCATTCCGAGATCAAGGATGGCGAAGAGCCTCATGGTGCAACTTCTCCCTGTGGTTTCCCTGCCTTCCTCACGTAATTCATGGTGGTTTGGCAGAGAAGCGATCCCGTAAAGAGGCCCGACAACAGAATCGACAGCAAATCACCAGGGTTATGACGGTACTGCCTAAACCATGCTCCCAACACCATCATGGAGTAGGCAAAAAGAGGAAAATAGATGATCCAGATCCCAAGCAGGACCTTCCAACTGGGTGGCCCTCCCGTGGCTCGACGATAGACAAAACCTAGAGCGTGAATCTGGTGAATTGGATCGAGAAACGCGGAACACCCCAACGGCGCGCCGCAATCCTTGCAAAAAATGACTTCAAGAACATTTTGACAGAAGCAACAAGGACAGAGCATCCACTCCTCTTCCACGGGGACTTCTGCTGGAGGCTCGGTGCTCATCTTCAACCCCATTTATTTTTGCTTTTGCAGCCAATACTGCACGAACGATCTCAGCCCTGAGAAACGGAATCCGGGATCCACGTAATGTTCGATGACGTAAAACGCGAAGTAGTAGGCCCGGCAGAATGCCCAGACAGCCACCGCGATCAAGACGGCTGTCCTCCAGTGGGGAAATTCAACGAGCAGAAGAATGGCTGAAGCGATGCCAAGGATCAGAAACAGAATCCCCTTGAGCCACATCATTCGCGTGTCCGTGATGTCTCGCATATCGGCTCCTCCAACGGCCACCGATCATACGGTTTCAGGAGGTGGATGCGAGATCGATGTCACCGGGCGGATCAAAACCAGCCAGTGGCGGGCACTTCAAAACCAGCCACTCTGAGGTGAGTTCTTCATAACAGATTTGGAATGTCGTTCAAGATTTCTTTGCCTTCCCGGCTTCCGGGTTGATCACCGGCGCGTCCT
>CAIQCK010000005.1 GCA_903870275.1 uncultured bacterium | reverse complement strand
CGCGACGGCCTGGCGCTTTTCTACAAACGCTTGGAGTCGGGCACGTTTGAAATGCTCCGCCCCGACGGCGACACGGCCGCCGTGGAACTCGACGCCACCGATCTGGCGATGCTCCTCAGCGGCGTGGCGTTCGCTTCGGTGAAGCGTCGCAAGCGCTACTCTCGGGCGGGCTGAAACAAGTCCCTTGCACGCAATCTTTCGTCGTTCCTGGCCAGGGGCTTTTTGCGAATCACGCGTCGCGAAAAGCCCCTTCTTCGTTTTCTGAAAAATTCTTTCGGAAGTGCTCTTGCGCTTTCCGAAACAATGCTTATACTTGGAAACATGAACGACACGCAACCCCTTTCCGCTGACCTTGCCGCCTGCCAGGCGCTCATCGTCGAGCAGCGTCAGAAGCTCGACGAGCAGGATCACACGCTCGTGGCGCAGGCCCAAGCGATCACGGAGTTGCACCACAAGGTCCAAGAGCAAGAGCTCACGATCAACGAGCTCTTGCAGCGCGCCTACCGCAATCGGAGCGAGCGGTATCAAGAAGATCCGAACCAATTGAAGATCGACTTCGGCAACACGCCGGAGGCGGCCGACGCGGCAGAAGGATTGGCCGCGGCCGTGGAAGAAGCGGAAATCATCATCGCCGAGCACAAGCGCCGCGTCCGCAAGCCGCGGAAGAAACGCAACGAAGCCTTGCCCGCCCACCTGCCGCGACGCGAAGTCACGCTCGAAGCGCCCGCGGAAGTCAAGCATTGTGCGACGCATGGCGAACGGAAGCTGATCGGCTATGACAGCCAGGAAACGCTGATGTTCGAGCCGCCCAAGCTGTGGGTCCTGCGCACGCTCATCCCCAAGTTCGCCTGCGACAACGCGGCGGAATGCGGCGTCAAGGAAGCGCCTCGGCCGGAAGGCTTGATCGAGGGCAACCGCTACGACACGAGCGTAGCCGCCGAGATCATCACCGCCAAATACGGCTATCACCTGCCGATCTATCGCCAGCAGGATTGCTTCGCGGGCAGCGGCTGGACACCCGGACGAAGCACGCTCTTGAATATCCTCTTCGCGGCGGCAACCTGCATCCGACCGTTCGTGTTGTATTTGCGGAAGGAAGTCATCGCCAGCGGCCTCTTGGGCACCGATGAAACGCGAGTAACGTTGCTTCTACCGCCGGAGATTTCCGTGCCGAAGGCCGGTGATGCCAAGTCACAGCGGATCTACGAGGTACTGAGTACAGCGCGGGCCGAAGGACGCCCGAGTGTGTCGGGGAGGATGTGGGCCTACCGCAGCCTGACCGTACCGATCAACGCCTTCGATTTTACGGTCAGCCGCCATGACGACGGGCCCGACGAGTTCCTCGTGGCGAGTAACTTCGTCGGCAAAATGATCGGGGACTGTTATTCGGGTTATCAAGGCATCGGGCTGCGCAGCGATGCGCGGATCGAGCGCGGCGCGTGCAACGCGCATGCGCGGCGCAAGATCTTCGACGCCCGGGCCAGCGAGCCCTTGTTGGCCAGCCGCTTCCTGGCGCTCTATCAAGCGCTGTACGACATCGAGACCCGCGGCAAGACCTTGTCGGTCGAAGAGCGGGGGGCGTTGCGCAGCGCCGAGGCGCGGCCGGTGTGGCTGCGGATGCGGGAGTTGCTCGATGGCGCGGCAGCCTTGCGCGTGTTGCCCAAGGACAAGTTCGCCGAGGCCTTGAACTATCTGCGAAACCAATGGGACGCTTTACAGCTTTACTTGAACGACGGCCGCTTGCCGATCGACAACAATGAAACCGAGCAGTTGATGAAGCAGGTGGCGATCGGACGGAAGAACTGGCTGTTCGTCGGCAGCGTGGCGGCGGGCGAGCGGGCGGCCGACTTCCTGACCTTGGTCAGCAGCGCCGTGCGAAACGACCTGGCCGTGTGGGCGTATGTCAAGGAAGTGCTCGATCGGCTCCTGGCCGGCGACCGGGACTATGCTGCCTTGCGGCCGGACCATTGGGCGGCGGCGCATCCAGAGCATGTGCGCGTCTATCGGGCCGAAGAACGCCGTGATCGCGCCGACGCCAAGCAGGCCCGCCGCGCCGACCGCCGCCGCGCTGCCCCTCCGCCTGGCTAACGCCGCCGGGAAGTCTCATGGGCCTGTTGCGCGCACACGGCTATACGTCCAATACAGCCCGTCATCGTCTACATCAACCTTCCGAAAGTCCACAGTTTCCTTGGCGTCCCTTCTAACGTGGAAGTCTTCTTGCGTCTCGAAGCACAAGGTCGCAGGTTCCTCAAAGAGGAAGCCGATCCAGAGTTTCTTCTTGTCCAAGTAGAACCCAATCTCATTCCAGTCCGCGGAGAACTTATAGTACCCCCTAGTCGTGTCGGCCTTGGCGTTGATCGCTTCTTCCAACATCTTTAAGATGTTTGTCAACGATTTCACCCCAGCAGCCAACTCCGGTCCCGCTTTTTCCATGGCAATGTTCCTGATTTTCAGAAAATCGACGAACTGCTTCGTCAAGAAGTAACTTTCGGAATTCGCGATCCCCTTCTTTTCCCAGCCCTTCAACCAGTCCTCGAACCAGTCTGCAACCTGATACCAACGGCAGTGTTCGTCGGCGACAAAACGCTCGGCTGGGTAGCGCGTCAACAAGACCAAAGCGGTACTCACGCCGCGATTCTTAATCTTCGTCAACTCGCCATGGAACTTTTCCATTTCGCGTTGGGACTTCCTCAACTCGCGCTGGTATCCTTTCAGTTGCCCCTCGCGCACCCCGGACTCTGACTTCACTTCCACGAGGCACCGGAATACACCCTTGATGGCAATTTCGATGTCGGGCCGTCCTTGTTCCGTAGTCACCTGTGTCGTAATGGTCAATCTGTCGCGAATGCCTTCGGGCCCAATTCTCACTCGGCCGCCCGTGAGTCGGCACAAAAGGTCGACCGCCGCATGTGGCTCGTTGTCACGGAGATGCCGCAAGAGATGTGCGAAGGCTTCCGTGAGAAAATTCTCGTCCTGGCGAGCCGCCAATTTATGAAGTTGGGCCAGGAGGTTTCTTTCTTCATCGTACATCAAGGATAGTCCTTTCGTCGGCGGGTTATTGATTTCTTGGGCCGCTTCTCGCGCCGCGCGGCTGGTGACGGCGGCAAATACAAGGGCTCAGTGTACATGACCGCGGGGCGACTGTCAAACGTGTTTTCCCGTGAACGGAGTCACCTCGGTTTGGGAGGGCTGGCTTCCGCTGGAGTGGACCACAGTACTCAGTACTCAGTATCCCGTGGCGGCGACTCTTCGCGCGGCGCGGTACTGTTCTCCTCTTTCTCTTCGTCCTTCGGCCCCCGAAACATGACCGGACGCGATTTGGCCTGACGGCCCCCTTCTTCTTTCGCTAGGAACGCCGTGGGACGTGGCTTACCCCCGCCACCCTTCGCTCCCTCGCCAGCGTTCGGCGGCGGGAACGTGACGGCACGCGGACCACCTTCGTCCTCCTCCCCCTTCGGCTGAAACATCTCCGGACGTTGTCGTCCGGTAATCCGCTCGTACCGTTGCCAACACTCTTCCGACCAACTGAGGGTCTTATGAATATGCTTGACGCCGGAACCCTGCCGGACCATTGAGGTGATGAATCCAATCATCATCTTGCGGATTTCCGTCCCTTCCAGGAACAGTTCGCCGAACTCGTCTTTCGTGATATATTCCCGGTCATAAGCCGCGCAGAGGTGCGACTGGGTCTCGTTGAGGCTGCCGTTG
>CAIQCK010000004.1 GCA_903870275.1 uncultured bacterium | reverse complement strand
GCTCCACCGCCCGCAGGGCGCTCCTCCGCAAGAAGGGGGATTGACACAGAGAGTACGCTATCCAACAAACACGAAAGCCTGAGTCAATCACACCTGCCTACTCAGAGTCCCTCGGTGTCATTTATCCATGAGGCAACGGGTCAGCCCGCGTTGCCGGACCGGCTGATGACAAAGATGGCGAGATCGGCGTTGAGATTGGGGTCCTCGAACACCTCGGCGCTGGCTTCGGTGTCGAGCGCGATGCGGCGGTGGACGCGGATGTTTTTCTGCCGGCAGAAATCGTCGAAGTCCGCGATGGTAAAGAAGCGGATGTTGGGCGTGTTATACCACTCGTGGTGCAGCACGCCGGTAGACTTCGGCGAGCGGCCCTCGTCAGCCAGCATGCGTCGCAGTTTGTGGAACCCGAAGTTGGGAAAGCTCACGATGCAGAGGCGGCCGACGCGCAACATGTCGGCGATGACGCCCTCCACGTCGTGGACCGCCTGCAATGTCTGCGAGAGCACCACGCAATCGAACTGCTGGTCGGCGAACGGCCGCAGCCCTTTGTTGAGGTCGGCCTGCACGACATCCAGCCCGCGCTGGATGCAAGTGAGCACGGCCTGCTCGTCGAGCTCGACGCCGATGACGCGATGGGAATCCTTTTGTTTGGCGCGGGACAGCAAGCCGCCGCGGCCGCTGCCGAGGTCGAGCACGCTCGCGCCGGAGGGGATCAACTCAACGATACGTTCGTAGTCGAGCCGGCGCTGGTGAAAAATACTGGTCGGGCTGTGGCCGCGCGGTTCGTCCGCATCGTCAAAATCGCCATTCGGCCTGACACAGCCCGCGAGGTTGTTGATAAACCCGCGGATCATCTCGCCGTAGCTGGCAAACTCGTTCGGCAATAGGAATGCGTCGTGGCCGCAATCGCTGCGGACGTTGCAGTAGCTCACGGCGGCTTTGTTGGCGATGAGCGCATTGACGATGTCGCGCGACTGCTCCGGCGGGAACAGCCAGTCGCTGGTGAAACTCAGTACCAGCCAGCGACACCGCGCGCGGCTGAACGTTGCCGCCAGTGTCTCCGGGCTGTCGCCGAGATCGAACAGATCCATCGCCATGGTGATCGCCATGTAGCTGTTGGCGTCAAACCGCTCGACGAACTTCGAGCCCTGGTAGCCGAGGTAGGAGCCGACGGAAAAAGTTTTCTCGAACTCGATCGCGACGTCGCGCGGCTGGAGGCGATTCGCCCCGAACTTCTGCTTCATCGCCGCCGGCGAGAGGTAGGTGATGTGGCCGATCATCCGCGCGATGGCGAGGCCGACATCGGGGCCGTGCGGCTTGTCGTAGTATTGGCCGCTGTGGAAATGCGCGTCGCGGCGGATGGCGTTGCGGCCGACGACATCGAACGCCAGCGCCTGGCTGGTCAGACGCGCCGACGTGGCGATGGGGATCGCGCCGCACACGCGGTCGGGATAGTGCGTCGCCCACGTGATGGTCTGATGGCCGCCCATGGAGCCGCCCAAAACGGCGAGCCACCGGCCGATGCCAAGATGGTCCGCCAGCCGCCGCTCGGCCTCGACCATGTCGCTGACGGTGATGATGGGAAAATCGCGGCCGTAAGGCTTGCCTGTGTCGGGGTTGATGCTGCCGGGGCCGGTGGAGCCGCGGCAACCGCCGAGCAGGTTCGGGCAGACGACAAAAAAACGGTCGGTGTCAATCGGCTTGCCCGGTCCGACGAGGATGTCCCACCAACCGGGATCGTCGTTTTCGTCATGCTTCGCGACATGCGAATCGCCGCTGAGCGCGTGGCAAACGAGAATCGCGTTGTCGGCCGCGGCGTTGAGCCGGCCATAGGTTTCGTAACAAACCGTGACGCTCGGCAGACTGCCGCCCAGCTCCAATGCCATCGGCGCGCCGAACGAGACGGACTGGGCGTGGCGGAGCGGCTTTGCGCTGCGAACGCTGTCAGTGCTGTCAAAAAGTTTGTCGGTCATGCGTAACCTGCCGGCTTGTGCCAAGCGGCGTCAATTCTGCGACGCCTTTAGCGCCTGGTCAAGGTCGGCGATGATGTCGCGCACGTCTTCGATGCCGATCGAGAGCCGCACGTATTCGGGCGTCACGCCGGTCTTCTGCTGCTCCTCCGGCGTGAGTTGCGAGTGCGTTGTCGAGGCTGGATGAATGATCAGCGACTTCGCATCGCCGATGTTCGCGAGGTGGCTGAAGAGCTTGACGCTATTGATGAGCTTGATGCCCGCCGCTGCGCCGCCCTTGATGCCGAAGCCCATGAGCGCGCCGCAACCGTTCGGCAGATAGCGGCGGGCGTTGGCGTGCTGCGGATGGCCTGGCAGGCCCGGATAGTTCACCCACGCGACCGCCGGGTGTTTGCTCAGGAACTCCGCGACGGCCTGCGCGTTTTCACAATGCCGCGGCATCCGCAGATGCAGCGTCTCGATGCCGAGCAGGAACAGGAACGCCGCAAACGGGCTCATGCACGCGCCCGTGTCGCGCAACCAGTGCGTCCGGATGTGGATGATGCAGGCGATGTTGCCGATGGGCTTGAGCGCCTCGGTAAACACCATGCCGTGATACGCCGGGTCCGGCGCGCAGAACTCCGGCCACCTCCCGGGATTGTCCGCCCACGGGAACTTCGCGCTGTCCACGATCGCGCCACCGATATGAACGCCGTGGCCGCCAAGAAACTTCGTCGTTGAATAAACCACAAGGTCCACGCCGTGCTCGATGGGCCGCAGCAGCGCCGGCGTCATCACCGTGTTATCGCAGATCACCGGCAAACCGAGCTGGTGCGCGATGTCGGCGATCTTCTTGAAATCCGGCACGTCGTTCTTCGGATTGCCGAGGCTCTCGAAATAGACGCAGCGCGTATTCTCGTCCGCCAGCTTCTTGATTTCCTCCGGCTTGTTCGGATCGAAGAACCGCGCCTCGATGCCGAGCTTCGAGAAGGTTTGCGTGAACAGCGTCCACGTGCCGCCGTAGAGGCTGGTCGCGGATATGAAGTTCTGGCCGGCGTGCGTGATCGTCAGAATCGCCGCCGTGATCGCCGCCTGGCCGCTGGCAAACGCCAGCGCCGCCGCGCCACCGTCGAGCGCCGCCAGGCGCTTCTCCATCACGTCGTTGGTCGGGTTCATCAGCCGCGAGTAGATGTTGCCGAACTCCTTCAGCGCGAAAAGATTCGCGGCGTGGTCGGTGTCCTTGAACACGTAGCTCGTGGTGGCGTAGATCGGCACTGCACACGCCGTCGTCGTCGGGTCCGGCACCTGACCGGCGTGCAACGCCAGCGTTCCAAAGCTCAACTCTTTCGGTTGGTCGTTCATGATCCTTGTTTCCAGTCTCTGTTTTGACTCCGCGTGCTGGGTCGTATCATAGCACGCCGGCAGTTCAAATCATAATCGCGCCGGAGGCACAAGCGCACTCTTTGTTTTGGGGACACCAAGCGGCAGGTCAAGACAAAGGGGCCGGCGCGGCGGGCAGATGGATCGCGATTCCCAGGCCGGACGTGTGTTGTTGAGTTGGACCGGCCATGGTTGTTCTCTCCCACGCAGCGGTCGTTTGTTCACCGTCACACGCCGAAAAAACCGGCGCCTCGCCGCCCAAAGTCAGCAACTTTTACATCTCCTTAACAATTTTCCTGTTCCGCACACACAATTGCTTAACAAAGCCACCGTTAAATCAAGCGTAAGAATGAACCGTGAACGTGAACCGGCAAAAGGAGACAAATGAACACGACATTTTATCCACTGCTCATGAACGGCGAACTGGGAGAGCATGACATCAAAACTAATTGCACGTTTCGCCAACTGCCCGACGAGGCCGTCTGTCGCGGTAAACGCATCACATCAGAGCTGGTGGAATGCCTGGTGAAGGGACCGAAGGATTGCCCGCACGTTATTACTTACGGTGGCGGTTATTATTGCTGCCATCCACAGCGGCTGGAGATCGCATCCCGCACCGAAGTTGCAACAGCGAGGACGCGCGCTTGAGCAGCAGGCTTGCACCACGGCCTGCTGCGGGATGTGCGGGGCCTTGCGTGGGCCCCCGCACATCCTTGGCCGCCGACGACGACAGCGAGTGGAACGCCACGCCGGCCATTGCAGGCAACCAATTTTCCCTGCGCTCCAACCGTTATATTTACTGCGTCGAAACCGGCACCGGCCATTGAGACGAAGAAGAAAACGAAAGGACAGACAACATGAAAAAAACAGCAGCAGCAATTGTAATCACCCTGGCACTCGGCGCTTCGACGTGCCTGCTCACAGCGCAAGACGGCAATCAGCGTTCCGACGATCAACGTCCTCCCCCACGTGAAGGTGGCTCCGGCGGCCCCGGCGGTCGGGGTGGGTTTCACCTGCTGCCCCCACGCGCACAGGAGCAATTGAACCTGACCGCCGATCAGCAAAAGCAACTAGCGGACCTGGAGGCCGAGTTGAAAGCGAAACTCGAGAAGATTCTGACGCCCGAACAGCAACAGCAGTTGAAGCAAATGCGGCCACCGCAGCGCCAAGGCGGCCAAGGTGGTGGCGGTCCCGGTGACGGCCCCGGCAACGGTGGCGGCGGCGAAGGCCAATCCAATCGCCAACGTCCGCCCAGTGAGTAGTTCCCCGCAGTGACGACCAACCGTCCGGTTTCTCGGCAGCAACCCACAATGCTGCCGAGAAACGGCGGGTGGCGGAGATGCATCTCGCCGGCGACGGCAATCTGCTCCGCGACACACACAAGTCTTTCCCGTCGAGTGAAGTCGGTTGGAACGGCAAGTTCAACAAGAGCGGGTTCAGGCTCCCGACCCGGCCTGAGCGGGAATACGCCACGCGCTACTAGAAGATCTTTCGCCGCCATGTGGTAACCTTTCCTCTCCAATAGCTCAGGACTCAATGGCATAATGCGCCCGGACTGCAATGACCACGGATTCCTCAACTCCGCCGCCGACGCCGCGTCCGCGCGAGGCGCTCGGCGCAGCTTTTCGCACGACGCGCTGGACACAGGTCGGGCGGGCGAAGGCGGACTCGGAGGAAGGACGCCAGGCGCTCGCCGATCTTTGCGAGGCGTATTACGAACCCGTGGCGGCGTTTCTCCGATGCGAACTCCGCGATGCGGACGCGGCGCGCGAGTTGGCGCACGAATTCTTCGCACACCTCCTTGGCGGCGACGCCCTGGCGAATGCCGACCGGGAACGCGGGAAGTTCCGATCTTATCTGCTGGGCGCGGTGAAGCACTTCTCCTCGCAACACCGCCGGGCCGCGCGCCGGCTCAAGCGGGGTGGCGAAGCGGAATGCGTTTCGTTGAACGATACGGATGCCGGCGAAGCGCGTTCGGTAGCCGATGCGGGTCTGACTCCCGACACGGCTTTCGACCGGCAGTGGGCGTTGACGGTGATGGCGCGGGCTTTTGAAGCGTTGCGTCTGGAGTGCGCCGCAGAAGGGCGCGAGGCCTTTTTCCTTCTGGTCAAGCCGTGGCTCACGGGCGAGGCTGCGCGCGGAGACCAGGCGGCCGTGGCGGCCGACTGCGGAATGAACCCGGCCGCGCTGAAGGTCGCGGTGCATCGCATGAAGAAACGGTTCCGTCAGGCGGTGAAGGCGGAGGTTGCCGGCACGCTGGATGATCCCGGCCATGTCGAGGCCGAGATGAGCGCCTTGTTCACCGCATTAGGTCGCTGAAGTTTTTCTGTAACCTTTGTCCGCGTTCGGCTCAGAACCTTGTATGAGCACATCCTCTTCAGAAACGCCGTTGTGCGAAAAGTGCGGCGCAGCCCTGCCGGTGGCAGCGACCGGCGGGCTTTGTCCGCGCTGCTTGCTGGCGGAGGCGATGTCGCCAACGCACCCGGACTCGCAGCCTGCCACGCCTCAGAAGGCGCTCTCGCCTGCGGAACTCGCCCCGCACTTCCCGCAACTGGAGATCCTCGAATGCCTCGGCCGCGGCGGCATGGGCGTAGTCTATAAGGCGCGGCAAAAAACCCTCAACCGCCTCGTCGCGCTCAAGCTCCTCGCGCCCGAACGCGTGGCGGATGCGAAGTTCGCCGAGCGGTTCACCCGCGAAGCGCAGGCTCTCGCCACGTTAAGTCACCAAAACATCGTCACCGTCCACGATTTCGGCCAGGCAGGCGGCTTCTACTACCTGCTGATGGAGTTCGTGGACGGCGTAAACCTGCGGCAGGCGATGAAAGCCGCGCGGTTCACGCCGGAGCAGGCGCTGGCCATTGTGCCGCCGGTCTGCGAGGCGCTCCAATACGCCCACGAGCACGGCATCGTCCACCGCGACATCAAGCCGGAGAACCTCCTGCTGGACAAGGAAGGCCGCGTGAAGATCGCCGACTTCGGCATCGCCAAGATGCTGAACGCGGGGGCATCGGATGTCGACGTCGCGGACAGCCAGCCCGCCGGCACGCCGCAATACATGGCCCCCGAACAGAAGGACCGCCGCCGCACCGATCATCGCACGGATATCTACTCGCTCGGCGTCGTCCTCTACGAACTGCTCACCGGCGAACTGCCCGGCAAACCGCTCGAAGCGCCGTCGAAAAAAGTCGTCATTGATGTGCGGCTGGATGAGATCGTGTTGCGCGCGCTGGAAGCGAACCCCGAACGCCGCTACCAAACCGCCGCCGAGGTGAGGACGCAGGTTGAGACCATTGCAAACACGCCGCCAGTTGTTAGTGTCCCGGCCTCTGCCAACCTGTCACCACCGGAACCAGACCACGCCATAATGCGTCAGGTCAATGGGCCAGCCATGGGACTGCTCGTGACGGGAATCGCGAACTTTATTCTGATGCTTCCCTGTCTGATCTATGCGTGGTCAGCTTCAGAAAAGGATTCGAGTCGCTTCCCGCCAATCAGTCTCCTCATGACAGCGCTCGTGCTATGCAACCTCACAATATTTGCCGCTTTGAAGATGAAGCGGATGGAAAATTACGGCCTGGCGATCACTGGTGCCGTCCTGGCGTTCCTTATTCCGCCCGGAAACCTTATCGGTGTGCCACTCGGCATCTGGGCACTGATCGTCTTGGCCCGGCCCGAAGTGTGCGAAGCTTTCCGGCATTTCAAAAAGAGCCGCGGCCTCGCGACCACACCGCCCCCGGTTGGCGTCCCGGCTTCAGCCGGTCCGGGGCAAAAGCCGCCTGAAGGCGGGACACCCACGGCCGCCGCCGCTCAACCGCCGCGTTTCTCGAGCACGGCCATTGCCGGCGCGGCGTGCGCGCCGTGGTTTGTTCTCGCCTACCTTTGGGGGACTGTTCCCGAAAGGGGAGGCGGAGACAGTGTTTGCTGGAATAATTTGTGGGCTTTTGCGGCAAGTCTGGCGGCTGGTTTCACCTCGACTATTCTCGGATGGCTCGCCGTGTGGCAAATCCGCCACTCGGCGGAACAGCTCCGCGGCCTCGAATTGGCTTTGTTCGACGGCTTGTTCGCACCTCTGTTGTTTGTAGATGCCATTTTTTTCTCTTATCTGGGACATGCTTTGCTCCGCGTCGTCAAATGGGCGGGGAATGAAAACTTTGTAAAATATCATGAGATGTTTTGCACGGTCGGTTTGCTGGCCATCGTGGCGGCCTTCAACATCCTCATCATTCGCTGGATCTGGCGCGCGGTGAACAGGCCGCGAGCCATTCCTTCGTTCGCAGTTGTCGCATCTGGCTTTCTTATTACGGGCATCGGTTGGTGGTTGGTGGTGATGCTTTCACGCGACTCGCTCAATGCTGGCCGGTGGGTCGAGGTCGGCAGTTTTCTGTTTCTGGCATTGGTATTTGCCGCGGCGCACTTGTACGTCAAGCGGTGTGATCGGCGCACGGACATCCGGCAGGCGTCGCCGTCCAGCGGACCGCCGCCTGCGAGCGCAGCCGGCGCCCGGGCGCAAAGCGGCGGTTGGTGGCGCGTGACATTGAGCATGGCGGCGCAGGTCGCGGCGATGGTGCCGCTGCTGGCGTTTGCGACCTACATCGCGCCGAAATTCGAGACGCTCGCCAAAGATATCGCCACCCGGTTGCCGGATACGACGGTCCTGGCCGTGCACGGCTTGTATTTCTTGCGTGGCTGGTTTGGTTGGGAGTTGGTGGCGGCGGTGTTGCTGAGTTGGGCAATGTACCGCTGGGGCGGTTGCAAACTTCTCTGGCGCTGGACGGCCGGGGTCGCCGCGGGCTGGTTTGCGTTGTTTGCCGTGACGGTGGCGGCGGTGATCATTCCGATCCTGGCTTACACGCCGCAGGTGATTCAGCGGAATCCGGCGCACGCGGAAAAAATGACGACGCCGCCTCGCGTGCCGTCTGAAATCCCTGTCGGCCCGGCCATCACGCGCGTGAAGGTCGCTTCGAATCAAGCCATTATCGAAGGCCGTGGCGCGCCGGGTGCCGACGTTCTTTTTATGTTCGGCACAAAGCAAAGTCATTGGCATAGCTGGTTCAACAACGCCTTTGAGTTTACCGCTTCCCTGAAACGCAGATCGTGGGGACTCACGCTCAACTGCGACATCAAGGATGCCAAAGGCCACGTGGTGGACCACACCGGCCCGATGGATTGGAATCAAGGCCCCGTCGTTCTCCGTGAAGGCGCGCTGACGCCGGAACCGGACGGCTCGTATGTTCTCGGCGAGATTCAGCCTCCAGGCAGCGGGCCGTTGCCGATCATGGTGCGCCTGGACAAGATCAGCGGCTCGTCCGCGACGACGCAGCCTGCTTCGTCCGCGCCGCGCCTGCAATTCCGCCTCGTCGCTGGCGCCAACGACACCGCGCCCGCCGACACGCTCGCCGATCCGGGCCGCAAGCAACCGTTGCGCGTTCGCAAGGAAGTCCTGCTCGACGAATCCGGCGTGGCTCGCGCGTCCGTCATAGTCTCGCCGGAGCGCGGGGTATCGGTGGAAGTGGACTTCACCGAAGCCGGCGCGAAACGGTTTGCCGAGATCACCGGCGCGAACATCGGCAAGCGCCTCGCGGCAATCTTCGACGGCAAGGTGCTCTCCGCGCCGACGATCATGTCCGTGATTCACGACAAAGCCGTCATCACCGGCAACTTCACCGCCGCCGAGGTGGCCGAGGCGGTCGCGAACGTGCTCAACGCGCCCAAGGGGCGGAGGCCGCCGTCGTCCGGCACGCAAACAAAGCCGGCGCCCGCTGCTGTTCCGCCTTCAGCATCATCTCCCCATATTGCGCTGGCAGCCGCAGTGAATATTCTCAATAAACAGGCGGCGACGGACCCGATTGGCAAGGACCAACCTCCTTTGACCGAGGAGGCTGTTGTCGCCGCGATTCGTTGGGCGATGCTTGACCGGAAAGCGGTGCGCGTGTCGGACGAAACATTCAACACGTTGGGAGAAATCATCGCGACCCACACTCTTCCGAACGGGTTCGAACTGGAATACTTGACCGGTTACGAGCCTAACGATGAGATTACCTACGACGTATGGTCGGTGCGATTGCGTATCCCGGCATATCCCAATGGAACGACTTGTATCACCATTGTGGAAAAATCGCTTCGGTCACGATTGATCGGCGCAGAGGAGCGCAGCGTGATCGAAAAGTGGAGAAAAAAAGAACAGGAACGAGGCGGGATTGGCAGCTTCGAGCGACCGAAATATAATCGAGAGAGAAAGGCCGCTGCGGAGCGCGATCGCGCGAAAGCCGGGACAGCCTCACCGGCGCCGCGTCTGCAATTCCACCTCGTCGCCGACGCCGCCGACACCGCGCCCACCGACACCCTCGCCGATTCCACCAACAAGGAGTCGTTGCGTGTGCGGCGCGAGGTGTTGCTCGATGAAACGGCCATCTCCAATGCAACCGTGACGAACGCGCCAGCGGGTGGCGGCGTCCAGATCGAGGTGACGCTTACCGAAGCCGGCGCGAAACGGTTCGCCGAGATCACCGGCGCCAACATCGGCAAGCGGCTTGCGATGATCTTCGACGGCAAACTGCTTTCCGCGCCAACAATCCAATCCGTGATTCAAGACAAGGCCGTCATCACCGGCCGCTTCACCGCCGCCGAGGCCGAGGCGATCGCGAAGACGCTCAACGCATCCAAGGGGACGCACCACAACTGAAGATCATGTCAGGCGGGCATCTCGCGCGGAGATGCTCGGCCTCGTCGAGGTGCGGCGCTCGATTCCCGCGGTTGATCTGGCAGTGGGGATACGTTGCGCATTGGGCATGAGGCTCACGCGGTTGGCCGCGCCGTGACACGGGGCTCCGGCGGCGTTTCCTGAATCTGACGGCTCCATCGCCGGACGATCTGCGGCGCACGGAGATTCTACTGCTTCCCAAGCGCCACAGCTATTACACTTCCCTGACAATTGTTTTGCTGGCGCAAATAAACTCTGGTTCCGAGCCGTTCTAGTCGATAACAGGATCGAAAGGAAAACCGGATGAACGCAATGACTCTCACGACAACACTCTCGCTCGGTCTGGCCGTGGCCGCCGCGGCAGGAGGCGAACATCCCTACACCATCGTCGGCACGGGCCAGACGAAGTGTTACGACGATCGCGGCGAAATCGCGCCGCCGCGACCGGGCGAGCGGTTCTTCGGGCAGGACGCGCAGCATCCGGGGCCGAAGGCGTCTTACACACTGAGCGCCGACGGCCTGACGGTATCTGACAACAACACGGGATTGACCTGGCAACGCAGCCCGGACACCAACGGCGACGGCGTACTCAATCACCGCGACAAGCTGACGCTGGCCCAGGCCCGCGAGCTGCCGGCAAAAGCCAACGCCGTCCGGTTCGGCGGATTCAACGACTGGAGGCTGCCGACAATCAAGGAACTCTATTCGCTCATCCAGTTCAGCGGCGTGGATGTCCAGTTGGACAACACGGACACTTCCAAGCTGACGCCGTTCATTGATACGAGGTTTTTCAAGTTTGCCTACGGCGACGCCAGCGCGGGCGAACGCGTCATTGACTCGCAATGGGCCACCAGCACGACGTATGTCGCCAAACCAAATCAGATGTTCGGGGTGAATTTCGCCGATGGCCGCATCAAAGGCTACGGCACGTCCATGCCCGGCCGGGGGGAGAAAACGTTTTACGTGCTCTGCGTCCGCGGCAACCCGGCCTACGGCAAGAACGATTTCCACGACAACGGCAACGGCACCGTGACCGACCGCGCCACGGGACTGATGTGGTCGAAGGCCGACAGCGGCAAGGGCATGAACTGGGAAGCGGCGCTGGCGTGGGTGCAGCAGCGCAACGCGGAGAAGCATCTCGGCCACAACGACTGGCGGTTGCCGAACGCGAAGGAGTTGCAGAGCCTAGTGGACTACACTCGCGCGCCGGCGGTGACGCATTCGCCGGCGATTGATCCGGTGTTTCAAACGACGCAACTCGCCGATGGCGAGTATCCGTTTTTCTGGACCGGCACGACGCATCAAGGCGGCCAACCCGACCGGCAGGGCGGCGCGGCTGTTTACGTCGCCTTCGGCCGCGCGACGGGCTGGATGCAGCCTTTCGGCGGCCCGCCGGGCGGGCGAGGGCAGGGGCCGGGAGGTCCAGGCATGGGCGGACCGCGTTTTGGAGGGCCGGGACAAGGCCCGCCGCCGGGTTTTGGCCCGCCGCCTTCGGGCGGTTCGGGCAACTACCAGTTGCTCGATGTTCACGGCGCGGGCGCGCAACGCAGCGATCCCAAGGCCGGCGATCCAGCCGCGTTTCCGCACGGCCGCGGTCCGCAAGGCGACGTGATCCGCATCAACAATTTTGTTCGTTGCGTGCGGGACGCGGCCAATTGAGGCGACTTCCATCGAGCGGCGTCTCAACCGTGCCGGACGGCGGCGTTCTCCAGCCAACGAACGCTGCCGAGAATCATCTTGAAAACAACTTCGGCCCGGATAGGCTTGCCCTCATGAGTTCGAAGATTTCGCCGGACGCGCCAATATCCCTGTCGAAGCTGCCGCTGGTCATGGGGTTTGTTTGCTTCTTGGTCGGCGCGGTGGCGTTGCTCTACGCCGGCTTTGCCACGCTCAAGAGCGCGGAGCAGTCGGCGCAAGCGCAGCAAAACCTCCAGCAACTCGAAAGCAACTGGCCGCGGATCGCGAGCGACAGCCAAAAGGTTTTTGAGATCACAAAGGGTTTCGCCAGCAGCACCTTCTTGCTGGCGCGAACGAATTTTCGCGTCAAGCTCGCGCTTTGCGGCGTCAGCTTGCTGACGGCGGCGGCAGGCGGCGTGCTCCTTTTTGCCGCCAGGCGTCAAAAATAGAAATCGTCAACCAGCACGGGTTCCAAGAATTTCCTCCTCTTCCAGCCGCCATCCTCGTTCGATGAAGCCTCGAAAAAAAGCCAGGTCAAAGAAAGCTGTCCTGCTCGGTCTGGGACTCGACAACAAGGACCACCACAAGCGGCTCACGCAAGGCGAGAACTTCCTGCTGGTCGGCGGCAGCGAGGAAACGCACGACCACATGACCGAGAAGGCGATCAAGTTCAACGAGAAACTCAAGCAGCGCGGCAAGACGCTCGAACAGGTTTCCAAGGACGAGTTTCTCGACATCGCCCACGACATTGACATGTTGCCGGAGTGAGGGTTGCCAGCGAGGCGCATGGCCGTGAAAAAATCCCCTCCACTCAAAGCCTGGCTGCCGCTCGCGCGCGGCGCGGGCGCCGGAGCGGTCGAATTGCCGACGGGCGAGGCCTTCCGCGGGGAGTGGATTGATTTCGAGAACGGCATCCGCGTCGGCAACCTCGAACCGCACGAGCGCATCACGCAGATTTTCAAGTATCACCTCGAACAGCGCTACCGCCAGTCGTTCGTCTGCGACCGCTGGGGCCGCGGTGTTTTCTGGCAGTGGATCTGTTGGGTGCCGCGCAAGAACCGCGAGGCCAAGCCGGTCAGCCACGACGTGAACTGGAGTTGCGCGAAGTTCTTCATCTCCGTGGACCAGGAAGCGCGCGTCTTCAAGGCCGGCGCGCAGATCGAACGCGGGCCGGCGGAGGGACCGGAGGAGTTTCCCGGTTGCGTGCTCAAGCCCGACTGGGACTGGCATCGCCTCGTCGCCGGCTTGCGCGCAGCCAGCCCGCTGGAACGCGAACTGCTGCGCCTCATCCGGCAGGACCAGTTCGTCGCACAGATCGGCGACTGGGAGCGGATGCAGGTCTTCGACGCCAAAAACTTCCGGTCGGCCGCGCAACTCCGCGCAGCGCTGAAGAAAGCCGGCAAGCGCGACTGGGTCGGCTTCCAGATTTACTATCCGTTTCCGGAGAAGGAAGTCCGCGGCATGACCGGTCACGAACTGGTGCAGGCCGTCGCCGCTGTCTTCGCCGAGACCACGCCCGTCATGAACTTCTCCATGCAGGTGCCGCTGGAAATGGCGGTTGCCGGCAATGTCCACTAGATGCCTCTCGTTCACCCTCAGCGGGGTTACGTGTAACCTTTCCCCCGCCCGCCGGTAGTATCACAGTGGAGCTTCAGACAAATAACATGAACCGAATTTTTAGACCTGTTCTGGTGTTGGTGGTGGTGGGTGTTGTGCTGGGTTGGTTTGCGTTCGGCGGCAGAAAGGCCGGCAGCCATCCCAAGAGCACGACAAAAACTTCGCCGGCGCTGCCCGCCGCCCCGACGGGAACCGCCGCGCCGCGCGATGCAGGCGCGGCGTTGGACAATCTCATCAACCTTCTGAACAAGGACGATGCAGCCGGACTCCGGGCGCAGTTCGCCATGCCCTGTTACATCGAGGGGCGCAAGATCGAAGACGATCAATCGCTCAACGAGTTCATCCAGAAGGCCATCCAGCAGCCTCATGCGTTTGCCTTGGAGAGCGCCGTGCAAATGACGGCGCTCGAGGCAGGCCTCCCGCCGGAAGCCGGGGATGTGCTGACGAGCAACGACACCATTCTGGTGGCGGACCTCAAACAGAACGGCGAGTCGGCCAGCCGCATTTTCGTTTTCCGCAAGACCGCCAGCGGCCTCAAAGTGCTGGCCATCCTCAAGACGCCGGAGCGGTGACGCGGCGAACGGCCGGGGAAATTCCAAGTTCCAAACTCCAAACTCCAGGGAAGCCCCAATCTTCAAACCCCAAAGCCCGGAACGGTTCTGTAGCGGCGGTCTCTGACCGCCGAAAGATTGCATTAGCTGGGAGCGGCGACATTCCTGTCGCCGAATCATTATCGGGCGACAAGGATGTCGCCCCTCCCAGTTATTCAGCGGTCTCCCGACTGCTGCTACGTGGCCGTGGCGATGAACGGGTTGGAAATGCCGGCGGTCTCGTCCACCCAGTAGAAAACGGTGCTGGTCACTGTTTTGAGTTTGACCCGATGTTTCGACATCGGTTTTACAGTTTTGTCTTCGCCGTTCCGTTCGTGCCCGATCCAGAGAGCGGAATCTGAACCGTCAAGGGAGTGGCTTTGGTTGATGGCTGAGAGTTGAGGGTTGAGAGTTTGCCCCCGCCCGGCATCTTCTGCCCACTGAACACTGACGACTGTCCACTGTTCACTGGCAATTGGCCCCCGCCCGCCGCCAACTGCCCACTGTTCACTGAATACTGACCACTGTTTACTGTCGTCTGGCTTCTTCCTTCTGCCGTCGCTTCCACGGCCTTTTTCATCGTCTCGGAATATTTCTTCTGGGCTTCCATAAATGCCTCACGGGCTGCTTTTACCTCTGGCACCTCTTGGACCTTCTGGAACTGGCTGTAGGTCATCATCGGCTTCCCGGAAGGCGACCCGGGACGAAAGACGATGTTTGAACCATTGACCGGACGTGTAGGGATGGTGATGACTGGATTCGGCGACATCTTCTGCCCACTGAACACCGATGATGGGCTGCTGACGGTGGCGGGTTGAAAGTTGAAAACAGGATGAACAGGAAGGACAGGATTGGCAGATGACTGACCACTGAACGCTGACGGCTGAAAGCTTCCCGCTGACCTCTGACCACTTGCCGCTTCACTATTCATTACCGCCTGTGTACATATCACCATCGCTCCGCCTGCGAGCACTCCTGTCAATGCGATGACGGCACCTGCGACCAATTGTTTGATTGAATCATTCACGAGTTCAGGCCTTTCACTTTCTCCTCAGGAACCAGATGAGCCACCCGAAAAACATCAAGCTGACACTGGCCACGACAATCACTGTTCCGATGCCGGCTGCGCCTTGCTTCTGGCCGGGTTGAGTGTCAGTCGCGGGTATTTTGGGCTTCGATTGTTGCGGCTGCTCTGCCTGCGGTATTCGATCTACAACCGGCGCATGGCTTCGAGGACGAGCTTCTCCCAAATACGAGTCGAGTCTTTCCAGACCTTCAGAAAACTCTTTCTGATATGGAGAGCCTTCTATCAACTTCACAAATTCGTCACGGAGTTCACGTGCAACCGTCCTGCCAGAACTGTTGGCACTTAGCATCAAACCCACAATCACATTACCCAAGCTGCCGACGATATTGTCTGCAAACTTTTTCTGCTCGTCGGATGCCGAAGCTGCCGAGCCCAATGGCGGACCCAATTCTTTGGCCTGTTTCAGACGGAGACGCCCCAAATCAGCCAACGTCTCTACGGCCTTGGGGTCGCGACATTGAATCAGAGCGCTAATAACCACTTGTTCAGCGTCGAACCCCACCCGGGAGGCGACTTGAGGCAGGCGGGCACCAAAAGCCTCAAGTGTCGCGTTCTCGTCGCCTACAGCTTTCAGGACAAGCGCACATTGGCCGATCACCCCAATACCATCACTTTTCTGCGACGGTTGGGTTAGCTGAAATTCCCCCTCAATAATTTGATCAATCGCAGCCACCATTTGTTTTCGTTGTCCGGGTGTTGCCGCTGCGATCTCTTCCGCAATCAACCGGGCCGCACCCTCTGTTCCAGACAAGATCATCCGAAAGTGCTGAACAGTGTCGTTGAGAGGTTCTGCTACAGCCCTGTCAGGTTGTATACAAAGACAAATCACTATCGAGATGAGCACAAGTATTTTCATTTTGCAAATGGGCTAGCTTGTATGGTTTCAACTTGGCGGGGAGAGAGACGCTTTGTGTCAGAAATATCATCCCGACATCTCGTAGGAGGAGATATGAGCATTTGCCGGATGTTTTCTTCCAAGATATATGCTCCGCCGTGAGGGGCATTAAGCAGGATGTGCAGAAGTTCGTGCGGTCCCGTAAATCGGGTACCCTCGTTGGCACCGCCGGGGGGAGCAACTAACGCTTTATTCTGGTATGGCCGCAGGTCAGCACGGCCCATAAGCAAGGGTATGCAAGCGTAGCCTGCGTTGACTGTGAAAAACCAGGGTTCCCCAATGCCATTAACAAGAAACAGCGCAGGGACGTCGGGTGAGTAACCATCAAAAAGCTCCCTTATATCATCCGGCACCTCGATCATCCCATCGGTAACCGTTGGAAAATTGCCTTTGCCCGTCCATCCTCTTCCCGGATATCCCCAACGGCCGACCTTGCGACCTGTAACCTCATCAAAACCGAACCTAACACCTGCTTGTGCGTAGCGCTCCTGCAATTTCTTCTTGAGGTCTTTATACTGATCCTCTGTCCAGCACAAATCAGTTGCACCATCCCCATAGCGGCATCGAACAAGTCTCAGTGTTATAGTCTTCTTGACCGGCACGGGTGTCCGCAAATTCATCTTGTATTCTTTGTCGTTAATCTTGACGGCTGCAATCTGGAACTTGCCGCCGAGCTGAGTGATGAACGTGCGACCGTTGGGCTTGGTTCCGCTAACGATGTTGGTGGTTCCGTTGGATTGGCGCTCACAAATTCCACTGGGGCTGTTATCCACATTATCGGAAACCAGCAGCAGGGATTTGGACATAAGATCGTTTCCATTGACGTCCAACTTAATCCACACTGTGACAGGGGTCAACTCTTGACAATTGACAAGACATCAGGCTAACGCCTCCTTCCTCAGAGATTCCAGCCGTCGCCGCAAGGCTTTATCTTCGGCCGCTTCATGCTCCAGCCTGCTCACCACCTGCGAAATCCCGCTGCCGTCCCCGTAGCCCAACTCCTTCGCCACATCCACTCCTCGCTCCGCCCCCAGCCTTACCCGCGCCCAGATCCGCACCCGTTCGTCCGTTTCTTTCGCCGCCAGTTCCCGCACGCGCTGCTGCACTTGCCCCGCCCCCTGCCTTTCGACCCAGCGCACCTCCTCGACCGTCGCCTGGCCGGCCTTGGTTTCCACCATCCCCTGCACCTTCTCCCACAGTTCCTCCGCCCCAAGCACCAACCCGCCTCGCAACGCCTCCCACGGACTGGCCAGCCGCTGACCAAACGCAGCGGCCATCTCCGCCCGATACTCCCCTTGAGCTGCCCCCACCGTCCGGCCCCAGTAGCGTAACCACTCCAAGCTCAGCCAAGGTGCCTTCGCCCCCAAGCCCGCATACGCCCTGTGGCTGCTCCACACATACCCAGCCAACTCCCCCGCCCGCTCCACCGGCACCGGCTCGCTCTTGCGCCGCGGTCGCACCGGGTTCAGATGCACATACCGCACCAACACCCGCCCGTAATCGTCCGCCTCCACCACTTGCGCCTTGAACCGTCCTTGGAACAGATGCCCGCTGCGCCGATGCCGCCGGTTGAACCGCACCGTGTAGGTCACCTGCAACCACCCGATCGCCCGGCTGAGGTTGCCGCGCGGGGTTTCCACCACCAGATGGTAATGATTCGGCATCAAACAATACACGTGCACCACCACGCCGAACTGCGAGGCCATTTCGCCCACCGTTTGCAGGAACAACTTCCGGTCATCGTCCGACCGGAAGATCGCCCGCCGTTCGTTGCCCCGGGCCATCACATGATATACCGCGCCTTCAAACTCCACTCGAATCGGCCGTGCCATGATCCCAAACGCTGAACCGCCTGTCCGCCTCTGTCAAGTGTAAAGAGTTGACCCCAATTATGCATCACTGTTCGGTGTCCGCTGCTTTGTCTTCGGCTGTTTGGAGCTTTTTCATCTCATCGCACATCTCTTTAAACCGCTGGTCAATGAGTGCTCGCACGGTTTTGTCGAGATCATTATTTTCTTCAGACAACCAGAGCCGATAACTCGCCCTCATTTCTATTTCATGCACGAGAAAGCACGCGGAATCCCTTCCTCGCTTATCCCAAGGTGTATAAGCAATAATGTTACTTGCCCATACGCGCAGAACACACCCGTCTTTGTCAGGCTCCAGATGACCACCACTCGCTGTTTGGACCATGTGCGTGTTTCTCATAAACTCGAATCCACACATCACGTGTTCGGGTTTGTTCGCGCCCCGCACTTCAATAGGTGCCCGACCGACTCCGAGCAACACCGGATTATTCCTGACCAGTACCGCCAGCTCGGTGTGAATCTGCTTCACATAATGCTCTGCTATGGACTGTAGTTGTTTGACGATGTCCGGATTTGACAGTGCCGCATCGTTACAGATGCGCTGCTTGCTTCCGCCTGTCAAATCCCAATAATATTTCAGGTCTAATCCCAAAGTGAACGGCGCCAGCACAACACACGCCACACACAAGGTGCATAGTATCCTACGTTGGGTATAGTACATATCACTCCGTCCTTTCTCGTTGTTATTAACACGCGTGTTACAATTCTGTTTAGTTCTTCGGCAAGGGCGGCAAAGGAATGTGCGTTATATAATTGGTGGACCAATAGTCGGTAACCCAAAATTGAAACCTAGGCGTGTTCGGCTCCATCAGAGCATGAAGAACCTCTAGCGGTCGTTTATGTCTGTTGAGTCTATCGCCACCCGGATAGATATAACCGTTAAAGAGACAACAACCTTCAAATATATTGCGATCTGCACGAGGTATTCCATACATAAGGCGTGTGGCCCACTGGCTGTCTCCTTCTCTACTGTAGTAGGGCTCAGTTATTAGAGGCCACGCACTCCAAGGAAGTTCAGGATTAGGACGCCCCGGACCTGGTGGGTAGCCTACAAGATGTTGTTCATCATATTCTATAGGGCAAGGGTGAATCTCAATCGCCTGGGCACCATGGATTCCGATAAGCTCGAGCGCCTGTTTCATCAGGAAAGACTGTGTGATGCAATCACCCTGAATGCGCCCGCCCCTTGTTGGATCCAATAATGTCCATACGTTTTCAGTATAATTACCACCAATAGTGTCCATAACCGTTCGTTGCACAGAAGCGGCGATGGCATCCACATCTGATAACCCCTTAAGTTTTTTACAAAGCAATTCGAGGCGCTTCTGAGTAATATCCTCGACCCCAATTGGGGTATCGTCAGACCATAGACTATGATCGGGAGACCGTATGGGATCGCCCAAGATCACAAATAATGTATTCTCGGTAGTGCCGATGTCCTGTGTCGTGCCATCGCCGAAATCCAGCGTCCACTCGATGACGAGATCGGTGTAGTTAATGTAGTGGGGGAAGTTGTTTGTCGTGTATACGTTGACAGAGGCATAAGGAGGGGCCAGGACAACTGAATTGCTGAAAGTTAAAATCGAAGTTTCCCATGGGGGTTTTGGATTTGTGATGCTGGCGCGCCCAATCAATACAGCGCCGGGATAATTGAGTATCGTGTAATCGTCATGCGTCACGTGCAGAACCATGTTCGTTATGACCGGATTATACCCTTGAACGTAGCAGATGGGTTTGTTGTTGCCGCCGCCGGAGGTCCATTCCGGCGCCTTAATGAACTCTCCCGACGTATCGGCGAACGACGTTGCGTTTTTGATGCGGACGTTGTCGTCGAAACAGAGTTGCTCGATTTTTACCTCCGGATGTTTACATACGGTAATGGTCCAGGTGTTTTCATCCCCGTAAGGGGCCTGCGTCCCAGGATAAACATAAGTTTCGGAGTTTGGGATGTCATCCTCATAGTGGGTGACAACATATTCTTCCTCAGTCGGCGAACCCCAACCCCAGCAAATGGTGCTCTCTCCCCAGTCCTTGGAGATGTCCTCTTGCCGCCAGAGGAAACAATTGGTTGAGCCTAAGTCCACACCCGCATCAATGTCGTAGCCGTCCACGGCCGGCCGCTCTGTCCATTCAAAGGTAAACTTGTAAGTCTCACCCGGCCTCACCGGAATATCGAAAGACACGTTCGTTGATGTCCCGCCCGCAGGGCCGGGGTCTGTCCAAGTGCATGCGCCTATGTCATCTGTCTGGACTTCCCTCTCCACGACAACACCTCCGTCGGAGCCTTTACAGGTCAGTTTGCCTTTTGCATGCTGACCGTTGCCAGCGCCCCATTCACTAACTGCGATGGAGGAAACCCAGAAGCTGACAGTGATCGTGAGATTGGATTGAATACCACCCGCATAACTCCCGCCGGCACCGCCAGTATTCAAGCCACCGGTTCCACCACTGCTGCCGACTGAGTTGGAGCCGCCGCCATTCGAGTTGCCACCACCGTTATTGTACCCGCTGCCTCCTAAAGGTGAGCCGCCGCCGGCAAGTCCCATCCCGCCGACCATATCCGGGCCGAAGCTCACCACATCGCCGGAGGTTCCAACGCCGCCGTTGGTGCCGGTGATGAACCAGTTGTAGAAGCCCTCCATCGGCATGACGGAAGAATTGCCATCGCCGAGGTCTATCACGGACTGGACGAAATAAAAGTTGGTCTGGCTCGACGGCAAGCCCTCCAAATCCGCAATGGCGACGTTGCAGTAATTACCGGGCGCTGGCGTGGCCGTGGCGATGAAAGCGTTGGCCGGCGTTGGGAAGGTGTTCGGGCTGAAGACGACATAATGTGACGCCGCATTGGTCACCGACTGGAATTCCCATGCGATGACGGCATTGGACTGGCTAACCGGATCGGCCATTGGCAAGGTCAGGATGGCCAGCGGGAGTGCATCACTGGTGGCGGGAGGAATCGGGTCACCGTCCTGGGTGGTGAAGGTGTAGAAACTGCCGCCATTGAGATCGGTAGCGGAGAAGCTATTGTCAAAACCAATGATGGACTGCACGTAGTAATAATAGTTCGTGCCGGGCGTCAGTCCAGTCAACAATGCGGTCACGGTGCCGCTTTGGTCCGTCGCCTCGGAACCCTCGGTGATAACAGCTTGCTGGAGATCAAACGGCGGGAAGTTGGTCGTGGCCACGACGTAGTGATGAGCAATGTCGTCGGGGTCGGCCTTGTTCACATGCCAGCCAATCGAAGCCGCCGCATCCGTGACCCAGTTCGTCTTCACGCCGCTGATGCTGATGAAGGGAACAGCCACATCACTTGCGTTGACGGCGAAGGCGCCGCCGATTGTCTGCGAATAGGCGGCTTCTCCATCATGGCCCACGACGGTGGAGGAGGCGTTGAAGTAGTAGGTGGCGCCGGCCACGAGGCTGGGGATGTTGACGCTGACTTGCGTTTGCCCGGACGCGATGGTGACGGGGTCTGTTCGTCCCGTCCCGCTACCAGTCGAGGTATGCCAAGTGTAGCTCACGACGTTGGTCACGGACAGGCCGGAGCTGTTCTGGATGGTCCAGTTGAGCGTGGCGCTGCCCGCCGATTGCCCGGTGCTGAGGGTTGCATTGCTGACGATACAGATGCAGGGCGGGAGGGTTTGGAACTGATCATAGTTGGGATAGTAGGCGGGAGCGAAGGCACTGGCAACGGCGTTGGAGGTTTGAACGTAGTAATCGTAAGCCTGACCCGTCAGCAAATTGGTCAGCGTCACGCTGACAGTGCCACTGCCGGGGATGTTGGTCCCTGCGGCGACGAACGGGTTGGAAATTCCGGAGGTTTCGTCCACCCAGTAGAAGACGGTGTTGGTCACCGCCTGACCTGTGACGTTCTCCACGGCCCAACTGACCGTGGCACTGGTGCACGTGACGTTGGTCGCCACCGGCGAGTCAACGCTCAACCAGGGAACCATCAGCATCACCGTGCTGCTGGCGTTGGTCATGTCCGGCGCGTAGCCCGTGGTTCCCAGCACCAACGACTGGACGGTAAACCAGTAGTTCGATCCCACTTCGAGATTCGCAAACGAGCGATCCACCAAACCGACTTCATCGAAAGTCACCGGCGAAGACGATTGCACTATATTGTTTGAACTGCCCTCGGCAATCGTGAGGCTGTTCGCCGTGGCATAGGTGGTGTTGCTGGCCATGAACCATGCGACCTCAACATTGCTTGGCAGCAGCGTGCAGACGGTGCCGGCGAGCCTGATCAACGGAAAGGCAGGCACACTGATCGTGCCGCTGTTGGTCGCGCAATAACCGGCCACAAGATTCGAGCCGTTGCTGTTGGCGTCGTTGACGTAGGACATGACCGTGTAGTGGTAGCTGGTTCCGCTCGTCAGGTTCGTCATCGAAAGAATCACGTTGTTGTTCGTGATAGGTCCGGGACTGGCATCCACGAGGACATTGGTCAACGTCACGGATTCGTTGGAAAGCGTTACCCTGTGCGTGGATGTCCAATCACTGAGGTTCTCCATGGTCCAAGTGATGTCCACGCTGTTGGTGCTGAGGTTGCTGTAGCTCACGTTGCTTACAGAGATCCACGGCGTGGTGAATGTGAGTCCAGTTGCGCCAGACGCGACGTAACCGTAGCCGGCCTCCCACCCAATGGATTCCACCCGGTAATCGTAAGTCTGATCGGCCAGCAAGTTGGTCAACGTCATGCTTACCAAGGCGTTTGTTGTGCCCGAAATAAATATGTTGGTGAACATCGTGTCTGGGTCACTCGTCAGCCAATAGACCACCATGTTCTGGATGGCCTGATCCGTGTCGTTCTTCACCGTCCACTCTACTGTCGCGCTTGTCGCCAAGACATCATCCACGCTGACGTTGCTTGCCTGCACCGACAGGGCCTCTTGCACGAACATCAGGTGATTAGGTGAATTGAGTCCCCCGCTGCCGCCCGTGATCAAATCCTGAATATAGGCACCCGTAGTGCCGTCGTATTCCTTGACGCTGCCTGCCGTAGAATCGCACACATAAAGATTGCCATTCGTCCCGAAGGCCATGCCCGCAATCCGCTGCAACCCGCCGTTGTCGGCCCCCGTCACAAAATCACCAATATAATTGCCGGTCGTGGCGTCGAAACGCAGCACCCGCTCGTTGGTCGAGGAATTGTAATCGGCGCTGCTGATGTAGAGATCGCCGTCAGCCCCAAACAAAAAACCCGAGGAAATGTCACCCAACCCGTAAGCGCCAGCCTGAATGAAATCGTCAATGAACGCGCCGGTCTGACTATTGTATCGCAACACATCACCGCCTTGTGCGTTGTGGTCGATCACGTACAAAATGTTGTTCGTTCCGAAGGTGAAATCGTATGGGAAATTCAACCCAGAGACGAAGTTTTGGTTGAGAACGCCGGTGTTGAGATCATACCGGGCAATGTGTCCACCCCAGGGTCCGCTGATGTAAATCGCTCCATCGGGGCCAATGTGAGCATCGTGGGGCGTGTCCCAAGACGAGAACGGCGCAAAGTTGTCAACGAAGGTGCCGATGTTGACATCATAACCCAAGACTTCGTTTGAATAGGAGCTCACCACGTAGACAACGCCGTCGGGTCCAACGACCAGCCCGCGCGCTGAGTTCAACCCGTTGGTGCCCGAAGGCACAAGCATGTCCACGAATTGACCCGTCGCCGCGTAGTAACGCAACACACTATTGCCGTAGTGGCTGCTCACCAGCAAATAATCCGCATAATCAGATGCGACCACGTTCAAACTTAAATTGACTTGGGCCGTATTCGATCCGGAGTCGGTCACGGTCACCGTACAGGTGTAGCTTCCGTTCGTTGACGGCGTGCCCGTGATGTTGCCGTTGTTGATGTTGCAACTCAATCCGGCCGGCAACCCGGAGGCGGTCCAGGTGTAACCGCTTCCCCTTCCTCCGCTGGCGCTTAAGCTGGCCGAATAGGACCTGTCCACAATACCGATGGGCAACGAACTCGTCGTGATCGTCAGAGGCAAATTGATCGTAAGGCTGCAAGAAGCCACTCCCCAAGAAGTACCATCCTGGACATAGACGTTGAAGCTGTGCGTTCCTGTTGCCGTCGGTGTGCCACTGAGCATTCCGTTGTGTGTGACCTCGGAAGTGCTTAAGGAGAGCCAACCGGGCAACGAGGCGTCAGCCCACCAGACATACCCCCCCCGTTCCTCCGCTGGCACTGAGTGACAACGAGTAGTTACTTCCGATCACGCCATCGGGCAATGACGATGGGGAAATCGTCAGGTATTGCGGGTTCGCATTGTTGGCGACGTGCAAACTCAGGTTGGTAAATGTTGTGTTTTGGCCCGAGTCGGTTACGAACACTGAACAGTTAAAGTCCCCGGCGTTTGTCGTCGTGCCCGTGATGTTGCCACCACTGTCGCAACCAAACCCGCCGGGCAATTCGGAAGCAGTCCATGTGTAACCGCTGCCGGTTCCGCCGCTGGCACTCAAGGTGGCGGCTGGGTAGGGAGTGGCCACCGTAGCGTTGGACAATGAACTGGTCGTGATTGTCAGTTGCGCTAACGACGACGCATTGCCCCATTGTCCTTGTAGATAGGCAACGACCGAAGCAACTTCCGTGTCAGACAGATACCGGTTGAACAGCAATATCGCTGAAATATCCCCATTGAAAAACTCGCCGATACCGCTTGCGCCGATGCTCATGCCGCCGTTCGACGCAGGAATATCGCCACCGTTCGCGCTTGGGGTCCCATCCGAATCACTGTTAATCTGCAAACTGACATCCGTCCCGTTATATCGCTGCACGAGGGTATTGAATCCGCTGGGCACAGCGCTGCTGCCAACGTGATCCGCCCAACTACTACCGTCCACGAATGACAAAATCTGGCATCCCCCGAACCCACCCAAGTTGCCGATCGCAGCGCCATATTGCAAATAGCTGTCGCCATCGCTGCGTTTCATCAACAACCAGCCATTGCCTGTAGGCTCATCATTCTTTTGAGCGATGGCTATGATGGTGAGCTCGCCAACCTCAAGACTCGACGCATCCCCAATTTCAAGCGAACTTGAGCCATTGAAGCGAACGCACGGGTTTCCATTGGGACCTGCGGTCGCCTTGAAAACAGGTTGATGGTCTCCATCCGTCTGACTGGCGTGATTCGCATTGCCGCTGCCATCGTTCCATCCCGAAACAGGAGTGTCGTCTTCGTTGCTTAAACTTCTGGCATCCAATCGCAGCACCAAACCTTCCGGCATTACAAAGGACGCGCCCCGCACTGTGACCACACACGCCAGTCCCGCCAAAACAAAACAGCCGTTGCGGAGGAACTTCGCAACGGCGGACATGAGCGAACAACGATGGCCGGGCAAAAGGGAAACGTCGGGCGGCTTTGGCTTTGGTGGATCGTGACTATTCGGCCTGTTCCACACTTCCCTGCTGAAGCATCGAACTCTCGGTATTCGCGCGCTCACGGCCACGCCTCCTGATCTTCTGCCAACTCAACCCACTATTTTGACGACCGTGGAATACCACAACTCCTTCAAATCTGTCTATTGGGGAAACCTTTAGTCGGATATAAAGGTTTTTCTTACGTATTCTCCTTATCCGTACCCTTTAGTTGAAACCGCCCCTCACCCAGCCCTCTCCCTGTTTGACGCGGAGAGGGAGGCGTTTCGCTCGCGGCAATGTGGCTCACCGAATTGTGTCCGCCCTTGCAACGAGGAAAACTATTCCCTTTCCCCATCCGATGGGGAGAGGGCAAGGGTGAGGGGCCGCGGCGACTACAGGGATACGGCTAAGACTTGCGCCCGCCGCGGGGCGCGCCTACGATGCGGCGCGTGACCCAAACGGAACGCGACCAACTCATCGGCCCGTTGCTGCGCGACGTATCGCGCTCGTTTTACCTGACACTGCGCGTGCTGCCCGCCGCGTTGCGGCCGGCGATTTCGCTCGCCTACCTGATGGCGCGCGCCAGCGACACCATCGCCGACACAAAGGTCGTTCCGCGCGACAAGCGCCGCGCGCACCTGGTCCGTTTCCGTGAGCAGTTCGAGCGACGCTGCGACGCCGGCGAACTGGCAATCATCCGCGCCGACCTCGCGCAATACCAGAGTCTGCCCGCGGAGAAGTTGCTGCTGGAGAGGCTCGACGACTGTTTCGCCATGCTCGCGTCGCTGCCCGAGGGCGACCGCGCGCGCATCGCCGAACTGCTCGGCGTCATCACGCGCGGGCAGGAGAACGACCTCGTGCAATTTCCGGGCGAGACCGAAAAGGAGCTCGCCGCGTTCGAGACCGCCCAGCAACTCGACGACTACACCTACGCCGTCGCCGGCTGCGTCGGGAAGTTCTGGACCGAAATGTGCGTCGCGCATCTGCCGGCGTTGCACGGCTGGGACCGCGCTGAAATGACGGCGCTGGGCATCCGCTTCGGCAAGGCCCTCCAACTCACCAACATCCTTCGCGACATCCCGAAGGACCTGCGCATCGCCCGCTGCTACCTGCCGCGCCAACGGCTGGCCGAAGCCGGATTGAAACCCGAGATGTTATTGGGGAGCGTGGAGCGTGGAGCGTGGAGCGTGGAGCGCGGCGTGATGGAAAAATTCCGGCCGGTTTACGACCGCCACCTCGACCTGACGCTCGACCATTTCGACGCCGCGTGGCGTTACACGCTGGCGATCCCGCGCTCGTGCGGCCGGTTGCGGCTGGCCTGCCTCTGGCCGATCTTCATCGGGCTGAAGACGCTGGCGTTGCTGCGCCGCAGCGACGACGTGCTCGATCCCAACAAACGCATCATGGTCGCCCAAGGCGACGTGAACCGGATGCTGGTCAAGTCGGTGGTATTCTGTCGCAGCAACAAGGTCCTCGACGCGTGGTTCCAAAAACTCCGCCGCGAGGCGAGATAAAGGGTCCAGACGCGCGGAGAAATCATTTAACCGTGCGGTGGAATCATTCCACAGCACGGTGGAACCATCCAGCGGCGCCGGAGAAAAAAAGACACTTCCTTGGTGATCCGGGAGAAGCCGCCCGACACACCGCTCCTTCCCCGCCACGCCCGCAAAGTGGACCTACCGCGCCATCTACCACGTCGGCGAAGCACGCTCCGGCCAGAGGAGCAACCCCGAAGCATGATTGTGGGCAAGCCAAACTCGTAACGCCGTGCTCCCGTCTCGTCGTTCTTCGCCGGGCTACGCTGCACGCTCGCTACCAAGCTGAGATTTGTGACAAACGAGGGCTTGACTTGGCGGGGCGACCCGCGAAAATGCGCGCAGGAGTTTTGCGTGCCATCATGCGGTGCCAAATTATGTAGGCATCTCCTCGGCAGGCGTGCCCATGCCATTTTTTGTTCCGTGGGAGCAACGTTGCACCTTCCACAGCAGAACACGGTAAAGTGCCGCCTCTTGATCATCCTCGCCGGACTGCTGCTGGCCAGCGCGGTCGCGCACGCCGGCTTCTTCTACGTTGCCAACTACGGCAACAACACGATTGAGAAGTTTGCTGCCGACGGCACCGATCTCGGCGTCTTCGCCAACACCGGCCTCAACGGTCCTGAAGGCTTGGCCTTTGACAGCAGCGGTAATCTCTACGCGGCCAATGTGACCATCAACACGATTGAGAAATTCGCTCCCGACGGGACACCCTCGCTCTTCGCCAACACCGGCCTCAACGGTCCTGAAGGCTTGGCCTTTGACAGCAGCGGCAATCTCTACGTGGCCAATTATTACAACAGCACGATTGAGAAATTCGCTTCCAACGGGACGCCCTCGCTCTTCGCCAACACCGGCCTCAACGGTCCTGACGGCCTGGCTTTTGACAACAGCGGCAATCTCTACGTGGCGAATTTTTCAGGAAACGCGATTGAGAAATTCGGCCCCATCGGCACCGACCTTGGCATCTTTGCCAGCACCGGCCTCAATGGTCCTGCCGGCTTGGCCTTTGACAACAGCGGCAATCTCTACGCGGCCAATTATCACAACAGCACGATTGAGGAATTCGCTCCCAACGGGACACCCTCGCTTTTCGCCAACACCGGCCTCAACGGTCCTGTCGGCCTGTCCTTTGACAGCAGCGGCAATCTCTACGCGGTCAATTATGGCAACACTACGATTGAGAAATTTGCTCCCAACGGGACCGACCTTGGTGTCTTCGCCAACTCGGGCCTCAACGGTCCGCTCGCTATCGCCGCGCAGTTCCCGCCTGTGCCCGAGCCTTCGACGCTGGTGATGGTGATAAGCGGCGCCGCTGCCTTCCTCGTCTGCCGCCGCCGCCGGAAATAGTTGGTGGATGCGCCGAGCAGGGGCTTCTCCCGAGCGAAAATGACTCTGTTTGTGTTGTTTGAACCGTGTGAGTGATGGCACACTGATGGTCAGAGGAGATAATTGAAACTATGAACACGAACAACCTCCCGTCACAATTGAATCTCAACCGGCGACAATTCCTCGCCGCGAGCGCCTGTAGCATCGCGGCAACGCTGGCCGGTTCCGCGGCGCTCGCCGGCGCGGCGGAGGACCGCTGGAAGATGCGCCTCTCGACGTCGTCGGTCATGTTCGTGAAGCTGCCGATCGAGCAGTTCTGCGAGCGCGCCGCCAAGCTCGGCTTCGAGGCGGTGGACATCTGGGGGCCGCTGTTCAAGTGCACTCATCTGGATGACGTCGCCACCCGCCTCGGCGGCGACGGACTGAAATCGCTGTTGGCGAAGAACAAGCTGAAGCTTTGCGCCTTCTCGGTCTATCCGAATCGCTACCCGCAATATGCCGAACTGCTCGGCGCATCGGGCGGCGGCGTGGCCATCCGCGGCAGCGACAAGGCGTGCAAACCGGAGGAACTGACGGCGCGCATGAAGGAGTTTCTGGAGACGCTCAAGCCGCAGGCCGATCTCGCCGAAAAACACAACGCGTATCTGGCCATCGAGAACCACGGCCACGCGTTGCTCGACTCGGTGGATTCGCTCAAGACGTTTACGGACCTCAACCAGAACCCGCGGCTCGGCATCGCACTGGCGCCGTATCATATCCAGGCAGGCAAGATGTCCGTGGAGGAAGCCATCGCGGCGTGCGGCAAGCAGCTTCTCTTCTTCTACGCGTGGCAGAACGGCAAAGGAACCGAACAATTGCCCGGCCATGGCCCGACGGATTTCACCCCGTGGCTCGCGGCGCTGGCGAAGATCGGCTACACCCGCTGCGTGAACCCGTTCATGCACGGCGAGGTGGAGCCGGACGCGATGGAGGCGGCGGTGGCGAAGTCGCGGCAGTATATGCTCGACTGCTACGCGAAAGCCATGCGGAGCTGATCCGGTCAGGCGGGCTGCGCGGTCAGGACCGTCGAGCCGTGCCACTGGCCGTGCGGCGCGAGATTGACGCGCGTGGCCATGTTGCCCGTCTCGACGCAGACCATCCGCAAATACTCATCGTCGCCGAAATCCGCCATGCGTTGCGATTTGGCGATCCACGGGTTCCACACGACCGCGTCGGCCATGCCGCTCTTCTGAATGGCGATGATGCGGTTACGCGCCTCGTCGCGAATACGCACGCAATCCGGCGTGTTGAGATAGACGCGGTCGGTTTCCTGGTCGAAACGGATTTCCTGCCGCGCTTCCACTTCCTGGGCGTTGTTCTTCAGCGAATCACTGAACGTGACGCCCTTCAACCCGCAGACGGCGGCGCGCTGGATTTCGCCGACGCCGAAATAAGTATGCAGCGCCAGTTCAAAATCAAACGGCTTGTCGCCGTTGTTTTTCACCTGCACGGCCAGCGTCAGCGCGGCCTCCGCCAGCGTCGCGCGCAGCTCGATGGTGAACCGGTGCGGCCACAACGCCATCGTGGCGTCGGAATCGGTGAGCTGCAACGCGGCCACCACCTCGCCGGAGCCGAGCCGCTCGGTTTGCGTCAGCGCCCACTCGTTGATCCGCGCGAAACCGTGGAGCGGCAGCGGGCCGTGATTGCTGAACTGCGGGAAACAAATCGGGATGCCGCCGCGAATCGGTTTGTCGGCGGCCCAGACGGACTCGCGGCTCAGGAAAAACAGTTCCTCGCTCGCCGCGTTCCGCCACGAGGTGACGTGCGCGCCGTGCAGATAAATCTCCGCGCTGGCGCCGGAGCGATGCGCGAGCGTCACGCGCGGCATGTTGTTCTTGCCCGGCAGAACGGCGACCGCTCCCGGAATCCCGAATTTGGTTTGCAGTGTATCAATCATGGCGTCAAGCCAACCTGGCTCCTTTGGTTTTCGATGAGTTCAAATTATAGGACAACACGCCGCAGTCTGCCTAGCAAATCATTTCCTGCACCGGTTCCGGCAAATGACGCGGTGGGACGCAGGGCAAAAACAGCGCGGCCGACCTCAACTTCGCCATGGGCAGCACGGGCACGAATACAAACGCCGTCCAACTGTCCGGCCGCTCCGTTGGCGATCCGCCGACACAAAGCGAAATGCATGCCTTCCGCGATTGGGCCAACAGTTTTTTTGGAGCGATGGCGAGGCAGTGAGCCTATTATCCCCTGACTTCTCCGCTGTGCTTGGCGAAGTAGCCGGGAAGCTCGGAAATGTGCGCGCGGTAGTCGGACGACCTCACCACCGAGATCAACGCTTGCACACGTGGGTCCTGGGTGGATGCCGCGTCAAAGCACAGGTCATACGCTTCCGTCCGGATCTGGACGAAATCAAGGCCTGCCTCCTCGCCGGCCAGGCGCACACACACGCCAACATCGGCCCACCCGCTCTTGATGGCATCGGCTACGCCGCGATGGTCATGGGCCAGATGTCTGGGCCACGGGCGGTCCTTCATGATCTCGGCCATGCACTGGCCTGCGCCGGAGTCGCGGTCCCGGCCGATCCAGCGCACTCGTGCGTGGCGGAGGGCGGCAAGCGACTTCAGTTGAAGATGCGGTGAGACGGCGGCTCCCTCGTCCCAGTCCGCCACGTGCAACATCCGGGCAGCGGGCAACACAGCCTTTGCGGCAGTCTCGTTGCTGGTTTCGTCGCCGCTCCGGGCGAGATGGATTCCCGCGGCGTGAACCATGCCCTGTGCGAGCAGTTCCAATCCCTCGCGGCTGGATCGAGTCAGCGCAATCAGCCGGAACGGAGTCTGGCGATGGAAGTATTCCGCCAAAATGCCCACGGCGGGGTCGCAGGTCGTGATCACCAGCGTCTTCGCGGGATCGTCCATGCAAGCTTTCTGCAGGCTGCCGTGTTTGAAGACACCGTCATGGAGGCGATAGCCGGCCCCGGTCGGCTCGACCGGATAGTGAACGACGCGATCCCGCACCTGCGCCCGCCAGTAGCGGCAGGGATCGCCCGGCTGGCCGCACCATGAAATCTCCGGTTTCGAATCGCCTGCGAGGCTGAACAAATCCTCGACGCGGCATCCGAGCACGGAGGCCAGCGACAACGCCGCGACCGCCGATGGCGCGAGATTACCCATCTCGATGGCGCTCACGCCCGACCGGGACAAGCCGGCCCGCCGGGCCAGATCATCCTGTGAGAGTCCCAGCAGTGTCCGCCGCTGCCGCACATTGTTCCGCAGCCGGATTGGCGTTGACATGATAATGGAATTATATGACACGATTCTGTCATGTCAATGGTCATCGGATCGTTTAACACAGAAACCTGAGGAGAGGTTCTTTTATGAAATTGCCGATTGGAAAACTGTTGCCCGGTTCCGGGATTTGTCAGGCGTGTTTCGTTGTGGCAACCGCAAGCCTCGCTCTGCCATGTCCGGACGCCACCGCCGCTGAATCGGCTCCGGGCGGGACTGTCGCTCCAGCCTCAGGCCACTCCATGACCGTCGCCGATGGTTCGGCGACGAGTTCTGGCGATGGCATGTCTGGCATGACGAATACGATCGGCTGCACGCATGCGGTCGTGCCGGCGGGCGTGTTTGGGGCGAACATGGTGCAGGCGCACTCGGTGATGTTGATGTACACGCCGATGATGATGGGTATGCGCGAAAACTACATCGGATCATCAACGCTATCGCCGTCGGCTATAGTCACGCAAGCTTCCTCGCTGCGCATCGTGCCGACTTCGATGGACTCCGAGATGCACATGTTCCATGCCATGTATGGCATCACCGACTGGGCCAACGTCATGGTCATGGGCGCGTATGTCCACAAGAGCATGACGATGACGACGTTCGCCGGAGGGGCGGGTGCGACGCCGCTTGGCAACAGTACGTCTTCGACCGAGGGCTTGGGCGACACCTCGTTGGTGGGATTGTTTCGGATCTACCAGGACGACATCCACCACGTGCATCTCAATCTCGGCCTCAGTCTGCCGTCAGGGAGCATCACGGAACAGGCCACGATGCTTAGCCCCACAGGCGCGATGATGCCGATGCGTGCCTGTTACGGTATGCAGCTAGGATCGGGCACCTACGACGGACTCTACGGTTTCACCTATACGGGTCACATCAAACCCTGGTCGTGGGGAGCCGCATTCCGAGGCCGGGCCGCGTTTGACGAGAACACCGAGGGTTACCGCTGGGGGCCTTCCAACGAACTGTCGCTATGGGGCGCCTATGAGGTACTCCCCGGGCTTAACCTGACGGCGCGCGCGGCGGGCACCCAGTGGGGGCGCATTCAGGGTTCCGATTCTCATATTTTCGGCAAGATGGAGGGCGCCAATCCCGACTACTATGGCGGTGAGCGCGTCGAAATGTTCGGCGGCCTCGAATACAAACTCCACGCCTTCGGAACTCCGGTGCGGCTCGCGGTCGAGGCCGGCGCGCCCGTTTACCAATACCTGAATGGACCGCAGTTGGGCAAAGAGTGGCAGGTCAACTGCGCGCTATGCGTCCACTTCTGACAGGAATGCCTCCCGATGGGTGAGGCCTGCAAAATATGAGGCGTAATCGTAGAACGCAAGCACGCGGTCAAGAAACTGGGAATGTCGGGCCGTAGCGCGTCAAGCAGCGGACGGCTGTGGCCGTGAAAAAAACGCATGCACATCAACAGGACGGTTCTTATGCATCGAATGTCCCGAAGTGCAATCTGCGCGAGTGTTCACCTGACATTAGTTCTTTCGGTGGCGAGGGCTGCCGAACCGTCCCACAACCAAGGGCCGGCTCCTTATGCGGCCGAGATGAACAAGAAGTTCACAGACCCCCATGCCGACATCCATCATTTTGTGAGTCGCTTCGAAAATGACTCGCGCGATATCTACGTCAAGCGCCATGACATTACCCGTGCCGTGGGACTGCGGCCGGGCGATGCGGTGGCCGACATTGGCGCCGGCACCGGGCTGTTCTCCCTGTTGTTTGCCGCGCAGGTTGGTCCGAAAGGCATTGTCTACGCCGTTGATATCGGTCCGGTGTTCGTGAACTACATCGCCACTCAGGCGAAAAAGCATGAATACGATTCGATCATCAAGCCCGTGTTGAACACCCGGGAATCCACGTGCCTGGCTCCAGGCTCGATAGATGTCGCCTTCGTATGCGACACTTATCATCACTTTGAGCACCCGGAAAAGATGCTGGCCTCGATCCATCAGGCGCTGCGACCGGGAGGCCGCCTAGTGATCATTGATTTCGACCTCCATGAGAATAGCAGCGAGTTCGTCAAGCAACGAGCCCGTGCCGCGAAGGAAGTCTATTGCCGCGAAATCACGGCAGCCGGTTACCAGTTGATCGAGAAAAAAGACGTTTGTGCGATCCAGGAGAATTTTTACGCGGAGTTCCGACGGGTCGAACGCTGACAGGCCGGAGCGCGCCCCTTCGTGGCTCCTGAAAACCAATGAACGAGAATAAAACATGAACAGGATACGAACTCCCAACACCGGTAGATAAATGGGGCGGCTTATGAAATACGCTTTTTCAATTCTTGTGGCCGTTGCGATTGGTTTGGGATTGCTCGGTTGGCTCCATATGCAATCGCGCTCATCCCAGGCGCACGGCACGCTGACGGTTTACTGCGCCGCCAGTCTCAAGAAACCCGTCGAGGCCATCGCTGCAAACTTTGAGAAAGAACACGGCTGGACTGTCTCTCTTCAATACGGCGGCAGCGCATCGCTGCTGAGCGCCGCCCGCGTCAGCAAGACCGGCGACCTTTTCCTCTCCGCGGATGATGGCACCATCGCCGACGCGCTCAAGCATGGCGTGATCGGCGAGGTTATTTCGCTCGTCAAACAGCGGCCGGTCGTCATCGTGACCAGGGGCAATCCGAAAAATATTCGCGCGCTGGACGACTTGCTGAAACCGGGTGTGCGTCTGGCGCTGGCCAATCCCGAGAGCGCCAGCATCAGCCGCGTCGTGCGCAAGGCGCTGGGAGATCGATGGGAGGCATTTCGCTCCAGCGCGACGGTCTTCAAGCCGACGGTGATGGACGTGGCCGCTGACGCTGCGCTGGGAAGCGTGGATGCGGCGATTGTGTGGGATTCAGTGGTGCCACAGTTCGCAGCAACGGAGTCGGTGAACGTTGCCGAGTTCGAGAGGTTGGAGGAGAACGCGAGCGTTGCGTTACTCAAGTCGAGCAAGCAACCGGCGGAGGCGTTGCGATTGGCCCACTACATGGCCTCGCCAGCCAAGGGCGGCCATATCTTCGCGAAGAACGGCTATCGGATCGCTGGCGGCGCGGTCGGTGACTCGAAACCGTGACCGCCACATCGTATAAACAAACCTCCGTGTCGGTATCTACGTTCAAGTCGATGGGCCGCGTGCCGGGCTATTGCGGGACTTGTTTTTCCAGCGCGGCCCGGGCCTGGCCGATGAACAAAGCCGTGCCCAGCCATAACGAGAAAAACAAGCGCGCCGCTAGCACTTGCCCATTTGCTTCAGCGCTTGCAGGCACTTCTCCACACACTCCAGCGCCGGCTGGTTCGGGCGCTCGTATTCGACGATATACCACTCGGTGCCGCCGATGGTTTCGCAGATGTGGAAGATTTCCTTCCATGGCAACTCGTCGTCGCCGAAGACCGCGTCCGGCTTCGCGTTGGAAAACGGCTTGCAGTGAACGGACGCGGCGCGGCCGGGATATTTTTTCAGGAACGTCACTGGGTCGCCACCGCCGAGCATGGCGTTGCCAGTGTCGAACTGCATGATGACGGCCTTCTTCGTGTTGCCGAAGAAGGTGTCCCAAGGCATCTCGCCGTCGAGCGGTTTGAACTCGATGGTGTGGTTGTGGTAACCGACGCGCATTCCCTGCGGCGCGACCTTGTCGGCCAGTTCGTTGAACAGCTTCGCCGTCTCCTGCCAGGCCTGGCGCGACACGATGCGCTCTTTCGGCAGGCCGGGCACGATGAGAAACCGGTTGCCGAGGGTCTGGTTGAACTCGACGGTCTCCTTGAGCTTGTCGCCGAGCAATGTCGGCAGGCCGGTGTGCGTGCCGCAACACTTGAGGCCGTTGTCATCGAGAAGTTTCCGCAGCGTCTTCGCGTCGCGGTTGTGATAGCCGGCAAACTCGACGCCCTTGTAGCCCATCTTCGCCACCGCCGCGATGACGCCTTCGAGGTCTTTCGCCGCCTCTTTGCGAACCGAGTAAAGCTGCAACGCAATCGGTATCTTCCCCGATGCCGCGCCACCCGAACCGGTCGCGCAACCCGCACTCCAAACCGCCGCCGCGCCGACGGCGCTTTGCTTCAAAAACTCTCGTCTTGTCATCATGGTTTTTCCTCCGTTGGAACGGTGCGCACGCTACGCCTGCGGGCGCGCTGCAACAAGCCTTTTCACATCACGTCCGGACCAGCCAAACGGCCGCTTTCTCCCGTCACATTCTTCGATTCCCTGCGACCCAAACGTCTTTCACGCCTGGAGAATTTTTTTCGCTTCCTCCAGACTTTCGCACGTCATGATGCGAATGCCGTGCCGGTAGTGGAATAACGACATGATGCTGTAGCCGATGTCTTTGTATGGATTGGGGATGACTCTGACCACAGTGTTTATTCCGCGCTCATTGAAAAGATCCATCATCCGATCAATGTGCGGCACGCACTCGTAGTCCATGGATTCCAAGCCGCTTAAATCAGTCAGAATCCGAAGCCCCGGCTGTATATCCGACAAGTGTTGCCGAACCTCTTCGCCGCAACGTTTCGCCTCCTCCGGATCAACATGCCCGGTCCAGTGGATGGCGAGAAGGTTCACCGATGGGTCAATGGCAAAACGATACATACGATGTTCCTGTCCGCCCGTGTCATTCGCTGCCCGATAACAGTCTAGTATTGCCCCTGCGCAAAGTCCACCCAGTGAGCGGCCACCCGATAGAGCCGCGCTGACGCGCTCTTGCGTATCAGATGATACACAAAAGTGACGGAGCCTCTTTTGATGACCAACTCCGGGTCGCTTCTCACGATCGCCTTTTGTTCGGCGTCCTCGAAGATGCGAGGATCGAGATTGGAAGAGATGATCCCCATCTGGCCGGCCGTAAAACGTTTCCCGACCTTGCATGAGAACACGCAGGTAAAATGGTGCTCATGGATGATCTTCCGATACGGCTCAGGTATCGGATTTTCCGCAAATAGATTCTGTGTCTGAGTTTGGCGTTTCATAGGAAAATAATTTCACGTGATGTTCGCGCATTGATTCCGATTTTTCCAGCCAGATCGGGCAGGTGTCGCACGGAAGACATTCATCCACTGCAGCCGTTCGCCGGCAAGGCAGTGCTTTTGAGAAAGCTCAACGACGCTTTCCCCCGTCGAAAGCCGGGGACGATCTTGTTGCTCGGCGAACCGCGCTCAGATTTCCGTCCACTGGCCGGGGATCGGCACCGGATAGCGGCCCTCGGCGTCGGCTTTGATCGGCGGCTCGCTGTCGTGGGTGAGGCTGTCTATGTTCGGACAGAACCGGAAGTCGGACTTCATCGCTTCCTCCCACGTGATGGTGCGGCCCATGTGGACCGCCGCCCGCCCCATGATGTCGGCTAGGTTCGTCAACGCCGCCCGCTTGGCTTCGTTGTGCGGCTTGTTGTTGCGGATGGAGTCGAAAAAGTCGTCCCACTCCGCCTGCCACGGCGTGATCGGTTCCTTCTCCGCCTCCCACGCGATGTTGTCCGCCGCGCAACGC
>CAIQCK010000003.1 GCA_903870275.1 uncultured bacterium | reverse complement strand
GGCGTCGAGCCTGCGCGAATCCATTGTTCCAAACGGAGGATCTCCGCTTCCGAAAGAACGACAGGAAGACTTTTGCGTGACATCCCGCCATGCTAACCAGCCAGCGGGTATGTGCATTTATTTGTGGGACACTACACTAGGCTTCACGTCGTCGGCTCTTCCTGCGGGCGCTGCTGAAAAATCAAAGACCGACGCAAAGCCGGTGCTCGATCCGCCGCCGGGGCCGACGCAGAAGCCGTATCAACCTGCGGACGGGCAGATCATGGAGGTGACGCCGCCGGCGTTCATCTGGGTGCCGGCGGGACGCGGCGCGACGTATGCGTTGCAGTTGTCGCACTCGGAGTTTTTTCCCGCCGAGGACACGCGCACGTTTGCGGGGCTGAAGATGTCGGTGTTCGTGCCGCGCGAGCCGCTGCCGCCGGGCCGGTGGTTCTGGCGCTATGGGGTGGAGACGAAGAGCGAGCCGGTGTTCGGGCGGGCGCGATTGTTCGCGGTGCCGGCCAAGGCGCGGCCGTTTCCGCTGCCCGACTTCGACAAGATCGCGCAGAACGTGCCGGCGCAACGGCCGCGGTTGTTCCTGACCGGCGAGCAGCTCGTGAAAATCCGCGCGGCGCCGAAGGGCGAACTGAAAGGCGCGGTGCATGATCTGGTGCGGCAGTGCGAGAAAGCCGTCGGCGAAGAACTGGTGCCGGAGCCGGATTACCAGCCCAAGGATCGGATGAAGGCCGGGCCGTGGGCGGTGCGCATCATGAACACGACGCGCCCGCCGATGGACATGATGGAGCGTTGCGCGCTGGCGTATCTGGTGACGGGCAACAAGCAGCTCGGCCTCGAAGCGAAGCGTCGGCTGCTCTATTTCTTCTCGTGGAACCCGGAGGGGCCGACGAGTCTTTTCGCCTACGACGAGCCACCGATGTGGGTGATGATGCGCGGCACGCGGGCCTACGATTGGACCTACGACCTGTTCACGCCGGAGGAGCGCGCGAAGATCGAGCCGAACATGAAGGCGCGGGCGTTGCAGTTCCTGAAGCGGCTGCGCAGCCTGCCGTTCGAGAGCAATCCCTACGACAGCCACGCGGGCCGGCTGCCGGGCTTCCTCGGCGAATGCGCGCTGTCGTTCATCCACGAGTGGCCGGAAGCGCGCGAATGGCTGGAGTATGTGACGACGATCTACATGACCAGCTATCCGGCGTGGGGCGGCGACGACGGCGGCTGGCAGGAAGGGCCGAGTTATTGGAGCGCCTACATGGGTTTCGCGATCCACTACGTCGTGGCGCTGCGGCAGGCGACGGGCGTGGACCTGATGCAGAAACCGTTCTTCCGCAACACGCCCAACTACGGCCTCTACACGGTGGCGCCGTATAACGAGAACAGTCCGTTCGGCGACAACCAGCACGCGGCGCCGAGAGGACAGGCGGCCGACATGTATGCGTTCTCGTCGCTGCTGCAGAATCCGTTCTACCGCTGGTATGCCGACGCCGCTGGTTACAAGCCGGGCACCGACGTGCTCAGTCTCGCCACCTACGATCCGTCGCTGAAGGCGCGCTCGCCGTTGGAGCTGCCGCAGGCGCACGTGTTTCCCGGCGCGGGCATCGTCTCGATGCACACGGCGCTCGGCGACAAGGAGCGCGACATCAGTTTCCTGATGCGCAGCAGCCCGTTCGGCAGCGTGAGCCACGGCCACGCCGACCAGAACGCGTTTGTCATCGAGGCGTTCGGCAGAGGCTTGGCAATCGCGACGGGGTATTATCCGTGGTATGGCTCGCCGCATCACCAGCAGTGGACGCGCGCGACGCGGGCGGTGAACAGCATCCTCGTGGACGGCGAGGGCCAGGTGCAGCGCAGCCCGGCGGCCAAGGGCGCGATCACGGCCTTCCTCCACGGCGAAGGCTACGACTACGCCGAGGGCGAGGCCGGCGCGGCGTATGGCGACAAGTTGAAGCAATTCCGCCGCCACGTGGTGCACGTGCGGCCGGGAGTGTTTGTGATCTTCGACGACCTGGCGGCGACGAAGCCGGCGACGTTCCAGTGGTTGCTGCACGCGCACGAAAAAATCGGCGTGGACGAGTCGCAGCAGCTTTTGACCGTCCGCCATGAGCCGGCGGCAATGGAAGTCCGCCTGCTGCTGCCCGCGGGCCTGGCGATTTCGCAGACCGACAAATACGAACCCGAGCCGGAGCGCGTGAAGCGCGGCGACATTCTAAACACGTGGCACCTGACTGCCGCCACAACCGCGCCGAGCGCGACGGGACGGTTTCTCGCGGTGCTGACGCCGCATCGCACCGGCAGCGACGCGCCGGTGACGAAGATGGAACTCGTTCAGGGCGATGGCGCGGTGGGCGTTCGCTTGAAGACATCGGACGGCGCTGAGGACATTGTGGCCTTTCGCACCGATGCAGATGCCAAGGTCGTGTCATGCGGCGGCGTGCGAAGCGACGCGCAGGCTTTCGCCATCGGCCACGGCAAAGACGGCTCCGTGAAACGCCGGCTGATGTATGAAGGCACGAAGCTGGAAGAAAGCGGGAAGTAAAACCGACAGCGAGCGCGCCGAGTATTTAGTCTCATAGCCGCCGACGTAAGTCGGCGGAAGCCGCCCGCCGTGCTCAATCCGCCTCCTTACGTCGGCGGCTACGGGGTTCTATCGCTCACATGAACGAGCGCACGTGCTCCAGCGCGGCCTGGTACGTTTTCTCGTTCACATACTCGAGGATCAGCGGTATCTGCGGGCAATGCTGGCGGGCCAAGGCGATATATTTGCGATAATCAAGATCACCTTTGCCGGCGGCGACGCCGTGCGTGACGTGCAGCTTGCGGTCCTTGGCGTGCATCGCGCAGATGTAAGGCGCAAGCGCGTTGAACATCTCCTCCAGCGTGTTGTGCGGCAACAGGTTCGCCGGGTCGAGCAGTGCACGGATGCGCGGGTGGTTGATCTCCTCCATGAAATAACGCACCGCCGTGGCCGAGCCGAGCAGGTCCTGGAAATACGACTCGATGGCGATGACCACGTCGTGTTTCTCCGCCAGCGGAATCAACCGGCGCGTGATCTCCACCAGCCGCGGCCAGGTCTTCTCGTCGAGCGAGGCCGACAGGTCGCGTCCCTTGCCGGGCACGATGATCGAGCCGCATTCGGTCAGCAGCATGTGGACGTCCATCGTCTTGGCGATGCGCATCATGTCGGCGAAATACTGGAAGTTCTTCTCGCGCTCGGCTTCGTCAGGCTCGATCAGGTTCGCGTAAACGCCCAGCGCCTGGATTTCCAGGCCGCGGCTGCGGTAGGCCTTGGCGATCCGGTGGCACTCCGCCTCCGTCACCGCCGAGACGTCCACGGGCCGGTTGTATTTCCAGTAGTTTGAGTCCTTCTGCGTGAAGAACAACTGCACGCAATCGAGCTTGGCGTCGGCGGCGAGCTGGGCCATCTCGTCGTTAGTGAGGTTGAAACCGTTGGTGGCAACGCCGAGCTTGGTCCGTGGCGAGGCCGCGGCGCGAAGCTGCGGCGCGAGCATCGCCGGTAACGCCAGACTGCCGACGGTCGCGCCGAGCGTGCGGAGAAATCCGCGTCGCGGCATGGCATCGGTGAAAAGGGAAGGGGAGGTGGTTGAAGAAGTGGTGTTCGATTTCATGGGCGGAAATCCTACAACGATTGCCGTTAGTCGAGCAAGCCCGCGCTCCCGATTCGTAGCCGCCGACGTAAGGAGGCGGAGGGTTGTGGATGGTAACGCGCCCGCCTCCTTACGTCGGCGGCTACGGCGGCTACAACGGCTACGGTTGCTTCGCAGGCGGAGGCGTTGTTGCAGCCGGCGCGATTGTTTTCGGCGGCGGCACGTCGCAGGCGATGCGGAAGCCGAGATTCGCCTGCGTCTTCATCGGGTCTTTGCCGGTGCGGTAGGCGCAGCGGACATTCTGGACGGGTTCGCTATAGGCGCCGCCGCGGATCACGCGCTCAACGCCCTTCGGCGGGCCGGGCGGATCTTTCTTTGGCGACCTCGTGTAGTAGTTCACGTCGTAGAAATCGTTGCACCATTCATAGACGTTGCCGAGCATGTCGAAGAGGCCGAATTTGTTTGGCATCAGCTTCGCCACCGGCTGCGTGTGGCTGTCGCTGACGCCGCCGACCCACGCCGCCTTGATCAGGTCCGCGTCGTTGTCGCCGCTGTAGAACTTGTCATCCGTGCCGGCGCGGCAGGCGTATTCCCACTCGGCCTCCGTCGGCAACCGGTAGGCGCGGCCATCCATGAAGTTCATCCGCTTGCAAAACTCCATCGCGTCAAACCACGTCACATGGTCCACCGGCAGCGCCGCGCCCTTGTAGTAACTCGGATTTCTGTGCATGACGGCGGTGAATTGCGCCTGCGTCACTTCGGTGACGCCGAGATAGAACGGTTTGGTGATCGTGACGTGATGGAGCTTCTCTTCCGAGTAACGCCAGCTTTCGCTCTTCGGGCTGCCCATGTCGAACTCGCCGGTGGGAATCAGCACCATCTTGATGCCGGCGGCGTTGACAAACGACGGTTGACCGCCTGGCGCGACTGCCGGCGGCGACGGCGGCGGCGTCTGGGCGAGTGCGATACCGACACAGGACGCGGCGAGGATGAGATTTCGCAGGACGGCGGGCGCGTTCATGTTTGGTTAGTTATCAGCTAACCGCAGCGGCTGCAAGCGAACGGTGCGAAATCGAACGCCGAGGCGCGGAGACTCCACGTTTCCTTCCAGCCGCGATTTTTAGGGAGCGTTTTCCCACGGAATCTGTCTAACTACGCATGACAACTTGGAGGTCTGTTATGCGCTCAATCATCTGCCTGCTTGTCGCCTCATTTTTCCCCGCCGCCGCATTCGCCAAGGAAGCGCCCCCGCCCGCCGCCGAACTGGTCGTGCACGAGATTCGTTACGACGCCACGCTCGTCGAGAAGGAGGCGCGCTTCGTCGTGGAACTCGACGCCGAGGCGAGTGGTCGCGGCGAGGCATGCGTGACGTTGTTCGAGGGCGACGTGGCCGTGCTGCCGCCGAAACTCCCCGCCGACCTGCGCCTCGCGCGCGCGGGCAACCAGTATCGGCTCGTGGCGGCCAAGGCCGGACGGTTTAAGCTCAAGCTCGACCTTGTCGCGAAGATCACGCGCGCCGAACCGTGGAACCAGGTTTCCTTCACCGGCCCGGTTGCGGCCATCGCGTCCATCGCCGCGCAGGCTGCTGGCGACGGCATCGAACTGCAATTGCTCTGCGGCACCGTCACCGAGCCGCAGCCGAAAGGCGGCCCAGCGAAAGTGCGCGGGCTGCTCGGCGCCGACCGTGCGGTGTCGTTGCGCTGGCAGAGCAAGGCCGCCGAGGCCGCGCGCAAGGCGCTCGTCACCTGCGAGACGACCGCCGCCGCGCACATCACGCCCGCCGTTGTGAAGTTCACCACGCGGTTCAACTACGAGATCGTTCAGGGCAACGTCCCCAAGCTCACCGTGACGCTGCCGGCCGCGCAGGCGCTGACGCGGCTTCAAGGCGAACAAATCCGCGACTGGCAGATCAAGACCGAAGGCGACCGCCAGTTGCTCACCGTCGAGCCGCTCAAGCCGCTGGAGAAAAGCTACACGCTCACGCTCTACAGCGAGCAGCCGGTCGAGGCCGCGTCCGCCGCCGCGCAACTCGCGCCGCCGCAGCCGCAGGAGGTCGCGCGCGAGACCGGGTCGCTCACGCTGTCGGCGGAGGACATGCTGGTGGAAACCGACACCGCCACCGGCCTGCGGCAGGTGAACGCTCCCGGCGGCGCGCTCGCGGCCTACCAGTTCTACGGCCGGCCCGCGACGCTCGCGTTGAAGCTGCGCCGCATCGAGCCGGTGATCACCACCGACGCGCACGTCACCGCGCGGCTGGAGGAGTCGCGCCTGCTCGTCACCCACGCCATCACGCTGACCGTCGAGAAAGCCGGCATCTACTCGCTCGAACTCGCGCCGCTCGGCAACTTCCTCGTCGCCGACGTGCGCGGCGAGGGCATCGAGGACTGGAAGGCCGCGGGCGGCAAGCTCACCCTCAACTTCGCCGGTCGCGTCCTCGGCACGCGCACGCTCGACGTGCAACTCGAACTGGCGCAGAAGACCGTGCCGGAGCAAATCGCGCTCGTCCCGCTGCGCGCCGCCGGCGCGACGAAGGAGACCGCGCAGCTCGCCGCCGCCGCCGCGCCCGGTTTCCGGCTCAAGACCGCGAAGCTCGCCGGCCTGCGCGAAGTGCCCGTCGCGTCGTTGCCGGTTCGCGATTCGCGTTTCGCGTTCCGCGATGTCGCCCTCGCCTACACCGCCGACCAGCCGGACTGGCAGCTTTCGCTCGGCGTCGAGCGGCTTGCGGCGCGGTTGCTCGTGGACATCTTCAACCTCGTCACTATCGGCGACGGCCTCGTCGGCGGCAGCGCCACGGTCCGCTACGCCATCTTCAACCAGGGCGTGCAGGAGTTCCGGCTCCGCCTGCCGTCGCACTGGAAGAACGTCGAGTTCACCGGCCCCGGCATCCGCCGCAAGGACCAGGGCAAGGACGACAAGGGCGACATCTGGACCATTGCGTTGCAGGAGAAGGCGTGGGGCAGCTACACGCTGGTGATTACCTACGACGAGGCGTTCGATCCGCACCGCGCCACGCTCGCCGCCGGCGGCGTCCACGCGCTCGACGTGGAGCGCGAGACCGGCACGCTCGCCGTCACCAGCGCCCCGAACCTGCAACTGCGCGAGAAGAGCGCCAGCGGATTGTTGCGCCGCGTGGACGAGTCGGAACTGGCCGAGAACGACCGCGCGCTCATTTCGCGGCCGGTGCTGCTGGCCTACCGTTACCCGGCTGGCGAGCCGTATGACCTGTCCGTCGAGGTCGTGCGCCACGAGTTGCTGGGCGTGCTCGACGCGGTGGCCGACCACACGCAGTTGACGACGGTGCTGACCGACAACGGCCAGATGCTGACGCAGGCGTCGTTCATGGTGAAAAACAATGACAAGCAGTTTCAGCGATTCACGCTGCCGCACGGCGCGGAGTTCTGGAGCTGCTACGTCGCCAACCAGCCGGTGAAGGCCGAACGCGATGGCGACGCGTTGCTGGCGCCGTTGCCGCGCGGCGCCAACCGCGACCAGGCGTTCGCGGTGGACATTGTTTATGCGCAGAACCTCGATGGGAAAAAGGCGGCGGCGGACGACACCGCCGGCCTGAAATCGTGGTGGCCGCGTTCTCTCAAACTCGACGCGCCGAAGACCGACGTGCAGACCACCTATGCCGAATGGGAACTCTACGTACCGGCGACGCACACGCTGTCCGGCTTCGGTGGCAACATGACCGTCGCGCGCGGCACCACCTACGGCCTGCACGACGCGTGGGACACGTTCGTGAAGTTCTATCAGGAATTGTTCGACGAGGGTGCGGCGGTGGTGGCGGTGTGCATGGTGCTCTTCCTTGTGTTCGTGATGATCGTCGCCGCCGTCCGGCGCGGCTGGAAAGGCGCGCTCGCCACGCTCGCCGTCGTTTTTGTCATCGCGCTGCTGTCCAGTATGATGATGCCCGCGTTGTCGTCTGTAAAACGAAGAGCGGCGACTTTCGACAACATCCAGTCCACGATGACGACGCAAGGTGTCGTGTCAACCGAGCCTGAAAGGGGGACCGCTTCGACGTACAACATGGGGAGAAACACCCTGATGATGGGGGGTAACCGCGGAACGCCGCTTATACGCAACGGCAACATCCATACCGGTGGCACGATAATCGACGGCGGGAACCTCACTGTTAACGGCTCGGGGGGGCTTGCTTTTAACAATGGAATTAATGCTTCGCCCGCCGCACCGGCCGCAACCGCGCCACCGCCACCCGCGGAATCTCCCGCTGCAGGTGCGGCCAGTGATACGGGCCTCACGGGCGCGCCGGCGGTGGCGGGCATCCGGCCGATCCACGTGGACATTCCCCGCACCGGCGAGCGGTTCGTGTTCACCAAGGTGCTCAACATCGGCGGCGAGGCGTTGACGGCGCAGGCGTGGGCGGTCAAGACCGACGTGCGCAACGCCGTTCGCGCCGCGCTGGAACTGGTCGCGTTCCTGCTCGGCGTGTGGATTGTCCGCCAGCAAACGCGCCGGGCCCGCGCGGGCGGCTTGCTGCTCGCTGCGGGCCTCGCGCTTTGCCTTGGCAGCGTCGGCAGCGCGTTGATCTCGTTGAGGCTCCTGCACATCGCGCTCATTCTCGTCGTGCCGGTGCTCGTGTTGATGGCGATGATCTGGCTGGCGAAAAAATTCTTGCCGCGGCGTGTGCCAAAAGCCACGCCACCGCCGCCCGCGCCGCCAACCCCGCCGTCCGGCGCCGGTCCTGCCGCTCCTGCCGTCACGGCGCTGCTCGCGCTGGCATTTCTTCTGACGGCCGCGAACGCCGACGAGGCGACCCAGCGCGCTCAACACTTTTTTGCCCCAACACTCCAGCACTCCACTACTCCATTCCTCCACTCCTCCATCATTCCGCCTTCGCCCGGCGTTGCGATCACCTCCGCCGCCTACACCGGCGCGGTGCGTGAGAAGGTGGCGCAGTTCGAGGCAGTGTTCGAGGTGCAGGCGGACAAGCCCGGCCGGCGCGTGGCGCTGTTCGGCGACGACGTGGCGGTGCGGGAATTTTCCGCCAGCCTCAAGGACGCAAGGCTGGTGCGCGACGGCGCGATGCTCGCCGCGTGGCTGCCGAGGCGCGGCGCGGCGACGGTGCGCGTGAAGTTTGTCGTGAAGACCGGCGGTGACGAGACGAACCGGCAGTTGCTGTTCGCCATCCCGCCCGCGTTGACGAGCAAGCTCACCACCACACTGGACGAAACCGACGCGGCGGTGGAGGCGCCGACGGCGGTGTCGTTCAAGACCGCCGTCGAGCAGCAGCAGACGCGTGTCGAGGCGGTGCTCGGCGCGGCCACGCGGGTCGAGCTGTCGTGGACGCCGCGGACCAAGCGCGCCGCCGAGGTGGCGGCGACGGTCTTCTGCCAGAACACGACGCTGGCGAGCTTCGGCGGCGGCGTGTTGAACACCCGCGCCACGCTGTCGTTCCAGGTCGCGCAAGGCGAAATGCGCCAGGCGCGCGTGCGGCTGCCCGCCGGCCAGCGGTTGCTGAAGGTCGAGGGCGACCTGATCCGCACCTGGGACGTGGCGGCGTCGCCCAAGCCGGAAGACGGCGGCGCGCAAATCCTCACCGTCGATCTGCTGCGCGGCATTTCCTCGACGAACTGGCCGCTGACGGTCGTCACCGAAAAAGCCCTCACCAAACTGCCGGCGTCCGAGCGCGTCGAGACGCCGCGCGCGCTGGAGGCGAAGCGCGAGACCGGCTGGATTGCGCTGGCAGGCAGCGAGGAACTGAGCGTCACCGTGGAAAAGACCGGCGAGTTGCAACGCGTGGACACGGAGGAATTCCTGAAAGCCGAGCGGCGACGGGTGACGCTGAACGATGAGTTTGCGACGCTGCGCAAGGCTGTGAAGAAAATGGATCTGACGACGGAAACGATGCCGCCGATCATCGCCGCCTATCGTTTCCAAAAGCCGGAGTTCGACCTGACGGCGCGCCTCGAGGCCGTGCAGCCGCAGATCGAGGCGGCGGTGCAAAACCAGTTCCGCGTCACCGCCGAACAGCTCGGCGTGACGGCGCAGGTGGACTACACGATCAAGAAAGCCGGCGTGTTCGCGCTGCGGCTGGCGTTGCCGGCGGATTTCAAAGTCGAGTCGGTCACCGGCGACAACATCTCGCAATGGACCGAGCGCACCGACGGCGCGGGCCGCGCGTTGGAAGTGGCGCTGAAGGAGCGCACGATTGGCGCATATTCGCTGCGCGTGGCGCTGGTCAAAACGGTGAAGGAACTGCCGAAGAACGTGGAGGTCCTTGGCGTGCATCCGCTCGGCGCGCAGAAACTTTCCGGCGCTATCGGCATCTCGGCGGAGCCGGGCATCCAGCTCAAATGCGATTCGCTCGAGGGTCTCACCGAGATTCCCGCCGCGACCACCGGCAATAATCCGTCCGCCGGCGCGGCGCTGGCCTATAAGTTCATCGCCAGCGAGCCATCGGCGCGCGTGCCGTGGAAACTGGCCGTCGCCACCGAAGCCGTCGAGCCGTGGGTGCGCGCCGAGGTGGTCAACTGGGTGACGATGACCGAGACGCTCGTCACCGGCCGGTCACTGGTGCGCTACGACATCCAGAACGCGCCGGTGAAGGAACTGCGCGTGCGCGTGCCGGCGGCGTTCAAGAACGTCGAACTGCAAGGCGTGGACATCCGCCGCCGCGACCAGAAGGACGGCGAGTGGCGCATCGAGTTGCAGAACAAGACGCGCGGCGCCTACACGCTCACCGTGACGTGGGAATTGCCGTGGAAGGTCGGGCAGGACGCGCTCGAACTCGGCGGCATCGAAGCCGTCGGCGTCGAGCGCGAAAACGGCGCGGTGGCGGTGATCGCGCGGCCGCCGTTGCAGGTGGACTCGATGGAACAAAATGGCGGGATAAAAGTAGTAGGGGTTGATGATAGCGGACGGGCATTTGATTATAAATTGGATCGAACCATCATCATTCCCAAGGTGGAATTCAAAGATGCCAGGTTTGTTGATGTCATCAAATTCCTCTCCGAAAAGAGTCGCGAGATAGACAAAGCCAAGACAGGTGGCAAAGGTGTCAACATCATTCTCGGCAGCGGGCTCGGAACCCAGGAGATTGCCAAGTTGCCGGCAGTCACCCTTATCTTGGACGATGTGTCGCTTCGCGACGTGATTCGTTATGTTGCCGATATTACCGGTCTGAAATTCTGGGTTGAGGGTCCCCCGGACCGGGTCGTTATTGATCGAACCTCGCCAGCCGAGCCGGCGAAAACAGGCGATCTTCTCCGCATAGACTCAAGCGAGCTGCCGGAATGGGCGGGGCGCGCGCCGGAGGCGACGGTGCTGTCGTATCGCTATCTGCGGCCGGGCTGGAAACTGAAGCTGGCGGCGAAACGTTTTGCGGAAGCCGAAGTGCTCCAGGCGCTCGTGGACGACGCGCGGCTCATCACCGAGGTGGCCGAGGACGGACAGACGATGACGTTGATGTGGCTGTCAGTGCGCAACAACGGCCGGCAGTTCCTGCGGGTGACGCTGCCGCCGGGCGCGCGGGTCTGGTCGGCGTTCGTCGCGGGGCAGGCGGTGCGGCCGGGCAAGGGCGAGCGCGAGGGCACGGTGCAGTTGCCGCTGGAGCGCGCCGGCAACGGCGACGAGGCGGTGCGGGTGGAGTTGACCTATGTCAGCGCGGAAAAATTTCCCGCTACGCGCGGCCGGTTCGAGCTGGTGTCGCCGGCGGTGGACGTGCCGATGAAAAACGCGCGGTGGTCGCTCTTCCTGCCGCCCGACTACAGCTACAGCGGCTTTGAGGGCACGATGACGCACGAGGAAGTCGCCGCGCCGCTCGTGCAGATGTTCAGCCTCAACGAATACCAGCGCGCCGAAAACGAACAGGCGCAGGAGCAGCAGGCGGAGGTGTCGTCGTTCCTGAGCAGCGCCCGCAGCAATCTGGCCCAGGGAAATGCGAAGGTGGCCGTGGACGCCTACAACCGCGCCCGCGCCAGCGGCGGCAAGGGAAAGGCCTTCTACGACAACGCAAAGAATTTCAAAGACATCGAGCAAAAGGTGCGAACCGCGCAGGCAAACAATGTCGTCAATTTCAACAACGGGTTGCCGAGTCAGGCTGGCGTCGTCGGCGAGACGCTGAAGCTCGAGGCGCCGTTTGGCGGTCGCCAGACGTTCGCGCAACAGCAGCCGATGTCATCGGTAGACAACGACGCGGCGGCGAAGCAATACGACAAGCTCCAGCAAGCGCAGGAGATGGCCGTGGCGCGCGTGTTGCCGCTGCGCGTGAATCTGCCGACGCACGGCGTGAAGCATACCTTCACGCAGGTGTTGCAGACGGACCTCGCCAAGCCGATGACCGTCCGTTTCCACGCGCTGAACACCCGCGCCATCGGCTGGCCGGTCGAGGCCGCCTTCGGCGTCGCCGCGTTCGCGGTGTTGTGGCTGGCGACCGTGCTGGCGCTGCGCCGCCGGCGGGCGACGCGGACGGTTTAGACCGGACCTGGTCTGTTATGCCATCTCGAGTTTGCCTTTGTACTGTAGCGGCGGTTTCTGGCCGCCGGAATTGTGGTAGGGCGCGACCGCTGGGCGCGCCGCATCGTTGTTTCGGCCGGCCCGGCGGTCCGGCCCTGCCTTTCGGCGGTCAGAGACCGCCGCTGTAGAAATAGTGCGGCTCCAATCCACAGCCGATATTACGCGGCGTGGATTGGATTCCGTTTGTTGGTATTAGCCAACCGAAGGTTGGATATGAAAGGTGTTTTGAAATCGGCCACTCTCGCCATGAGAGCGTTCAGGCTATTGAAAATTCGATTTGTTGTTGCTCTCGGAGTTCTCGCCTTGAGCCTGGTACTGCCGCCGGTGGTGTCCGGTCAGACTACGGCAGAGGGTTTTTACTACCGCGGCCTTGGAAAGCAGAACAAAGGCGATCTGAACGGAGCCATGGCCGATTACACTCGCGCCATCGAACTCGACCCGAAATACGCCTGGGCCTACAACGGTCGCGGCAACGCCAGGCGCGACAAAGGCGATTTCGACGAGGCCATCGCCGACTACAACCGAGCGCTGGAACTCGACCCGGCGTACACCTACGCGTACAACAATCGCGGCAATGCCAGATATGACAAGGGTGATTTGGACGGGGCTCTCGCCGATTACAACCGCGCCATTGAACTCGATTCGAAATACGCCTATCCCTACAACGGTCGCGGTAATGTGAAGCGTGATAAGGGCGATTTGGATGGGGCTATCGCTGATTACAACCGGGGCATCAATCTCAGGCCGAAAGACGCTTACGCGTACAACGGCCGCGGCAACGCCAAGGTGGACAAGGGCGATGCCGACGGCGCACTCGCTGACTTTAACCGCGCCATCGAACTGAGCCCAAAATACGTTTACCCCTACAACGGCCGTGGCAATGCCAGGCACATCAAGGGCGACCTGGACGGTGCCATCGCCGATTACAACCACGCGCTTGAACTCGACCCGAAATATGCCTTTCCCCACGACGGCCGCGGCAATGTCAAAGGCGACCAAGGCGATTTGGACGGGGCCATCGCCGACTACACCCGCGCGTTGGAGATCGATCCCAAATATGTCAAGGCCTGCACCGACCGCGCCGACGCCCGGCGCGGCAAGGGCGACAGGGACGGCGCCGTTGCCGACTACAACCGCGCACTGGAACTCGACCCGAAATCCGCCGCCGCCTTTTTCGGTCTTGGCAACGTTGAGGGCGACAAGGGGGATGCCGACGGAGCCATTGCCTTTTACAACCGCGCCATCGAATGCGACCCGAAATTCGCTTGGGCTTACAACAACCGCGGTGTTGAAAAGAAAAACAAAGGCGACCTGGACGGGGCCATCGCCGACTACAGCCGCGCCGTCGAACTCGCCCCGAAGCTCGCCGTCGCATGGAAGAACCGCGGCAACGCGCATTTACAAAACCGGAACTGGATGGGCGCGCTGGCCGACTTTCGCCGATACTGCGAATTGAATCCGAAGGACGAGGGTTATCCGCGGCTTCGCATCTGGCTCATTCGTGCGCGGCAGGGGGACAACGAGGCGGCGGACCGGGAACTCTCCGGCTGGCTCGACAAGCAGGGAGGCGTTGCGTCGGGAGAGTGGGTGCCGAAGATCGCTGGATTTTTCCTCGGTCAAATCAGCGAAGCCGATTTCTTCGCTGCCGTGAACACATCTGATGTGGAGACGAAACAGGGCCGGCAATGCGAAGCCTGGTATTACGCCGGCATGAAACGCCTCCTCGCCGGCGACAAGGCTGCCGCGGCCGATGCCTTCCGCCAATGCCTGGCGACCGGGAAGGGAACGTTCGCGGAATACGACTTTGCCGCAGCCGAACTGAGGGCGATGGTGAAATAGGCCCTGCCGCTCCGGCTCATCCATGCAAACGCGTTGATAGAGATCGAAACAAGAGACGCCGGCCGTTATCATCCGTTTGAGTTTTCGGATTGGTGGCGGTTTGGGTGGCGGTTGCTGCTGGAGGTTGGTTATGAAGAATCACGTAAAGACTCTTGCTGTGTCTACAGCGACATTTCCAAAACACCGATGGGCTTGTGTCGTGGGCGTCCTGGTCTTGAGCCTGGCGCTGCCGGCGGTCGTGTTGGGCCAGAAGAGCGCGACGGATTTCCTCAACCGGGGCAACGACAAAAGATCCAAGGGAGACCCGGACGGGGCCATCGCCGACTTCAGCCGGGCCATCGAGCTCGACCCGAATGCTGCCCGCACCTACTACGATCGTGGCCTGGCCAGGGACGAGAAGGGCGACTACGACGGAGCGATCGCCGATTTCACTCGCGCCATTGCGATCGACCCGAAATACGCCGAGGCCTACCTTGAACGCGGCGCGGGAAAGCAGGTCAAGGGCGATTTGGATGGCGCCATCGCCGACTACACCCGATCCATCGAACTCAATCCGAAAAACCCCGGCGCTTACACCAACCGCGCCAACGCCAAGGCCGACAAGGGCGATTGCAACGGGGCTTTGGCGGACTTCAACTGCGCCATCGAAAACAATCCCAAATTTGACGCCGCCTATTACAATCGCGGCGTTACCAAGAAGAGCTTGGGCGATATCAAAGGAGCGCTCGCCGACTACACGCGCGCCATCGAGATCAATCCCCGATACGTCAGCGCTTACTGCGGCCGCGGCGAGGCCCGATGCGACAAGGGCGACTGCGACGGCGCCCTCGCGGACTTCAACCGCGCCATCGAACTCAATCCCAATCGCGCCAGCGCCTACTGCGGCCGTGGCAATGCCAGGCGCGACAAGGGCGACTACACCGGCGCCCTCGCCGACTACGACCGCGCCGTCGAACTCAACCCGAATTACTTCGTCGCCTATTACCACCGCGGCATTTTCAAGGAGCGCCAGCGCGATCTGGACGAAGCCATCGCCGATTTCAGCCGCGCCATCATCCTCAACCCGAAACTCATCCCGGCTTACACGCACCGCGGCGACGCCAGACGTGGAACCAAGGATTTAGATGGGGCGATGGCCGACTATAATCGCGCCCTCGAGCTCGATCCAAAATGCAGCCCCGCTTGCTTCGGCCGCGGCAACGCCAAGTATGACAAGGGCGACTTCGAAGGCGCCATCGCGGACCACACTCGCGCCCTCGAGCTCGATCCGAAATTCGTCTTGGCCTACTACGAACGTGGCACAGCCCGGAGCTTTAAGGGCGACATGGACGGCGCCATCGCCGACTTCACCCGCGCCCTCGAACTCGATCCGAAATACACCTTTGCCTACAACGGTCGCGGCACAGCCCGGAGCGTCAAGGGCGACGTGGACGGCGCCCTCGCCGACTTGAGTCGCGCCATCGAACTCGATCCGAAATACGCCTGGCCTTACAGTGGTCGCGGCATCCTCCGGGGCGACAAAGGCGACTTGGACGGAGCCATCGCCGACTACACCCACGTCATCGAACTCGAGCCGAAATACGCCCCAGCTTACGAATACCGCGGCTACGCGCAAATCCAAAAACAGAAGTGGACAGAAGCTTTGAGCGACCTTCGGCGGTGCTGCGAGCTGAACTCCGGAGACCAGGATTATCCCCGCCTTCAAATCTGGCTGATCCGCGCGCGGTTGGAAGGCAAAGTGGCGGCAGACAAGGAGCTGTCCGCCTACCTCGACCAACGCGGGAACGTCGCGCCGGGGGATTGGACATCGAAAATCGCCGGATTCTTGCTCGGCAAGGTCAGTGAAACCGATTTCTTTGCCGCTGCGGTGTCACCCGACGCGGAAAAGGAGCGAGGCCAGCGATGCAAAGCCTGGTACTACGCCGGCATGAAACGCCTGCTTGCCGGTGACAAGACCGCCGCCGCCGGCTGCTTCCGCAAGTGTCTGGCGACCGAAAAGAAGAAATTCATGGAATACGGGTTTGCCGCAGCCGAGCTGAGGGCGTTGGTGAACTAGCCCCCTCTAGTTTCCGATCCTTTCCCCGGCGGGTTTCAGGGACGAGGGTCGCCGCCGATCAAAACGCGACGCAAATTTTTTTGACGCGCCGCGTTGTCCGCGTCGCCGTCAGTCCGCCACCAACTCGCCGTGCGCCACCGAGCCGGTCACGCTCACGCGGTTGTTGCCGTCCACCTTGAGCTGGAGGTTGCGCCAGTCGGTGTCGGGATGCAGTTCCGTCACGACCTCGATGCGGTTCCATGGAATCCAGCGCACCTTGATGGCGGAGGTCTGCACGGCGCGCACGTTGCCCTGCGGCCGGCGGAAGTGGTAGGTCTTGCCAAGCACCTTCAGGCACTGCGGCGTCTCCGCCAGCACCTCGCCGATGCAAATGTGGTTCTGCGCGCCCTCGTAAGGTTTGAGCCAGCGCACCTTCACAATCATTTTGGTTGCGGCCGATATGCCGCCCATGCTCCGGTCGCTCGTGTATTTCGCTGTCATGATTTCTCCGCTATCACATTGCCGCCGATTTTTCCAACATTTCTCCGACCGCCTCGCCGGTTCATTTCATCGGCCACTTGTAATATTCCAGCCGCCGCACCAACTCCAGCGCGATCTGGCTGGCGATGCGCAAACTGGTGGGTGAGCATTTGTCGAGCGTGTCGAGTTCGGTGTGCCAGAAATTATTTTGGTGGGGAATGTTGCCGTAATCGAAATCAATCAGGTCAATCGCCGGCACGTGGTTCCAGTCGAACGGCGAATGGTCATCCACCATCGGGTAGTTGAGCAGCATGGCGTAGTCGCGCAATCCGAGTGTGGCGGCGGCGATGAGCGCCTGTTGCCGCACCGGTGCGCTCCACCTTTCCGGTTTCGGCAACGTCAACTGGAACCGCTTGTCGCCGACCATGTCCAGAATCACCACCGCCTGAATCTGGCCGAGTTTTTTCTCCGCAAAAAGTCTGCGCACCAGGTGCGTGCTGCCGACGAGGCCGTCCTTCTCGCTGTATTCCTGGATTGCCTCCTCTCCGTCGAACCAGACGATCCACGCGTCCACCGGCTGGCCGGCGAGCACACGCGCGATCTCCAGCAACGCCGCCGTGCTGGAGCCGCCATCATTGGCGCCGACGAATTTGATCTTCGGAAACCACTTCGTGTCGTAGTGGCCGGCGATAATGAACCGCGGCGGACAGTCCGGCCGCGTCCGGGCGATGATGTTCTTGAACGCGATCGGTCCGCGCGGCGTGTTGGTGGTGAAAGCCTCTTCCTCCACTTGCAGCGACGCAGCGCGGAGTTGTTCCATGATGTAGGCGGCGGTGTGCGTCAACGCCTCCGACCCCGACGGTCGCGGGCCGAAGCCGACGACGCGCTCCATGTCGTGCCACGCGCGCTCGGCGTTGAACCGGTTCGCGAGGTCCGCCGGCAATTTCGGTTTGCCGGTCACGGCGGTTTTCCCGCAGCCGAGACCGAAGGCGGAACAGAGAAGACAAAAGACAACAGTCAGGAGCCAAAAGACGGAGAAACGAAAGCCGAACGTTTGCGTGTTGACCTTCCGGTTTCCGTTTTCTGGCTTCTGACTTCTGACTTCTGACTTCATTTACCCCCAGCTTGCAGCCATTCGCCGGCCTTTGCAATCCGCTTCGACAACGCCGGATGATCATGAAACAAGAACTCCACCACCGGATGCGGTTCCATATCGTCGAGGTTCTGGCCGGCCAGCTTGCGCATGGCCGACTCGAACGCCGCCGCATCGCGAGTCATCTCCAGCGCAAACCAGTCCGCGCAATACTCGGCGCGGCGCGACCACGCGCGCGTCAGCGGCGACGTGACCAGCGAGAACGCCATCATGCCCAGCGCCAGCAGTGGCAAATGCTCGACGTTGGCGAGGTCGCCGACCGCGACCACCCGCAGCCAGAGGTCGCTGGCCCACAAACCGGCGGCCGTCAGTGCCGAGCCCATCGCCAGGTTCTTCCAGATGTCGTGGTAGTGGTAATGCGCCAGCTCGTGCGCCAGCACCACCTCGATTTCCGGCGCGGTGAAATTCGCCAGCAGCGTGTCGCCGAGCAGAATCCGCCGCGTCCGGCCGAACCCGGCGAATGCGGCGTTGGCTTTCTTGGTTTTCTCACCGAGCGCAATGCGGAACACACCGACGACCCGCGCACCGACCTGCCCGGCCATCGCGCGCAGTTTGGCCGCGAGCGGTTCGTCTTCCAGCTTCGTCAGTTTGTAAAAAATCGGAACGATCACCACCGGCAGAATGAAACTGAGCAGCAGCGAGAATGCGGTCATGAACGCCGCCGCCCACGCCCACCACCACGCGCCCGTCGCCCGCAGCAGCGCATAGACGGCCTCGGCGACGATGCCCGTGAAGACGAGCATGAGCGCGAAACCCTTGATCTCGTCCCAAATCCAGCCGGTCAGTGTCTGGTTGGAAAGATTGAACCGGTGTTCCAGCCGGAAACCGCCGAAGTAACTCCATGGCAGCGTCAGCAGCGAGCCGCCGGCAAGCAGCGCGGCGACATAGACGGCGACCGTGCCCCACTCGTTGCGGCCGATCTGCCGCGCAACCGCCGCCAGCGAGCGCGAGCCGCCCGCGCAGTAGAACACGGCGAGCGCGGCGGCGCCGAACGCGAGTTCACCGAGATGCAGCCAGAGCTTGATCCGCTCGTAGCGTTTGGCCGTCGCAGCGCTGGCATCCTTGCCGGCGTTGTTTGCGTAGGCCGTCGCCGGCAAGGATGCTGGCGCTACGGTTTCAGGCTCGTTCGCCATAGTTGATTCCCATCGTCCCCAGCAGCGGGTTGAACACGCGCACGTTGGCCATGCCGAGGCGGTGCATCATCGCCTCGATGCCGCGTTGCGCCGGGAACGTTCGCAGCGATTCGATGATGTAAAGATACGTCTGCGGCTCGCGGTGAAACAGCCAGCCCATGACCGGCAGCACCGCGCGCAGGTAGCCGGCGTAAAGCGCGCGCACCAGCTGGTTGGCGGGCTTGCCGAAATCGAGGATCACCAGCCGTCCGCCGGGCCGCAGCACGCGAAGCATTTCGCGCAGGCACTGTTCGATGTCGGCGACGTTCCGCAACCCGTAACCGATGGTGACGGCGTCGAAACTGGCGTCCGCAAACGGCAGCCGCAGCGCGTCGCCGCGCGCGAAGAACGCCTCCGCGCCCGCGGTATTGCGCCGTTGCTGTGCCACGTCCAGCATCGCTTGTGCGAAGTCCGCTCCGACAGCCAGCGCCGCGCCCTGCCGCCGCGCCTCGAACGTCATATCGCCGGTGCCGCAACAGAGGTCGAGCACGCGGGTATTTGCCGGCGCGCCGCGCAGCGCCAGCCGGACGGCGCGCCGTTTCCAGAGGCGGTGCAGGCCGAAGCTTTGGAGATCGTTCGCCAGGTCATAACGCGGCGCGAGTTGCGTGAAAAGCCGCTCCACCTTCGGCCCGCGCTGGTTGTCGTTGCTGAGGAATTTGTTTGGCATGGATGGCGAAATCTGAGATGCAATCTAGTGTAAGCGCATACGATGTCCACGCTATTCTCGCCATGAACACTTCCATCAACCGCCGTGAGTTTGTCCAACGCAGTTCCGTTGTCGCCGCGTCGCTGGCCGGCCTGCCGTGGGTTGGCCGCGCCGCGGAAACCGCCGCGCCCGTCCGCCGCGCGCTGGACATGGCGTTTGTGCGCCCGCCGCTGGCGACGTTTGCCGTCGTCACCGACACGCACTTCGCCGTTTCCGCCGACGGACAGGGCGAACATATTTACACCAAGCTGGCGAAGCAGACGCTCGCCGAAGTGCAGGCGGCCGGCGTGGATTTCATCATCCACCTTGGCGATGTCCTCAACCATTTCCCGTCCAGCCCGCAGTGGTCCGCCGCGGTGAAGCTGGCGCGCGAGCAGATTGCCGCGTCGCGCACGCCGATCTACGCCGTGCCAGGCAATCACGACGTGGGCCAGAAGCCGTCGCTCACTGCGCCGGCGGTCGCGATCAGCCGTGTCCGGCAGGAGTGGCTCGATGCTTTCCGGCAGCAGTTCAAGAGCGACTACCACGTCGTGGACCGCGCCGGCTGCCGCGTGATCCTGCTGAACTGTTTGTTGTTCAACACCGGCCTGCCCGCCGAACGCGCGCAGTGGGACCGGCTGCGCGGCGACCTCGAAGGCGCCAAGGGATCGAAGATAGTTCTGGGTTTCCACATGCCGCTGTTCTGGTGCCGGCAAGGCGATCCCGGCCCGGGCAACTATCATCTCATTGACGAGCCGGTGCGCGGGCAGTTGTTGGAACTGGTCCGCCAATACAAGGTGCGCGCGGTGTTCACGGGCCACGCGCACCAGCCGATCGTGAACGCATGGAGCGAGGCGTTGCTGCTGACCGCGCCGTCCACGTCGTTCGCGGTTTCCTACGGTTTTTATCCCGGTCTCGGGCCGATCAGCACCGAACCGTCCAAGCTTGGCTGGCTGCTGGTGCGCGTCTACGAGGACGATCTGATCGTGAACCGCTTCCGCCTGCGCACGGCGGAACAGCCTGCCGACGCGAGTCTGCTGGTGGCGCGGCAGTCGGCGGAAAGCGCCGGTTGTCATCTCGCGACGATGCTGGCCGCGCCGCGCGTTGCCGTGCCGCGCTGGGCGCCGGAACTGGTGGCGGACGGCAAACGCCTGAGCGGATCGCGGCCGGCGGCGGAGGTGGAACGCAGCGGTTGGAGCAGCGCCAACGCCGACAAGCCGGAGACCCAGGAATGGATCCGCCTGACGTTCGCCGAAGCGACCGCGGTGGATCGCGTCGTGCTGTGGCCGCGGTTTGACGGCCATGGCGTCGCGCAAAACTTCCCGACCGACTTCGTCGTGCAGGCGACGGAGGATGGCAAGACGTGGACGACGCTGAAACAGTTCTCCGGTTTCAAGCCGGAAGCGAACGCGCCGTTGACGGTGAGCTTCGCGCCGCAGAAGACACTGGCGATCGCGGTTGCCGCCGCGCGTCTCTCCGGCGGCGGCAAGGCGGGGAAGTATTGTTTCCAACTGATGGAATTCGAGGTTTTTGACGGGCAGCAACAACTCCGTCCGGCCGTCGTGCACGCTTCGTCGAGCGCCGGCGACGGCGTGCCGACGCGGCTCGACAGCCCGCTGCTCGAAGCGGCCGACCTCGGCGTGCGTTACGTGCGGCTGGTCGGCGCGATCAACACGGAGGATTACGTTCGCGCGCTGGCGGCGGCGCGGCGGCTCGGCCAACGGCCGGTAATGAGCTTGCCGCCGGAGCCGAGCATCGTGAAGGACGTCATGCGCACCGTCGGTCGGCTGGCGGCACTGGTGGAGACGCCGAACGCGGAGATTTTCACCGCCGCGCTCGCAGCCGGCGGCATCAAGCCGCACTTGATGATCGGCCCGGTGGCGCCGGAAAAGATCGCCGATGCGGTGGCGACCGGTGCGATCTGGGTCTCGGTCGCGCTCGACGGCCAGGGCAAGACCGGCCGCGAAGTCGCACGGCAGATCGAACATATCCGCGCGCAGCAACCGAAGACGGTGTTCTGGTTCGACATCGTCAACCCGCCCGCCGCGCCCGCGCAGGCAGCGCAGTTGTTCCTGCTCACCTACGGCCTCGGCGTCATTGTCAACGTGCTGCCCGCAGCCGCCGCCGACTCTGGCACGCTGCTGGACCGCAACTGCGATCCGACGCCGTCGTTCCGCGCGCTGCAAGCGCTTGTGACCACGATGGGCGAGCAGATGAAGCGGACGATGGATTCGCACGAGCAGCTGCACTGGTTGCGGTTCGAGGCCGGGCCGCGTTTCGTCGAGGCGCTCTGGACCGATGGCAATCCGGTGAGGGTCTCACTCGGCAGTCAGCGCGCTGGCGCGACGGTGATTGACCTCGCCACAAGCGTGACGCGGCTGTTGCCGGCTGACAATAAGTTGAATGTCGGCAACCTGCCGACGCTGGTGTGCAAGCGTTGACCGCGCGGGCGGAAGCGTGCAAGACTCGGCGGCACTGCGGAGAGGAAAGCGACTATGAAAAAGACCTTCTGGATTCTTGTGGCGTTGTTGCTGGCGGCGTGGATGACGCCTCAACTCACGGCGGATGAAAAAGCCGCGCCTGGCAAAATCCGCGTGCTGTTGGTGACAGGCGGACATGCTTTTGAACGGCCACAGTTCTTCAAGCTGTTTGAGGACAATCCGGGAATCACATTCGAGGCGGTGGAGCATCCCGATCCCAAGGACAAAAATGCACCCGCAACCGATCCTGTGGCGGCCAAACTCAGGCCCGACGCCGCGAAGTCGTATGATGTCATTGTGCTCTACGATTTTTGGCAGAAGATCACCGACGAGGCGAAGGCGGATTTCGTCGCCCTGCTCAACAACGGCAAGGGACTGGTGGTGTTGCACCACGCCATCGCCAACTATCAGGATTGGGAGGAGTATCCGAAGATTGCCGGCGCGCGCTACTACCTCAAGCCCACCGTCATCAACGGTGTCGAGAAGGCGCGCTGCCTGTGGAAGCACGGCGTGGACATGAAGATTTGCATCGCCGACCCGAACCATCCGGTTGCGCGCGGGCTGAAGGACTTTGACATCCTCGACGAGAGCTACAAAGGCTACGACGTCCGCCCGGACGTGAAACCACTGTTGACCACGGACCAGCCGCTGAATTCCCCCACCTTGGGTTGGACGCACACCTATGGCAAGGCCCGCGTTGTCTATCTTCAGCTCGGCCACGACCATACCGCCTATGAGAACCCGAACTACCGCCAGCTTGTGGCGCAAGCCATTAGTTGGACGGCAGGAAAGTAGCGGCAGGGCGGCGGGAGGAAGCTACGACCAGACGCCGGCGATCTGCGTCTGGCAGAACCTGCACTTGCCGGCGGCGTCGAGATCATAGCCGGTGATGGCGAAGACGTCGCGACTGATGATGGCGCGTTTGCAATTGGGGCAGAACGTGGTTTCCGCGTCGGGCAGGCCGGGCACGTTGCCGACGTAGGCGTAGCGCAGGCCGGCCGAGCGCGCGAGTGACTGCGCTTGCAGCAGGATTTCCACCGGCGTTGGTGGGAGCGTCTGGAGTTTGTGCTGCGGGTGGAACCGCGAAAAATGGATCGGATGGTCGGGGCCGATGTTGGCCACGAGCCAGTCGCACATGCGGCGGATCATGTCCGGGTTGTCGGTGTAGGTGGGAACGACGAGGTTGATGATCTCGAACCAGACGCCCATGCTCTGGAGGGTCTTGAGCGTCTTGAGAACCGGCTGGAGCTTGCCGGTGTTGAGTTTCCAGTAGATGGCCTCGCTGAATCCCTTCAAGTCCACGTGCGCGGCATCGAGATACTTGCCGAGGTCGCGCATCGGCGGCTCCTCCATCGAACCGCAGGTGACGAGGATGTTCTTCATCTTCCGCTCGCGGGCAAGCTTGCAGGTGTCGTAGGTGTATTCGTAATACGCCGTTGGCTCGGAATAGGTGTAGGAGATGGAGGCGCTCTTGGTCCACTCGGCCAGCGCGACCACGTCCTCCGGGAACATGCTCAACCGCGCCACGTCCTGCGCGCTGATCCCTCCCGTGATGGGCGGCCGCAGCCGCAGCTCCGGGCCGCGCGGGTCCTTGGTTTCCTCCGGCTTCTTCTGCGAAATCTCCCAGTTCTGGCAGTTCAGGCAGCGGAACACGCAGCCGGCGGTGGCAATGGAAAACGACTGGCTGCCGGGGAAGAAATGGAACAACGGCTTCTTCTCGACCGGGTCCACGTGAAACGCGCACGGATTGGCAAACGCCAGCGAGTAGAGCGTGCCGTCGCGGTTGATTTTGTTGCGGCAATGGCTGCGGTCGCCCGGCTCCATCAGGCAGTTATTCGGGCATATCTTGCACTGAACATTCCGGCCGAGCTTGAGGTAATGATAGCCCTCGTGCGCCCAGCTGCGTTGCCGCCACAGTTCCCACACCGCGTCGCTTGGCGCGTCGCCTTTGAAAACACCCTCGGCGGTCAGTTCGCGCACGGCGTCCACAAGATATCCGACCAATGCGTAGCCGCCGGCCGCGCACGCGGCCCCGGTCACGCCGTAGCGGATCACATCGCGCCGCGTGATTGGCTTTCGCGGCGCAGGCGCAAGCTCGCTGGCGGGAACGTCATGGGCGTCCTGCGGTGGCTGGAAAGCTCTGTTTTCCGAATCCATCTGCGTTATTCACTCACCCCACGGATTCTCTCGGCCATTGCCGTGGCAAACAAAGTCTATCACGACGGCGGGCAAAGGCAAACCGCCTCAATAAACTGCATCAGGGCGTCTTGCGACGCAGCCGGCCCGCGATCACGTAGAGCACTGGCAGCACGAGCAACGTCAGCACCGTGTTGGTGACGACGCCGCCGATGACGACAGTCGCCAGAGGTCGTTGGACTTCACCGCCGACGCCAACGTTGATGGCCATCGGCACGAAACCCAACGCGGCCACCAGCGCACCCATCAGCACGGGGCGCAAGCGCACCAGGCAGCCTTCGCGCACGGCGACTTCCAGCGGCACGCCGGCTTGCAGTTTCTCTTTGATGAACTCCACCAAGACCAAGCCGTTCAAGATGGCGACACCGCTAAGCGCGATGAAGCCGATGCCGGAACTGACGGTGAACGGCATCCCGCGCAGCCACAATGCCGCCACGCCGCCCACGGCGCCCAGCGGGATGCCGGTCGCCACGATCAGCACGTCGCGCAACGAGCCGAGGCTGAAGTAAAGCAGCACGAAGATCAGCCCCATCGCCATCGGCACGATGAACATCAAACGGCGATTGGCGCGCTGCATGTTCTCGAACTGGCCGCCCCATTCGATCGAGTAGCCTTCCGGAAGTTTGACGCCTGCGCCGATTTTCGCCCGAGCCTCGTCCACAAACGTTGCCACGTCCCGGTCGCGGACGTTGCATTGCACTGTGATGCGCCGCTTGCCCCATTCGCGATTGATTGTCGCCGGACCTTCGGTCTCGACCACCTTTGCGACCCGGTTGAGCGGCAGCACAGAACCGGTCGCGGTGGGAATGAGCGTGGCGGCCAGCGCATCGGGGTCGCTGCGTTGGCGATCCGGCAGCCGCACCACGAGCGGGAAGCGCCTCTGTCCCTCGCGGATTTCGCCGACGCGTTTGGTGCCGACGCACTCGATGACGTTGAGGACGTTGCGCGTCGGCACACCGAAACGGGCGATGGCCTGCGGATCCACTTTCACCTGCAAAACCGGCTGGCCGGTGAGTTGTTCGCCGGTGACCTCGCCCCGGCCGCGAATTTCGCCGAGAACCTTCTGCACCTCGTCGGAAAGCCGCAGCAACGTGTCCAGATCGTCACCGTAAATCTTGATGGCGACGTCGCCCCGGACGCCGGCGATCATTTCGTTCATGCGCATCTCGATTGGCTGGCTGAAGGCGACGCGCAGGCCGGGGATTTTGACAAACAACTTTTGCATCTGCTCTACAAGTTCGGCTTGGGTGTGAGCCTTCTTCCATTGTTTGCGCGGCTTTAGCGCCAGGAAGAAATCCGACAGCTCGATGCCCATCGGGTCGGTGGCGACCTCGGCGGTGCCGAGCCGCGTCCAGATGTTCTCAATCTCGTCCTTGAATTCCGCCAGCAAGAGTTTTTCGATGCGGTCGTTGACGGCCACGGCCTCCTCGACGGAAACACCCGCCACCCGCACCGTCGTGCCGACGATGGCACCCTCGCCGAGTTTTGGCAGAAACTCGCCGCCCATGCGCGACGCCAGCAGCAGCGTGACCGCCAGCAGCGCGAACGCGCCGAGAATCATCGTCTTGCGAAATCGCATCGCGTAGGCCAGCACGGGCGCGTAGAGCCGATGCGCCAGCCGGACCAGCCATGGTTCCTTTTCGTTCACCTGCCGGGTCAGAAACAAGTTGGCCAGCACAGGCATCAGGGTCAGCGAAAGGATGAGCGAGCCAAGCAATGCGAAAATCATCGTCAGCGCCATCGGCCGGAACAATTTGCCCTCGATGCCTTCGAGGGTGAGGATGGGCAGGAACACGACGAGAACAATGGCGACGCCGAACGCGACCGGTCGCGCCACCTCCAGCGAGGCGTTGGTCATCGTCTCGCGGCGCTCGTCCTCCGTCAGCGCGCGGCCCAATTGCCGTTGCCGCTCGCTCAGGCATCGGATGGCGTTTTCCACCAGGATCACCGCACCGTTGACCAGCAGCCCGAAGTCAATCGCGCCCAGGCTCAGCAGGCTCGCGGAGATGCCCGCGCGCAACATCAAGTCCACCGCGAACAGCATCGAGAGCGGGATCGCCGCCGCCATGATCAACCCCGCCCGGAGATTGCCGAGGAACGCGAAGAGCACTACGACCACCAGCAACGCGCCCGCCAGGAGGTTTTCCTCGACCGTGCGGATGACGTTGTCCACCAATTCGGTGCGGTCGTAGAGCACTTCGACGACGATGTCTTTCGGCAGCGTCTTTTGCACTTCGGCAAGCGCCTGCTTCAATGCGCGCGTCACGACATGGCTGTTTTCGCCCATCAGCATGAAACCGAGGCCGAGCACAATCTCGCCTTTGCCGGCGCCCGTCACCGCGCCTCGGCGGATTTCATGGTCCACCTGCACGGTTGCCACGTCGCACACACGCACCGGCACGCCGTCGTGAGCGGCGATGACGATGTTGCCGATTTCTTCGGTGTTTGCCGTCAACCCGATGCCTTGAACCATCAACGATTCGCCGCTGCGTGTGATCAGCCCGCCGCCGACGTTCTGGTTGCTGGCCTCCAGCGCCTCGAAGAGTTGTTCGAGCGTCAGCCCGTGTTTGATCAGCCGCTGCGGTTCGGTCACGACGTGGTATTGTTTCTCGAACCCGCCCCAAGTGTTGATTTCGGCGACGCCGGGCACTTTGCGCAACTGCGGCTTGATGACCCAATCCTGCCACTCGCGCAGATCGGTCAACGTGCGCTTGGGATCGGTCGAGCGGACCGCATAATGAAAGATCTCGCCCAAGCCTGTGGCAATCGGGCCGAGTTGCGGACGTTCGATGCCGGCCGGCAGTTTCACCGTTTGCAGCCGCTCCGTGACAAGCTGCCGGGCGCGGAAGATGCTCGTTGCATCGTCGAAAGTCGCCACGACTTGCGACAGGCCGAACTTGGAAATGGAGCGGACGTTTGTCAGTCCCGGCAGTCCGCTGATCGCGAGTTCGACCGGAATAGTGACTTGCTGCTCGGCCTCTTGCGGGCTGAGCGCCGGCACGCTGGTATTGATCTGCACTTGCACCGGCGTCGTGTCGGGAAACGCATCAATCGGCAGCAGCATCAACGAGCGCCCGCCGATGAGAACGAGCGCCGTGGCCAGTGCGCAGACCAGCAGCCGGTTCTTTAGCGAAATTTGGATGATCCAGTTCAACATGGGAGAAATCCTTTGGCGGGTGGAAACGACGGCCGGTTAATCCGCGCAGCCCGCACCCATGCGCGAACTGAGCCACTGCGACTTGATTGCAAAACCATGGTTGACCACGACGATTTCCTGCGGTTTCAAGCCGGCGAGCACTTCCAGACGCCCGTCAAACTTGATGCCCATGCTGACCGCCCGCGCTTCGAACAGGTCATCGGCCAGTTTGACGAATACAAACGGTTTGCCTCCCAGCGCGTAGATGGCCGCGGACGGCACCACCACCGCGCCCGCAGCACTTCGGACCAGGATGCGCGCTTGGGCGAACATTTTCGCCCTGAGCAAGCCATCGGGATTCGGCACCTCGGCGCGCGCCCGCGCCATCCGGCTGCGTTCGTCCACTTCCGCGCCGATCCACGTCAGTTTGCCGGTAAAAGTCTGGCCCGGCACAGAGTCCACGCGCAACTCGACCGTCTGGCCGACGCGCACGCGAGCCAGCGCCGATTCGGGAATGTTCAGCATCGCCCACATCGTGGAGCGGTCGGCCAGTGTGAATAGCGGCTTGCCCGCCTCGATCTGCGCCCCGCGCACCGCCGTGCGCTCGACGATCTCACCGGCGAACGGCGCGCGCACTTCCATGAACACCGTTTCCAGTGGATGGTGAACCATCGCTTCGATTTGCTCTTCCGCGAATCCCAGCGTCCTGACTTGTTGGCATGCGCTCCGGTGAGCGGCCTCGGCCTCCTGCAAGTCCTTTTCCGATGTGACACGCTCGGCCCGCAACTTGCGTTCGCGGTCCAGCGTCTGGTGCGACAACACGGCCTTGGAAACCGCATCGGCGATGGTCGCCGACCAGAGTTTTGCCACGGTTTGCTTTTCCGCCACCTGGACGCCCAGATCCGTCGTCACTTCCTGAATGATCCCGCCGACCGGCGCCACGATTTGAGCCAGCTTGTTCTGGTTAAAAGCGATTTCCGCGTAACACTCGACACCTTCCGAAATCGTTCCGACCGCTGCCGGCGCGGTTTCCACGCCGACGAGGGCCGCCGAGTCCGCCGACGGCAGACGCACTTTGGATCCCTCGCCCGGTTTCAGTTTTGCCGCGAGTTCCGGGTGGCAGATGCCGCATTCGTCCTCCGGCAGATGGTGCTCCGCGCACATCTTCTTTCCCGACGCCGGCTTGGCGTTGGCCTGCGCATCGTGGGTTGCGGGTTCGCCCGGTTTTGAGCAGCCAGCCAGCAACGCGCAGGCCGCCAGCAGACTCAGAATTATCGTGGTCGTTTTCATAGTCGTGGTTCCTTTTCCGATCATGGGCGTTCCTGCGGAGGCAGGTCTTTCATCAACAGCGATTCCAGTTCCGCTTGCGCGACGTTCAATTCCAACAGCCGGTCGTAGTAGTCGAGTTGCACCTGCACGGTGGTGCGTTGCGTGTCGAGGATGTCGAGCAAACCGAACTTGCCGGCGGCATACCCGCTGCGCACCAGTCGCGAGGCCGCCTCCGCTTTCGGCAGGATGCTCGCGCGGTAACATTCCACTTGTTCGGCGGCGGCCCGCAACCGCGCGTCCGCGATGGCCAGATCGCTTGTCAGCCGCAACTCCGTTGTCGTGAGGTCGTAGCGAGCGATGTCCGCGTTGGCGCGCGCCTCGCGTTTGCGCCCTTGCGCGCGATCGAAGATCGGCAGCGGCACCGACACGCGGAAGGCCATCAAGTTCAAGTCCGCGCCGGTATCGCGGCCCGCAGCGACGCCGAGCGTCACGTCGGGCAGCGGGTCGAGCTTGGCGCGGCGCAACTCCAACTCGGCGCGGTTGCGTTTGGCCAGCACGGCGCGGATGTTTGGATGGCGGGCCAGCATTTGTTCGCGGGCTTGGTCGAGATCGGAGCGTTGCGCCTGGGCGGATAATTCACCGGTGAGCGGGCTGATGTTTTCGGGACGGCGCCCCAGCAGCGGCGCTAGAATCTTCTGTGCTTCGGTCAGTTGCCGCCGCGCGCCGATCAATTCGACTATCACGCGCTCGTGTTCGACTTCGGCGCGCAACTGTTCCTGGTCGGCGGAGGCACCCGCCTCGACGCGCTTGCCAACGGCGCGGGCCGTGGACGCCGACAGGGCAACCAGTTGTTCGGTGACAGCTAGTTTCTTCTGCGAGGCCAGCGTCCGCCAGAACGCTTCCTTCACCTCGCGCAGCACCTCCAGTGCGCGGCTGAGGTATTCCCACTCGGCGGCCGTCACATCGGCGGCGCCGATTTTTGCGTCGAGCGCTTTCTTGCCGGGAAATGGCACGGTTTGGTCAACGCCGGCCATGTTTTGCGAGCGCGAGAAGCCGCCGTTGTTCACAGGAACCTGGTCGGCGGTCATTTCCAAACTCGGGTTCGGCCACAAGCGCGCCTGGATGGCGCGGCCGGTTGCGGCTTCGATGCGTGCGCGGGCCGAGCGCAGTTCGGGATTGTTGGCAGCCGCCTCCGTGAGCGCGGCTGGCAGGTCGAGTTTGGTTTGGGCAGGCGCGTCGGCAAAGGCAACGCAACCGGCGGTAAACACAGCAACAATGAATTTCATACAAGTCTCCGCTGACTTTCAAAACGCGCACGAGTCCCTCGGAGGTGGAATCGCGGCGTGCAGACACACTACGAGCGTGGATGAGGACTCAAGCTCGGGGCGGGGGCGTTGGGGGGCGGAAGGAGAGAGAGTTGAATTCGCCAGGCTCGGCGACCGGCGCCAGCGAAACAATTTTGGACTGAATGACGGCAGCGGTCAAACTCGGCATCTCAAGCGCTTGTGTGCAGAGGCATAGGATGCACGCACCGCAGCAGTCGTTGTCATCCGAGCAGTGACAAGTCGCCGACTCGGAGAGGGCGAAGATCAGCAACCCGCAGGAGGCCGCGACCATGACGACACGCAATAAACGACGGACAACCATCTTGGCCGTGTTCTAACGTGGGACGCCCGCCAAGTCAAGCAACCCTGAGGCGATCATGGGAAAATCCCCTTGATTTGGACGCGGGTTTCTGAGAGTTTCGCCCTCAATGAACAACACGCGCGGCAAGGTTGAGAAGACGATTACCGTTATCCCCTGACGGGGGTGAACGGCTGGCCGCGCCACACCCTCGGTTGATCATCGAGGGTTTTTTCATTTATGTCACTCAAACGGTTCAACATCGGCCGGACACGCGCGGCAACGGCGCCAGCGCGGCGCGGGCGTTGTTGAACCACAGGCGCAAACGAACTACAGATAACGAACATGGCATTGGTCGTCCAAAAATACGGCGGCACATCGGTGGGCAACCCCGACCGCATCAAGAACGTGGCCAGGCGCGTCCTCGCCACCCAGCAGGCCGGCAACCAGGTCGTGGTGGTGGTGTCGGCGATGAGCGGCGTCACCGACAGCCTCATCAAGCTGGCGAAGGAAATTCACGACATGCCCAGCGAGCGCGAGATGGACGTGCTGTTGGCCACCGGCGAGCAGACCACCATTGCGCTCCTGGCAATGGCGCTCCACGCGCTCGGCGCGAAGGCCGCCAGCCTCACCGGCGCGCAGGCGGGCATCGTCACCGATCGCGCGCACACGAAGGCGAAGATCACCAACATCACGCCCAAGCGCGTGCATGACCAGCTCAACGACGGCAACGTCGTCATCATCGCCGGTTTCCAGGGCGAGACCCCGGAGCGGCAGATCACGACGCTCGGCCGCGGCGGCAGCGACCTTTCCGCCATCGCCATCGCGGCGGCGCTCAAGGCCGACCTCTGCCAGATTTACACCGACGTGGACGGCGTCTATACCGCAGACCCGCGCATCGTGAAGGACGCTCAGAAAATCCAGGAGATCAGCTACGACGAGCTGCTGGAGATGGCCGCGCTCGGCTCGAAGGTCATGCAGGCGCGCTCGGTGGAGTTCGCCAAAAAATTCAACGTGGTGTTTGAAGTTCGCAGCAGTTTCAACGACAACCCAGGAACCATTGTGAAAGCAGAAACCCGCAGCATGGAAGACGTCGTCATCCGCGGCGTGGCCGTGGACAAGAAGCAGGCCAAGGTCACCGTCGCCCACGTCCCGGACAAGCCGGGCATGGCGTCGCGGATTTTCCGCGCGGTGGCCGACGCCAACATCAACGTGGACGTGATTGTGCAAAACGTGTCCGAGGCCGGCTCGACGGACATCACATTCACCGTCGGCACCGACGACCTGAAGAAATCATTGGTGGCGTTGGAGAAGATCGCCCGGGAAGTCGGCGCCAGCGGCGTCACCGCGCAGGACAACATCGCGAAGGTGTCCATCATTGGCGTCGGCATGAAGAGTCATCCCGGCATCGCCGCCGAGATGTTCGAGGCGCTTGCCGCCAATCACATCAACATCGGCATGATCAGCACCAGCGAGATCAAAATCTCGGTCGTTATTGACCTCAAGGACGCCGACAAGGCCGCCGGCGTGCTGCACGAGAAATTTGAGTTGAGTAAAAAGTAGGACAGGCGTCTTGCCTGTCCATTGGATGATTTGATAACCGGTCAGGCGGACGCCTGGAGCACTTTAACATGAACCCGAAAGTCGCCATCTACGACACGACGCTGCGCGACGGCACGCAGGGCGAGGGCATCTCGCTCTCCAGCGCCGACAAGCTGCGCATCGCCGACCGGCTCGACGCGTTTGGCGTCCACTACATCGAGGGCGGCTGGCCCGGCTCGAACCCGAAGGACATGGAGTTCTTCACCGAGGCCCGCAAGCGCAAGTGGAAGCAGGCGAAGATCGCCGCGTTCGGCAGCACGCGCCGCGCGAAGGACGTCTGCTCGCGGGACGCGAACATCCAGGCGCTCGTGGACGCGCAGACGCCGGTGGTGACGATGGTCGGCAAAACGTGGTCGTTGCACGTGCGCGAGGTCATCCGCACGACGCCGGAGGAAAACCTGTCGATGATCGCCGACAGCGTCCGCTACTTCAAGGAACGGGGCAAAGAGGTTCTTTACGATGCCGAGCATTTCTTCGACGGCTACAAGGATGACCCGGCATACGCGCTGGCGACGTTGCGCGCCGCGCAAGACGCCGGCGCCGACGTGCTCGTGCTCTGCGACACCAATGGCGGCACGCTGTCGCGCGATGTCTCGCGGATCGTCGGCGAGGTGAAAAGCCAGCTTCGAGCCGCGCTCGGCATCCATACGCACAACGACTGCGGTCTCGCCGTCGCCAACGCCCTCGCGGCGGTGGAGCAGGGCGCGTCGCAGGTGCAGGGCACCGTCAACGGCTACGGCGAGCGCGCCGGCAATTGCAACATCACCTCGGTGATTGCCAACCTCGTGTTGAAGATGGGCGTCGCGTCCATCCCGCGCGAGAACTTGAAGCATCTGCGCGAACTGAGCCTGTTCGTGGACGACCTTGCGAACGTCCGGCCCGACATCCGCCAGCCGTTCGTCGGCGCGACGGCGTTCGCGCACAAGGGCGGCATCCACGTCAACGCCGTCGAGAAGGTGGCGCGCAGCTACGAGCACCTCGAGCCGGAACTGGTCGGCAACCGCCGCCGCGTGCTGGTGAGCGAACTCAGCGGCCGCAGCAACGTGCTGCTCAAGGCGCAGGAGCTGGGGCTTGATCTGGGCAAGGACACGCCGGAGCTGCGCGAGATTCTCAAGCAGCTCAAGGAGATGGAACACCGCGGTTACGAATTCGAGGCGGCGGACGCGTCCTTCCAGTTGCTGGTGCAAAAGGCGCTCAAGCGGCACAAGCCATTTTTCCAGTTGCTCGGCTACCGCGTCATCATGGATCGCCGCGCGCAGGACGGGCAGCAGATTTGCGAAGCCAGCGTCAAGCTGCGCGTCGGCGACAAGGTGGAGCACACGGTTGCGGAAGGCGACGGCCCGGTCAACGCGCTCGACACGGCGTTGCGCACGGCGCTGGTGAAGTTCTACCCGGCTATCCAGAAAGTGCGGCTGGTGGATTACAAGGTACGCATCCTCGACGGTGGCGCAGGCACCGCCGCCAAGACGCGCGTCATCATCGAGTCCACCGACGGCGCTTCGCTCTGGGGCACCGTCGGTGTCCACGACAACATCATCGAGGCAAGCTGGGAAGCGCTGGTGGACAGCGTCGAATACAAGTTGTTTAAGGACGAGAAGCGGAAGTAGTAATCTGCCGCCGCTCGCCTTGTCTCGACAGTTACCGCGTGATTTCCACTTCGTAGAGCATTCGCGCCTTGCCGTCCGCTGAAACCGATAACGGAATCGAGAGCGCGCCGCCTTCCTTCGCGCTGATGGCGACTTCACCAATCCGCTTGCCGTTGACGGCGAGCGCGTGAACCTTCGCGCGGTCCGCGTTCTTCAACCGCAACGTCACGGTGGCGCGGCCGGCGCGCACAAGATGCGGAAGCTGGCCCCACGACTGGAGGATTTGGCGATTGCGGTCGCCGTAGCGCGTGCCGCTGTTCTGAAGATCGGTGAGATGGGTGATCAGCAGCCGCTTGCTTGTGGTGATCGGTTTGCCATCGAGACTGCTGACCCAGACCGTCGCGTCGGTTTTAACAATCTCGATGGTCGCCGCGCGCGTCTCAATGCGCTTGCCGGCCGGCGCGAAGCCACCCGCCGTCCGCGTCGTGTCGAGCGTGAGGGTGTTTTCCGCCGCGTCAATCGTCACTTCGCCGTTCTCGCTCTGGAACGTGTTCTTCTTGAAATCAGTCCGATTGCTTTCGGACAGCCAGCCCCGCTCGCGGAACGTGTCGATGAGCGTCGTTTCCATGCCCGAGGCAAAGAGATTCGTTTCGCTGCCGGAGAAGGCCAGCGGCAGATCGTTCCTCGTCGCCTTCGTTTCGCTGCCAAGCAGCCACCCGACGCGCGTCACCCACGCCATGCCGTGCCACAATGGTGTTTTGTCGCGCGATGTGTTTGTTTGTTTGAGCAACTCGCCCGGCTCGGATGCGATGGCGACTGCGTGCCGGGCCGGCCGGAGATCGCCGCGCAGGAACAGACAGAGACTCGCGCGCTCGGCGGCCTGGTTTAGCGGGTCGGCGGAGACGTCGAAGTAGTTCATCGCACCGGGCCGCTCGACGTTCTCGCGGTTGTGACTGTAGGCGAAGCGCCACAGCCCGTCCCAATCCTGCACCGCGCCCAGCGCGCCGGTGAGAATGCCGCCGACGCCGCGGAACCGGCCCGGGCTGGAGTAGTTGAACTCGGTGATCGTGAACGGCTTGCCGAACACCCGCGTGAAGGCGCAACTCCGGCCCCCGGTCGCGCCGCCGGCGATCGGGCTGGTATTGGCGCAGCGCGACGGGAGCGACCACGGCCGCTCCATGAACTGCGGATGGTCCACATAAAAATGGTCGTCCACGTAATCGAATCCACCGCGCACCGCTTGCAACTGGACCGGGTTGCTCCACGCGTTGCAATCGGTCAGCAGCGCCTTGCAATGGAGTTCATCGCGCAGGAAATGGCGCGTGCGCTCGAAGAAGTCGCGCTCCACCTCGGCGAGGAACGTGTTGAACGCAATGACGGCGGGCAGCCGTCCGTAGATGCTCGCCAGCGGCACGGTGCCCTTCGCTGCGTCCTGGTCGCCCTTGAGGTTGCCGAGCGCGCGCGCCAGCGACTCGCGGTTGGGATAACGCGCGGCCAGCCAGTGGTTCCACGCGCGCTGCCAGTCGTCGCGCAGTCCGCCCTTGAGGCCGCTGATGAAATTGCCGGGGCAATCCTCGTTGACCAGGCTCAGCCACGCCAGCGCGGGATCGTCGGCGTAGCGTAGCTTCGTGTAGGGGTTTTCGTGATCGAGCAGCGCGCGGGCGAACGCCTTGTAGTTTTCAAACGCGCGGTCGTTGACGTGAACGGCCATTTTGAATTCGTCCTGGGTGATTGGCCCCGTTTCGCCGTCGTAGATGTCGGCCAGCGCGACGGGCCGCGACACGAACAAATCGGTCGTGACGTAAATGCCATGCCGCTTGAGCGCCGCGAAGAAGTAATCGAGCTGGTCAAGCTGCTCCGCCTTCAACCGCGGCCCGCCCGGCCCGCGTTCGACCAGCTGGCTCTCATAGTGATGGATGCGCACGGCGTTGTAGCCCAGCCGCGCCAGTCGCTCCGCGAGCCGGTCCGCCATCTCGTGCGGGAGATATTGCGCCGTGAAGCAGAAGTTGACTCCGTAGAACCGCGCCGGTGTCGCGCGCTTCTCGAACGCGAACTTGCCCTGCCGCGTGGCGATGACGCGCCCGTATCGTCCCGCCGGCGCGTGGCGCGGCACCGCAAGGCTGAAGTCCAGCGCCGAGCCGGCCTCAATGTCCAGGTCCACGTCCAGCGGCAGCCACTCCGCGCCCGCGGTGATGGTCACCGGTTTGTCCTCCTCGACTTTCAGCCCGTCCTCCGCGCCGAACGTGAAAGCCAGCGTCATCGTCCGGCCCGCAGGCCATGTTTCGGGCGCGTTTGGCGACTCAATGCGCACCGACAACGTCTCGCCCCACTGGCGGTCGTCCTGCACCAGCACGTGGGCCGGTTCGGCAAAATCCAGCCGCAGTGCAGTTCCGCCCAGCGGTGCGATCTTCAACGACTTGGTCGGCTTCGCATACACTTGAGCCTCCTTGTACATCGCCGGCAGCGCGCCCTCCTTGCCGTCCGCGGCAAACTTCCCGCCGGCCCAGAGTGGGGACGGCAGCGTCAGTGTCACGTTCAGGCTGTTGAGCTTCATTTCCTTTTGCGGCGTCAGCCGATACTCCAGACGCACGCCTGCGGCCTCTTCCGCCGCCCGCAACTCGACCTCCACCGCACCGCCGCCCGGCGCGTGAATTTGGCCGCGATGAACACCGTCCTTCATCGCCTCGCCCGCCTTGCCGCCGCCCATCGCGGCAAACTGCCACGGCACTTCGAACAGTCCCGGCGTCATTGTCCCGCATTCTTTTCCGTCGCGCTCGATGCGCACCGCGCCCGCCGGCGAAATCACGGCCGTCCATCGGGGCGTCTCCGCATCGGCAACGCCGGCCAGAGCGATGAAAACTACAGCCAGAAGAAATTGTTTCATGCGGCGAAGATTAGCGCCGCAGGCCGGCGAGGGCGAGCGCGGTTTGACGCAAATTGCGGTGCGGGTGCCGTTTTTTCTCCGGAATAGACCTTTTCGAGGACTGCGCTATCGCTGCGCTAGCGCAGTCCATTGGAAAACGCATGTTTTCGCATCCGAAAATCATGCGTTTGTGGCTGGTTTTTCACTGCGCTAGCGCAGTGAATTTTCTTGTCCAAAAATCCCGTCGTGCCATTGCTAAGCCAGTTCTTTTGAACGCAGTGTGTCCGTCGTTGGTGTCCCGCCTTTAGGCGGTCTGACTTGGGAATCGGACCGGCTGAAGCCGAGATACCAACGGCGACGAAGGAATAATTCTCAAATGAGGACACTACGAATTCATGGGAGATATCCATGACATGCAACGACAAGATCGCGCGGCAGTCCGGTTCGATTCAACCCAATCCGACCTGATCCGACTGAATCCGACTGAATCCGACCGTAGGAGAAAGCGAAGCCATGGGAAATGTGATTGCAGTGAGCATGGCGGGGCCAAAACATCCCATGCGCGGCACAAGGGGACGTTCAATTCCCCGCCTCCTCACGTCGTCGGCTACGCGTCGGCAGCTACGTTTGGAGGCCCATGACGCCGAAGCAAGCAGCCGGAGTTGCGCGGCCATCGGGTTCAGCACGGTTTGGCCAATCCCCGGTCAAACCTGGTCAAAGTGGGTCAAAGTGGGTCAAAGTGATTTCGACTATTATTTTTTTACAACCGCATGACCCCAAACCGGATGGAAACGGGACGCTATATTGCAAATGCACGATTCCAATCTGGCTCGATCCGACTGAATCCGACCAAATCCGACTCGAGCTGACCCGTATGACACAACCGCACAATTCCAAGCCCGTTGAAATCCGGAATCGAAGTTCGGCAGAGTGGGGCAGTCTGTGCAACGGGGGCCGATTGTTCGGGTGCGTGCGTGCGGATGCGTCCCGCCGGCCTGCGCCGCGCAAACGGTGCTTGCGTTCCCTCCGCGTTGTCCCGCTATTATTGGCAAAATGAGCAGCACGGACATTCCAAAGGCATACGAAGCAAAACTGGTCGAGGATAAGTGGTATCAAGACTGGCTGAAAAAGGGCCACTTTACGGCGGACCCGAATTCGGCCAAGCCGCCTTATTGCATCGTCATCCCGCCGCCGAACGTCACCGGCGTGCTGACGATGGGCCACGTGCTGAACAATACCCTCCAGGACATCCTCTGCCGCCGCAAGCGCATGCAGGGTTGTGAGGTGCTTTGGCTACCCGGCACCGACCACGCCGGCATCGCCACACAGACCGTCGTCGAGCGGACGCTCCGCAAGCAGGGTGTCATCAGGCACCGCAACGATCTCGGCCGCGAAAAGCTGGTCGCCAAAATCTGGGAGTGGAAGGAGAAGCACGGCGGCATCATCATCCAGCAGCTCAAGAAACTCGGCTGCTCGTGCGATTGGACGCGCGAGCGGTTCACGATGGACGAGGGCTACAGCAAGTCCGTGCTCCACGCCTTCGTTGCACTTTACAAGAAGGGCCTGATCTATCGCGGCAAGCGCATGGTCAACTGGTGCCCGGTTTCGCAGACCACGCTCAGCGACGAAGAAGTCATCATGAAGGAAGTGCAGGGCGAACTCTGGCACTTCAAGTATCCGCTCGTGGCGGCCGACGGCCAGCCGAGCAAGACCGAGTTCCTCGTGGTCGCCACGACGCGCCCCGAGACGATGCTGGGCGACGAGGCCGTGGCGGTGCATCCGAACGACGAACGCTACAAGAAGCTCGTCGGCCGCAAAGTCCTGCTGCCGATTCAGAACAGGCAGATTCCGGTCATTGCCGACCCGTTGGTGGACCCGAAGTTCGGCACCGGTTGCGTGAAGGTGACGCCCGCGCACGACCCCGCCGACTACGAGATGGCCCAGCGCCACAACCTGCCGTTGACGGTGGTCATCGGTCCCGACGGAAAGATGACCGAGACGGCCGGCGAGGATTTCGAGGAGATGGACCGGTTGGAGTGCCGCGAGGCCGTGGTGGAGAAGCTGCGGCTCGACGGCCTGCTGCTGAAGACCGAGCCCTACATGCACAACGTCGGTTACAGCGAACGCGCCGACGTGCCGATCGAACCGCGCGTGAGCGAGCAATGGTTCCTAAAATATCCGCAGGTGGAGAAATCGCTCGCCGCGGTGGAGCAGGGCGACATCAAGTTTTACCCGGAGCGTTGGTCGAAGACCTACACGCACTGGCTCGGCAACATCCGCGATTGGGCCATCAGCCGCCAGCTTTGGTGGGGGCATCGGATTCCGGTGTGGTATGACCCGTTGGCGCGGTTCTCGCTCATAGCTCCAGAAGGATTGGAGCAGATCGACAAAGACTTTATCGAGAGTCATGGTTGGTCTGAGCACATCAAAGTTCAAATTGAGCGTCCCCAAGATCCTCCCGAAGATGATCCGCATCTCATGGAGTTTCGTAAGACCGGTCCTACAGGAGGGGAATTTTGGGAGCAAGACCCCTGCGTGCTCGATACGTGGGCGTCGTCGTGGCTGTGGCCGTTCGCGACGATGGGAAGCTGGCCGGAGGAACAGTCGGCGACGCTGAAGAAGTTCTACCCGACCACCGATCTCGTGACCGGCCCGGACATCATCTTCTTCTGGGTCGCGCGCATGATCATGGCGGGCTACGAGTTCATGGGCGAGAAGCCGTTCACGAACGTCTATTTCACCGGCATCATTCGCGACGCGCTCGGCCGCAAGATGTCCAAGAGCCTCGGCAACTCGCCCGACCCGCTCGATCTCATCGCCAAATACGGCGCCGACGGCCTGCGTTTCGGCCTGATGCTCATCGCGCCGCAAGGCGCGGACATCCTGTTCGCCGAGGAGCGGATGGAGATTGGCCGCAACTTCTGTAACAAGCTCTGGAATGCCTCGCGGTTGCGCCAGATGCAAGGCGTCGCAAGCGGCCCGGTGAAACGCGAACTGCTTTCATCCGACGACCACTTCGTTCTCGCCAAGCTCGACGATTGCATCCGCGAGGTGAGCGGCGCGCTCGACCGCTTCGAGTTCAACCAGGCCGCGCAGGCGCTCTACGCTTTCTTCTGGGGCGAATACTGCGACTGGTATCTCGAAGTCTCGAAGTCCGCGCTGCAAGGCACCGACGCCGCGCTCAAGGCCAACGCCTGTGCCGTGATGGACACCGTGCTCTCCAACGTGCTGCGGCTGCTGCATCCGTTTGCGCCGTTCATCACCGAGGAACTCTGGCACGACCTCGGTTTTTCTGAGATTTCAAATTTGAAATCTCAAACTCCAGATTTCACCATCCAGTTTGCCGAATGGCCCAAGCCGACCGGCATCGGTGACGCGTCGGTGGTGGATTGGGTGTCGAAAAAATACGCGCTCATCGTCGCGGGCCGCAATCTGCGCGCCGAAAAGAAAATCGCGCCCAACAAGAAGGCCAACTTCAAGGTCCAGGCCAAGACGCCCGAGATCGCCGGGCGATTGCAGCAGGAATTGCCGACGCTTCGCATCCTGCTCAATGCCGAGCAGATCGAGTTTGTTGGCGCGGACTTCCAATCGTCGTCCGGCACGCCCGCCGCCGTCGCCGAACTCGGCTCCATCTTCATGCCACTGGAGGGTTTGGTGGATCCCGCCGCCGAACGGAAACGGGTCGAGGCGCAGCTTGTGAAACTGGCGAAGGAAATGGAAGCGATTGATCGCAAACTGTCCAATCAGGATTTCGTCGCCAAAGCGCCGCCCGCCGTCGTGGCTCAACAACGCGCGAAGCGTGAGGAATTTTCGCGCCAGCAGACGGAATTGCAGAAGCTGCTCAGTTGATTTCAACAGACGGCGCACGCGAAGAACGGCGTGAGCTTGGAAGCTCACGCGTGGTAGCACTAGTGGCGATGCGACTGTGCCGGTCGACTAACTCCGGCTGGTTTCGTATCGGAATATTGTTTTCAGTGCATGCAAAGTTCGACTGACAATACGGGCGGTCCATCCGCGCCATCGCAGGAGTTGCGGCTGCTCATGATGCTCGCTGTTGTTTACGCGGCCATCGTTCTCTTTGCTGGCCTCGGTGTGCGCGGACTGAACGAGCCGGACGAGGGGCGCTACGCGGAGGAAGCGCGCGAGATGCTGGCGCGGTTGCAGACGCCGCCTCAGCCGGAATCCTCTACACCCACAATCCATCGGTCGCCGACGGGCCCGATGGCTTGGCTGGAGGCGACGCTCGATGGCGAGCCTTACTACAGCAAACCGCCGCTTACCAACTGGCTTACGTGCGCGACGATGAGTTTGGTTGGCCTCAACGAGTGGGGCGCGCGCATGCCGGCGGCGCTGGCGGCGCTCGGCGCGGTGCTGGTGGCGATGGCGATGGCGCGGCAGATGGGCGGTGAGCGCTGGGCCGCACTGGCGGGTGTGATGCTGCCGACGAGCTTGATGTTTTTTGTCGTCGGCCGGCTCATCACGACGGACATGATCCTGACGTTCTTCATGACCTCGGCGCTGGCGGCGTTCTGGTTTTGGTTCGAGGGCGGCGGACGGCGGGCGTTGATTTGGTTCTGGCTGGCGTTGTCCTGCGCCATGATGACGAAAGGCCCGGTCGGCGTGGCGGTGCCGTTGCTGGTGATCGTCGTGACACTCGTCGTGTTGCGCCAACCGCGGCGGTTGCTGGATATCGGCTGGCTGTGGGGACTGCCGCTGTTTGCGGTGGTGGGACTGGGATGGTATTTGCAAGCGTGCATCCGGTTTGATTTGTGGTGGTTCTTCCTCGGCCAACAGGTGGCGGGCCATTACTTCAAAGACGCGCAGGGCCATCCGCAACCGATCTGGTTTTACCTCGTGCTGGTGGTCGTCGGCGCGCTGCCGTGGACGCTCTGCGCGTTGACGGCGGGCTGGCGCTGGCGTGGGGAAACGCAGTCGCCGCAGACGCGCGCGCGCCGTGTGTTTCTGGTGATCTGGATTTTGACGGGACTGGTGTTTTTTAGCATGAGCCGGACAAAACTGGGCACCTATATCCTGCCGGTCATTGTGCCGATGGGATTGTTGGCGGCACGGTTTTGGGATGAGATGCTCGCGGCGGCGGAGCAGCCGGCACCCGGCGTCTGGCGTCGGGTGGCGGCGTGGAGCAGTGTGATCTTCACGGCGCTGGTGCCGGTGTGCTTGTGGTATTGGCTCTATCGCAAGCTCGGCCCGGCGCAGCCCGACTACGCTTGGATCTGGCCGGTCGTCGGCGGGGCGGCCGCGGCGGTGCTGCTACTGGCGGTGTTTTGGGCGCGGCGCTCGGCGATGCGATTGCTGGGCGTGGGAGTCGTCGTGCTGCCGGTGTTCCTGATCGCGGCGATGAGCGCGCTGGCGAACTTCGAAGACCTGATGGAAACCAACTACAGCTTCCGGACGATCGGCGTCGCGTTGCGCGCGCACGCCAGGCCGGACGACATGGTGGCGTTTGTGATGACCAACGACCGCGGTCACGGCATTTGTTTTTACTCGCGCCGGCTGATCTCGAAGCCGCGGCTCGGCGAATCGCCGGAGGGAATGCAGCATCCGCCGCCGGATCGTTTGCTGCAGAGCGTGGAGCAGATTTGGGATTGGACGCGGCAGGGGCGGCGGGTGTTTTGTGTCATCCCGACGGAGAAACGCGGCGAGTTTTTGAAAGCAGCCGGAGCCGCGTCGGTTCCGTTTGGGGAGCCGCTCCGCACAACGCGCAGTTACACACTATGGCTGACGCCGCCGGCGGCGAAGTGAAGTGGACTACGGCTTGCGCGGTTCGCCGGGTTTCTCGGCTTCGTCAATCAACATGATCGGGATGCTGTTGCGGATCGGGTAGCGCAGGCCGCACGCGGCGTTCTGACAGACCAGCCGGTCGCCTTCCGGTTTCACCGCCGCCTTGCACTTCGGACAGGCGAGAATGTTGAGCAATGCCTGGTCAATCATACAGCTTCTCCGCTTCCGCCAGCGCCGCAGTCAACACCCGGCGCACCGGCACCTTGGCTTTTGTCGCCGCGCGCTTGCAGGATTCGAACTCGGGCGACGCCGAAACAATCCTGCCGCCGAGCCGTCCGATTTTCACTTCGACGCGGCCAAACGCGGTCTTCACCACGACCATCTCGCGGTCGAGCTTGAGCCGCTGCGCCTCGGTGTGCCGCACGCCAAAGGCGGTCGTGTTCTCCAGCAGCAGGCGGGAGAGCCGGTCCGCATCGGCTGGCGCGCACAACACGCTCAACATCACGCCCGGCCGGTTCTTTTTCATCTGGATCGGCGTGTGAAACACATCGAGCGCGCCGGCGGAGAGCGCCTTGTCCATCACATCGCCCAACACCTGCGGGTTGACGTCGTCGAGGTTGGTCTCCAGCACCGCCACGCGGTCCGAGTCGCGCGCGTCGCTGTCCCCGACGTCGCCGAGCAACGCGCGCAGAACGTTCGGCGACTTCGGCAGGTCGCGCGAGCCGAGGCCGTAGCCGATCACGCTCACCGTCATCGCCGGCATCGGGCCGAATTCCGTCGCAAACTCCCGCAGCAGCGCCGCGCCCGTCGGCGTGATCAGTTCCGCCTCCTCGTCGCCGGCGTAAACGGGCACGCCTTTCAGCAGTTCCACCGTCGCCGGCCCCGGCACGGGAAACCGGCCGTGCGCGCAATCCACAAAACCAAATCCCGTCCTCAGCGGCGCGGAGGCAACGACGCGCTCGACGCCCAGCGCGCGCAGTCCGATGCATGCGCCGACAAAATCCACGATGCTGTCCACCGCGCCGACTTCGTGGAAGTGAACCTTCTCCGGGGCAACGCCGTGGATCTTTCCCTCGGCCACCGCCAGCCGCCGGAACGCGCCGATCGCCCGGCGTTTCACTTCGGCGGCAAGCTTGGACGTCTCGATGAGCCGTTGGATGTCGTGAAACGACCGCCCGTGATGCTCGTGATCGTGGCCGTGGTGATGATGGGAGTCGTGCTCGCGGAGGGTGACATCGAATTTGGTTCCGGTGATTCCCTGCCGCTGGCCGTGCCGTGCCGACACTTCGAACTCATCAAGCTTCAGCTTCGCCAGCTCGCGGCGGAGCATTCGGATGTCGAGACCGAGATCAATCAACGCGCCAAGCAGCATGTCGCCGCTGATGCCGCCAACGCAATCGAGGTAGAGACATTTCATGCCGCCGCGAGACTAATCCCGCTCGCCGTTGTTGTCCACTTTTCGCTGGCCGGCGGACGGTTTCATTCGAACATCTTGACGAGCAGGGCGGCCACCGCGAAAACTGCGGAATGCCGCTGGTTGCGCTTGTCCGGCGTCGGCGGACTTGCTAGAAGGGCACGCATGAAACCTCAAATCATCGCCACAGACTTGGCGCCGAAAGCCGTCGGCCCCTACTCGCAAGCCGTCCGCGTTGGAGATTTGTTGTTTTGCGCCGGCCAGATTCCACTCGACCCCGCCACGGGCCAGATTGTGCCCGGCGGTATCCAGGAGCAATCGGCGCGCGTGCTGGAGAACATCAAAGCCGTGCTGGTCTCGCAAGGACTCGGCCTCGACCGCGTCGTGAAAACGACCGTCTTTATGGTCAACCTCGCCGACTTCGCGGCGATGAACGAAGTTTACGCGAAAAGTTTTCCGGCGAACCCGCCCGCCCGCTCGACCGTCCAGGTTGCCGCGCTGCCCAAGGGCGCTCAGGTGGAAATCGAGGTTGTCGCGGCGTATTGAGCAAATAGAGGCGGTCGTCTCAGTTTGTTTGGGCTAATTCTGTGTCAGGTTGTTCACCCGTTGCCTCATGGATAAATGACACCGAGGGACTCTGAGTAGGCAGGTGTGATTGACTCAGGCTTTCGTGTTTGTTGGATAGCGTACTCTCTGTGTCAATCCCCCTTCTTGCGGAGGAGCGCCCTGCGGGCGGTGGAGC
>CAIQCK010000002.1 GCA_903870275.1 uncultured bacterium | reverse complement strand
ATGATCGTCAACCGATCCCGTTCCTTCCGACTCATCGTTAATGTCTCCATCTTGTGACCGGAGTTGCTACCGCAACCCCGTCCCAAAGGGGACATTTCTATTGAGTTACAAGGGGGACATTCTCATGGAGTTCCGACACCGCCGCCTTGCGGCTTGACAGCGGCTGACACGGAGTGCAGTCTCCGCGCGGTTTCGGCCGGCACGCATGCGGTTTCGACTGTGGGAAAAGGAGTTGTTGTTATGGATGTAAATGTGTTTGCCTCGATGGATGCAGGGGTCCTTCAACAAGTGGAGTTGTTTTTACAACCGGTCTCATTTCCCAAAGGCTCCCGCATCATGCGCGAGGGCGATCCGGGCGATGGCGCTTATGTGATCGACACCGGTGAGATCCGGGTGGAAGCGCGCACACAATCCGGCGCACTGGAGCACGAGCTTTGTTATCTGGGACCGGGCGAGTTGTTGGGCGAGTTCAGCCTGCTGGACGGCCAGCCGCGTTCGGCCAGCGCGTTCGCCCACACAGACGTGCAGGCGCGGTGGTTCTCTCGCGACGATTTTGAAAGACTCGCCAGGGAAAACCCGGCTGTGAGTAACGCGCTGCTGCTGGCGTTCAGTCGCGGTCTCACGCACAAGATTCGCCGCGAGAACGCGCTGATGACGGATTATCTGATCGCCGACGAGCCGGACTTGGAGGCGAACCGGATGGTAACACAGGCGGTGGCGGCGCAGAAGTCGTTCGTGTCATGGCCGGAGGAACGGGTGGATGCGCTGCTAAAGGACGTCGCCGACACTGTTGCGGCGCATGCGGCGGAGCTGGCCGAGGCCAATGTGGCCGACACCGGCATTGGCGTGACGGCGGACAAAGTGGTGAAGATTCAATTTTCCTGCGGCGACGTGCTGCGCAGTTTGCTGAACCAGAAGGCCGCAGGCATCCTGAGGGAAATCGGCCCGACACGCGTCGTTGAGATCGCCAGCTCGGTGGGCGTGATCTTCGGCGTCATCCCGGTCACGAATCCGGTCTCGACCATCGTGTTCAAGACACTCATCGCGCTCAAGAGCCGCAACGCGCTGATCTACAGTTGCCACCGCGACGCCATTCATGTCGGCAACATGACCGGTGCGTTGATCCAGTCGGCACTGGCCTGTCACGCCGCGCCGGCGGATCTGGTGCAATGGGTGACAAACCGCACCGACCGGCGCAAAACCGCCGCGTTCATGAAGCACCCGCAGGTCGGTCTGATTCTGGCCACCGGCGGACCAAGCATCGTCGAGGCCGCTTACAAGTCTGGCAAACCCGCCATCGGTGTCGGCGCAGGCAATGCGCCGGTGTGGGTGTGCGCGGACGCCGACCTCGCTGCCGCCGCGAGCGCCGTGCTGCGGAGCAAGACCTTCGACAACGGCATCATCTGCGGCTCCGAGAATAACCTGGTCGTGGACGAAAGCGTGCGCGCCGCGTTCGTGCAGGAGTTGGAAGCACAAGGTGCCACGCTGCTGACGCCCGACGAGATTCACCGCTTCACGCCGCAGGCGTTTGATCTGGCGCACCCAGCGGTGAACCGTGCTTTCATCGGCAAGTCGGCCGCCTATATCGCCCAGAAGACGGGCCTGCGCCGCGCGACGCCGCCGCGCCTCATTGTGGTGCCCGCGGAGACGGCTGACATTCGTGGCCCTTACGGTTCCGAGAAGCTTGCGCCCATCCTGTCGTTGTTCACCGTCAAGGGCGAGGAACAGGCCATCGCGCTTTGCCGGCGTATTTTGGAACATCAGGGGATCGGGCACACGGCGATCATTCACACTCGCAGCGAAATTCTGGCGCGACGGTTTGGTGACGAGATTCCCACCAGCCGCATCCTCCTGAACGCGCCGGGTGCGCAAGGCTGCATCGGCCTGGGGACGGGATTGACGCCGTCACTTACGCTGGGTTGCGGCACTTTCGGCGGGAACTCGACGACCGACAACGTCACCTTCACGCACCTGCTGAACGTCAAACGCCTTGCCCTTGGCCCTTGCATATAATGCCGAACCGGCGACAGAAGCTGTGTTGCCGCATCGCTTCAACCAAAGCCAATTCCTGAATCGCCATGAAAACGCCGCTTTCATGGGGCGGGGAGGATGCTGATTCCGCTTGAGACTTGGCCCGGCCCGCGATATTTGACAACCACCAAATTCTCTCACCATGAAAAACTTGCTTGCCGTTTTGACCTTCGTGTTCGCCATCGCCTCCTCGCTCGGCGCTGATACCGACAAACAGGCCATCGGCGACAAGCCACTGATTGGCAGCTTCCGCAAGTTCCTCTTTGACGGCAAGACCTTCGCCGGCTGGGAAGGCGACACGAAAAAAACCTGGCGGATCGAGGACGGCGCATTCGTCGGCGGCTCGCTGAAGGAGAAAGTGCCGCGCAACGAGTTTCTCGCCACGACGCGCAGCTACACCAACTTCGTGCTGCGGCTGAAGTTCAAGCTGGCCGGCACATCGGGCTTCATCAACGGCGGTGTGCAGTTCCGCAGCCGCCGCGCCACCAAGCCGGCCAACGAAATGATCGGTTACCAGGCCGACATCGGCGATCCGACTTACTGGGGCAATCTTTACGACGAGTCGCGCCGGCGAAAGATCCTGGTGCAGGCCGACATGACCGAGGTGAACAAGGTGCTCAAACGCGGCGATTGGAACGACTATGTCATCCGTTGCGAAGGCCGTCGCATCCGGCTCTTGATCAACGGCGTGCAAACGGTGGATTACACCGAGCCGGACGAGAGCCTCGAACAGTGCGGATTGATCGGCGTGCAAATCCACGGCGGCGCGGTGGCAGAGGCGAGCTACAAGGACATCACGGTCGAAGAACTGCCGTAAGGATGAAACCCAAGACACAACTCCTGTTTCTCGCGCTGGTTTTTGCCGGTGTTGCCGTTGCCGTCGAGGCGCCGCCTTCTCTCCGCAAACACGGCGCGGCCACACAACTCGTTGTGGACGGCAAGCCGTTCCTCATGCTCGCGGGCGAACTGCACAACTCCACCGCTTCGAGCCTCGACTACCTGAAGCCGGTCTGGGGAAAACTCGCAACGCTCAACCTCAATACCGTGCTCGCCACGGTTTCGTGGGAGTTGCTGGAGCCGGAGGAAGGCCGTTTCGATTTCACGCTCGTGGACGGGCTTCTCAGCGAGGCGCGACATCATCATCACAAGCTGGTGCTGCTCTGGTTTGGCAGTTGGAAGAACGGCGTGTCGAGCTACGCGCCGGCGTGGGTGAAGAAGGACACGCAGCGGTTCCCGCGCGCCGAGGGTCGCAGCAATCACAACAAGAAGGATGTGCTCTCGCCGTTCAGCGAAACCTCGTGCGCCGCCGACGCGCGGGCGTTTGCGGCCTTGATGCGCCACCTGCGGCAGGCCGATGGCACCCAGCACACCGTTATCATGGTGCAGGTGGAGAACGAAGTCGGCCTGAAACCGGAGACGCGCGACCTCTGCGCGGCAAGCGACGCGGCGTTTCGCGAGGCGGTGCCGGGCGAACTGATCGCCTGCCTCAAACAGCACCGCGCGGAGTTGCATCTGTGGCTGAAGGAAAAATGGACCGCCGCCGGCAGCAAGGAGAGCGGCACGTGGCCCGAGGTCTTCGGCGGCGGCGCGGGGGCCGATGAGGTTTTCATGGCGTGGCACTATGCGCGTTACATCGGCCGCGTGGCGGCGGCGGGCAAGGCGGCATATCCGTTGCCGATGTATGTCAACGCGTGGCTTGAAGGCGACGGTGCGCCGGGCACGTATCCGGTCGGCGGGCCGGTGGCGAAAGTGATGGACATCTGGCGCGCCGCCGCGCCGGCGCTCGACGTGTTCGCGCCGGACATCTACCTCGCCGATTTCAAAGGCGTTTGCGCCGCCTATGCACGCGCCGGTAACCCGCTGTTCATCCCGGAGGTCCATCGCGACGAACTGCTGGCGGGCCGCGCGTTCTGGGCGTTCGGCGAGCACGGCGCGCTGGGCTTCTCACCGTTCGGCATCGAGAGCCTCGATGCGACGAACCTGCTTGTGGAAACCTACGGCGTGCTGGCGCAATTGACGCCGCTCATCGTCGAGGCGCAAGGCATCGGCAGGATGGCCGGTGTTTTTCAGCAGCCCGGCGAAACCGACGAAGGCCGCGAGGTGGACATCGGCGACTGGCGCGCGCACGTCCGTTACGAAAAACGACAACGCGATCGCACGGCGATGGGGTTGATCATTCAGATCGCGCCGGACGAGTTCGTCGTCGCCGGCAACTGGTTCTCCGTCAACTTCTCGCCGCGCACGCCCGGTCCGCGCTACAACAGCATCTTACAGATCGAGGAAGGCCGTTTCGCCGATGGCCGCTGGCAACCCGGCCGCCGGCTCAACGGCGACGAAACCGGCGCGAACTGGCAGGCGAAGCTGCCACCGTTCAACGGCAACACGTTTTCACGGCCCGACAAGCTCCGCATCCTGCGCGTGAAACTTTACCGTTACGATTGAGAGGAAAAGATGCCGATGAATCCGACCATGCGGAAATGCAGGACCACCGCCCGGTGCGCAACAAGGCTTGCCGCCGCGTGCGTCGCGTGGGCCGGTCTCACCGTCGATGCCACCGCTGCCGCCCGTAGACCCAACGTCGTCGTCATCCTTGCCGACGATCTGGGTTACGCGGATGTCGGCTTCAACGGCTGCAAGGACATCCCGACGCCGCACATTGATTCACTGGCGACGCACGGCGTGCGCTGCACCAGCGGCTACGTGTCGCATCCGTTTTGCAGCCCGACACGCGCGGGACTGATGACCGGCCGTTACCAGCAGCGGTTCGGTCACGAGAACAACCCGGCGTGGCTGCCGGAGGACACGAAGGTGGGCCTGCCGGTGAACCAGACGACGGTCGCCGACGTGATGAAGTCGGCCGGCTACATCACCGGCGCCATTGGCAAGTGGCACCTCGGCGCGGCGCCATGTTTTCATCCGAACGAGCGTGGTTTTATGGAGTATTTCGGTTTCCTCGGCGGCGGCCACATGTATCTGCCCGGCACCAAGGGCGGCGTCGAATACACCGTGTCGCTGCTGCGCAACAAGGAGCCGTTGGAGTTGAAAGAGTATATGACCGACGTGCTCACGCAGGAGGCGGTCGCGTTTATCGGGCGGCACAAGGCCGAGCCATTCTACCTCTACCTTGCTTACAACGCGGTGCACACGCCGCTGCAAGCGCCGGAAAAATACCTCAGCCGGTTCGCCGGCATCGCCGACGAAAAGCGCCGCACCTACGCCGCCATGACCAGCGCGATGGACGACGGCGTCGGCCGGGTGTTGGCGGCATTGCGCGACCACGGCTTGGAGCACGACACGCTCATCTTTTTCTTCAGCGACAACGGCGGGCCGATCACCGTCGTGCCGTGCAGCAACGCGCCGTTGCGCGGCGGCAAGGGTCAGGTGTTCGAGGGCGGCATTCGCGAACCGTTCGTCGTGCAATGGCGCGGACGGCTGCCGGAGAAGGCGGTCTATGACGAGCCGGTGATCTCGCTCGACGTGTTTCCGACCGCGGCGGCGCTGGCCGGAGCGAAGCTGCCCGACGGCCTGAAACTCGACGGCGTGAACATTGTGCCGCACCTGGCGGGCGAGGTCAAAACGCCACCGCACGAGCGTCTTTTCTGGCGCATGGGCGGAGGCGTATCGTGGGCGGTGCGCGAAGGGCGCTACAAGTTATTGAAATTGAACAAAGCCGCATCGCCGCAACTTTTTGATTTGAATAACGACATCGGCGAGACCAAAGATTTGATCGGCGAGAAGCCCGACGTGGCGGCGCGCTTGCAGAGAGCCTTCGACGCGTGGAACGCGGAGTTGATTCCACCGCTCTTCGAAAGCCCGAAGCCCGCGCCGAAGAAGAAGCCGAAACAGCCCGTCGGGGAAGAGTGAGTATGCCGGCATCCAGACGAAAGGAACGAACCGCATGAAACTGGCGAGAATGATGGCAATGGCATTGTTTTTTGGAACGCTCAACCTCGGCGGCGGCACGGCGCTAGCGGCCGACCCGGCGGCGGCGAAAAAAGACGACGCGCGGATGCGCTGGTGGCGCGAAGCACGCTTCGGCATGTTCATTCACTGGGGACTCTACGCCGTGCCGGCGGGCGAGTGGCAGGGCAAGGAGGTCAAAAGCATCGGCGAGTGGATCATGAACAACGCCGCGATTCCCGTCAGCGACTACGAGAAGCTGGCGCAGGATTTCAACCCGGCGCGATTCGACGCCGCCGAGTGGGTGCGCATCGCCAAGGACGCGGGGATGAAATACATCGTCATCACCACCAAACACCACGACGGCTTCTGCATGTTCGATACCAAGGCGACCGACTACAATATCGTCAAGGCCACGCCTTATGGGAAGGACGTGCTGCGGGCGCTGAGCCGCGAGTGCAAACGGCAGGGCGTGAAGTTCTGCACGTATTACTCCATCATGGACTGGCATCATCCGTCGCAGTTCCCCGGCAAGTCCAAGACCGGCGGCCTCGCGTATAATCCCAGCCAGATGCACCCGGAGCGCAAGGCCGAATACATCGCCTACATGAAACAGCAGCTCCGCGAGCTGATCTCGAACTACGACACCGCCGTGCTCTGGTTCGACGGCGAATGGTGCGACTGGTGGACCGAGGCGGACGGCAAGGACCTCTACGCCTTTCTGCGCAAACTCAAGCCGTCGCTCATTGTCAACAACCGCGTGGGCAAAGGCCGCAAAGGCATGGAGGGCATGAGCACGAGCGCCGAATATTGCGGCGACTTCGGCACGCCGGAGCAGCAAATTCCGCCCAGCGGATTTCCCGGCGTGGATTGGGAGAGCTGCATGACAATGAACGACACGTGGGGCTTCAAACGCAACGACGACCACTGGAAGTCCAGGCAGCAGTTGATCCGCAACCTCGCCGACGCGGCGTCCAAGGGCGGTAACTTCCTGCTCAACGTCGGCCCCACCTCCGGCGGCTTGATCCCGCCGCCGAGCGTCGAGCGGCTCGAAGCGGTCGGCCGCTGGATAAAGGTGAACAGCGAGGCGATCTACGACACGAAGGCCAGCCCGTTCGAGAAGCAACTGCCGTGGGGCCGCGTGACGCGGAAATCCGACCGGCTCTATCTGCACGTGTTCGACTGGCCCGCGGAGCACAAACTCTTTTTGCCGCCGATCCAGGGCAAGGTGACCGGCGCATATTTGCTCGCCGACCCGAACAAGAGGGCGCTGGAGGTGTTGCAAACGAAGACCGAGGTCAAGATCGTCGTGCCGTCGGTCGCGCCGGACGCCAACGACTCCGTCGTGGTGGTGAAAATCCAGGGCGGCAAAAAGTAACGCCGACCCGCCACGGATAACGCGGGATTATTGCCGCGCCTGCTTCGCTTCGACGTAGCAGCCCTTGTCGGTCCACTTGTCCTGCGGAAATTCCTGGTTGCGGTTGACGATAGCGTGGCCCTCGCCATTTACGGTGATGCCGAGGCGAATGAGGCCGCTCGACGCCGGGCCGACCATCACCACGCCCTCGGCGTCGAAGACTGACCCGTGAGCGCCGCACTTGATACGCGTGGTATCCTGCGAGTCGCGTTGGAGAGTGCTGCCCATGTGGGGGCAGGTGGTGCTGGCGGCAAAAAGCCGGCCTTGATAGCGGATGACGAAGAAATCGTCTTTGATGAACTCCTCGGAAATGGCGTCCTGGGCAAACTTATTGGCCGGGCCGATGTCAACGGGTGGCAGCTTGCCGGCAGCCGCGCCGCTTGCTGCGCCCAGCGCGCCGAGGACGCATCCCGATCCGACCGCCAGAAACCGCCGGCGATTCATCGCCGGCCGGCGCTCATGGTTTCCCTGGCAATGCCCGTCTTCTTTGCAGCACGCGCAACGATTGGCGGAGGAATCATTTCCATCGGTTCTCATGTCTGCCCAAATAGTGCTTGTCGGCTGGCGTGTCAAATCAAACCTGCCGGTGAAAAAAAACGAGGGTGTTGGGTTGAGGGTTGAGTGTAAAACGTCTTCAACCCTTAACCCAACACCCTCAACGTTCTTGCAGACGGATGGAACGTTCAAGCGGCCTTGAGTTCCCGCTCGGCTCGCGCGGCGCATTTCACCCTGCCATGAAACTCCAAAGCGACCACCGGTTCATCGCCGACAACCCACGCGTCGTGTCCCGGCGGTATGTTCGCCACGTCGCCCGGCTTGATGTCGAACTCCGTGCCGTCGTCCATGTGCACCCGCAACACGCCGGCGATCTGATACTGCACGTGCGCCGTCTCGCAAGTCGGGGTTTTGACGATCGGCCCCACGCAAACGGACCAGCGCCAGCCGGGCTGCAAAACAGCGCGCCCCATGATCATGTCGCCGACGGTGATGAATTCCACCCGCCCGTTGGGAAACTCCCGGATTTCCTCCGGTTTTCCGAAATGTTTGACTTCTGTCTCGTTCATACTCAACTCCCCCGCTTCAACGCGGCGTTGAGTCTCGCCGCGCGAGCTTTTTCTCGGCGATGGATTACCCTAAGCCCCGCTTTGCGCTTTGTCTAATCAACCGCGCGGGACACCGGCTCCGACCCAACCCGTGTGGTGACTCTCGCCCGCCCACCGTCTCGTTCCAGGCCAGGGGAATCCCAATGCTTGTTTCTTAGAGTGAATACTGCGGGATTTTCAGGTTTTCGCCGCCCTTCGTGGCGGAGAGATGGGCGTAATAACCGGGCACGGTCATGTTCAACGCGTCAAGGACATCCACCGCCGGTTTCCGGCCCCGAAGAATGGAGTCAATGAAATCGTCCGCCAGATAGCCATGAGAGCCGCCGTGTCCGCCCGCGGAGACACCCGGTGGCAGGGCGTGTTTCTTCGTTTTCACTCCGTCGCCCAACGCTTTCTTGAGCCGTTTTTGTCCTTCGGCATCGCCGACAAAACCGACCGCCAATCCGTTGTGCCAACTGTAGCCGGCATACTCGCCGCGCAACCGGCCGGCTTCCAGATATTCTCCCTGCGAGCCGCAGATGATGATGCGGGAAATCCCTCCTTCGCGGGTCCGGAACAATCCGACCTCCGAATTGAAGATGTTGCCAATGCGGTTGGGTTGGCGCTTGCTCTTGTCAAACAGCGCGGTGCCCTGGCAACTCACCTCCACAAAACTGCCGTGTGTCACGCCGACGTAGTAAGCCGTCGCATGGGTCGGATACCACATCGGCGCGCCGTTCTTGCGCCAGTCCTTATACGATCCAAGGGCGGGTTCCCCCAACGAGTGCGGATGACAGTATTCCCCCTCCGAATACACGATATGGCCGAAGACATCCGCCGCATACAGCTTCTCCATCGCGTAGAGATCGTCGTGAAAGACGGAGGTTTCAAACATGGCATACACCAGGCCGCGATTCTTCCGGACACATGCCAGCAATCGTTCGGCGTCCTCGATATCGCTGCGGAACGCCGGCACGGCGGTGCAGACGTGTTTGCCGTGATTGAGGACCTCGATGCAATGGCGGGCGTGCGAGGGGGCGTCCGTGGCGCAGAAGATGGCCTCGATCTTGTCGTCCTTCACCATTTCCTCCAGCGAGGGATACGTCTTGTTGCAGTGGACGTGCGCAGCCAGCGCCGCGCACCGGTCGGGAAACAGATCGCTCACCGCGACGACCTCGACGTTGGGATGATTCTGGAACTCGAACTGCGCCGAAAACTTGCACAGGCCATAGCCGACCAGGCCGACCCGGACTTTTCGGTCGCTGAACGGTTTCCAGGCTTTCGTCTTGTCGTAATCGGTGCGTGTCTGGTCGAATCCGGGAATGACTTCGGCGCTGTGGGCGCGGTTCGTCATGGAATGGGCCGCGACCATCGCGGTGGCCGCGCTTCCCAGAAACGAACGACGGGTGAGGTGGGTTGACATGATTCGGTTCCTCCGGTTGTTGGATGTTCTTGGATTGGCTCGCGCACAGACGTCAGGTCCCGGCATCGGGCGGAAACTCTCGCGCCGCCTTCGCCAGCGGGGCGCCGCGGGCGCGGGCTTGCCGGATCGCTTCGATGATGCGATTCATGCTGCGGCCCGAAGGGTGTTCCTGATCCTCGCGGGAGTCAACCGCTTTTGCCGCTTTTGCGGGTCGCTCCACTACGTGTCTAATTTTTCTCCACCACAGGAGGCTGGCGGTCCATGACGATGCGGAAGCCGACGGTGTCGTAGGATTTGTCGGGGAGACAATCCAACCTCCGCTGCGTGACGCGCAGGTCCGCGCCGGCGTAGCACCCGCCGCGCACAACGGGCACAAGAGCTATCGGGGCAGGCTTGCCTTGGGCGTCCGTCAGCGCCACCCACGAACCGGTCCACTCGGCGACGTTGCCGGCCATGTCGCGCGCACCGCATGGGCTGACATCGCCGGGGTGGGCATTGACGGGGGCGACCTTCTGGAGACGACCCTGCTTGGTCTTGTCAGAGTCCCCGCCGCCTCGGGCGCGCTTCGGATCGTCGGAGGCGCCCCACGGAAATGGCCGGCCGTCGGTGCCACGCGCGGCCTTTTCCCATTCCTCCTCGGTGGGCAACCGCCCGCCGGCCCACTGCGCATAGGCATAGGCGTCGTAATAGTCCACGTTGAAGACAGGGCAATCCTCGGTGAGTGTTTCACCCAGAAACGGCCGCCCGTCCTTGCAAGCCCGCAGGATTTCAAGCCAGAACAACGGTGTGTGGGTCGGGTCTTTTGTTTTGGGCTGGTTGGTGTGACGGAACGCGGCGTCGCCCTTTTTCCGCACGTCCTCCCAAAAAGCGCGGTATTGGCCGATGGTGACTTCATACTTGCCGAGCCAGAACTCATGGGTCGTGCGCTTTTGGCCGTCTTGGTAAACAAACTCGCCGGCCGGGACATGCACGAAGGTCTGCACGTCGGCGGGAGTCGGCTTCTCCGCCGGCCGCAACCACCGGTAGCCGCCAATGGCAAGACCGGCCACGACGATGAACGCGGCCAGACCCGCCACGCCCAACATGGTCTTGATTTTCTTTGGCACGCTCTCAACGGTCTGCATGGGTTTGGACTTGGCGATCTGGACGCCCATTTGACCAGCCAGCGCGCGCGCTTCCTTGCGCATCTCCTCCATGGACTGGAAGCCTTGTTTGGGCATCGTCAGACCGTCGAGGAAACGGTTCATCTCGCCCGCATACGGCGCCTCGGCATCGAGCGCCAGCCGCAACTCCGTGGCGAGCCTCTTCAGGTCCGTCAATTCCGAACTCTCCAACTGCTCCCGCGCCGGATCGAGCCAGGACAACCCCGCCAGCCATGCGGTCTTGCGTTTGTCAATCAGGACGTCCGTGTCCCGGATAGCGCCAAACGGAATGCCATTCTTCTTCAAGAACGTCAACGCGCTGCCGATGCCAGCCAGCAATTGCAGCACCTGCGACGGGCTGAGTTTCTTTTTTCCCGCGATGATATCGTTGAGGGTTTCGCCCACGATATAGTCGCGCACGTAGAAGATGTTGCCTCCCGACTCGCCCGTCTCAAGCACGTTGACCAGATGGTCGTGCCGCAATCGAGTCAGTTGCTTGGCGAGAGACACGAGTTGGTCGGCGCGCGCCCGGTCGCGCACCAGTTCCGGGTCGAGCACCTTGATGGCCACGGCGCGTTGCGTGACATGATGGGCGGCTTCGTAAACGATCCCCGTTGCGCTTTGGCCGATTGGACGCCGCAGCTTGTAATCGCCCAGTGTGGTGCCTTTGACCAGCAGCGCGAGGCTCGCCAACATGCCTGACTTGGTTTTTCGTTCCTGCTGCCGCTCGGCGGCGTAGCCCGCTTCAATTTGCCACCGCACCGTGCTGAAGACTTCCTCCTCCTGCCGGTGCCGTGCGATTCCCTTGGTGCGTTTGTCTTGTGCTCCCTCCGATTCGGCTGTTTCCGCACCACGCACGGGCGGGCCGGTTGCCTCTCGCTGTGCCGGCGGTGGAAGGGGTGTCGGCGGCGGCACCACCGCTGGTGCCTGTGCCTGGTGCGCTTTTTCCGCCTCCGCCTGTTGCCAAAGGCGTTCGGCCCCGGCTGCTTCCTCCTGCTCGCGTCGCCGGCGGGCTTCTGCTTCCGCCTCTTGTTGCCGCTTCCGCTCCGCCTCCGCGGTGGCCTGTGGCGCCTGGCGCTCCTGCTTCTCCGCCAACTCGCGCTCCCAATCCATCGTGACGCCGGAAATCTCCAGGATCGTTTCCTGCAACTTCCGACGCGCCGCTTCCACCTCTCCCTCCACCTTCTGGCGCGCCTCGGCAAGCGCCTGCTCCTCCAGATGACCGCGCAGCTCCGCTATCTCCGACTCCAGTTGCTGGCGTGTAACCGCCAATTCTGCCTCGTCCCGCTGGCGGCGCGCGGCAGCCACTCCTTCGAGTCCGGCGGCACGGCGCGCGGCAGCCTGCTCCTCTTCCTCCAGTCGCCGCCGGCTCTCCGCCTGAAGCTCTTCTTCCCTGCGACGCCGCGTTTCCGCCACTTCCTGCTCCACCTTCTGGCGCGCTTCCGCCAGTTCCGCCTGCTCGCGGTGCGCGCGCGCTTCCGCCATCTCCTGCGCGCGCTGACGCTCCGCTTCCACCTCCTCCGAGTGTTGTTGGCGGAGCCGTTTCTCGCCCGCGCCCGCCTCCTCGGCCTGCTTTTGCAATGCCGCCGTCTGCGATTCAATGCCGCGCCGGATGTCCGCAAACTTTTTCTCCTGCGCCTGACGGCGCGCGGAAGCTTCCTCCGTTTCCTGGCGCAACCGTTCCGCTTCGGCGCGTTGCTCCGCCTGGTGGCGTTGTTGCGTTGCGGCCACTGCCTCCGTTTCCTCTTTCTGGAGCGTGTCGGCCAATTCTTTTTCGAGGCGGGCCTTGGCTTGGGCCAACTCCTCCGCCAACCGCCGCCGCCCGGCTTCCGCTTCCTCTTGTGCGCGCTGCCGTTGCACGGCCTCGGCTTGCGCCGACTGTTCGTGCCGACGCTGCATCTTGTCCCTGATCTTCTGCTCCTTGCGCTTGCGCGATTCCGCCAACTCCTCCTTCAACTGCCGTTGCGCGTCCGCCACAAACTCGCGTTCCTTGCGCTGTCGCACCTGCGAGAGCACGCCCTCCTCCATCATCCGGTCTCTCTTCTCGTCCAACTCGCCGCCGGAAATCTCCAGAAGCGTCTTCTGCAACTTGCGCCGCGCCGCCTCAACCTCGCCCTCCACACGCTGCCGCGTCTCCGCGAGCACCTCCTGCTCCCGTTGGCGGAGCGCTTCCGTCAATTCCACTTCAAGCTGCTGCAGGGCGCTTCCCAGTTCCGCGTCCTCGCTCTGGCGACGCTCGGCGATGGCCTTTTCCAACTCGCCGGCGCGGCGCTTGGCGGCCTCTTCTTCTTCCGCCAGTCGCCGCTTCGTCTCCTCTTGAAGTGCCTGTTCTTTTCGTTGCCGCGCCTCCACGAACTCCAGTTCCACGCGCCGGCGCGCTTCCGTCACTTCCTTTTCCTCGTTTCGGCGGCGGGCTTCCGCCAGTTCCCGTGCGCGCTGCTGCTCCGTTTCCACCGCGGCCTGTTGCTGCTGGCGAAACTGTTCTTCGGCGGCCGTCGCTTCCTTGGCTTGCCGTTGCAGTTCCTCCGTGCTGGCCTCAATCCGGCGGCGCGATTCGGCCATCGCCTGCTCCTCCGCCTCACGGCGTGCCTGCGCTTGTGCCGACTCTTGTTGCAGCCGTTCCGCTTCGACGCGTTGCTCCGCCTGGTGACGTTGTTGAGTCGCGGTCACAACCGCCGTTTCTTTTTCCTGGCGCGCGGCGGCCAGTTCCTGTTCGAGGCGGGCCTGGGCTTGGGCTGTTTCCTCCGCTAACCGCTGCGGCCGGGTTTCGGCCTGCTTCTGGTCCGCCCGCTGCTGTTCGGCGTCAGCTTGGGCTTCCTGCTCGTGTCGTTGTTGCAGGTCGCTCTGGAACTTCTGTTCCCTCTGCCGGCGCAGTTCTGCCAAATTGTCTTCCAACAACCGCCGCGCCTGCGTCAGAATCTCATGTTCTTTGCGCTGCCGCATCTGGGCCAGCATCGCCTCCATCTCGTGTTGCACCGCACCCAGTTTGGTTTCACCCGGCGGTTTCAAGGTCTGGATGATGATTTCGGCCGACACCCCCCGTACAACCGGCCCCAGCTTGCCCGCCGCCTGGGCGAGGGATTCACCGTCCGGTTCGGAATCGCGGTTGAACAACAGTTTCACACCCGGCGACAAACCCCGGACACCCTCGGCGATCCGCACCCCGTCCACCGCCCCCACATGCAGATCGGTCACCAGCAAGTCAATCGGACCTGCCCCTATGGCCATCAGCGCATGTTCGAACGAGTCAACTCCCTCAACTCGAAACTGGCTGGCCAGTGATGGTTCGCTAAACTGCGCCGCCAACTCATCGAGAGTCTGTCGGTTATCTGTGACAATGAGAATTCGTGCTGCCATTGGAGATTGTGCCTGTGTGGATGGGGTCGCGTGTTGTAGATAAGCCGTCCCCCCACCCGGCGCGCTTCCAGCGAGTGTCCAAGCCGTCTGTCTCGATCCGGCTGCCAACCCGCAAACAAACGACCCCCATCATGCGCACTGTCAGTTGCATGATTCTCTATAGCTGCGCCCCGGGAATTGTCAACCGGGCGGCCGCGACCCGGACGGCTACGGCTTGTGTGGCATCTGCCTGTAGGAACCAGCCATGCCTTGGCCCAGATTGCGGACGCTCCCGACCGCGCCCGGACCGGACATGGGATAGAGTTGCGGTTGTTGCATGCTGCTGAACCAGTTGCCGCCGCCGTGCACCCCGCGACACACCAGTTCCGACAACTGTCCCGTCGTCCACAACCAGCCCAGAAGGGCCGCCGCTGCCAGCAACAGAAAGTTTTTCACACGCCAATCTCGACTGCCCAATGACATGAATCAAGTTGGCGTCGCGAGTTTGTCCATGTCCCCAACAGCAACACCGCTGCTGATCGTCGGCGGTGAAACCCACCATCCCGGTTTGTTGCGCCCGTGTATTTTCTGGACGGCGGCGCGCGATCAGGGGTTGGACCCGGCGAACGCAAGCGCCATCCGGGGATTGGTTTTGGACTCCGAGCCTTTAATGGACGACCCCTGTTCGGCGCGAGAGATTGGAAGGCTCGCTGCGCGCTACCGGTCTTCCTCGATGGCCGTGAAGCCGAGCAGGCCGGCGAGGTCCTTGACGGTCTCGCGGAAGTCGCCGAACGTCGCGCATCGGTGCACACCATACTTGTCGGGATAGATGTAACGCTGAACTTTTCTGGCGTCGACCGACGCCACGATCTTGGTCCTTCACATCATGTCGTAAAAGTGGTCCCGGTATTTGACGCGCCCTTTATACATCGGCACGGTCCGGCCGGTGTGAACCAGCACCTCCTTGGAGAGCACGTCGAGTTGCCACATCGTCACCGGCTCGTTGGGAGGGTATAAATTGCACCAGCCCACGCCCACGCCCGGCAGCGAATGCTTTCGCACCGGCCGCTCGCGATGATCCCTGATCTTGTAAGGCACGCGCCGGTCGTCGCCCCAGGCGTTCCACGGGCCCTCGCAATGCTGGACGCAGGAGGTGTTGTTGTAGGTGTCCACGGAGAAGTCACCCATCATGCTCGGCCGGCCATAGGCATACTGCAGCATCATCTCGGACAGCAGGATGTTCAGATGCGACTGGCACTTGGCGACGACGTTGTGCAGTTGAAACTCGGCGGTCGCCGGGCACGGGACAATGTAGTCCTCGCGCCGCGGATTCGGGATGAGCGTGCGAATGTGGTAGGCCATCGCCGTGGCGTTGTGTCGCTCCATCAACCACTTCATCGCCAGATAAACCTTCGCCGACCGGACGACTTCCGATTCGGTGGTGTTGATCATCCGCTCCGCGTTGCGGATCCAACGCCGGGCGATCTCGTTGGCCTCGCGGCTTTCGTTGTTCCAAAGGTCGCGGATATACGGCTCCTCGACGACGTCCTTGGTGCCGATCTTGGTCACACGCGTGCCGAACGCCTGGTCAATCGCGCCGAGGATCTGATCGTTGTAGTCCGGTGGCGGGTTCTTCAACACGTCACCGTAGATGACGTTCACATGGCGCGAATCGGTGACGGTGAGGATGTGCTCGCTCTTCATGCGCTTGAGCGCGCGGATCAGTTTCACCTTGGCGATCAGGTCGAGAAACATCTTTTCGGAGACGTTGGCGTCGGCGCAGAACCGCCACGGGTCGAGCATCGCGCCGATGGTGCGGTTGCTCCGATACAGCGGGAACGGAATGTTCATGAAGTCGTTGAGCACTGCGACATTGATCGTCGGCAGCCCGCTTCTCAACAGGTCGTATTCCCTCGGAGAACCGTAGATGATGACGCCGTCGAATTGCTGCCGCTTGAGGTCCTTGACCTCGCTGACCACCGCGTCCAGCTTCGCGCCCGCCGTCAGGTCCCGGACCGTGAAATCCACGCCGTCGCAATCCCGCTGCAACCGCTGGACGATCTCCGCGTAGGTCATCGGCCTGAGGTCGGTGTCGTCCTGCGAGGGCGCGGTGCCAAACATCACCATGAAAACCTTGGCGCGCTCCCCGCGATGCGCGTTGCGATCCGATGCCGCCGCCGCGCCGGGCGCAGCAACTGCGCACGCGCCGACCGCGGCGGATGAAACCTGCACAAATGTGCGACGTGTGATTTCAGACATGGTTGACTCCTTCAGGTGTTCAACGGTGGAAAATCAGCCGGCGACAAGGAGACTCCAGCCATGGCGCGAATTTCTTCGGTGTAGCGCAGGGCAACATCGCCTCGTTTCCGTGGCGTCGCCGATTCTGCAACAGGCGGGTGGTCATGGAGGTTTTCTCCGTTGAGCTTGTCGCCGACGCTCAGGGTAGGCGGCCCGGCTGTGCCCCGCAAGCACGAACTCGCGGATCAGCGGGGAAAGGACAGGCAGCTTGTGACCTCTCGATGAAGTTAAAGCTGGTCTCTCTGCAGAGGCTCGCGCAAATCCAATGCCGCACCGGCATCGCTCTCATAAACCTCAAGTTCGCCGAGGCCCATCCGGTTGCCATACATTGAACGCGTGATGCGCACTCGCAACCGGTCGGTGGTGACGGGTGCGAAACGGTGTTCTCGCCAGCCGCGAACGGCGTTGTTCACGACCGGCATGCCTTCGACCGGCTGCCACGCGCCGGCCTGCCAGCACTCGATGCTGTAGTCGAGGCTGCGATATTGCGCGTCGGCCTGGTGATAAAGCCGCACACGGTTGATGCGCCGCAGCTGCGGCCAGCGGATTTCCGCCCAGGCTTCCTTTGGATGATTTCGCGCTGTCATCCATACGCCGCGAACCGGATCGGTGACGCCATCGGTGAGGTAGACGGCGTCGCTCCAAATATCCTCGCTGCTGCACGTGACGGTCCGCTCATGCGCGGGTGAGGCGAGGTTGCCGACGGCGACTTTTTCGATGCGGGCGTATTTGCCGCCGGGTGCAAGCAGTGCGGTTTGCCTTGTCTCCACGTCGGCGAAATGGCTGTCGGGCTGCCGCGGATCGCGCATCGCCTCGGCGGCAACGGCCAGGTTCACCACCCATCGGTCCAACGGCCGCCAACCGCGATACATGAACGCCTGCGGATGCAACGGCCAGAGCCGGCGCAACGTGCCGACAATGTCTTCGCGCCGGATTTGCCACGTGCCGGCCCAGCCGCTGAACTCGGCGCTGCGTATATAGAAGCCGATGTTCTGCCGCGCGGCGGCGAGTTTCTCGCAGACCGGCTGTGGCGGATAAGTTGCCTCGCTCCAGACCAGCGTGGCGCGTCCGTCAATTTCGCGGTTGAGTTGCGCAATCACGTCCGAGTCGAGATACGGCGGCCGACCGAAGCGTTGCATGGCAAACTCAATCGAAAGCCAGAGCTTCGGTCGTTCTTTCTGCAAGAGTTCAATCGCCCAGTTTGCCTGCTCGATGCTCCACCGCGCCGGCTTGTTTTCGTGTTCGGTCTCGCCGGCGCTCTGGAAACGTTTCTCGCACACCGCGCAGTGACAGGTGATGTAATCCACATCTGCCGTCTCGAAGTTGAATCCGTCAATGCCCGTGTCTGCGGCGCGCAGAAGCATCTCGCGCAAGAGGCTCAGCGCGCCGGGATTTGACGGGCAGAAAATGTTGCCGGCGCTGTCCCTGCCCTTGGCGGTGTTTTTGAGCCGGTCGGGAATCACCGCGCCGGCCGCGGGCAGTTGTCGGCACACGTGCTGGCCTTCGTTGTAGCCGTTGAGACCGAAGCCGTGGATCACCTGCACGCCGCGCGCGTGGGCGTAGGCGACGACCTCGCGGCAGAAGCTTTCGCCGCCAGGCGGCTGCTGGCTGCCAGCGGGCGTTAGCTTCCAACCGTTCAAACCCCAGATCACCACGCCGGTGCATTTCCAGTCGGCGGCGAAATCCACGAAGTCGCGCCAGTGACCGTCGAGGTTTTGGTTCCACACCCACAGAAAGCGCTTCGGCGCGGTTTCGTCAGCCCAGGCCGTGGGCGAAAGCGGAAGGCTCGCCCCGAGCAAGAGGACAAGCCACCAACGGGATTTATGGGATTCGACACCACATCTTTTCATTCAACATTTCTCCTTTGAATCATCAAGAGTTCCACCCCGACGATGCCTGATGTTGAGAGTTGATCCTGATCATCGTCACCCCGATCATTGAGACCCGACCGCCCAATTAAATCATGCAGCCGGTATTCTGGATTTGCCGTAATTGTCGGCCATCAGCATGGCGTTGAGGACTTTCTGCGGCGTGATGACACCGGCTTCGTGATGAATGCCTTCGGCGGGCGCGCAAGCTTTCTCAGCCACTTTCATCAGTTGGTTCCGATCAGGTTGTTGGATGCCGATATGGGCCAGCGTGGTCGGCAAACCGATCTGTTCGCAGAACGCATACACCTCATCAATCTCCTCCGGCGCAGCATCGGTGAGAAAGAGTCCGGCCAAGACGCCAAAAGCCACCTTCTCGCCATGGTAAAACGCGTGCGTCTCCTGCAGCGCCGTCAGGCCATTGTGAATGGAGTGGGCCGATGCCAAACCCGAACTCTCAAACCCCAGCCCGCTCAGGAGGGTGTTGGCCTCGATGATGTGATCCAGTGCCGGCGTGACCAGGTGTTGGTCGCACGCAAGTTTTGCGGCCGCGCCATGGGCGAGCAATGTGTCATAGCAGAGCCGGGCAAGCCGGACAGCAGCCAGCGTGCTCAGCCCGCCGCACTCATTGCGCGACTGCGTCTTCTCGCACGACCTTCCCTCGAACCACGTGGAGAGCGCGTCGCCCATGCCGGCCACAAGAAAGCGGGTGGGTGCGTGGGCAATGATGCGGGTATCCACCAGCACAACCTGCGGGTTCATCTTCTGGTAGTTGACGGCCTCAAACACGCCCTTCTCGGAATAAATGACGGCGCACCCGCTGCACGGCGCGTCGGTCGAGGCAATCGTCGGGACAATGATGACCGGGATGCCCGTCCGGTCCGCGGTGATCTTGGCCGTATCAATCGTCTTGCCGCCGCCCATGCCGACGAGAACGTCCACCTTCTCACTGCGCACGAGTTTCGTGAGACGGTTCAACTCCTTCTCACAGCATTCCCCGTTGAAACGTTCGGCCGGGATCGGAGCCCCTTCCCACGCTTTCGCATATTGCGGGAGAAGGGTCTCGATTCCCGTCCGCGAAGTCAGGATCAGTCCCTTCTTGCCCAACAGCGACACCAGTTGCGGCAACTCATTCAGCGCCCCCTCGCCCTGAATGTATTTGCCCGGAAACACCGCTTTTCGAAACATCATAAAGTCCTCCGGTGGGTTGTCCGAACCAGATTGTTCCCGCTCGTCGCGGGAGTCAACTGCTTTTGCCTTTACCGTCGCCACCGACATTTCGAGTTACAAATCACGAGTCGCGAACATAACGTGCTCCCGAAAATCCACAGCACTTCACAATCCAAGGCCGCGATGCCTTGGTCTTGCTGTTGAATGAATTGACCGGTTTTGCTTTACTGGACGTATGAGCATCAAGAAGGCCATGCCTACGGAGAGGAACATCACGAGGCGGCAGATGCTTGGTGCCGCGATCACGGGCGCAACGGGCATTTGGGCCGGAACGATTTTGCGGGCCGGCGAGTCCCGGGCCGGTCTGCCCGCCAGCGCCGCTACCGCAGATCCAAGAATCCGCGGACCGTTTCCAATCCTCTCGACACCCTTCACCGAATCGGGTGCGGTGGACTTCGACGTGCTCGCCAATCAGGCGCGCTTCGTTGACTGGGGCGGGTGTGCGGGCATGATCTGGCCGCAGTCGGGTGACAGCGTGGATCTCCTGACCAACGACGAGAAGCTCCACGGAATGGAAGTGCTGGCCGAAACGGCGCGCGGCCTGCGCACGGCACTGTGTCTCGGCGTGCAGGGCAGGGACACGGCGGAGATGCTCGTTTTCGCGAAGCATGCCGAAAAGCTCGCGCCTGCGGCGATCATCTCGCGGCCGCCGGACTCTGGCAGGACGGAAGACGACCTGCGCCAGTATTGGCGGGCGCTGGCGGCGGTCGCAAAACGGCCCGTGATCATCCAGACCACCGGCGGCGTCGCCTACAAGGGATCGCCTCCCTCGGTGGCGCTGTTGATCGAACTCGCGAAGGAGTTCCCGCATTTCGGCTACGTCAAGGAGGAAGCCGGTTCCATCATTGCCCGCACGCGGGCCTTGTTGGCGGCGCGGCCGCCGATTCGCCGCGTGTTCAGCGCCCGCGGCGGGCTTGGCTGGCTTTATGAGTCGCATCTCGGCACCGAAGGGCTGATCACCGAGCGCGCGGTTTACGCAGACGTCCTCACTAGGATCTGGGAACTACAGCAAAGCGGGTCGGATCCGGTGGCCTTGAGGGACGCCTACGCCAGGTTCCTGTTGATGACGAACCTGGGTGACCATCTGCCGGGCGGCGGGCTGCGCGGCTTTCAGCTACACCTTTGGAAGAAGCGCGGCGTGTTCAAGACCTTGGTCTCGCGCCAATACGGGCGCGGCAACGCCATTCCCGCGTCGCCCATCTTCTCGGAACTGCAACTGGCCAAGGAGGAGATTGCGGAGATCGAATTCCGCTTCGAGGCGCTGAAGCCCTATCTAAAGCCGGGCTCGCCCCGATTCGGCGCCTCCACGAAGTCAGCTTCCTGATTTTTGATGCCTTACGCCTTCTTCGCCAACTCCGCACTGTGGGCGTGGATCTTGCGGATGGCGGTGAGGATGTCGTCCATGGCGCTGCGGTCGGCCATGAGCAGGCTGTGGGAGAAGCAGACGACCGTCTCGCAAGCCTGTTTGGTGCCTTTCAGTTCATTGAAACTTTCCCGATACGTCTTCAGCCGGTCGGCGCTCCAGAGACGCTTGTAGCCGGTCGAGTTGATCGCTTCGTCAATGATGCCGTCGTTATACTGCTCGCCGTAGCCGGCGCCACAGGGAATTCCTTCCGCGCCCATCGCGCGGGTGAACTTGGCGCGCGGCAGTCCGTTGAATTGCTGCGCGTCATACAGGAACGGGAACAGATAATACACCCCGCTGCTGTTCTCCGGCAGACGCGCGGGCGCAATGCCGGGAATCTTTGCAAGGCCGGCGTTGAGGTAGCTGGAGTTGTCACGACGAATCTGGGTTTCCTTCTGCAGGCAGTCGAACCGTTGCAGGAGCATGGCGGCCTGGAAATGCTGCATCCGGTAGTTGGTGCCGCGGGTGAAAGAACCGTGGCCTTTGAACGTGCCGACAGCGCGCCCGCAGTTGTGATACGAGTGGCAACGGTCGAGAAGATCGTCGCTCATGCCGGTGACCGCGCCGCCCTCGCCGGCGGGCATGTGCTTGGAGTTCTGGAAACTGAAGCAGCCGAGATCGCCGAGCGTGCCGCACTTGCGGCCTTTGTATTCCGCCATGTTCGCCTGGCAGGCGTCCTCCACGACGGCGAGTTTGTGTTTTTTGGCGATGGCGTTGATCGGGTCCATGTCGCACGGCATGCCGTAGATGTGGACGGGCAGGATGGCCTTGGTGCGCTCGGTGATCCGGCTCTCGATGGAGGCGGGGTCCATGGTGAGCGTGGCCGGGTCGGTGTCCGAGAAGACGGGCAGGGCTCTCTGATTCAAAATCACGTTATAAGCGGCGTTGAAGGTAAAGGGCGAGACGATGACTTCGTCGCCAGCGTCCACGCCCACGACATGGAGGCTGGTGATGAGCGCGGTGGTGCCGCTGGACGTGGCGAGGGCGCGCTTGACGCCGAGGAACTTGGCCCACGCGGCCTCGAACTCCGGCACTGGGCCGCCGCCGCCTGCGCGGGACCATTTGCCGCTGCGCAGCACGTCGAGAACCTGCGCCTCCCATTCCTGGCGCCACTCGGGCCACTTCGGCCAGCCGCCGGTGTGCGCGGGCTTGCCGCCAAGGACGGCGGGTTTGTCGGCATCGGCTGCGAAGACATTCGGCCCGCTGCGCCCGCCGAGCCAGGTGAGCGCGGCGGAGCCAGCAGCGGCGGTTTGGATGAAATTGCGGCGGGTGAGTTGGTTTTTCATGGGAATGGTTTCCTTGGGTTATCTATCCTGCTTCCTTCGCTCCGCGGAGCGTCTGTCATGTGTCAAGAGTTGCCCCGACAACGGCCCGCGGTTTCCTATTTCTGGCGACCGCTTGTTTCGCGGCTTAACCCGTTCATAAGGCGTTCGCGCATAGCTTTCTCCTTCTGAATATCGTCTTCGGTCTTTGGGCAGGGATACGTTTTGCCAGTAATCCGCTCAAGCGCGCTGGCTGTGGCTGAGCGCACGTAATATGAGTGGTTCATGTCCCTCAGGAATTTCTCCAGAAACGGCACCGACCTTTCCGTCCCGATCCAACCCAGTGCGCGTATAATGTGGAACTGAACCGTGGACTCCTCCTCGTTTTGGAAGTAATCGAGCAGAAGTGTCTCGGCTTTCTCACCGCCTATCATTCCAAGCGTGAGGATTGCGGCCTGTTTTCCGGGCTTCTTCGCACCCTCAATCCGATCGCCATACAGCAGAGTCTTCTTACACTTCGCCAACAAATCCTCGACGGTGGCCGCGGTGTTCGGGGCGTTTTGAGCATGCCCGGTCGCGGCGAGAGCAAGGAATACCGTCAGTAAGGTCGCTTTGTAGATTCTTGTTTTCATAAAGAGGTGGTCATTCCGTATTGCATCGTTGCGCCAACTCACGTCGAAGGACTCTCGCCTTATTCACCAGCTCCGCGCTATCGGCCCGGATTTTGCAGATCGCTTCGGTGATGCGATTCATTTGAATGGCCGAAGAGTGTTCCTGTCCATCGCGGGAGTCAACCGCTTTTGCCTCGACCGTCGCCATCATTCACCAGTCACGAATCACGAATCACGAGTCGCGCACCGCTGAGTTATTCGCTTTTCGCTTTCATCTCTTAATTCCCATCCCTCGCGTCCCCTTTCGCGCGTCTCGGCGAGACCTTTTCCCTGACGCGCCATCCGCAAAAGCAACATGAAGAGACGCAACCCGTCCGCTGTTCGCGGCTCACTTCCCCGCAAGATAATTTTCCGCCACCGCCTTCATGGCGGGCGGATTGGCTTCCTCGAACACCAGCCGTCCCTGATAGAACACGCGCACAAAATGCCCGCGCAGCTTCTGCCCGCTCTTCATGCCCAGCCGCGACGACATCCCCGCCAGCGTCACATCCTGCGAGCGCACCGCCTTCTCCTCCAGCGCCTTCAACTCCACCTGCCGCTCGCCCCCGGTGAAAAACTGCTGCTTCATGCCGCCCGACGACGACACATCCAACAACCCGATCACCCACTGCCACTCCAGCGGCCCCACCGGCGCATTGCGCGCGTTGCGGAACGTCACGTCCAACCGCACCGTCTGGTAAAAACTCGTTTCCGTCTTCGTCACCACCCCGCTGGCCAGCTTCGCGCCCGTGAACCGTTTCACCTCCACCGTGAAGGGCGTCAGCTCCTTGCCGGGCGCCGGCGAAACCGGCGTCGGCGTGGGCGCTGCTGGCGCAGTCGGCGCGGGCGTTGTGGTTGCCACGACCGGCGGCGGGGATGCACCCGCCGGCGGGGATGCGACGGCCGCCGGCTCCTTCACGACCTCGATCTGCGACGGCTCCGTCACGACGATCTGCGGGCGACCTTGGTATTCCGTCACCGTCCCCGTCACGCGCACCTTCTTGCCGCGATAGGCCTCCTCGATCTCCCCCGGCCATTGGGAAAAACTGCGCGCAAAAATCGCCGCCGAGAAATCCGTCTTCCAGTTCGCGGAGAAGTTCAGGTTGCAGACCTTCTCCGTCCGGTGCGTCGCCACAACCATCCCCTCCACCGTCGCGCGCTGGCCGATCACGTCGCGCGCCTTCTCCCACGGCACGACCGGCTCAGCGTCGCACAGTGACGCGGCAACGATAAGCCACAGCACCGCGACCCGTTTCATAGCGGCGGGATTATTGCGGCAGCCGGCGGAAAAGGCAACCGCACTGATGCCCCCGCCAAAAGTTCCGCTCCGCCCGTCCCCGCACCGCGCGCCGCAAGCCGCACGCGTCACCGATCACGAGTCACATGCGGCAAACACGTCCCCGCATCCGACAAACACTTCCCCGCATCCGACAGGGGAGTTCCCGCACCTGTGGGACATGTCCCCGCATTCGTCCAGTGAATCGCCAACTCCATCCAGTAAACTTCCAAATCAGTCTGGCATATCCCCAAATCCAATCAGTGAACCGCCAACTCCGTCAGATAAACCGCCAAATCCAATCGGCGAATCGGCAACTCCGTATGATAAACCGTAAAATCCAATCAGAAAATCGCAAACTCCGGCCGATAAATCGGCAAGTCCAATCAATGAATCGCCAACTCTGTCTGATAAAATGCCAACTCCAATCAGCAAACCTCCAACTCTGTCCGATAAATCGCCACATCCGCCAAGCTAACCCTAAACTCCAATTACAGGAATTCATATTCCGAAAGATGCTTGCAAAAATCCTCCAAATATGATGTAAAACATCGGAAATACAGGGAAAAACCGATGAATACCACCATCACACCAGCGCAGATACCCGTCATCCCATTGGCCAGCCTCCTGAACGCCGTTTCGGACATGACGCGATGGCGAATCCTCAACGAATTGCTCAAGGGCGAGGCCCTCCCGGTCCTCGAACTCTCCAAGCGCCTCGGCGTCCAGTCCACCAACCTTGGCAAACACTGCGCCGTCCTGCTGGGGCTGGGCATTCTCAAGCGCGGCTACGGTAAACTTTACAGCATCCCCGCCTGTTACCTCGTTCCCGGTCAGCGCGCCCTCGACTTCGGCGCCGTCCTCCTCCGCCTCGACTGGCTCGACGCGAAGTGATCTCGTCCGACGTTCCGGTGAATCCAGCGGACGCCCCACCTATTACAGATCACCAATTATCAGCCACGCTCTTTGCTCCCGCGCGCCGTCGTCGTCGCTCTTCTGCGAGCCACGAGAAATATGTTTAGAACCAAGAGTTGACCCCGACACCTCCACTTGTTTCTATTGTAGACTCGCTTCAAGGATCGTGACTAGCTGTTGGCAGCTCATTGTCCCGCCACGGAATGAACAAATTGCATTTGCTATCTGTTTTTCAGGCTCAGGCAATTCATCGATAACTTCTGCCAAAAGCGGCATTATAGTTGCCCATTCCGGACGGTGGGCTAAAAAATTCGGCATCGCTCGAAGATTCGAGCTCAACTCCGCCATTTCATCCCTCACGTTCTCCTTTTTTTCATGGCTCAACAAGCATGCAAGAAGTCCATATAGCAACCCATGAATCAAACCTGCACGTCCGCCGCACTCGCGAGCTTTCTGCGAAGATCGTTGCAGCGCTGCCCATCGTCGCATCGCAAGCAACGCCGAGCAATATGCTAAGTGGTTATTAACATACTGCGGCCCCATCTCTACAGCTCTCTTTGCCGCCTCTTCCGCTTGCTGAAAATCTTTCAGTATAATCAAAGCTGAACACAGCAAGGATTGCAGAAGCCCTTGGTGGGGAGCTGGGATCTTTTTGATTCCCTCTCGGAAGACGGAAACTGCCTCGCGCAACTCTTGCTCTCGCGCCTCACCCGTGACTTTCTCCGCCTGAGCCATGTGAAGAAGTCCTTCAATGCGATAGACGTGAATGTCGCGCGGATTACCCAACTTCGCCTTGGCCAAATCTTCGCGGGCTTTCACCGTATCGTTTTCGCCCCCTCGCTGTATTAGAGCCTCAGCTCGACTGACAAGAACGCCCCAGTTTCGGTCATTCGCAACCAGAACTTTATCACACAATGCAATCGCACCTCCGCAATCACCCTCGTCCAGCATTATTGCAACGAGGTCATCAACTGCGTTGCCGTTATACGGATTTGCATTGACAATTTGAGACAGCAACTGTTTTGCCTTTCCTGGATCTATTTGTAGATAGGACTTGGCCAAGAGTATTTGCGTTTCCTCGCGATTCGGTTTACCGAGTCGCAGTGCCTCTTCAAGGCATTTCACAGCGCGGCGGTGGTCACGCATTCTGAATGCGGCCTCACCAGCGACAGACCACGCATGGCCAGTCTTGAGTTCGCCAGCAGCACTCTCAAGGTGGTCGTAGGCCGTCCCGGGATCTCCAGAGCGCAGCAACGCAACGCCGAGCCAGAAGTTAAAATCCGGATTCTGCGGTTGTGTCCTGACCGCCTCCCTAAGGACTTCGACAGCCTCCTTGTATTTCTGCTGATAGAATAACATTTTACCATGCAGTAGGCAGTCGTCTCGGCTTATCGTTTCACGAACAGAAGTGATCTCTCTTGAAATGTCGGCGATTTGCTTCAGACTCTCGTCGATCTTCTTCAAAGCCCCTTCGGCCTTTCCAGTGGCATCAGTTGCCGATGCGACGACACCTTGCAATTGCGAGTGTGTTTTCTCCGCCCTGTAGAGGGCAAGAGCGATAAGACCTAGCAGGGCGACGGGTGCCCATTTACCAGCTTTCGCCATCCATGGATACGCAGGAATCTCGACAACGTCACAGGCTGATAGAACCACGAAAATTACTAAGAGCGCTCCACCCATCAAGGCAGTTTTTTTCATTTCGACGATTTCCTATTCATTTTCTTATCAAAGACTAGTCATTTGCAGTCGGGTCGAAACACCTGACAATCCTTCTACGCCTTCTTCGCCAACTCGCCGCTGTGGGCCTGGATTTTGCGGACGGCGGTGAGGATGTGGTCCATGGCGCTGCGGTCGGCCAGCAGCATGCTCTGGTAGATCGCGGCGGTCTCGGCGCAGGCGCGGGCGTTGCCTTTGAGGTCCTTGAAGCTCTCGCGATACGCCTTCAGCCGGTCGGCGCTCCAGAGGCGCTTGTAGCCGGTGGAGTTGATCGTCTCGTCGAAGATGCCGTCGTTATACTGCTCGCTGTAGCCGCCGCCGCAGGAGATGCCTTCGGCGCCCATCGCGTGGATGAACTGGCCTTTGGACAGGCCGTTGAATCCCTCCGGGTTGTAGCGCCAGGGATAGAGGTGCCACACGGCGCGGCTGTTCTCCGGCAGGCGCACGGGCGTGATGCCGGGGATTTGCGCGAGGCCGGCGGTGAGGTAATCGGCGTTGGCGCGGCGAATCTCGGTCTGCTTGACCAGCTTGTCTATCTGCGACAGCAGCAAGGAGGCCTGGAAGTGCTGCATTCGGTAGTTGCCGCCGCGGGTGAACAAGCCACGGCCCTTGAAGGTGCCGGTGGCACGGCCGCAGTTGTGATACGCGAAACAACGGTCGAGCAGTTCGTCGCTCATGCCGGTGACGGCGCCGCCTTCGCCGGCGGGGATGTGCTTGGAGTTCTGGAAACTGAACGCGCCCAGGTCGCCGAGCGTGCCGCACTTGCGGCCCTTGTATTCGGCCAGCCATCCCTGGCAGGAGTCCTCGACCACGGCGAGGTTGTGTTTCTTCGCGATGGCGTTGATCGGGTCCATGTCGCAGGGCATGCCGTAGATGTGGACCGGCAGGATGCACTTGGTGCGCTCGGTGATGCGGCACTCGATGGACGCGGGGTCCATGGTGAGCGTGGCCGGGTCGGTGTCCGCCATGACCGGGAGGGCTTTGTGGGACAGGATGGCGAAGTAGGTGGCGCTGAAGGTGAAGGGCGAGACGATGACCTCGTCGCCGGCGTCCACGCCCATGACGTGCAGGCTGGTGATGAGCGCGGTGGTGCCGCTGGCCGTGGCGAGGGCGCGCTTGGCGCCGAGCAGCTTGGCCCAGGCTTCCTCGAACTCCGGCACCCTGCCGGGGCCACCGCCCGCGCGGCACCACTTGCCGCTGCGCAGGATGGTGATGATGTCGGGTTCCCACTGTTCACGCCACTCCGGCCACTGGGGCCAGCCGCCGATGTGGGCGGGCTTGCCGCCGAGCAGCGCCGGCTTGTCGGCGTCCGCGGCGAAGACGTTCGGCCCGTTGCGCGCGCTGAGCCAGGTGAGCGCGGCGGAGCTGGCCGCGGCGGTTCGGATAAATCCACGTCGGGTGAGATAATTTTTCATGGGGGTTGGTCTCCTTCTGATTCAGCAGCGCTTTTTTTGTAACGCGGACATTCGTGTCCACGAGATGTTCTTGAAACCGCGGGCAGGAATGTCCGCGCTACGCCGGCGGACACCGTTCGGAGGCGGCATCGGCCCGGCCATCATGGCAGCCATGGGGGACATGGTGGTTCTTGATTCCTTGGCGCGCAGTGTAGCGCGCAGCGGGTGCGGCACAACAACAAAGTCGTGACCCACTGGTATCAGCTGGAACTCCAACGGCGGAGGAATGGACTGAAAGACTGGGATCAAAAATGTTTTTGACCCGTTTGCGGCCTGTAGAGCGTCGCGTTGGAACTCAAGCTTCAGCGCGATTGAACAACGCAGCCCAACCCCTGCGGTTCCAGTTCAGCCGAGAACACCGCTTGGGAACCGCGGATCTGTGGTTCCAAGGGACGATTGTTCCAGGCGTCGAAGTAGCGAGCGCCCGGCTTGTGATCCACGGCCAGCACCTCGCCGCGGACGGTCTGGTAGCGGGCATTCCACAGGGTCCACAAAGTCGTGCCATCCGGCCCCGGGAAACAGTTCGCGTGAACGCCGCGCCGCAACGTGGGTGCCTCCGGTTCAGGCCGGGCGGTGGTGAAACAGGCGACATAACGGTGCTGGATCGCCAGACCGCGGTTGGTGATCTGGCGGACGCGCTCCGGATTCAGCCGCCACGTGACGCCATATTCCGCGTCGCCGTGGAAGAACGGGATCTTCAGGCAACTGTCGCTGCGGCTGTGCTCCACCCCGACCCCGAAACAGAACTGTTTGATTTCCGGAAACACGTAGCGATAGAGGCTCAGCGGTGTCTCGGCCTCCAGGGCGGCGCGCTCGTCGAGCCGGGCCACGTCATAGAGTTTGTCGAAGTGCCGGTGGAGCGGCAGATTGTAGTACGCCACGTTGCCGTCAATATCCTGAGCGGTGACGTCGCTCATGGGGTATTCACTGTAGATGGCCACGTCCTGGGAGAGCGCATCGCGGATACGGGACAAGACCCTGTGTGACGTGCGATCGAACCACAATGGCGCTTCGTGGCCGTGTGCGGGACTGTCGCAGGCGTTACCCTTTTGCAATGGGAACACGTCGAGATAGATGATCTTCGCGCCCGTGTCGTGCTGGAGCTTCGCCAGGTCGGCGACGCAGTGGTCCTGCCATGGCTGGAATCCCCAGCACATCGAGCCGAAATTGCCCGTTGGCGTCTTGATCAGCGGCAGCGCCGCCCCGGCCCGCCACAGGCGCGCCGCCTCGCCGAATTGTCCGAACGCGGTCGTGCCCTGGCTGCACCGGTCGCCGATGGTGTACAATGACACCGGCGTGTGGAAATCGTCCTGAAAATGGGCGATGGCCCGCCGCAACGCATCGAGTCCGCCCGCCTGCGCGTAGGCCTCGGGCGTGCTGTATTCGCCCCAGCCCTGGCTCTTCTCACGGTCGCGAAAGTACCAGCCGTAGAAGTGCACCAAGTCCGGCGCGTGGTCCCAATAACGGCGGTCAGCCTCCATCGCCTCGTCAATCCGATATTGGCCGGTGGACGGATCGAAGATCGAAGGCGTGCGGTTGGTTTTTTTCGAGTCGTCTGGGGAGATGATGTGGGAACGCATGACAAACGCCGAGCGCCACCAGTCGCCGCGGACCCGCCGCGGCCGGCACCAGGTCTTCAGCCAGTCCCGGTACTCGTTCATCGCCTGATGCCAATCACCCGCATGGAATACCAGGCTCACTTGGGGCGGCCGGAATGTCTGGCCCGGCGGGATGATGTGGAATTCACCAAGACAGGCGACGCCGCAATCAACGCCAGTGGACGTCTTGCGCATCGAGTACTCCAAGGGGAATTGGTCGCGGTTGTGGGTCATGGTCATCAAGCCCACGCCAGCGGCCGGATTGAAGACATCGAAAAACTGGTGCGAGAAGTACGGTCCGTTGAGGGCCGCAAAGCAGCCTTCGTCGCGCGTGATCATGGCGCGGTATTGTGGAAAGAAGATCCACGTGTTTTGCAGTTTGCCAAGAACCAGCCCTTCAACAGCCGGAAAACGGATCGTCGCGGCCAGCGGGCCCTGGCCGCAGTTCGTGGCTTCGAGTCCCATGGTCAATCGCGGGCTGTCGTCGAGCGTCATGCGAAGAACGATCTGCAAGGGCAGTGCGGCATGGAGACTGCGTAGCGCGATCGTGGCTGTGGTTCCCGTCACCTGAACCCGGTCCACCGCGAAGGCCCGGCCCGTGAACACCGTCTTGCCGACGTCTGTCTCCACCGCCTGGCTGGCCGTGCCTGCCAACTGGTTGCGCTCCTCGACCGTGCGTTGGCGGCGAGCCAACTCCACCTCCAAGCCGGACGACGGATCCACCTTCCACGCTGTGTTCGGCGACCAGCCGCTGGATAGGCGGCTGAACGCGAACCCCCGACGGCAATCCGCGGTGAACTCATAATAGCCGTTTCCGCCCGTCAGTTGCCCGTCCTGGAAGGTCAAGTGCACGGGCCGGGGCGTTGGCGGCGCCCGCCGGGGCGTTTGGACTGGCGGCGTCTCGTCAACCAGTGCGGGGACAAGGCGCGCTGACGTGTTCAGCGTCACGGCGGCCACGCTCATGGTGACGCCGAACAGGCGATTGTGGAAAACAATCTTCTCCAGTTCGCGCGATGCGTCGGCCGCCACTGCGTAGGCCCCCAGCATCTGCGCCAGGACACAGCCTCCGTCGGCCAGCGAGTAGGGGAAGGCCCAATCGCGCGTGCCGTCGTTGTATACCAACTCCACGGCAAACGCCTCGATGTCATCGAGCCGGTAAGGGGCCGAGGGGATCCCATAACGCGTTTGCACTGCCGGCATCTCGCACACCAGCAGGAAAAAAATCTCCGCGGCTCGGCGTCCTTTCAACGGCACGGCAATCGCATCATCCCGGCTGGGGCGGAAGAAATTTTGCCGCGCGACCTTCGCGCCGAGAAACTCGACCCTCTCTGCGTTTACCTCGGACCGCTCCGCGGGCCGTATCATGTTCTTCGCATCGGAGGTAATGAGAAAAGGCACTCCGCCGACCATCCTCCGTCCCGTCGGGCATCCGCGCGCGCCGTCCACAACAGCTCCGTATTTGTCCAGCACCCGGTCGAAGGCCGCGGCGATGCTGTCGTTGAGCTGCGACGCGTCGCCGTCGGCGAGTGGGACCGGGTCAAACCCTTCCTTGTTTTTTGCCTGCGGGTTGCCGGAGTTGCCGTTGCTGAAAGGCGGGATCGCCGCACGGTCGGTGTAAAGCTCAAGAGAGTCGATGCGCAGCCATGCCCGCGAATTCTCCGTGGCCATTTGCACACGCACCTCATCGGCGGCCGGTGCGTTGGTCAGGCGGCCAACAAGGGAGTGGAGTTGCCCATCGTTGATCACGGCGTCGCAACCGAGCAGTTGGGCGGCCAACGGTTTGCCGTTCGAGTCCCGCCCGCCCAATTGCACAATGGGGTAAGCCGTGTGCTCCCGCGCGATGCCCGATGCCCGATATTGCAGACGATAGTATTGAGCGGTTTTTTGCCGAGTCGGAAGTGGGCATCGCCAGCGCATACTCCGTTTTTCCGTCACCTCACCACGGAGCCAGAATTCGGTGGCACCGTCGGCCGCTTTCACGCCCGACAACAAATCTGTGGCTGGCTTCCCGGAAGCATCCGGCGGGCCGTCGATTCTCGCCGTGGCAAGCGGCCGTTCAGCGTCGCGAACCGGGCCAACGGCGTTCCAGACGATCTTGCCGTCAAGAATCGATTCGCCGGTCGCGTGAAGTTGCGGGGCCGCCAGAACAAGGACAAGTCCACCGCCGCATAAGAACCGCCGGAACCCATTGTTCATGGAATTTATCTTCTTTGCATCGGTTGGTTGGATTGCCTCCGGTTCGTCATCGCTCGCCGACCCGTCTTACTCGATGACAAATACCCGCGTGGCGCGGTCTTCAAAGTCGGCGCTAAAGGACTCGATGCCATCGCCGATCTTCGTCCCGCGATAAAGATCGCGCACGTTGGCTTTGCGCGGCAGCGTGATTTTTCGCGTACCGGCTTCCTTGACGCTGATGGCCAGCAGTTGGCGCGAGGCCCAGACGACATCCTCGCTCTCCACGTAGAGATGGACACCGGCGAGCTTCGCCATCTGCCGCAGCAGCGCGGCCGGCAACAGCGGCGCCGACGAGTAAATCGCCGTCCAGTCGCCGTGCTCCTTCACTACGAGGCCGGGCCGGCCGTCGGGCAGCGACCCGATCAACTTCGCGCCGGAATCGTCCGCGTAGCCAATGGGGAACGTCTTGTGATCGTGGCCGTAAACAACGCCGTCCAGACCGTCGGTGAGCGGATGTCCGGGCTTCAGCGTGACGCGCAGCGTCGCCGGCTCGCGCGATAGCCGCAATTGGATTCCCGTCAACTCTGCCATGCCGGCCTCGTCGAATTTTCCGTCGCGGTAACCCCCCGGCAGGCCGAGAAACACCAGCACGTGGTGATCGCGTTTGAGGGCGTCAATCGCTTTGCGGTCGGCCGCGGTGGGCGCGAAGCTCGTCGGAAAAATGAAAAGTTTCCGGCCGCCGATGCGGTTGAGATCGGTCACCAGGTAATGCGCGACCGGCGCGCCGATGCGATGCAAGGCGGGCAATTGTCCCAGCAGGAGCCAATTCCCCAGCGGATCAGCGACGCGTAGGTAACACAGGCTCTTCTCGTCCACGACGAACGCCACTTCATCGGCGGGCGCGCGGTCCAACGCCAGCGCCTCGCGGGCCTTCCCCGCAAGTTCACCGATGCGGCCCATCAGCGTGGGATGGTTGTACTTGTTGCCGCCGACGTCGAACCACCACTGGGCCGCGCCGTTGACGATGCAGTTGGCCAGTTCCTTGTCCTGTTGCAGGATGTCGCCCGCCATGTCCGCAAGCCGGCCCCATTCCCCCACGCGCCCGCCCGAGAGCGACGTGCGGATGTCGTTCTCGTCGAACCACAGTTTGCCGTGAAGCCGGACGCTGCCGGCCAGCGACATGAAATGGCTGGTGCCTTCGCCGCCGAGTTTGCGAAACGCATAGCTGGTCGGGCTGCAAACAAAGTCCACGTCCGGCGAGGCGAGAACTTTTTCCAGCGCGAGGTGCCCGGCGTTCTGCTGGCGTTGTTCGCCGCAGAGCTGGAGGAGGTAGCCGTAGAAGACACCGGTGATTTTTCGGCGGCCAGTGGCGTCCTTCACAGCCTTCGCGAAGCAGCCGATCGTGTCGGCCACCAGGTCGGCGTTGTAGAGATAGTAATCCACGACGGCCTGCTCCTTTGCCGGATCGCGCAGCGAGCCGCACTCGGTTTTCTGCCGCCGGGCCTTGGTCGGAATCGTGGCCGTGGCAAGCGTGACGTCCGGATCGGCCCAGGCGGCGCGGAGGCGCTGGTCGGCGCCATACTTCTCCTTGAGCCAGTGGCGGAACCGCGCGACGTTGGCCGGCGAGTAGTCCACCCACTGGTTCTCGTTGCCGCCCCACATCATCCATTCCTCCGTCGTGCCGGAAGCCAGATGGTAACCAATGACGCGGTCGGCATACGGCGAGGCTTCGACGTGCGCGATCAACCGTTTCAAGGCCGCCACCGTGTCGCGCCGCCAGGTCTCCGACGCCCAACTCGGCGCGGGTTTGCCGCCGCTGTGGATGAACGGCACCGGTTTGCCGTCGCCGGGATCCATCCGCACGATGTCGTCGGGATGCTTCTCGCTCCACCATTTCGGCGCGTGCAGATAGAGGCGCGGGAAAAAGCGGGCGTTCGGATTGGCTTGCAGGAGCATCATCACGCGCTCGTCGAATTCAGTGTAATCGAATTGCCCCGGGGCCACCCAGACGGTCTTCGAAAGCCCGTAACCGGCCTCCGTCGGCGTACCGCAGAATGTGAACAGATCGAGGCCGGCCTTGGTGAAATCGCCGAACACCTCGGCGGTTGGACGATATGTGGCCCACACCATGCCACTCTGCGGCGCGCCGTTGATGAACAAGGTCGGCGTGCCGTTGTGGACCTTGACCTGCGCGATGGACTGGCCGGAGTGGCGTTGCCGAATCGTCACGGTGCGTAATGCCTCGTCCGTTTGCTTCCCATCCCATCGGACGCGCGCTTCGTCCAACTGCAACTCCACCGACATCTTCCCGCCGAACGCATAGTCGGGCACGCGCACTTCCAGATGGTCGGGCTGCACTCGCTGGCCGGGGGTGATTTTTGAAAGCGGCGGCGTCAATGCCAGCGGCACGCGAAACACCACCGCGCCGCCGCGCCGGAACGCGAGCGACGCGTCGTTCTCCTGGCACGGCTTGTCGAGACTGAAGCTCAGCCGCACGGCGCAGCTCTGTCCCGCGCGCAGGCTGGCCGGCAAATCGAACTCATGGACCGTCGCCACGGGCGGGTCGGGACGGACGATCTCGATGCGCTGCACTTTCAGCTGATAGCCGACTCCCGGTCGTATGCCAAAAGCGATGAGCGCGAAATGAGCCAGCGGCAAATCCAGCTTGCCGTCCGCGTCCCGCGACCACGATGCCACCCGCCACTGCGCGCGCGGGAATTCGATCCACTGCCAATCACCGCCGCGCGCCAGCGGAATTTTCGTTGCCGTCCATTCCGCGCCGCTGGCGTCGCGCACCTTCACGCCAAGTTCAAACGGTTCGCCCTCGTTCTTGATCCGCACGCGGACGCAGTCGAAGCGCCGCTCGATCGGCTTCATGAGAAAAATGTCGTTGAAGCCGATGCCGCGCGACACAAATCGCCATTGCAGCGCGGCCGGCTCCTTCGCGGCTGCCAGCTCGCTCAGCGAAAACTCCCGTTTCAGCCGTTCGTCGTCGCGCGCAACGCTCCAGTCGTGGAGGTTGGTTCCGTCGAAAAGCGTTTCGGTTTCCAGCGCCAGAGTCGCACGATGTGTCAGGAGCAGAACGGTCAGGGCAGTCAAAAGTTTGGCGTTCATGATCGGCCCTTCTTACCTGCCCGCCTGCGGATAGTAAACTCGTGATTCGGGGTTGCGTCTTTGCACCCAACATTTCTGCGGCCGCTTATCATGCGCGCTTCGCCGTGGCGACGGCGGCATAACAGCAAAGTCACACAAGACCGGGACCACGGGCCGGGCGTCAAAGTCGTTCACGGGCAATTCTGCGGCGTGACAGCGGCGGACGGCTTTGTTATAACGCGGCGGTCTTTTTCACCATCAACAGGAGAACAATTATGGTCAAGGTTGGCATCATCGGCATCGGTTTCATGGGCGTCACTCACTTCAAGAGCTACAAGAACATTCCCGACGCGAAAGTGGTCGCCATCTGCGACAGCATCGAGAAACGGCTCACCGGCGACTGGCGCGACATCAAGGGCAACATCGGCGACTCCGGCGGCGTGCAGGACCTCACGGGAGTCGCCACCTACAAGGAAGTGGACAAGATGCTGGCCGATCCGAACGTGGACCTCGTGGACGTTTGCATGCCGACGATCGCGCACCGCGACGTGACGCTCCGCGCGCTCGCCGCCGGCAAACACGTCGTTTGCGAGAAACCGATGGCGGTGAGCCTCAAGGACGCCGACGCGATGCTCGCCGCGGCCAAGAAAGCCAAGCGGCTGCTGTTCATCGCGCAGGTGTTGCGGTTCTTTCCTGAATTCGCCTATGTGAACGAGTGCATCGCCGACGGCCGTTACGGCAAGCTGGTCGGCGCGCACTTCAAGCGGGTCATCTCCATGCCCGATTGGCTGACTGGCAACTGGCTCAAACAAGCCAAGACCAGCGGCGGCCCGATGCTCGACCTGCACGTCCACGACTCGGATTTCATCGCCCACACGCTGGGCATGCCGAAGCGCGTCACGAGCCAGGGCATCGTTTCCGGCGTCGTCGTCACCTACGTCGTTACGCAGTATGACTTTGGGAAGAAGAACCTCGTCATCACCGCCCAAAGTGGCGCGGTGGCCGCGAAGGGGCTTTGCTTCGAGCACGGCTTCGACGTTTACTTCGAGCACGGCACGCTGCAGCACAACTCCAAGGCCGGCCTGCCGTTGACGCTCTGGAAGGAAGACGGCGGCTCCGAAAAAATCGACCTTACCGGTCGCGAGGACGGCTACACGGCGGAGTTGCACCACGTCGTGGACGTTGTCGCCGGCCGCGCGCCGAAGAACCGGCTCTCCGCCGTCAGCGCGCGCAACGGCTTGAAGGTCTGCCTTGCCGAGGCACAATCGGCGCGGGCGGGCAAAGCGGTGAACGTGTAAGCCGCGAACAGCGCATCCAATCCCAAAAACAGTTCGGGCGGGTTTGTTACCAAACCCGCCCGAACTTTTTACAGTCTTGCGTTAAACACGCGCGCTCACTTCGCGCCGTATTCGGGGCACTTCTTCTCGATGAGGTGCTTTTCCAGCCGCGCATATTTGGGCAGGCCGCCCTCGTGCGGGATGCTAATCTCGCCGAGGATCAGCGGTTGGGCGTATTCGATGAACTTCTCGTTCGGGAGCGTGCCGGCTTCGTTGATCCAATCGCGAGGCAGCATTTTCTCATTGTTGGCGACGTCGGACAGCCCGGCGGTACCGGTACCATACTTGATGTTCTCACCCGAGCCTTCGCGGGTGAGGATGACCATCACGTCGGTCTTTCCCTCGACGGCGAGTTGGACGGCCCGCGCGCCGGACATGTAGGCGTTGTCACGGTCGGTCTTGCTGGTGCAATGGGCCGCTGCGCGTTGGATGACGCCGAGCTTGGCGGTGCGGCACTTGACGTGGACTTCCTCCTCGACGATACCGCGGATGCTTTCCGCCGCGCCGCCGAGCTGGGTGTGGCCGAACGCGTCCTTGGAGAACTTGCCGGCCATGAAACTGATGAGTTTGCCGTCTGGTCCGCACAATCCCTCGCCGACGACGATGACGCAGCGGCCGTACTTGGCGATGGTTTCCTTGACTTCGGCGATGAACGTTTCCTGCGTGAAAGGCACTTCCGGCAGCAGGATGATATGCGGGCCATCCTCGTCGGTGCGCTTGGCCAGCACGGTCCCGGCGGCGATCCAGCCGGCGTGGCGGCCCATGACCTCAATCAGGCTGCAGGTGGGCTGGCTGCACATCGCCTCAGTGTCGCGCGAGGCTTCCATGACGGCGGTGGAGAGATATTTGATGACGCTGCCGTAGCCGGGGCAGTGATCGGTGAACGGCAGGTCGTTGTCCACCGTCTTCGGCACGCCGACGACGCGCAGATCGTAGCCCTGTTGCTGCGCGAGCTTGCTCACCTTGTCGGCGGTGTCCATCGAGTCGTTGCCGCCCGCGTAGAAGAAATAGCGGATGTTGTGCGCCTTGAAGACCTCGAGGATGCGCTCACAGTCGCGCTGGGCCTCGGCGACCTTTGCGGGGTCCTTGCTGCCGAAGGAGAGCTTGTGTCGGCACGAGCCGAGCGCGGCGGCGGGCGTGTAGAGCAGGCCCTTGATGGTGCTGTTCTTTTCCTCGCTCAGATCAATGATCTGTTCGTTGAGAACACCGAGGATGCCGTTCTGGGCGCCGTAAACTTCCTCGATCTGTTCGTGCTTGTAAGCTTCCTCGATGACGCCGGCAATGCTGGCGTTGATTACCGCGGTTGGCCCGCCCGATTGGGCCATAATGCAATTTCCAACTAAGTCTGCCATAAGGTTTTTCCTCTGCTAAAACGACGACGTTCGGTCTAAAGCGCGACATGGTTGCAAAGGCCCCGTGGCAAGTCAATCCCCGATGCCGCCCCTGTGTTGTCCCGGGGCGGGAGCATTTCCACGTCGCCGCCGTCTAACGTTGGCAGAAAGGAACGCCGCCATGAAAAAGACAATGCTTCTGATCGCACTGCTCCTCGCCGCCAACGGCTTCGGCCAGGGAGACATCACACCCCGTCCGCCGAAAAAGACCGGCTCGGCCAACGAACTGGTCCGCCTGAGCCACGACACACGCGTCGGCGAGCCGTATCACGCCAAAAACATGACCGTCTATCCGCTATTCACGGCGGGGCGCGCGGCGAACGCCTACCGCACGTTGGACGAGTCGCTCGCCAGCCGGCTGATTCGCATCAGCGAGAAGGGCGAGGGCAACGTGCCGGAGTTGCTCGTCGAGAACCTCTCCGATGACCCGGTTTTCCTGCTTGCCGGCGAAATCGTCACGGGCGGCAGACAAAACCGCGTCATCGCGCAGGACATCCTGCTCGCGCCGCGCAGCGGGCCGATCAGTCTCGGCGTGTTTTGCGTCGAACACGGCCGGTGGACGGCGCAGACGAAGTATTTCGGCGCGGAGAAGGAACTGGCCCACAACACGTTGCGCCAGCAACTGAGCGCGCCCTCCAATACGCAAAGCGCCGTTTGGAGCGAAGTGGCGCGCAAATCCAAGGCCGTCGCGCCGGCGGCGGCAATGGCTGCGCCGACCGGATATCTCGGCGCGGCGTTAACGGACAGCAAGGTGCAGAGCAGCGTCGAGGCCTACGCCAAACCCATTGCGCTGCCGTCCGACGCCAACGGCATGGCCGTCGTCATTGGCGGGCAGGTGGTGGGCGTGGAAATTTTTGGCGACAGCGAGACATTCGGCAAACTGCGTGAGAAACTGCTGCGTTCCTATGCCATGGACGCGATGGAAAACGCGGCAGGCGAGACGCAGGCCGCGGGCCGCGAGAGGGTCGAGGAGTTTCTCCGCCGCGTCGAGCGCGCGCGGCTCGCGTCGAAGCAATCGGTCGGCATCGGCCGATTTTTCGGCATCGAAGGCGGCGGTCTTTACGGCTCGGTGCTGCTCTGGCACGAACAACAGGGCGCGCACGGCGTCGTCCACACGAGCTTCTTCCCGGAAACCCCGGCGGGCGAAGCGCCGCAAGTTCACCCGATGCCGCGGTTTTCTCCGATGCGGTGAGCGGCGCGGCGGCTTGCGTAACATTTGCGTTACTGCTCACCGAGCGTTTGTCTTTTTCCCGCGCCTCCGGTATCTTTGCGGCCTGTGGAGCAAGGAATGAAAACCGCAAGGAAGTGCTTGGAACTGTGGACGTGCCTCGGCCTGATGGCGATGCTGGTGTGCGGCTGTTCGTTGCGCCGGATGACGGAGACTCAGGTCGCCAATGCCCTCGCCTCGTCGGGCGGCGCCTTTGCCTCGGACGACGATCCGGAACTGGTGCGCGACGCGATTCCGTTCGGCCTGAAAACGATGGAAAGCCTGCTGGCGGACCTGCCGGACCATCGCGGCCTGCTGCTGGCGCTCGCCTCTGGATTCACCGAATACAGTTACGCCTTTGTGCAGGCGGAGGCGGATGAGGTGGAGGCGCAGGATCTGGCGAAAGCCACCGCGATGCGGACCCGCGCCCGCAAGCTTTTCCTGCGCGCGCGCGACTATGGTTTGCGCGGGCTGGAAGTGACGCATCGCGACTTCGGCAAGCAACTACGCGACAATCCTTCGGCCGCGGTGAAAGCCGCCACACTCGAGGACGTGCCCCTGCTTTACTGGACTGGCGCGGCTTGGGCGGCGGCGATCTCCTCGGCAAAGAACGATTCCAAGCTGATGGCGGAGTTGCCCGCCGCGGCGGCGATGGTGCAACGCGCGCTGGATCTGAACGAAGCATGGGACAGCGGCTCGCTGCACGATTTTTTCATCGCCTACGACGGCGGCCGGTCGGCGGCCATGGGCGGCTCGATGGAACGGGCGCGCAAGCATTTTGCGCGCGCGGTGGAGTTGAGCGGCGGATTGCGGGCTTCGCCCTATGTAGGCCTGGCCGAGACGGTTTGCGTCGGCGAGCAGAAGAAGGCGGAATTCAACCAGATGCTCGACAAGGCGCTGGCGGTTGATCCGGACAAGAAACCGGAGTGGCGGCTGCTGAACTTGGTGGAGCAGCGCCGGGCGCGCTGGCTGAAGGCACATCTGGACGATTTGTTCCCGTAAACCTGCCGTCGAAGCCTGAACGCCGCGGTCTGATTTTTCTTAGAAGGCGCGTTATATTCGACTGCTGGCCGCGCCTGATACTGGTTGCGATTGTTTTGGAAAGAAACTCATGAGCTTTAATATCATTGAATTACCCGCCTTACGGCGGTGGATGGCGGTTGTCGTGTTGCTGGCGGCGCTGCCCGCCGCGCGCGCCCAGCATGTCACGATCAAGCTGGCCACGCTCGCGCCCGAAGGGTCGTCGTGGCACCTCATCCTCAAGGAAATGGGCGAGGAGTGGAAGAAGGTTTCCAATGGCACCGTGACGTTGAAGATCTATCCCGGCGGTGTCGTGGGCGACGAGACGGGGATGATCAGCAAAATCCGCCTCGGTACGATCCACGCGGCGGCGGTGACCACGATGGGCTTGAGTGAGGTTGACCGTGGTGCGCAGGCATTGTGCATCCCCATGCTTTACCGGTCGGACGCGGAGCTGGACTACGTCCGCTCGAAGCTGGTGCCAAAGCTCGAAGCGCGGATGGCCGAAAAAGGTTTCATCGTGCTGAATTGGGGTGAGGCTGGCTGGGTCCATTTTTTCACCAAGACACCCGTGGTGCGGCCCGACGACCTGAAAAAGCTCAAGATGTTCTCGTGGGCCGGCGACGACACGACGCTCGATCTCTGGAAGAACGCCGGTTTTACCGTTGTGCAACTGGCCAGCACCGACATCATGCCGGGATTGCAGACCGGTATGATCAACGCTTTCGCCACGACGCCGGTGGCGGCGCTTTCGTTCCAGTGGTATTCGCTCGCGCCCAACATGACCGATATGCGCTGGGCGCCGCTGGTTGGCGCGACGGTCCTCGACAAGCGCGCATGGGATCGTATTCCCGCCAACATGCAGGGCGCCATCAAGGCGGCTGCGCGCAAGGCCGGCGAGAAAATCCAGGCCGATGTTCGCAAGGGCGAGGGTGAGGCCGTGAAGGCGATGAAGGAGCACAAGCTCAACGTCGTGTCCGTGCCGGCCAATGTGGAGGCCGAATGGCGTTCCACGGCCGAGAGCGTCTATCCGAAACTCGTCGGCCCGTTCGTGCCGGCGGACATGTTCGACGAGGCGAAAAAGCTGGTCGAGGAGTTCCGAGCCAGGGGCGGTGCCGGTGCAAATTGAGCCGCCCATCGTCATCTCTCACGGTCCAGCCGCGCCAGCGCGGCAAGGGCCGTTGCGCAGTTTTGAGAACTCGCTGGCCATCCTCGCGCTCGCGGCGATGTCGTTGCTGCCGCTCATCGAAATCGTCACGCGGAAGTTCTTCCAGTGGGGCGTGCCCGGCTCGTCCATCATCGTCCAGCACCTGACACTGGTCATTGCGTTTCTCGGCGCGGCACTGGCGGCGCGCGAAGGGCGGCTGCTGAAGCTGGCCACCGGCGAGGCGCTGGCGCACGGCCGGTTCGGGCACGTGGTCGGCGCCTTTGGCGCGGCCGTGGGCGCGTGTGTCACGGCGGCGCTCTGCTACGCGAGTCTGCAACTCGTGCTTACCGAGCGCGGCGCGGGATTGGTCATCGTTCCCGGCGTGAAACGCTGGGCGGTGGAAGCGGTGATGCCGGCGGCCCTGGCGCTGGTCACGCTGCGACAAGTCTGGCGCGCGTCGGACCGCTGGCCGGGCCGCGTCATCGCTGCGCTCGGCGTCGTCGCGGCAGTGGCGTTCGGGTTTTTGCCGGACAGCGCGGGCAGTCTGCTGTTCTGGCCATTAATGACTCTGCTCATCGCCGGCACGGCGGTGGGCGCGCCGATTTTCGCGATGATCGGCGGCGCGGCGCTGCTGCTGTTCTGGAGCGAGGCGACGCCGGTGTCGGCCGTGGCGGTGGAGTGCTACCGGTTGACCGTGTCGCCGATGCTGCCGACGATTCCACTGTTCACGCTGGCGGGCTACATCCTCGCCGAGGGCGGCACGAGCAAGCGACTGGTGCGCCTCTTCAACGCGTGGTTCGGCTGGTTTCCCGGCGGCACGGCGGTGGTGGCGTCGTTGGTGTGCGCGTTCTTCACGACGTTCACCGGCGGCAGCGGCGTGACCATCCTCGCCGTCGGCGGGTTGCTGCTGCCGATGATGTTGCAGGCGAAGTATTCGGACCGGTTTTCCGTCGGCTTGCTGACCACCGCCGGGTCGCTGGGGCTGCTTTTTCCGCCGAGCCTGCCAGTCATCCTCTACGGCATTGTTGCGCAGCAACAGCACGTGAACGTGAACATCCAGGATTTGTTCATCGCCGGCTTCGTGCCGGGCTGCCTGATGGTTGGCGCGTGCGTGGCGTGGTCGGTGCGCCAGGGCCTCAAGAGCAAAATCCCGCGCTCGCGGTTCACATGGACCGAGGCGTGGACGGCATTGCGGGCAGCGAAGTGGGAGGTGGCGCTGCCGGTGGTGGTGATGGTGTTCATCTTCGGCGGTTTCGCGACGCTGGTGGAGTCCGCGGCGCTGACGGTGCTCTACGCGTTCTTCATCGAGTGCGTCATCCACCGCGACCTGAAGATCGGCCGCGACCTGCCGCGAACGATGACGGAGTGCGCAACTCTGCTGGGCGGGGTGATGATCATCCTCTGTGTGGCGCTGGGGTTGACGAGCTATCTGGTGGACGCGGAGGTGCCGAAGCAAATGGCGGTGTGGGTCCGCAGTCACGTCGAGTCGCAGTTCCTGTTCCTGCTCGGCTTGAACATCATGCTCATCTTCGTCGGCGGGCTGATGGACATCTTCCCGGCGATCGTGGTGGTGGTGCCGCTGATCACACCGATGGGCGCGGCGTTCGGCGTGGACCCGGTGCATCTGGGGATCATCTTTCTGGCGAACATGGAGTTTGGATTCCTGGCACCGCCGGTGGGCTTGAACCTGCTGCTGGCGTCGTATCGTTTCAACCGGCCGTTGCCGCAGATTTACCGCAACGCGCTGCCCGGCATGTTCATCATGTTTGCGTGCGTGCTCATCATCACCTACCTGCCGGTGATGACAACGGGCGTGCTGCGGCTGGTCGGAAAATAGAAAGCATGCAGCGGGCGGGGTGTCGCCGTTGGCCAGGAAACGGGGAATCGTCGCCGTCCGTCACGGTCCGCAGGCCACGCGGAATCCGATGCGGCTAAAAGCGTCTGCGGGGAAGTAAGACTCACGGCGCGCACATCGCACCGACGAGGGACCGTAGTGAAACGACCCGCCTCTCACCACGTATCCAGAGGAACCCTTGGTGTTCAACTCTTCATGCGCTCCCGACGAATCGAACACATCCAAACACCATTCCTGCACGTTGCCCAACATGTCTGCCAGACCAAATCGGTTTCGCCCCCGCAAGCCGTAGCTGTCCACGGGCGCGACGAATTCAAATCCGTCGCGTTTGCCTCCCCAGTTCAATCGTCCCACGCCGTCCTTATGCGAATCGCCCCACCAAAACCTCGTCTGTCGTCCCGCCCGGCAGGCGTATTCCCACTCTGCATCTGTCGGCAACCGCATCTTGTAACCTGACGGCAGATGTCCCGCCTGCTGTTCGCGTTTGTCCAGCCATTCACAAAACGCCTTCGCATCGTTCCAGCTCACGCAACACACCGGATGATTATCCTGTATCTCAAACCCAAATCCCGGATCACGCCAACAGGCCCCTTTCTTTGGCCCTCCCGGTCCGCCCCCTGTCTGAGGCGTCCAATCCGCCTGCCCCTTTTTCTCTGCGTCCGTGACATGCTTGGTGTCCGCAATGAATTGTTTCCACTGGCCGACCGTCGTTTCCGTCCGGCCCAGCCAGAAGGCACGTTTGATCGTTGCTTTTCGCGGAGAATCGCCTTCCCACTTCACATATTGCTCTTTTACCCCGTTTTCCACCGCCCACGCCTGTTCCTCTTTCGTGCTGCCCATCAAAAACTCGCCGGGCGGGATATACACCATCTCCGCGCCAACCGCATTGGTGTAAACACTGCCTAGAGGTTTCAAGGCGTCGTCGGTAGGGACGGGGACTGTAGATACAACCATGGAGTCAGGTGGTTCGGGCCTTGGAAATACACGGTTCAGGCAGGATTTCAAAAACGAGCGCTGTAAGAACCCGCCGACCAGCACAAGGGCCAGCGCGCCCGCGATCACACAGATCGTTCCCTTCGAAATTTTCTTTCGCACCGCCGGCGCCTTGGGTTTTGACAGGGCGTCCTTGGAGGAGGATGCCGACAGCTCCTTGCGCACCGCCGTCAATTCGGCGATGAGTTCCTCGTAACTCTGCGGTCGTTCATTCCGGTTTTTGGCCAGCATTTTGCCCGCCAGCATCGCGAGCCTCACCGAGCAATCCGGCAGCGTCCCCAGGATTTCCGGAGGCGGTTCGTTGACATGTTTGATGATGACCGCCATCGAAGTTTCCCCATCGTAGGGCCTCTGGCCGGTCAGCATATGATGGAGCGTGCAGCCCAGACTGTAAATATCGGCTCGAAAATCCACTTCCCTGGCCGATTGCGCTTGTTCCGGGCTGATGTAGTGCGGCGAGCCTATCGCCGTGCCGGGATCCGTCAGTTCCAAGGCTTCGGCACCCATGCTCTTGGCCAAACCAAGGTCACCGACTTTGATGTCACCCGATTTCGAAATGAAAATGTTGGCGGGTTTGATATCGCGATGGACCACCCGCGCCTCGTTCCACGCGTGTTGGAGGGCGTGGGCGACATTGATGGCAATGGAGACGGCTTCGCGCGGCTCAATCCGGCCGTGGTTGGCGATGTGCTTTTGCAGCGAAATCCCGTCCACGAACTCCATGACGATGTAGTAAACGCCCTTTTCCTCGCCCGCGGTGTAGATCTGCACCATGTTCCGGTGGTTGAGCCGGGCGGCCGTGGCCGCTTCGCGTAAGAACCGGGCAACGAACTCTTCATCGCCGCTGAAATGCGCCGCCATGACTTTGATGGCTACGATGCGGTCAAGGATCGGCTGGCGGGCTTTATAAACAATGCCCATGCCTCCTTTGCCAAGGATTCCAATGATCTCGTAACCGGCAAAAATCTGGCCTGTCAGGTCTGCCACAATATCCTTCGTGTCTTGCGCAAAGTGTAGCGAGCCGATTCGACGGGCGCAAGTGTTGGGTGAGTGGCCTTCGGCCAATGAATTTCGATCCCGGCAGCCGCGTTCGACCCGGCTTGACTGTTTCCGCCCCAATCCCCACCTTCTGCCGTGATGACTCCCGCGGGAATCCGCTTCGCCGCCGACGGCATGTTGCAATCGCTGGCCACGTGGCTGCGCGCGCTCGGCTACGATTGCCTGGCGGGACGCGCGCAGTTCGGGCGTCGGCTGCTGGAACAGGCGGTGGCCGGGGAGCGCGTGTTCCTGACACGCAACACGCATCTGGCCCACGACTGGCCGCGCGTGTTGGTGGAGCGGGCGCAGATTCATCACATCGCCGGTGAAACACTTCCGGAACAATTACGCGAAGTCGTGGAGACGTTTTCGCTCGATCCGGAGCGGTTTCTTTTCACCCGCTGTCTGGTGTGCAACGAGCCGCTGCGCGCCGCGGAGAAATCGGCTGCGTTGCCCCATTTGCCGGCGAGGGTCGCCGCGCGCGAGGAGCATTTCTGGCGCTGCGAGCGGTGCGGGCGGTTTTTCTGGCACGGCAGTCACGTGCAGAACAGCGTAACGCGGCTGCGGCGATGGCTGGAGAAGTGAGTCAGCGGGTGTTCTGGCCGTCCCTGCCGGACATTGCCGGCGGCTTTGTCGTGCTGCGAGACATCCGCCCTAAAAGTTCAACCCGAAGAACTTTTTGAAAAATCCTTGCTCCGGCGGCTCCTGGCCAGGCAACGGTGGCAGTTGGTTTCTGTCTATCCAGAGATTAAGCGCGGCGGCAACGCCTTCCGGCGAAAGATGGGTGCTGACGATGCGTTGCAGCCCAGGCTCCAGCAGGAACCGCATCGAAGGGGCGTCCACGCCGAATTGCTGGCAAACGGCGCCCTGAAACCCCTCGCCGTCCCAATAAACCGGCCACGGCAGCGCGTGTTGAAGTTGGAAAATGTCCATCGCTTCGCGGCTCTTGTCCACGCAGATGGTGTAAATCTCGAACCCTTTCGGATGGTAGGACAGGTATAGCTGCACGAGTTTCGAGGCGTCTTCCAGCGCGGTCCTGGACTGCGCCGACCAAAATTCGATCAGGAGCGGCTTGCCCTTCATGGCGGCGCTGTCCATCTTCTCGCCGTGCAGGCCGATGAGTTTCAGCGGCGGGCACGGGTTGTTCAGCAAATCGCACTGTTTCATCAGCGACCGCGCGTTGAAAGCGAACCCGCTTTCGGGGAATTGCTTGAGCAAATCGGCGGCCGCGTCCCGGGCGGGGCGCAACATGCCCTGGCGGCGGCGGAACTGCGCGTGCATGAGCATCGCCGCCGCCGTCTCGGGCCGGTGCGGGAAGTTTTTAAGGATGCGCTTGGCGATGGCGATGCCTTGTTCGGGGTAGTCGGGCCACGTGGCATTTAGCAGCAGGAACTCCGCGCGGATGGCGTCGTCTTCGCTCGGCTTGTGGTCGAGCACTTCGTGCGCGGCGGTCTCGGCGCGTGACCGCTGGGCGGGATCTTGCGTGGCCTTGAACACGGCGAGCCGGCACCGCGCTTCATTGATGCGCACCAGGTTGACGTGCGGACTTTTCGGAAAATCCTTGGTGAACTGCTGGCAGCGATCCGCCACGTCCTGATACCACACCAGACCGCCTTCGACGCTGGCGGGTTTCTTGGTGGCAAAGAACGTCTCCAGTTCCGACCAGGTGATCAGTTCTTCCTCGGACTTCAGGATCCGTTTTGCGGCGTCCATCAACGAAGCCTTGCGGTCGGACTCGGAGATGTCCGGCATTGTCGCAAGGCTCTCGGCACTGTCGGTCTTGAGTTTCGATTTCGAGTTCGACGAACCGTAACCAGACTGCGGTTTCGACGGCGGGGTGGCCGAGGAGCGCGCTGCCGACGTCGGGCGGGTTGTTGCCGTGCTATCGGCTTTGGCGGAATCCGCAGCGACTGGCCGGCTGGGTTTCAACGACTTCTTTTCGTCGGCAAATCGTTCTGCAGCCGGCGGCGGTTTGGCGGCGGCCGTGGTGGCTGCCGGCGTCGCGCGGCTGACCTTGGCCGGCTTGTCCGTGTTGGCGAACGGTTGGACTATCGGCAGCGAAGGTTTTGCCGCGGCCGCCATCGCGGGTTGCGCGACCGCCACCGTGGGTTTGGTTGATGCGACCGGAATCGCATTCGTCGCCGGACTCAGCGGCTTGGCGTAGAACACACCGCCGATTTCAATGTGCGTTGGTTGCGGCGCGGGCATCGGCGGCGGGGCCGGTGGTGCGGCCACCTGCTTCTCCGCCGGCGGAGCAACCGTTGGTTTCGGCAAAGGCTTCGCGCCGGCGACGCTCTGCTTCCCGGTCGGGGGCCTCGTTCTTGCAGCCGGCTCGTGCGGCTTTGCCGCGGCGGTCTTGGGCGTTTCTTTTTTGCCGGGAACCGGCGGCGTTTTCGCGGCGGCGGCCGGCGACGCCATCGCGCCGGTGGACTGCCATCGTTTCATCAGCGGCTCGATCTCCGCCGGATGCGCCGCGATGCGCGCCACCGCGCCGAACGGGTCCATGAGCAGCCGCGTCGGGGCTACCAGCGCCGGATAAGCCTCCGTCAGTTTCGCATTCGCCGGATCGTCGGCGAACACCTGCGGCCACGGCGTCGGGTGCGCGGCGTTGGCTTTGTCGAACGTCGCGCGGTCGGCGTCGAGGTTGACTCCGAGGACGAACAAGCCGCCGTCGCGATGGACCTCGAATAATCGGCGCAACACGCCGCTGCTCTCGCTCGTCGGCAGCGTGGCGGCGGTCCAGAAATCCAGCAGCAGCACCTGGCCGCGCAGCGCGCCGAGATCAAGCTTCTTGCCGTCTGCGGTCGTCACGGTCAGCAGCGGCGCCGGTTGTGCCGGGAGGCCGAGTTGCCGCAGCAGCATCCGCGCCTGCGCCGCCTCGGGCGATTTTGGAAACGAGCCGAAGAGTGCTATTGCCGCGTCACGCACCGCGCGCTCGTCGCCCTTGCGCTGTTGCGCCCGCGCCAGCAACCAAAGCGCCTCGGCGGCCGGCGGCTGATCCGGGAAATCACGGGCGATCAGCCGCGTCTGCTCGATGACGGTGCCCAAATCCTCCGGCCACGCCGCGCGGGCCAGCGCGAGCCGCGCGCGCGCCGCGCCGGGGCCGCGATCGTTTTTGACGAGCGCCTGCCGGGCAAGCTGCAAGGCTTTGTCGTGTTCGGCGCGGTCATTGGTCAATGTGGCCAGTTCCAGCCGGCACTGCGCGTCCATGGCGCGCACCTCGGCCGCATGCGGACTGCGGGGCTGGTCCTCGAGGAACTGTTCGCAACGGACCACGGCTTCGGTGAGCCAGTCGCGCAAGGCGTCGCCGCCGTCGTCGGCAGGCCGGCGGGCAAGCGTGTCGCGGATGCGCCGCAGCCCGAGAACCTCGGCAGCCGAGTCTTTCGGATCGGACGCGAGCAGGGTGGCGGCGGGTGCCGCCGCTTCACGGGGCGGCGCGTTAGTGCCGTCGGCGGCGCGAAGCCACCCGCACGCCAACACCACCGCCAACATGCACGCCCATCGTTTCATGCCACAGCTTCAGCCACCAGATCGCCCACCTGAGTCGTGGAGTAACCCATTTTTCCGGCGGCGAGCGATTTCAGTTTCGTGTTTACGATGTGGATGACGGCGTTCTCAATGGCCTTCGCGGCGGCGGCCTCGCCCAGGAAGTCGAGCAACATCGCACCGGCGTTGATCGCCGCGAGCGGGTTGATAACGTTCAGGCCGGTATATTTCGGCGCGCTGCCGCCCATCGGCTCGAACATGGAGCAGCCGTGGGGATTGATGTTGCCACCTGCGGCGACGCCGAGGCCGCCCTGGATGATCGCGGCGAGGTCGGTGATGATGTCGCCAAACATGTTGTCGGTGACGATTACGTCGAACCACTCCGGGTTTTTGACAAACCACATGCAGATGGCGTCCACGTGCGCATACTCGCGCTTGACGGTTGGGTAACCGGCGCCCATCTCGTGGAACGCGCGCTCCCACAGGTCGAACGCGTAGGTGAGCACGTTGGTTTTGCCGCAGAGCGTGAGCTGCGTGGTCTTGCCGGCGGCGACGTCCTCGGGCTTAAGGCCCTTCCACGGTTTGCCGACGTGGCGCTTGGCGGCGAGGTCGAACGCATATTTCAAGCAGCGGTCCACGCCGCGGCGGGTATTCACCGATTCCTGAATGGCGATCTCATTCGGCGTGCCTTTGAAAACAGATCCGCCGGTGCCGGTGTAAATGCCCTCGTTGTTTTCGCGGACGACGATGAAGTCCACGTGCTCCGGGCCTTTGTCCTTCAGCGGGCAGTCGGCGGCGCGGAAAAGTTTGACCGGCCGGAGGTTGATGTATTGCTCCAGCTCGAACCGCAGCCGCAACAACAGGCCCTTCTCTAAAATGCCGGGCTTCACCTTTGGGTGGCCGACGGCGCCGAGAAAGATGGTCTTGTAGCGCCGGAACTCCTCAATGGCGCTGTCGGGCAACACCTCGCCCGTCTTCAGGAATCGCTCGCCACCGAAGTCGTAAGGATGCCAGTCGAGTTTGAAACCGAACTTCTTGGCGGCAACCTCGGCCACTTTGATGCCTTCGCGCACCACTTCGGGGCCGGTGCCGTCACCGGGAAGAACTGCAATGGAATGAGTTTTCATTTGAATGCTGGAATAGTATCGGCGCGCGCGAGCAACGCAAGCCGAGTTTCGCGCTGGCGTCGGCGGTAATGGATGTCACGTCCGGCGAAATTCGGCGGCGGCCTTGCGGACCAGCAGGTTTTCCATGACCAGATACTGCACGTCGCTGCCGAAGAAGACGGTCAGTGCGTCGTCCGGCGAGCAGACGAGTGGCTCGCCCTGGCGGTTAAAGGGCGCGTTCAGCAGCACCGGCACGCCGGTCAGCGCGTAAAACTGGCGCATCAGTTCGTAAAGACGCGGCTGGGTCTGCTCGCTAACAATTTGTGCCCGCGCCACGCCGTCCGCCTGGATGATGTCCGCAACACGGTCTCTCCAGGGCGCCGTCACCTCAAAGGAGAACGCCATCCACGGCGACGGATGCGGCGGCTGAAGAACTTCCGGCGCGGCCCAGTCGAGCACGGAGAGGTTGAATGGGTGCCACCGCTTGGGATGGCCGAGTTGCGCGCTGAGGCGACGGGCAATGCCAGGGACGACCGGGTTGCCGAGGACGCTGCGGTTGCCGAGAGCGCGAGGACCCAATTCCATCCGCCCTTGAAACCACGCGACAGGTTCGCCGCGCGCCAGCAAAGCGGCCGCCGCATCGGTGATCGAGGCCGGCTGCTCGAACGGAACACGGTGTATTTCCAGCGCGGCCCGTACTTGGCCATCGCTGTAACACGGTCCGAGAGAGGCGTGCGCCAGCGGCTCCACCTTGTCGCCGACGCTCGCGGCGGCGAGCATCGCCGCGCCGAGCGCCGTGCCGCAAGCGCCGGCCGCCGGCGGGACGAACATTTCTTTCGCGCCGGCTTCGCGCGCCAGACGGCGGTTGAGTTGCGCGTTGAACGCCACGCCTCCGGCGAGACAAAGCCGGTTTGTTTCCGCAATCTTGCCGGCGAGATGATGCCGCGCCAGCGAAAGCGCTGCCTCCTCCAATGCGCGCTGCGCCGCGGCGGCTGCGTTTGCATACGACTCGTCCGCGCCGTCGGCCAGCCGTGGCGGACCCCAAAGCCTCACCAGTTCCTGCGAAAAAGAACAGTCGCGCCCCTGTTCATTGCGGTAGCGCCGCGTGCCGGCGACGTTCACCAGGCGGTTGTTGACGTGGAAGTCGCCGTTGTCCCAGCGCAGACAGGGCGAGATGTCCCACTTGTCCGGATTGCCGTGCGCGGCCATGGCCGATAACTTCAATCCATCGTCGGGCATCTCGAAGCCGAGATACTCCGCGATGGCGCTGTAGAAATCGCCGAGCGAATCGGGCGAATACCATTCCCTGATGGGGTGCAGACCGGTCTCGTCGCCGTAACCGAGCCAGGTGGCGACATACTCGTTGTTGCCGTGCAAGCTCATGACCGCCGCGCGCCCGTAACCCGACCCGTAAAACGCCGACGCTGCGCGAGCCATGTGGGGTTCGAACGGCATCAGCCGGACCGCAGCCGGGTCAACGCCGATCCGCGGCAACATGTCGTGGAGGTTTTGGAAGTTCTGCCGGCAATGGCGATTGCCGTCGAGAATCGCGGCCAACAGCCGGTCCGGCGTCCGCCAGTTGCGCGCCGCGAACTGCCAACGCGCTGGCGAACGGAGAAGCGAGGTCTTTGTGAACGGACAGGCAACAACCTGCACATCCGTGGGTTTCAGTCCCGCAAACTCCAGGCACCATCGCGCCGCCATCTCCGGCTGGAGATAATTGGAATGCTTGATGCGGTTGAACCGTTCCTCCTCGGCTGCCGCGACGATCCTGCCATCCACCACGAGCGCAGCGCCCGGGTCGTATCCGCCGCCTTCGCTCAATCCCAGAATGACCATGGGCGCACTCTACCGGCGCGCTGCTGGAGCCGTCAAGCGAGAGGCGCGCGACTCTGCGCGTTGAGAGCAGCAGACGGCTGTATTTTTCGAGCCCCAACGGACGGCGCTTGACCCGCCACGTTGCCGCGTTAAACTCGGCCATCAGATTTCCACACCAACCCGTGGCCGCGCCAAAAAAGAAATCGTCGGCGATGGTTTATGGCATCGTTGCAGCCGCAGCGATGGCCGTCGTGGCGGGCTGTTGCTGCGGACGGCATGGAGACGCGGTGCAGACCTCCGATTCTATCCCTCCCGCCGAAACCCGCGTCTCCGCGCTGACGGCGAACCCCAGGGCGGGTGACGTCTGCGCGCTCGACCTCGGCGGCGGCGTCACGTTGGAGCTGATGGGAATTCCACCCGGCGAGTTCATGATCGGCAGCACGCCGGAGGAACGCGCTCGGGCCAAGGCGATGGGCGCGGCGGAAACGTCCTTGGAGAACGAAGGCGGGCAGCCTCGTCGCGCACAGGTTCGCAACGGCTTTTGGATCGGCAGGACCGAGTTGACGGTGGGCCAGTGGCAGCAGTTCATCAACAGCAGCCGCTACCAGACTGACGCGGTCAGGGGCTTGGCGGTGTTGGATTCCTATCCCGAAAAAAAGCCGGCGGACCATTCGATGGCGTGGGTCACGTGGAGCGACGCCGTGGTGTTTTGCGAATGGCTCACCCGACGGGAGCAGGGCGCGAACCGCTTGCCGGACGGTTACATCTACCGTCTGCCGTCGGAAGCCGAGTGGGAATACGCCTGCCGGGGCGGACGGCAAGGCACGATGTTTTGGTGGGGCGAGTCGCCGAAAGACGGCAACGGCCGGCTGAACTGGTGCGAGAACAACAGCAGCGCGATATCCACGTTGCCGGTGGACGCCTGCGGCGCGCGGGGCCGGAACGGTTTTGGTCTGGCCGACGCGCTGGGCAACGTTCGTGAACATTGTCTCGACGCGTGGGACGCCGCTGGCGCTCACGAGGATTTTTGCGCGGACTATACCAAGAGCAAGAGCCGCGTGTTGAAAGGCGGCAGCTTCAAGACCGCCGCCTTTGACACGCGCTGCGCCCGGCGCTGGCCGTGCCCGTATTCTTGCAGCGGCGCGGACATCGGCTTTCGCGTTTGCTGCGGCATCAATCTGTCCAACGAAACCACGAGAGTGCTCCTGAAGCTGATGACGCCCGAAGCGAAGCCGCCGCCGGCAACGCCTCCGGCGAAGAATTCGCCGTAGCGGCGGCGATCCCGCAAATGCCGCGGCTCCTTTGTCTGCTCACTTGATGGGCAATGCCACCAATCGGCCGTCCGCGAGTCCGGCGACGACAATCGAATGGCCGTCCATCGGGATCGCGGAGAGTTTCATCACGGGCGCACCGACGGATCGCGACCAAATTATTTTTCCCGCCGCGTTGAGGGCGTGGACTTCCCCGTCTTCCGTACCGGAAATTATCTGCCCATAGTTCACCATCAGGTCATGCACGGCCAGACCGAGCCGCCGTTGCCAGAGCAGCTTGCCGGCGGCATCGAGGCAGTAAACGTAGCCGGTGCCCGATGCGATGAGGACTTCCGGCCGGCCGTCGCCGTTGATGTCCGCGCAACAGATGCGCTCGACGGGATAGCCGTAGTTGTCGAACCTCCAGAGGATTTTGTTGTGGAGATCCACCGCGACCAGGTCGCCGGTGGACGAACCGTGGACAATCTCCTTCTTGCCGTCGCCATTGAGGTCGCCGAGGCCGAACGTCACGTCGCCGATGGAGGTATTGGAAGTCAGCACCTTGCTGCCGTCGGGTCGCAGCACATACACCGAGCCATACTTGTTGGCGATCACGATCTCGGGTTTGCCATCGCGGTCCAGATCTTCGACGGTCATCTCCATGCAGCCGTGATACGCCGCCAGCGTGCGCCAGAGCTTCTTCGCGTCCGGCGACAATCCCTGGGCCTCCATGCTTGCGAGCGTCGTCACGAGCATGTCATCCACACCGTCGCCGTCCGTGTCCACGCCGCGCGTGCAGTAAAGTCCCCACGGCCGCTCGCCATGGTCTTGATTGAAATAAATGCCGGTCATCTGGTCCTTGCGTTTCAGATGGCCGGCGGGGTCGAGTTGGTGGAGCCAGGTGTCTGCGCTGGACACGAGGATCGTTGGCGGGCCGTTCTTGGCGAAATGGGCCGTCGAAACATCGCGAACGACGCCGGCCGTCGGATACGACCAGAGGAGTTTGCCGCTGGCGCTAACAGCGTGCCCCGCCTGACCGCACGCGACAAGCAACTCCGGCTGGCCGTCAATGTCAGCGGGCGTGATCCGAAACACGGGCGCGTTCTTCGCCAACTCCACGCTCCACAACGGTTTGGCGGCGGCGCGCAGCGACGCGGCGGGCGCTTGTTTCGCGAGGGTCTTCGTCGCGCCGCGACCGACGTCGCCCAGGCTCGCGACGTTGAGTCCGCCCACGGTCACCGCGTGCGTTCCCGCCAGCAATTCCAGACGCTGTTGGCCGTTCACCGTCGCGCCCCCGCGAGCTGTCACCGAAACGGGTTTGGCAGCGGTCAAAATCATCTTCCCCGAGTTCGTATCGAGACTCACATTCGCCGCAGGCTCGAATGCGAGACCGGTTTCGCCAAGGCCGAGGCTGCGCGCCGCGATGAGGCTGATCGTCTGGCCGCTGACCAGCCAAGCGTCCGCGTCGCACTGCCAACGGCCTGCGTGGTCGGCGCCGAAGCCCACGATCGCATCGCCATCGGCTGACTTCACGCGTTGCGCCGTGGGACGCAACGGCTCGGCGGAGAACTCCGCCGGATGTTTCGCCCCGGTCGCATAGACCATCGAGCAGAACGTCACGCTCTCCGCCGCTTTCAGGGTGGCCGACTGCCGCTGGTGCAGAACGGACACCGGCACCGAGATGCCCTGGCGCACGTAATCGGTCACCCACGCGCGCACCGGCAGCGCGGGATCAATGTGCAGCGCGCTGACGGTCGGTTTGACAAGGTCGGCGTCGCGCACCGACGGCATGTCCTCGGCCCGAATCACCTTCACCAACGCGTTGTCGCGCCGGAACTCGATCCGGTCAACCCGCACCGGCGGCGCTTCGCGCAGCGTAACGTCCATCTTGTGCAAGCCGTCGGACACCACGCGGCAGCGCACCGGAGTCGAAGGCGCATAGCGCTCGATGGGCAGACCCACGGCCAGCGGCGTGGCTCCGTCCACACTCAAGAACAGCGAGTCACTGCTGGTGCTCGCGCCGTAGGCGATGAAACTCACCAGATACTCGCCCCGCGGCAGTTCGATGCTGAAAGCCAGACGCGCCGAAGAGGACGACATGACCACGGCTTTGCCTTTGGAAGCCTGGGGATCGTCCACCACCACCAAGCTCTTATCCGTCTTGCCCGAACGCCGCGCGACGAATTGCCCGCCCTCGTTCACCCGCTGATCGCCGCGGTCAATCGTCTTCCACGTGAGATCCAGGTCGTAGCTGCCAGCCGCGCGCGCCGTGACCGTGTCTTGCACCAGAAACCACGCGCCTTTGCTCCACAGGACGCGCCGGTCCCAATCCACGCCGTTGTAGTCCTTCACGTAGGTGCGCGTCGCAGCCATGCCGGGCAGATCGCCGCTCGCGGCCAGACCCGCGAGGCTCGGCACGAGTTTTTCGCAGCGGCCGTCGCGCAGGACGGAGAGCATTGTGTGCTCGGTCGTGTTGCGCACGAGGTAATCGTGGTCGAGCAGCCATCGCTCGCCGTCCTGGACGAACGTCGTGATGCCGCCCGTGTCGAAGTGCAGGTGCTTGCCGCGGCCCAGGCCGTCGAGGAGCAGATACTGCCCGTCCGGCTCCCAGTTTTCGCGGAAGCTGATCTTGTCCCACGCCTCCTCAAACGGCACGTCGGCGCGCTCGAACGCCTCGCCGTAAACCGGCCGCCGCTGCGTGTCGTCATAAATCTGGCGGTCCATCGGGAACACGTTCAGCCCGACGAACCGCTCCGGCGCGCGCGGTTCGACATCGGGCCAGAACGGATTTTCCCAGCCGCCTGCCACCGAGTGTTCGAGCAGCCAGCGATAACCGCCGTCGTGCGTCCACCAATACGCCACCGGCAGCGCGGCGGTGGCCATCGTGGGGAGCATTCCGTAGCCGCTGTCGCCGAAACCCGCCGGCCACTGGCGCGTGTCGCCGCACCCCACCACGTAGTCGGCGTAGCGTTTCATCAGCCCGTTCTCAAAGAAGCGCAGGTCCCAATCCGCCAGCGAGAACTGGATGGTGTGCCCCATCGTCAACACCAGGTAGCTGTCGGCGTCCTCCTGCGGTTTCCACGAGCGCGCCTGCGCGGTGAACCCGAGCCGCGCCTTGCGCAGCCATTCCTTCGCCTCGGGGAAATCGTAGTGCCGGTCGAAATAGCGCCCGGCGTAATACAGCCCCAGCAGCGCAAACGTCGTGTGGTTCCACGTCACCGTGAACTTCTCGTCAATGAGCCGATACTCGTAGGAGCAGTGCGTGAGATCGCGGCTCCAGGCAAGGAACGCCTCCACATACTCGCGCCGTTTCTCCGGCGTGATCAGCGGGCATTCCTCAAACGCGTCCCACGCGGCAAAAATCTCGCCCGCCGTCGTCTCCTCCGGCCACGGCGTATGACGCTTGGGATCCTTGCGGTAGGTCTCGACCATGATGTCGAGCGCGGCCATGGCGAGGCGCGCGTAGGTCTCCTCGCCGGTCTTGAGGTATTTCTCGGCGTTGGCGCGGAACCCCGCGAACGACGGGTCCACCGGCCGCGCCAAAAAGTTGCGGCGCGTGGCAGGCGTCAGCGGCTTCGCCGGCTCGACGATCATTGCGTAGGGCAGGACCGTGGCCGGCCCATCGCCCTGCAACAAGCCGAGAAACCGCTCGACCGCTTTGCCGAGTTGTTCGGCCCGGCTCGCGCCGAGCACGATCACGTTCTGGCCTCCGCCCCAATGATGCGGGTCGAACACCGTGTGCACCGTGTAACCGTCTGGGCCGGGGAACTGCCCGTCCTCGTAGGTGTAGCGGCTCCAATACAGGCGCGTGAGCAGTTCGTTGTCGAGCATGTTGCCCAGCGCGATGGCCGTTTGCCGGCCCGGCTCGGCATCGGCGAGCCGGCTCACCAGACGCGGCTTCACGCCCAACCGTTTGGCGAGCGCGTCGCGAAGCGTCTCCGCCGCCGTCCGCGCCGCGCCGCTCGCGGGCGCGAGAATCACCGGCGCGCGGCCGTCGCTGACCAGCGTCGTGGTCTGGCGGACGAGTTGAGTCGGACCGAGTTTGGCGGGGGCTTTCGCGTCGGCGGCGAACGCGGCGGTGCAGGCAACGAGGACACTCGAAGCGAGAGTCAGCAGCAGCTTGTTGGAGTTCATCGTGATCTTCATGGGCGGTCAACCATCAGGGAACAGTCGTCGTAGGTAACATGGCCTTCTTCGTAGGGACAATGGATGAGCGTGTTGAGGATGAAGCGCACCTGCGAGGTGGATGCATTGGTCGTGAAGGTCTTGGTCAGTTGCGTGTAAGGGCCGGACTTCGTCACTTTCGCCTTCTCGTATTGGTGAACGACCTTGCCTTGCGCGTTCAGTTCCATGATCAGAAGTCCCGCAGCATCCTTCTTGTTTTGGCCGAAGCCTTTGCCGTGAAGATCAACGGCGCGCACCCAAACGGAGGCCGTGTATCGGGTGTTCGGGACGACCTCGACATCCTGGTGTATCATCGTCTGGCCGTTGCCATCGCTGTGCGTGCGGATGGCGCCGTGGCCGCTGTGAAACTCTGGCAGGCCCCACGGCGGATGTTGGCTGTAGTCGCGCTCCTGCCAGATGTAGGACTTCATCGGCCCGGCAAACTCGTAAGTCCATCCCGTAACATCGTGTTGTGTGCCGCGCAGCATCGTCGCGCCGCGTTCTGTTTCCTCGAATCCAGGATTCATGAGCAGATTGCCTGTCGGTTCCAGCGCGGACGAAGACACAGGCTGCAAGCCTTTACCGCCATCGCCGGGACCGAGTTCCAGAGCTTGCACGAAGGCTTCGCCGCGAACGGGCTTCTCGCCGTCCATGACGCGCGCACCCTTGAACCGAACCTCGATGACGCCATTGCGCGGCGCGATGTCGTTGAAGACGAGGTCGGTGGTGCGGTCCGGCCCGCCGCCGGTGGCGGCGACATCGAGTTTGCTGACGACAGGCTGGCCGTTGATGCGGATGTCGAAGCAGTTCAGGCGCGTGTCGAGGCCGCGCGCAGCGGCGAACTTCAGCCGGAGGTGGTATTTGCCCTGCCCGACAGTGAGGTTCACCCAGAAATCCCGGCCATGAACACCATGACGATACAACTCCGGGTCCGGCGCGCCGGTGATGACATTAGTGGCTGGCGCGGTCCACCATGTTCTCGTCACCGAATCCGCTCCAGGGCCGGTGCGCGTGACCAGCTCCGTGGCTGGCCGCCAACTGTGGCCCTGCGAGTCGCGATAATCTTTCCCGCCCGTGTAACCAAAAATCATGCGCTGAACTTCGGCTGGCCCGGTGCCGGTGGGATAGCCATACGCCTCGTTCGCAGCGGAGAACTGCACGGCATCGACGCAGACCCGGTTGCCGTTCGAATACGGATTGTGCCCGCCACGTGCCACGACCTTGAACATGTGCGTGTCCTGCGCCAGTCCGTTTTTGTAGTAGAGCACCTGCTGGCTGCGCAGACTCGGATTCCAGAAATCCACCGGAACCAACTGCTTGACGCCATCCAGATAGACATCCGCCAACCCGCCGGATGGCTCGGCCCGCCCGATGAGGCGCACTTGATTGCCGATGAACGTGGCGGTGAAAGTCGCGCCGGCAGCTTCAGTGACATGGAGGTGCGATTCCGTCTTCCACTCGCCTTCATAAACCAGCTTGTCGGCTTCGATGACTTGCTGCGGGTCGTCACCAACGATGACCACCTTTTTGAAGCCGTCGTGCCGGATGGAGACAATCGCGTCGCCGTTGGGAAGCTTCTTCACCGCGTAGCCGTTGCCGTCGGCGTTTGCCCGGCGCTCAAGCCTCTTCCCATCCGCCGTCACCCCCTTCGGCACAAACGCGAGGCGCAGCACCTCGGTGGTGTTGGCGGACGCGTCGAAGGTCGTGTATTCGATCCGGCCATCGCCGTAGCTCACCGAGTTCACCACCGCGGTCGAGCGAACGATGTGGTTCTCCCGGCTGGCACCCACCTCTTCCGGCAACCAGCCGATGCCGGCAAGCACGAACCGCAGCGGCAAGGGATGCGCGATGTTGAGCCAGTTGCCGTTGACGATGGCGCCGCCATCTATGTTGTCCTCGGACACTCCCGTTTCATGCACGTCGTAGGTTTGCAGCACCATCTGGCGATAGGCCAGTTCGCGGCACCACGTGTCGCCTGTCTCCAAGGCGTATTGGGCCAACGCGGGCGCGTGAATCATCGGGCTATACCAAAGCGAGCGTCCGCAGCAACTCGACGATTCCGGATACGCCCAAGCGCCGCTATAGACGTCGCCGTTGGACCCGGGGTTGACGCTGGTGTGATTGAAGAACAGCGTGAGGATATTTCGCGCATCCTGATACCAATTGGGAAACTCGGCCTTGTTGTCCATGATGTATCGGGCCGCTTCCGAGGTGATGAGACACTCCTGCACCGGGCCGTCCCAGTCCCAGAAATAGCGGCCCCAGGTGTCGTTCACCCACCACACCGGCAGCAATCGGTCGCGCAAGTATCGCTGGCCCGCCTCGCGCGCGGCTACAAGGGCGTTGTCCTTGCCCGTGTAACCGAGCCGGATCAGATCGTCGAGGAAAGCAAGAATCATAATGACGCCAACCGTTTGCTTGTTGCCCTCCTTGTTTTTTCCCCACTTCACGTCTTCGGGATTGGCATAGCGTGGCCACGGGTCGGCGTCGGGGTTGAGGTTGCATCGTGCGGCAAGGACATCGGCCCAATGTTTGGCGGCCTCCAGCCAGCGGGCGTTTCCCGTGAGTTGATAGGCGCGCAGGAGTCCTTGACCGGTCGAGCCGCAGATGTCGAGTTGGATCATCCCGTGCGGGTCGGCCTTGTGATAGGCCTTGCCTTTGGACGGAACACTGATGAACAAGCCCGGCCACGGGTGATCGGTAGGCGTCACGCAATGATCCACAATATAATCCGCCATGTAGGTGACGTGGGCAATGGCGGCGGGATCGCCGGTGTAACGATAGTAGTCCACGAAGCCGTTCAACACACTGGTGGCCCGCTGGCCAAGGTCGCCGTTCATCCAATCGCCGGGATTAATGGGCCGGATGACGCCGTTGGTTTCGATCCGCCATGTGCTGGTGAAGACGTAATGCGGATAGGCGGCGATGGCGTTGGTCATCGCGGTCCACGGATAACGCTTCAGCGTCTCTGCGGCGATACGCACGCGCAGATCACACTGGCCGTTCAGCCCGCGATACCACGGCGCGATGACGCCGTGCGCGTCGTGAACGGCTTCGTGGCCGTAGTAACGTTCCTGGACGGTGGCCGCGGATAGGGGCAAAGCCGCCACCCCTCCGAGGCCGAGAAAAGCTACAACAGCAGCGCTAGTCATCCACTCGGCGGGAAAACGCGAGATGCTCTTGTTCCTGCTCATGCATGCTCATTCAATTTTGGCTGTACCGAGTGTCACGACTGCGATTTCATAGACGCCGACGCTCGGCACGGTGAAGGTCACGTCGCCCGCGTCCTGCTTGAAGGGCACTGTGATGTCGTTGGCGTGTTCGGGGCTGGCGAGCGTGACGGAGCTGGCGACGCGGCCTTTCGGCAGCGCGACGCGGACGGTGATGTCTTTCATCGGGCTGTCGGTGCGGTAGTTCACCAGATGCACCATGCGGCGTGTGGGCTGCCCGGTCAGTTCGGCGCAGAGGGCGGGCGAGTCGTTCGTGACGGAAAGCGAAAACTGGCCGCCGCAGGTGCGGCGGATGGCGTCGAGCCAGTCGCCTTTCTCGTCCACGCGGACGACGCGGTCCTGTGGCAGATCATCGAGGGCGGGTTTCTTGCGCGGGAACATCCATTCATTGTGCGTCGCCAGCGGGCCGACAACGCAAAGCCGGCCGCCTTTCGCGACGTAGCGGCGTATCGCCTTCACCTGCGCGTCCGAGAGCGCGACACAGCCCGGCATCACGAGGACGGGCCAGCGCGAGAGTTCGTCGAGCTGCTGATCGAACACCAACTGGAACGGGCAACGGTTGGCGATGAGCAGGTCCTCGATCTTGCCGGCGAGCGCCGCCTCCTGCCGCGGACCGAACTGCATCGAGGGATAGCTCCGGAACACACCGACGTCGGCCACGACCTTCGCGTCGCGCAGCAGGTCGTGGCGCTTGTGGTAGAAGCTCGCGAACGGCAGCAGCGCGGGCGACATCGGCCTGACGTTGCCGGGATATTCCCAAAGCTGGCCGTATTCGAACCAGCAAATGCAGCCGAAGCAGTCGAGGTTGAACGCCATGGACTCGGCGGCTTCGAGCGGATTGATCGTGTAAACAAACGCCGAGTTGTTCAGGCCGCGCGCCGCCTTGAAGGTGCGGATGCGCGTGGTGAGCGTGCCCTTGACGAAACCGGGATGGCGGCCTTCGTCCCAGAACGCTTCGCCGCCGCGCAACAGCCGCCCGTGGTCCACCGCCCAGCGGATCGTCCGGTCAATGCCCGCCGGGTTGGTTTCCATGAGGACGTCCGGCCGCAGCTTGCGCGCATAACGGGTCATCGAGTGGAACGAGTCGGAGATGGACTGGCAGCAGAAATCCGCCCACGCGCGACCGAGCAGGTTGGTGCAGGAGTGGTCCGGCGGCGGCGTCAGCGCGGCGAGGTCGGCAATGCCATTTTCCTTGAGCAGCGACGCCGGGAACGTCTTGCGCAGGTATTGGCGGAAGCGCGCGACCGAGTTTGCATCGTGGCCGGGGCCGACGGTGTAGTTGTCGAAGTGGACAAGGTCGGTGTGCATGTCCTCGACGGCGAACCGCACGATCTTGCGGTAAAACGCCTCCGCGTCGGGATGATTGCGGTTCCAATAGTAACGGTAGCCCGCCGTCTTGCCATACGTGATCGGTGTGCCGTCGGGATTGAGCACGAGCCAGTCTTTGGCCTGCGGCATCTCCTTGAAGAACAGCTCCCAGATGAACGCGCCGCTGTAGGTGTAGCAGCCCACGCGCAACCCGGCGTCGTGGCAGAGCTTGGCGAACTTCGCCGCGTCGGCCATGCTCTCTCGCTCCGCCTCCAGCCCGCCGCCCTTGTAGCAGTGCATCATTACGAAGTTCACGCCGATCGATTTCAACTTCGCCACCATCTCCGGGCTGTGCTCGCGTTCGTAGGCCGCGCGCTGCTCCGCCGTGGGCGTGTAACCCTCTCCGCCGTCGCGCCGCACGCGGAACAACAGCGGCTCCCAACTCCCCGCCATCACAATCCCGTCCTGCCGCAACCATTCCGGACGCTTGTCTCCTTGCAGCGTGAGCAACGGCGTGTCGGCGGCGAAAACCATGGACAACGATAAGGCCAATAAGATGGCTGCCAGGCTCAAGGGGATGAATGTTCTTTCCGTCTTCATGACATGATTCCTTGCTCAGGGAGTGTTCCGTTTGCGCAGGCGTCGCTTCCTTTTCCAATCCAAGTACATGAGAAGAAAGCCCGGCACAAGAACTATTGACAATCCCGCAACTATGCTGGCCCACCCCCAATACGAAAGCCGGGCCGATGCAGCCGGCGAGAGGAACAACTGCAACGGAACCGCCGCCACAACCGCCAGAAATCCCCCGAACATTAACACGGCACTTAATCCAAAATAAGACGCTTCAATCATCTTGTGCATCGTCAACGGACGCACGACGGACGCTGGATTCGCGCGCCACTCGCCCAGGCGCCGGTCAAAAACTGTCCTCAGTTTCGCGTAGTTCTCCTCGGTGAACGGAACGCACAGAACGTTCTGCTTGCCGTTAGAGACTGCGCTGCCGTAGTCGTTCCAAAACCTGCCTCGCTCGCCGTAATACGCGGCCCCAAATGCATTGCCCTCCGCAGTCACCATCTCGTCCGTCAAGCATCCATCGAGGAATTCCATGAGAAACTTCGGCCAACTCAACCGTCCCTCACGAATTGCGGCGAGTTCCTCTGCTTTTTCTTCACGAAACCAGTCACTCACCAATCCGCGTTCCTCCAGCCATCGGAGAAAATATGCGATGTGATGCCCGGCGTGTTCCTCCGGCAGACCAAGTTGTCCGACTTCCTCCAGTTGCCATTTGGCTTTGTCGACCAGTTTGGGAGGCTCAGCTTTGGTGCGTTTGAACTTCCACATGTGTTTTTCTTGCAGCTTGTTACCTGTGGCCCTTGATGGAGAACAGGATCACCGACCACGCACGGCACTCCGAATCTGCCGCCGGCAGGCGGCGAGCAGCGCGCGCCAGTGCGGGCGCAGGAACGCCGGTTGTTGCAGGGCCTCGCGGGCGTATTTGCGGCCGGCCTGCGCGACGTCGAGCGTCGTCTCGATGCGCATCTCATCGCGGTTGTTCGCCAGCGCCAGCACGCGCGTGTCCGCCGCCACGATTTTCGAATCGCCCGCGGACCAGAATCCGCCACCCTGCGGGCCGACGGTGTTGGCAAAGACGTAGAACACCTGGTTTTCGAACGCCCGCGCGACGATGCCGTCCCTGCCGCCGCGTTTCGTCTTCGACACGGCGAGCGCGTCCAGCCCGGCGTTTGGATGAAACAGGATTTGCGCGCCCATCATCACCGGCAGGCGTGCCAGTTCGGGATAGCGCCGTTCGTGGCAGATGATCGCCGTGCATGGGATGCCGTCGAGCCGGAAGAAGGCCAGCGCGTTGCCCGGCGCGAAGAATTTCGCGTCGCCCGGCGTGAGCTGAATCTTGTGGTAGCGGAACACCTCGCGCCCGCGCCGGTCAAACACGACCAGCGAGTTGAACCATCGGCCGCGAGCGCGCGTCGGCGAGCCGACCAGCACGTTGCAGCGATGCTCGCGGGCCGCGCCCGCAACCGCCCGAAGCCCCGCTTCGATCTTCGCAGGATCGAGTTTCCGGAAATCCAGGTTGTAGCCCGTCACCGCGCACTCTGGAAACAGGATGGCGTCGCCGCCCGACCGCGCGAAGCCGGCGATGTGCCGCTCGATGAATGCGACGTTCTCCGGGATCGTCCGCCGGAATTTCATCTGCACGGCGGCAACTTTCATTTGCGTTCTCATATCATGACCGCGGCTCGGCGAGGGCGTTGACCACCGCTTCAATTTTTGGCTCGTAGGTTTCCTTGCACTTGTTCACCAGCCGGCAGGCGACGCAAACCTCCTCGGCGAAAACTTTCTTGGTCACCCTGGCCTTGATCAAGCGATAGAGTTCATCGGCTTTCATCACGTCGCCGGGCTTCAGGCCCAGCACGTGGATGGCGTTCTTGTCGGAGGCCGTCGAGTTCTCGTTGTCCTGCGGATAGGTCTTCAGGCTCTTCGTGCAAATCCCTTTCGCGCGGTCCCACCACTCGCACGGTCCGCAGATGTCGTCCATACCGACGACGACTTTGATCGGCGCCTTGGGGTTGGCCCGGACCTTCAGCGCCACGGGACCGAGCGTCTTGTGGCTGGACTTGCCGGTGCCGAGCGCGTCGAGCATGTCGAAGAGGTGATGGCCGCGGATGACGATCGTTTCCGGTTGGCCGGCAGCGCGCGCGGTGTAACACCAGCCCAGCGGGCAAAGCACGGCTGTTCCAGTCAACGCAGAGGCTGTCTTGATGAAATCACGGCGAGTGGCGGCAAGTTTCGCGGAACGGTCGTCTGTGGTCCTCATGGTGATTCCAAGATTTGCGGTTGCTGGCTGTGAAGAGCGAATACACGCGTTTTAGCAGAGGCATCTGGCAGCGTCAATTACAGCGACAGCAGATACTCGCAGAGGTCGAGGATTTCGTCGGCCGTCAGATGCGAGGTTTTGCCGTGCTGGTCGTTCTTGTTGGCGAAGACCAGCAGATCGCTCACCGTGGTGACGGAGCCGTCGTGAAGATACGGCGCGGTGCGCCAGAGTTCGACCAGCGTAGGCGTGTCGAACCGGTCCGTCTCGCGGTCGTGCGCGTTGCGGGTGCCGACATCGTGCGTGTGCAGGTCCGTGAACAGCGGCGGCGGATGACATTGCGCGCATCCAACCTCCGCGCTGTGAAACAGTTTTTCGCCGCGCTGCGCCGAGGCCGAGAGTTTGCCGTTCACAAGATGCGGGCTGGGGATGGGTTTGCGCGACTTGAGATATTCGTCCATCGCGCCGGCCACCTTCTCCGGTTGCACGGTGAACAAAATGTGTTGGATGCCGATGCGGACGGCGGCCTCCGCGGTTTGGCGCTCGCCGAGGCTCATGACCGGCGGCGTCTTGTGCGCGAACAGGAGACTCTTGGTGTTTTTCGGATTGCCGAGGCCGTCGTTGGGCAGGTCCCAGTTCAGCCCGTCCACGCGCGCGTCGCCGGGATGGCAACTCGAACAACTCTGCCAGCCCTGGTAGCAGATGCGGGCGTCGTGGAAGTAGAGTTCGCCAAGGCGCACGGCGGTCATCCGCGGCCGGGGGCCGAGAGGGATCGTTTCCACCTTCGGTTGCAGCCGGTCGAGTTCTATCACGTTCAGCGTGTCGGAGAAATAATTCGCCACATAGCCGCGCCGCCCGATCACCACCACGGCGCGCGGGCCAAGATTATCCACGGGCAGGCGCCGCCGGTCGCGCAAGCCGCCGAGGAACGACAGGTCCCCCGAAGCGTCCGTGGGGGCGCGCGCCGCCGCGCCGATGGCATAAGGCGCGTTGACCCGCAACGGCGTGGGCGGCATGTCCACCAGCCTTGCGAGCAGCGCCGGAAAATCAATGACGCTGACCTCGTGTGTGCCGGCGTGGGTGACCACCAGCGTGCGGCTGTCGGCGCTCCACGCCGCGCCCCACGGATTGGCCGCGCCGCGGTCCCAGTCGTCGAACAACACGGTGTTGAGCACCGCCATGCGGTCGAGCGCGAGGATGGTCATGGCGTTGGCGTTCATCCCGCCGCGTTCGATCTGCGTTGCCGGCCGCCAGAAACGCCCGATGAGATGGGTGACGACGGCGAATTTTCCGTCGGGCGAAATGCGGAGGTCTTTCAGCGCGCCGCTGCCGTTGGGCAGCCAGAGGTTGTCCACCACCCGGCCGCGCTCCGTGTCAATGACACACACGGACGCCGCCACGTATTCCGCGTCCGCGCGACCGGCGGGAAGATGGTTCGCCACAAGCAGGCGCCTGCCGTCCGTCGTGATGGCCGCGGCCACGGGCTCGCGCTTGACCGGAATCCGGCGCACCTCCTTTTTAGCCGTCAGGTCAAATACGCTCACGTCGTTATCGAAACGGTTGCAGACGAAAAGCCATTTGCCGTCGGGCGAAAGGACCGGAGCCATCGCGGTGTGTCCCGCGGGAAGTTCTTCGGCAATTCTGCCGCGCGCCGTCTCGACAACGCAGACGCGGCTCTCCGGAGCCGCGCAGGTCACGAACAACCGCGCGCCATCCGCCGAGAGGCAAAGTCCCGTCGGGTCGGCGGGCATTTCGATGGAAAGCGCTACTTTGTGGGATGCGATGTCAAGTACGACGACTCGGTTGCCGGTGGCGCAGGCGACGTAGAGCGTGGCGCCGTCCGGCGACGCCACCAGCGCGGAAGGAGACAGCCAGGCGGGCTGCGCCGATGACACGGCCGCAACAACCAGGAGGCTTGCGGCCAGGACTGGTTTCGCGACGGTGCAGAAACGCAGGAATGAGGTCATGATGGAAACGCGGACGGACTCAAGCCGCCGTCTCGAACACCTCCCCGAGGTGAGCGCGGGCGTGGCGAATTTTCTGCACATGCTCCCCAATCGTGCGGCGATTCATGTTCGTGTTCATGGCGTTCTTTTGACCGATCTGGCAGGCGGCCCGGCGAACCTTGTTCAATGCCTCGATGCGCTTCCTGGTTTTGGCCTGTTGCTGTCGGAACTGCCATCCGTTTTCATACTCTTGTGCGACAAGAAAGGTGTCGCAGCGAAGACGGCGGGAGTCGCAGTTCTTGCGGTCGCCCCGAGTTGCCCATAGGCTCGAACGCCCGCCGAAGTCCATCTTCCTCCAACACATTTTAAGGCGGTTCCAAGATGACGAAGAAGCTTGCGGTCGGACCCGTTTTGCAACGGTGAAGAAACGCAGAGCGCTGCCATGACGGGATGCGATTGGGATCAAACCGCCGTTTCGAACGCCTCCCCGATGTGAGCGCGGGCGCGACGGAGTTCCTCGGAGGGGTCGGCCGGCGGCTGGCTCCAATCCAGCGCGATCGAGCCGACGCGCTCGTAACCGATCTTCCGAAGCGCCCGGCCAACGGCGGCGAAGTCCACGTTGCCGTCGCCGGGCGTGAGCATGGGGTTGCCCGGTTTGCCGTCGCGCAAATGCACGTGCTGGACGCGGGAACCGAGCCGCTCGATGGCGGCGGCCACGTCAACGCCGGCAGCGGCGACGCAACCGGTGTCCACCGCCACGCCGACGGCGGGGCTGGCAATGAGTTCCAGAAGTTTTTCGGCCTGCTCGACGGTTTCGGTCAGCGTACCGGCGCGGAGTTCGAGGCTCAGTTGCACGCCGAAGGATTCAGCGCGGCGGGCGGCGATGCGGATGGGTTCGATGACGAGTTGCGCCGCGCCGCTCCAGTCCGAGTCGAGCCGGGGTTTGTTGCCGCTCTGCACGGTGACGGCGTAGGCGCCCACGGCCTTGGCGGCGCGCAACGAGCCGGCGACGAACTCCAGTTGCGCGGAGCGGACGATGCGGTCGGTGCTGTTCCACGGCGCCATGGCGACCTGGAGCGTCGAGATGCGCAACCCGCCGAGCGTGTCTTCAAGGTAAACCGTGTTGTTGTTGGCCGAGGCCGTGGGATCGTAGTGCGGACAATACGAGGAGAAGATGCAACAGAGGTCCAGCGTGTCAAAACCGAGCCGCCGGATGCGGTCCAGCGCGCCGGCCAGCGACAACCGTCGGAACGTGAGCGTGGAAGCGCCAAGTTTCATCGTGAACCACCAAACACACTATAATGAGGCCGGCAACCACAGCCAAGCCACGATTGCCACATTCGCCGCCCCGCCCCGGCGTTGGTGCGGTTACGCGCGTTTGCGACAGAACCGCTCGATGCGATCCAGGCCCTTCTCGATGTTGGTCATCGAGCTGGCGTAGGAGAGGCGGATGTGCCGGTCGGTGCCGAACGCTTCGCCGGGAACGACGGCCACTTTTTCCTCGTCGAGCAGTTGTTTGGAAAACTCCATGGGCGTGAGGCCGAGTTTGCTGATGTTGGGCAGCAGGTAGAACGCGCCTTTCGCGTCAACGCACGACACGCCGGGAGTGGCGTTGAGACGTTGCAGCATGTAATTGCGCCGTTTGGTGAATTCCGCCAGCCACAACTTCAAGTGATCCTGCGGGCCGGTGAGCGCCGCCACCGCGCCGGCTTGCGCGAAGCTGGTCGGGTTCGACGTCGAGTGGCTCTGGATGGCGTCAATCGCCTTCGCAATCGGCTCCGGCGCGGCGAGGTAGCCAAGCCGCCAGCCGGTCATTGAGTAGGCTTTCGAGAATCCGATCACCGTCACGGTGTTCGCATAAAACTCCGGCCCGGACGAGGCGAGGCTGTGATGCGTCGCGCCGGGGTAGATGAGGTCTTCGTAAATCTCGTCGCTGAGCACGAGCACGTCTTTCTCGATGCAGACGCGGCCAAGCGCCTCCAACTCCGCCCGCGTATAAACCGAGCCGGTCGGGTTCGACGGCGAGTTGAGGATGAACAGCTTCGTGCGCGGCGTGATCGCGGCGCGCAATTGCTCGGGGGTGATTTTGAATTCGGTGGTGTCGCTGGTCGGCAGAATCACCGGCTTCGCTCCGGCCATCTTCACCATTTCCGGATAACTCAGCCAGTAGGGCGCGGGGATGATGACCTCGTCGCCGGGATTGCACGTGGCGAAAACGACGTTGAAGCAGGAATGTTTGCCGCCGCAGGAGACGATGACCTGGCTGGATTTGTAGGTGATGCCGTTTTTGCGCGCGAGCTTGTCGGCGATGGCCTGGCGCAACTGCGGCGTGCCGCTGGAGGGCGTGTATTTGGTCATGCCCTTCGCGAGCGCGGCGACGGCGGCATCCTTGATGTGTTGCGGCGTGTCGAAGTCCGGCTCGCCGGCGCCGAAGCCGCACACGTCATCGCCGGCGGCTTTCATCGCTTTGGCCTTGGCGTCCACCGCCAGCGTCAGCGACGGTGTCAGGACTTTGGAACGGTCTGCGACGAAGTCTTTCATGGCACGAAACTCCTCCCATCCGCGCAGGGCGGTCAGTCCAGCTTGCCGTAGAACTCTTCCACGACCCGCTTGAAGTTGTTTTCCTTGAAATTGATGATCCCGATCTCGCGATTGGCGTTCTCCGGCGAATCCGAGGCGTGCGCCGCGTTGACCATCACCGACTGGCCAAATTCGCGCCGGATGGTGCCCGGACCGGCTTTCTTCGGATCGGTCGGTCCCAGCACCTCGCGGATCTTGCGCACCGCGTCCGTGCCTTCATAGACGACCGCGATGCACTTGGCGTGCCCCGGTTTGTTCTTCTGATCGGGGGCGCACTGGGCCGGCGCGATGCCGGTCATGAACTTCACGATCTGCTGGAACAGCGCCTCGCCGAAAAACGGGCCGAGCAAATTGCCGAGCTTCTCGACGGCGTCGACGGGCAGTTTCATGTCCAGCGCCTGCTCCACTGTTGGCAGCACTTTCGCCAGTGCCAGGCCTTGCATTTTGGTCAGCAACTGCTCGCGCACCGGGCCGTAGAAATTTTCGGCCTGGGCCACGCTCATCTGGTGCACCTTCATCCCGACGATGTAGAGGCCGGTGCTGGAGAAAACGTCCAGCACATTGCCGGGCCGGCCGCTGGGGAAGTTGAAATTGTCGGGCTTGATCAACACCAGCGTGCGCTGCGGCTTGGCGCTGGCCGAATACTGGATGGTGTCGTTCACCAACCCGCCATCGGTGTCGGAGTGGCGCGCCCAGAGCTTGAGTTTGAACGCGGCTTCTTCCGGCGTCGGCGCGGCCAGCACGGCCGGCTCGAAATACTTGACCTCGCCCTTCGGCCCGAGCAGGTAATCGCCATAGGTGTCCCGGATGGCCACGCCGCGCACCGGGCCGGTGGTGATGTTGCCGACGACGTTGCGCACGCGGTGCACCGCGTCCTCGCCGCGGAACAACAGCATCAACGCCCGCCTGCGCCGGCCGGTCTTCGGGTCCGGCAGGTAGTTTTCCAAAACGTAGCGACGGATCAGTTCCTGGACTTCCTGCGACTGCGGATCGTTTTTCGTCACCACCGTCGAGGCGTATTCCTCCACCAGCTCCTTGCCCGGAGCGAACACGCGCGCCGCTACCAGGTCCAGCGCCGTGCGCGACATCAATCGCGCCAGCACGCCGCCGGTGCGCGACTTGAACAACGTGTAGGGATTGACCAATACGTAGGCCAGTTCTTCCGCCATAAAATTCCTCGCTACTGAACTGCGGCCCGCGCGTCAGCCGGTGCCGGTCTCCGCGCGGAAACATCCCATCCATGCGGGGATGGTTTAAATGCCGCGCGCTGCCAGCCGGCTTAACTCTTGCCGAGAATCTTGTACATTCCCGTGCCGCACGTCGGGCACTTGCCTTGAAGCGCCTTGCGGCCATTCTTCATGGTGACTTCTTTCGCTTCGGCGATTTCCTTCTTCGCCTTGCACTTGACGCAATATCCTTCTGCCATAAATAGATTCCTCCTCCATCATGAGCCATTCACGGCTCAAGAATCGGAAAACCGTAGGAGCTTTCCCCGGTTGCGTCAAGTGCAATCCCCGATTCTGGGCGGCGAAACCAGTGGATTTCCAGCGGATTTCGCTCTGGACTCGTGGACGACATTAATGGTAGCTAGCGGTTACAAAACTCCTGCTTCTGACATGAACAATTGCAAACCAACTCCTTCGGGTTCCAACTCGCGCCGCGTATTTCTGCGCCATGCCGGTCTCGCAACGGCCGGCGTCTTTCTGGGCCGGTGGGCCGGGTCTTCGGCGTTTGCCGCCGATGACGCTCCCAAACGCGTCGCTCCCGACCTTCTCAGTTCCGCAAAGCTGGAGAAGGCAAAACCCCGGCCCGACCTGCTCGACGACGAATCGCCGAAAGGGTTGGAGGTGATCCAACTCACGACCGAGTTGGGTGTGCCGTGGGCGCATCTTTACATGGAGGCGCAGGTCTTTTCGATGGACTCGAAGCGGTTCGTCCTGCACCGCTCGGCGACCGCGCACGGCGGCAACAAGAACGACCCGAAGCACCAGTATTACCTCTGCGACATCGAGAACGGCTGCGCACTCTCGCCGCTCACGCAGGAAACGGGCTGCGTCGCGCCATCCGTCTCGCCCGACGGCAAATACCTCTATTACTTCGTGGACGAAACGACGGTCGGCGGCGGCCAGTTTGCCCTCAAGCGCGTCAACCTCGACGGCACCGACCGGCGCACGCTGCTGGTCGTGGACGCGCCGCTGCCGGGCACGAAATTCCGCCCCAGCCGGCTCTACCCGATCTCCACGATCTCCTCGGACAGCAAGCGGCTCGCCATCTCCGGCTTCCTCGGCGACGGCGAGTGCGACCCGCCGCCCTACGGCCTGATGGTGTTCGATCTGGAGAAGGCGACGGTCAACCTCGTCATCCACGGCCCGACGTGGTGCAACATGCACTCGCAGTATTGCCGCTCCACCGACCCGGAGGCCTCGCGCGACATCCTCATTCAGGAAAACCACGGCTGCGTCATCACCCCCAAGGGCGAGTGCAAAGTGCTTGCCGCCGGCGACGGCGCGGACATCCACGTCATCCGCGACGATGGCACCAACTTCCGCAACATGCCGTGGGGCCGCGACGGCAACGAGCGTTGCCAGGGCCATCAATGCTGGCGTGGCCGTACCATGTGGGGCATCACCAGCACCAGTTCGGCCAAACCACGCGGCGCGTTCCTCATCGAGGGCAAAGCCGCGCCGCACACCGGCCACGTCGGCCTCAACACACCCGGCGGCGTCCGCAACGACCTCACGCGCGACCTGAAGGAATCCCGCTTCAGCCACTTCGCCGGCGACATCGCGGGCCGGCGGTTCATCAGCGACGCCGGGCCGTTCGACAAGGGCGGCCGCATCTTCGCCGCCGAGTTTGGCGAGCCGGGCAAGGACGCGCTGCGCAACTGGAAACGCCTGTTGAACCCACGCTCCACCTGCATCAAGCAGTCGCACATCCACCCGTTCCTCTCCCCCGACGGCAAGCTCGGCTTCTTCAACTCCGACGAATCCGGCGTCCTACAGGCGTATATGCTGAGGGGAATTTAGAGGAGACGCAGTCGCTACAATCGCCGCTGTAGGCCGCGTGCCCTCACGCGGCGATGGTTGATGATGATTTCGCCGGGTCGGGGACCCGGCCTACAAAACTCACATCCGGCATCCTGCATGCCTATCGGATGAAAAGAGTTTAGGGCTTGTTGCCCTTCGGTTTCACGGCTGCTGCCGAACGCGGTTGATAAGGCATCAGTTTGGTGGTGATCGTGACGTGAACTTCACCCGGATATGATTTGGCCCGATCCTCCTCCATTGAAAACTCATGCCGCGTGCAGTGGCCGTGAAATTTCGTCATCAGTTCTTTGAAATCCTTGCACCAGAAGTGAGTGCTCTCCTCAACCATCACGTTTGAATACTCCAGCGAATGGATCACACGCCATTTGGTTTCTTTTCCGCTGCCACCGGGCAAAGGCAGGACGTGAGTCGTGTCGTTGGTTTGCCCAGCGATGAATCTTTGTGTGTAGGCGCCACTCTCGACAGGCACCGGAAAATGGCGAAGCGTCTCGGAGAGCGGATAGCGGAAGGAATCCGGCAACTCGCTGCATCGTTCCCACGCCTCAGACCATCCCGGGGAAAACGACAACCAACACTGCGTGCAGATAACCGCCTCGTCGTTGTAGCGCGGGTTGAGGCAAATACTGCGATTCCAAATCTCCATGTTCTTGCTCGGCTTGTTGGTGTCATCTTTGACCGACACGGCCTTGACCAGTCTGCCGCCGCATAGAGGACAGAGTTTGGCGGCGAAGGCCGGACCAGGGGAGGCGTTGTCTTTCGGTTGTGCGGCAGACTTCGAACGCGGGTGGTAAGGCGTTGGCATGGTGGTGATGGTGACGCAAATGTCTTCCGGATCTGATACGTTGCGATCATCCCTGAATGACAGGTTATGCTGTGCGCAGTAGGTGAGAATCTTCGCCATCAATTCTTCAGAGTTCTTGCAACTCAAGTAGATATGCTCTTTAACCTGCACGTCTGAATAATCCGTCGAATCGACCGCGCTCCATTGGATTTTCTTTCCCTTTCCGCCGGGCACGGCAATCACACGCGTTGTGTCATTGGTTCCCGTTCCCATGAACATTTTCCCATATATAACCCGTACGTTGGGTGCCGGATCAGGCGCTGGACAATGGCGAATCACGTCCGAGAGAGGATGATAGAAGGAATCTGGCAATTCACTAGACCGCTGCCAGACCTCGGGCTTTCCCGGTCTGAACGAGAACCAGCATTGCGTGCAAACAAGAGTTTGATCCTCGTGAAGTCTATCGGAACCACCACAACGGTTCCAAACACAGAGGTTCTTGCTTGGCTGGCTGGTGTCATCTTTGAGCGTCTCGGCTTTGACAACGGTGCCGCCGCATAGAGGACAAAGGTCCGCGGCAAAAACCGCGCCAAAGCATGACATCAGGAAAGCGACGATAATGATGCTCGTGAAGTGCGGTTTCATTCCTTGGCCCAATTCACCCAACCTGGTTTGCGAAGGTTTTTTATCGTATTGCGACAAGCGCAGCAAGGCGGAAGATTTGGAGGATTGATGATGGTTTCGCCGGGTCGCGGACCTGGCCTGCCAAGATGCTGCTGGTGGATCGCGGCCTCCGGACGCGATGCTTCACCGGCACGGCGGCCAAGCGCGCCCAAGGGGCCGCGATTGGCCGCCCCCGCGAGTGCGCCGTGGCGACGTCTGAAAACTAGTAAATTTCTCTTGACATAATAGAGAAATAGTCTTACTTTCCGCCCTGTAATGAAACGAGCCTTTGCCCGGGCGCGGGAAGTCCCGCCGGAGGCCGGCCACGGCAGCCCCAAAGCCGGCCCGGCAATTTCGGAGCGCAGCGGCTTGACGCCGCCTTCGACCGTTCCGTGGAATCCGTGGAGGGTTTCGCACCGCGACGGGCGGCGCCAGGTCGCGCCGGTGGAACCGGTCGTGACCCATCGCCGGCCGGCACGCCGCATCCTGGTTGCCGAAAGCGGCGTCATCGCACCCCTGCCGGGGCGGTCGCCACGGGGCGGAAATCATTGGGATTCGTTTTCCAAAACGAAGCCAAATGATGGCCGCCGCCAAAGCTCGAAATCGTCGTTTTTTAAAGGAATTCGAGGATTCCGATGTGCGGGAGGCGTGAAATCAAATAGCTTTTTTACGAAACGAACCCAAATGAAAGGAGGTGCGCGTCGCGGAGTGATGCCTTCGGAGGTGCCCATAACAACCATGCCGCCGGGTCGGGGGCCGCCTTCAAAACGCGGTGCTTCATCGGCGCAACCCCGAGTGCGCCCGGAGGCTCGTCGCGTTTCATGTGAACGCGCTCCACCTCGCGCCCGGCTTTGCAACGAGCTTGACTGGACGCGGAGACGTGCCATGCTGCGCGGCATTGGAGAAACCTTGGATCGTTCCATCATCAACGAACACTGGAGACACCGCATGAACCTTTCCCTGACCCGACGCGATTTTGTGAAAACCTCCGCCGCCGCCGGACTCGGCCTTTGGGCCGCCGGCGGACGGGACGCGCACGCCGCGTTCAAGACCACGCTCCACAAGGCGATGATCTTCAACCGGCCGAAAAAAGGCATACCAATAGCTGCGCCGAATGCGGCCGTTGGCACACCTGAACTTTCCATGCCGGCGGCGATGGAAGCCTACCTCCGCCAGCTCAAAGACGCCGGTTTCGAGGGCGTCGAGGGCTGTATTGCCACAGTGGAAGAAGCCGCCGAATGCCGCAGGCTCGCCGATAAGCTCGGCATGCGCATCCATTCCGTGTTGCGCGGCTGGGCGGAGTTCAACAGCGACGACCCGGCGAAGGTGGAAAGCACGCTCAAGGTCACGGAGGACGCGCTGCGGGCGGCGCACGCTTACGGCGCGGAGACGGTGCTGCTGGTGCCCTGCCGCGTTGGCGGCAAGGGACTGGCGATGCCGGAGGCGTGGGAATTTGAGATCGAGTTCGACAAGAAAACCGGCCACGTTTCAAAGGTCGTCGCCGGTGACAACGAGAAATACAAGGACTACATCGCCGCGCAAAACCACGCCACCGACACGTCGCGCGCCGCGGTGAAGAAACTCATCCCGCTGGCAGAGGAGTTGAAGGTCATCATCGCGCTCGAAAACGTCTGGAACAACCTCTGGGTGAAGCCCGCGCTGTTCCAGAACTTTGTCGCGTCGTTCCACAACCCGTGGGTGAAGGCTTACTTCGACATCGGCAACCACGTGAAGTATCAGAAACCGGAGGATTGGATTCACGCGCTTGGCCCGCTCATCGCGAAGTGCCACATCAAGGACTTCCTGCTCAACCCCGACGGCCACGGCGGCAAGTTCGTCCACCCGCGCGACGGCAGCATCAACTGGTCCGCCGTTCGCCAGGCGCTCGACGACATCGGTTACAACGGCTGGCTCAGCATCGAGGACGGCGGGCTGCCGCTGGAGGAATTCAACAAGCGGCTCGACTTGATTATCGCCGGGAAGTGACGGAGAGCGGCTTTAGAGGTCCGGCAGGCCGTCAACCCAGATGACGGCAATGTCCGTGTCCGGCTTGTCGAACTTCACGATGCTGGCCCAAATGTCCTTCGTGGACTTTACTTCGGTGAAATCCACACAGTTCTGGCCCGGCGGGGGCAGGAGCGGGATGTCGAGCGCTGCCTGATCGTGCCGTGGCGAATATGCCACCCGCACGCCGCTCAGAATTGCGAGCAACAAGACCGCCGCAACAGCGCCCCACGCCATCCAGTGCATTGAGAACAATCCGAAAAAGCCCTTGCCGGCTGGTGCGCGCAGCTCTTTTGTTTGCCGGTGGCTGTAAGCCATGACCAACTCGCCGTCAGGCTCCAACTGCGGCGGCGGTTGCGTCTCTGGCGTTTTCAAGTGCGGGCGCAGCCGCTGCCAGAAGTCCTGGTCGTCCAGATTGGCGATGTAGTGGGCTTTCTCGCCGGCCACGAGTTCGCGGACGCGCCGCAGTTCCGAAAGCTCGATGCTGCATTGCGCGCACATGGAGATGTGCCGGCGCAGCAACGCATCGCGCCAGCCGACGAGTTCGTCATCCGCTGACGCAATCAACCACCGTTGATACCATTCGCACTTCATAACACGTTCTTCAGGCCCCACAGGTTCGGCCCGGCCAATCCCGCTGCATTGGACGAAGTTGGGCCTGAAACATTCATAAAAAACTGCCCATTCTTTGCGGCGGTGTTTTCCGTCGGTTAACTTTTCACAACACCGATGGTGGCGCAAGCGGCAAATCTTCTTCGCCGGAGCCGCCGTGGCAAGAACCGGTCGTTGGATGATGGCCCACGATAATGTTGAACGGGTGAAAGCCCTTTATCACGCGGTCCAGCGCGGTGGTTGCGTTGCCGTCCGCAGATATTCTTGCATTTAAGCCCACACCGGAATGGGTTATTATGTGTTTGTGAAACTTCACGTGACACTCGCCATCTTGTTGGTTCCGGGTTGTATCGCGATGTCCCAGACCGATGACGCGAACTTGTCCGACATGCTGGACGCCGCGCAACGGTGGGCGCAGGACAATCTGGACGAGGACGTGTTGAAGGCGCTGCAAAGCGTGGACCAGTCGAGAGTCAGGGAGTTCCTTCGCCGGTTTCAGGATTATCTGAAAGGCGACCAAGTCTTGGACGTGGCACAGTTGAAGGACGCCGCGAGCGCTGTTTTGCCCGTGCTGGAGGCGCACGACGAAACCCGGCCTTACGCCGCCTGGCTTCGCGCACGGCTGGATTATTTGGATGCAGCCGACGAATTGAAATCCGCCGCGCCGCGGCCAAAAGCCGAACCCGGCAAACCACCGCTGCCGGCAGCCAACCCCAGCTACCTCGCCGAACAAAAACTCTGGATCAGAAAAGTTTCACGGCGACCGTGGCCGAAAGCCGCCGATTCACTTGTGCCGAAGTTGAAATCCGTCTTCAACCGCGAAGGCGTGCCGGAGGCGTTGGTGTGGCTGGCGGAGGTGGAATCGGGCTTTGATCCGCGCGCGCGAAGTCCGGCGGGCGCAGTCGGGATGTTCCAGCTTATGCCGGCGACGGCCAAACAATGCGGTTTGAGCCTGTGGCCGCGCGACCAGAGAGGGCAGGCCGAACCCGCGGCTCAGGCCGCGGCAAAACTTCTGCGGCAACTCTATCTGAAGTTCGGCGACTGGCGACTGGCGGTGGCTGCCTACAATTCCGGTGCTGGGACGGTGTTGCGGCTTTTGCAACGCTACCAGACGAAAAGTTTCGAGCGCATTGCGCCGCATCTGCCCGCGGAGACACAGATGTATGTGCCCAAAGTGGAGGCGACTCTTTTGCACCGCGAAGGTTGTGAACTGGCCACGTTGAAAGCGCCAACGGTCGGTTAAGCGGTGAGGAGTCCGTGCACGATGCCCACCATAACATTCACTAAGTTCAAACAATGAAGTTGAGCCGCCAGGGATGCCGGAGTCACGGGCAACCCAGGCTTTTGGGGCTAAGTTTCCTCTCGACACAGGAATGTAACAAATGTAGATACTCCGGGCATCCGAGAGCCTTAAGCATACAGCATAGCCACAACCCAATGAACCTTACCAACCTCACATCCAAAGACCTTGCAAAGATCGCCAAGCTCCTGAAGGCCAAGGAATCCCTGCTCGAAAGAGTGGGCAAGGTGGACGCCAAACTATCGGCTTTTGAATCCGGTAAACCTGCGGCTGTTGCTGTGGCCAAGAAGCGGAAGATGTCCGCTGCCGGTCGTGCTGCCATTGCTGCGGCTCAAAAGGCTCGTTGGGCCAAGCTCAAGGGTGGGAAAGCGGCGAAGCCGGCTAAGAAGAAGATCAAGTTCAGTGCTGCAGGCTTGGCTCGTATCCGGGCCGCTCAAAAGGCTCGTTGGGCCAAGATCAAGGCGCAGAAGGCGTAAGCGCTTTCTGCCGCCTTCGGTGGCAACATGACTTTCAGGATCATCATCGGAGCCGTCATTGGCGGAGTCGTTGGCTTCGCCTATTACAAGTTCGTCGGCTGCAAGTCGGGTTGAATGATTTCCGGCTCACCGTGGGTGAGCACCTTGTTTGGGATGGTGCTGGGCTTGTTGGCTTCAGTCAGCTTCAAATAGTTCTCGAAGGGCTTCGGCCGCAGGCGCGGGCGGAGCGGTTAGTGGTTCTTCCGAAGTTGGGCAGGATCAACGTGCAGAAGAAGGGCTGAGTGGCGGCGGCGACACGATTTTGCAGGGGATCTGGGCGTCCTCATCGCAGGAATAGACGGCACACAGGCGATGGTAGCCGTCCGCAATGACGACCTTGTCATGCCGGGGGGCGCGAACCAAAAGAAGCGGGGACACTTGCCGGCCGCTGCGGATCTTCTGGCGGTCCTTTTCGACATGGGAATTGCTGACGCCCAACAGCGACAAACCTGACGCTCTGAAGATATCCTTGGCTTTGAACTTGGTGATACGGGTGGATTTCAGTTTGGCCACACACTTGGCCGCCATGGACGGTGGATATAACAAATTCAGATAGGACTCGGCCGCAGGGTAGTCGTGCGCTTCGGGTTCACTGAGCCATTGAATTTTTGGGGTCGTATTCATGGTTTGTTTCGCCGGTTGGTTGGGCCGATTCTGCGGTTCACTCAAAAAACCGTCAATGGGAAACTCCTCCACAGGACCCGCATCGGCCATGGCGGCGGTCATCCGAAACAAGTGGCGCCCCGGCTTTTTGTCTTGGGTCGCTCGCCAGTTCCCGGGTTTCGACCCGTGAAATACGTCTTGAGTTCAAATGGCTTGGTCTTCAAACTCGGACGAGAATTGCTGCTGAACATCAACACAAGGATCACGCCATGACGAGCCTCGAATGTTTGAAGGAAGCCTTTGCCGGCGAAAGCCAGGCCAACCGCCGTTATCTTGCCTTTGCGAAAAAAGCCGATGCCGAAGGTTTCCCCCAAGTGGCCCGGCTGTTTCGAGCCGCTGCTGCTGCGGAAACGGTTCACGCCCATGCCCACCTTCGCGCGATGAGCGGCGTGGGCAGCACGATGGCCAATCTCCTGGTGGCCATCGCCGGCGAGGCGCATGAGTTTCAGAAGATGTACCCGGAATTCATCAAGGCGGCGGCTGGCGAAGGCCATTCAGCCGCCTTGAAATCATTCAAGAACGCGATGCCTGTTGAGGAGGTTCATCACAGGCTCTATTCCGAAGCGGCAGAGGCGGTGAAAAACGGCAAGGATCTTGCGGAGACGGCCGTCCATGTTTGCGAGGTCTGCGGCCACACCGTGGCAGGTGAAGCGCCGGACCATTGCCCGATTTGCGGGGCCAAAAAAGAAAAGTATACCGAAGTAAAATAAACCGGAAGTTTGCGAGGTGATCGTTTTCCTCGCGTGAGCCTCTTGCTTGGGATCGTCTTGGGTTTCCAGCTTCAAGACGCTTCCGATGGTTGTTCCGAACTCAGCACCGCCCTGTTCCCGCAGACGGCCTTTCTTGCCTTGTCCAATGGACGACGCCCGCATAAGCTCAATGTCATTGATCTGCAATTCCGTGATCCTTCGTCACACAGGAAACTGAGCACTCAATTGCAAGGAGTTGGCCGATGAACTGGTATTATGTCGAGAACGGAGCACAGGCTGGGCCCGTCAGTGATACGGATCTCGAAGCCTTGAAGCAAAGCGGCCGGATTCAGCACGACACGCTGGTTTGGCGCGAGGGCTTGTCAGACTGGCAGCCATACCACCAAGCCGTGCCATCCTCAACGTCAACCAGCTCGCCGCCGATCATTGCGGTCGCATTGCCCGATGGGGCGCGAATCGACCTGCAACCGATGGGTATCGGAGATATTCTGGATCGAACGTTTCGTTTATACCGGGCGAACTTTCTGCGTTTCTTTCTGGTCATGCTCGCCGTGGGGGCGATTCTCTACTTGATTGGCTTGCCATGGCGGTTATCCATGTTTTCGCATCTGCAAGGTCATCATCCCCCCGATTATCATTTCTCAGTTCTGGCATTATCCCTGTTTGGAGGGGCTCTTCTGCAAATTGCCGCCAGTCTAATCCTGAATCAAATCGCTATTGGCACGCTCACGGTCGCCATTTCTTCGGCATTTCTAGGCCAACCCGTTGACATGGGCAGTGCGTTCAAGGCGGTGCGCGGGAGGCTGGGGTCCTTGTTGGCCGCCACGTTTCTCAATTCACTCCTGGTCGGGCTTGGTTTCATGGCCTGCATTATCCCCGGCGTCTGGCTGGCCTTGTCCTGGTTGCTGGTCAGCGAAGTCGTGGTATTGGAAGGGCTCAAGCCCTGGGCGGCGCTCATGCGCAGTCGCGAACTGATGCGCGTCAAGACCGACAGGGGATTTCTCCAGCATAACATTACCAAGGCCAGCGTGATCCTGATCATTATGTTCGTTCTGGGAGCGGTTATCGGTGTGGCCGTTTCCATCCCCTTTGGCATCATGGCCGGCATCCAACAGGCTGCCCATAAAGTTCCGATGACCTTTGGTCCCTTACAAATTGCGCAGGGACTTCTTAGCATCGTGGTGCAGGCTGCGGTTGCTCCAATTGGAATGGTGGCGATGATCCTGTTCTATTACGACATCCGCATTCGCAAGGAGGGTTTCGACCTCGAAATCCTCGCGGCCGCCATGGGTGGCCGTCAGCACCCGTCGTAACGACATGAAGCTTCACGTTTTGGTTGTTCTGGGACTGGCCGTCGCAAGCGCCGGCTCTCCGGCGCGGTCTGAACTGACTCCGACACAGCGAGTTGAACTGCGAGAACAATTGAATTCGTTGGCGGACGCTTTTGGCGGTGGTGATGCCAACAAGGCGGTCAAGGCGGCGGCGGTGCTCCAGCGATGGAACCTTCACCATGCGCCTGCGCTGCCGCTGAACTGGCTCTGCCAACGGGCCGGCGAACTGGCAAAGGACGACTTCGATCCCGAGAGCGAGGATGTTTTGCAATTCATGGCCGCCGTTCGCGGGATGAGCGCCGACTGTGCCGATGCGATTGCACCCTCCCGCGACGCATCCGCGGCCAGACGGACACTCGCGGAAGTGTTGTCGGCGGCGGAATACCGGACGCAAACAAGCGATTCTGGCGATTGGTGGAATCGCGCGTTGACCCGTTTTGTGTCTTGGTTGGACGACATGTTGAGCCGGCTCATGGGCACAGAGTCAGCGGCAAAGTTTGCCACCATCGTGCATTACATCGTGCTCACGCTTCTGTTGCTCCCTTTGATCTTGCTGGTCGTTTACATGATCTGGAAACAAATCCAATGCCGGGAGGCGCCTCCACCGGTGGCAACCGCGCGCAGTTTTGACGCATTGGATACAGCGGACGTTCATCTGGCCCGGGCGCGCGGGTTGTTCCAACGCGGTGAGTTTGGGGAGTCCTTGAAGCAATACCATCTGGCGGTGCTCGCCCACCTGGAGCAATGTGGCATCGTGGTGCGTGATCGCGCGCGCACGAACTGGGAGTATTTTGCCCAAGTGCAGCGGAAGACGGGCAGTGCGGCGTCTCTGGCGTTGTTGCGCAAATTGAATCTCGTGTATGACAAAGCCGTGTTCGGCATGCAGCCCTGCAACGCCGTCCTGGTGGAAGATTTTTCACTGACCGTGGACAAGTTTCTCGCCGCGATGAACCAACTCCATGCTCCGTCTCCATCCCCATGAGCACGCGCGCAAGAATGTTCCTCGCCTCGGGCGGTATTTTGCTGGTGGCGTTTCTGATCGCGTGGGCACTGGCGCGGCGGTTTGAGGCGACGCCGCTTTCCTACGTTCCCAGCAGTTTCAACGCATCGCCCGCGGGCACGAAAGCCCTGTGGGCGACCCTCCAGAAGCTCGGCTTTTCCGTCCAACGCTGGCAACATCCCTGGACCAGGCTCGTCCGTGAAAAAGGCGTTCTGATTCACACCGACGCTGTGTTCGACGAACTGCTGGCCCAAGGGAATCAAGGCGCCCCGCTCCGGGAGGAATACGCCCAACTCGGCCGTTGGGTGGATCGGGGGAATACCGTAGTGGTGTATACATCACCCGATGCGATCTGGCCGTTCTCCCCTGAAAGACTTTCGGAGGAACCGGAGGCCGTTGCTTGGCGTGAACCGTCAGCGCGCCGAACGGCCGCCAGAAAAGAACCCCGCTTTTCCGCCAGTCCTTCCCCCTACGACTTGCTCCTAAAACAAAAGCCCGACATCGTCTTGAGGACGCCGTTGCCAAGCTCCTATACGCACGGCGTCAAAGAAGTCGTGATCGGGGAGAGCCAGGGACTGAAACCGGCCGGCGGCGCCGTCGTGCCGCTGATCGAGGGGGCCGACGAGGCGCTTCACGCCTTTTGGATTCCGCGCGGCAAGGGGCGCGTGATTGTGTTTTCCACGCCCTCGTTCATCAACAATGAATACTGTGGGCGTGAGGACAATCTCGTCCTGATACTCAACATTCTGTCGCGCCTGCCCGCCGGCGGAACCGTTTTCTTTGATGAATATCATCACGGCTACTCCCAGGAGTTTGCCCTGGGGGACTTCCTTTCGCTGCCGATGGTCAAGGTCGCGGGCCTGCAACTGGTTCTGGTGGTCGGCTTGCTGATTTGTTCCAGCGCCCGCCGGTTTGGCGAGCCGATCCCGCTGGTGCGCGACACGCGCCGGTCCGTGATGGAATACACTGTGTCGCTGGGCGACCTGTATGCGCGCGCTTCGACACAACTGGATGCGCTCGATTATCTTTACCGGCATCTGCGCCGCTTCCTGACGGAACGATACGGGTTGCGTTCCGACGCGTCGGCGCTGGAGATCCGCTCGGCGCTTGGAACGACGAAAGAACTCCGGCTTGCCTGGGAGCAACTGGCCGGGGAGTGCGAGCAGCGGCTGGAATCGCGCCAGCTTACCCGCCGGCAGTTCGTTTTGCTGGCCAGACAAATACAACAACTGAGGAGCCACCTGTAATGCCAACCAACGAACCGATTACGAATTCCTTCGATCAACTCCTGAACGAACTGCAAAAGGCCGTCGTCGGCCAGCGCGCGGTGATGGAGCAGGCGCTGGTCGCGTTTTTTGCCGGAGGCCATTTGCTGCTGGAAGGCGTGCCCGGTCTGGCGAAGACGCTGCTCGCCAAGGCGCTGGCGCACACGCTGGGTTCCAATTTCAAGCGCGTGCAGTTCACCCCCGATCTCATGCCCTCGGACATCCTCGGCACGAATGTGTTCGATATGCAGTCGCGCCAGTTTCACTTCATGCCGGGGCCGATATTCACCGACGTGTTGCTGGCGGACGAAATCAATCGCACGCCGCCAAAGACACAAGCCGCGCTGCTCGAAGCGATGGAGGAACGGCAGGTCACGGTGGATGGCGTTCCGCGCATCCTGCCGGCCAACTTTTTCGTCATGGCCACGCAAAACCCGATCGAATACGAAGGCACATTCCCGTTGCCAGAAGCGCAGGTGGACCGCTTCATGATGAAAATCGTGGTCCGATATCCGAGTGATGAGGAAGAACGTGAAATTCTCCGCCGGTATCATGCCGGAATGAAGCCGGATTCGTTCGAAAGGCTGGGCCTGCGGCACGTGCTCGATGCGGAAGCGATCAACGCCACCCGGCGCGCGGCGGAAGCGATTGTCGTCAAAGAAGAAATCGTTTCGTATATCGTGCGGATTACCCATGCCACCCGTACGTCCCCGCGGGTGACCTTGGGGGCCAGTCCCCGCGCCTCTCTCGCCCTGTTGCAGGCCGGCAAAGTGCTCGCCGCGCTGCGCGGTCGCGACTTCGTCACCCCGGATGACATCAAGGAACTGGCCGTCCCGGTTCTGCGTCATCGGTTGATCGTCAAACCCGAGGCCGAGATCGAGGGGCATACGCCTGATCAGGTGATCGCGCACGTGCTCGGCGAAGTCCCGGTCCCGCGCTGAAATGATTTTCACCGCGCGCTTTCTGTATTTGCTGGCCCTCGGATTCGTGCCCGTGGTGTTGGCCGGGTTTGTCCCCGACCTGTTGCCGCTGGCGCTTGGCTACGACGCCGTCCTGCTTTTGTTGGCGGGTTGCGATTACTTCACGATTCCACGCCAGGGAATTCAAGTGGACCGGACGTGCGGTCACATCCTCTCGTTGGGTGTGCGGGAGAACGTCACGGTCCAGATTCGCAACCTCTCCTCGCGCCCGTTGCGGTTGAGGGTCAAGGATTCTCCGCCGCCGGTCTTTCAAGAGGCGGGCCGCGAAGTCAGGGCGCACCTTCCCCGTGCCGGCGTCGCCCAGCATACCTACTCGGTCCGGCCAACGATGAGGGGCGAGTTCTCTTTTGGAGACGTGTTTCTTCGTCTCGATGGCGTCCTCGGCCTGGCACGCAGGCAGATTCGCGTGAAAACCCCGCTGGTCGTCCACGTTTATCCGAACGTGAAACAGTTGTCACAGGTCGAACTGGCGCTGGCGCACGCGTCCATGCTCCAACAGGGGTTGAAACCTTCACGCCTTTTGGGAGAAGGGACGGAGTTCGAGTCGCTGCGCGAGTATGTGCCGGATGATGATTACCGCTGGATTGATTGGAAGGCTTCCGCCAAAAGGAACCGTCTGGTGAGCCGCCAATTTGAGGCGGAACGCAATCAACGGCTGCTGATTGCGATTGATGCAGGCCGGTTGATGGGAGCGAAGGTTGGCGATTTCAGCAAGCTGGACTACGCCACGAATGCGGCCGTGATGCTCGCGCAGGTGGCGCTCAACAAAGGAGATCTTGTCGGGGTGTTGCTGTTCGCGAATCGGATTCTGGCCTACCTGCCGCCCGACAAGGGCCGCGAACATTTGGGACACATCGTGAACGTGTTTCACTCCGTGCAATCCGTCCGGCTGGAATCCGACTACGCGCTTGCGTTCGCTCACTTGACCCGTAAAAACGCGCGCCGGTCATTGGTGGTTTGTTTCACCGACTTGGTGGACGCCGAAGCGTCCAAGTCGCTGATTTCCAGCATGCTGTATCTGGTGCCGCGCCATCTGCCCTTGTGCGTGACGATCAGCGATTCCGATCTGATCGCCGCGCAACGGGCGGTCCCGGTGGGAACCGCGCAAGCGTTCGAGTTGGTGGCAGCCATGGAACTATGGGAAGATCACCGGTCAGCCCAGCGGTTGCTGGAGCGGCAGGGCGCGCTGACCGTCAACGTCCCCGCCAACATGCTCACCACGGCGACCATCAACCGTTACGTGGGAATCAAACGTCGCGGGTTGCTTTGATCGTGCCTCGTCCGGCGAAGAGCAGGTAAAGGTAGAACACAATGCCGAGCGTCAGCCCCAGGGTCATTTTCACCGCCACGGGAATCGCCGGCTGTGGAGAGACATATCCTTCGATCAACCCGGCGATCACCAGCATCGGTGCCGTGCCCAGGACCAGCTTGACGCCGTCCTTGCCCCGCATCGCCAGCGAATCGCGCCGGGTGTAATCGCTAGGGTTTACCAGCGCGCTGCCGACCAGCAATCCGGCCATGCCGGCGACGACGATGACGGAAATCTCGAGCACGCCGTGCGCCGTGACAAATTCAAGCAGGGGTCCCAGCATGCCGTACTGGAAACAGAGCGCCATGACGCAACCGAGCATCAGGCCGTTCAACGCCAGCAGGTAACAGGTTCCGATTCCAAACGTCAGTCCCATCGCAAAGGTCATGAAAGAGACGGAGATGTTGTTGGTCATGATAAACGTGGACATGACCGAAGACGGCATGACGTTGAAAATGTGTTCGGTCCACATCTCCCGGCGATGAATGGATTCCATGAGCGGCGGCGAGAGGATTATCGCGGCGGCGTTCTCATTGATCAGGGTCGCCACGCCCGCCAAAGCTGCGCTTGCCAGGAAAATCAGTGCGGCGAGATTGAAGACGTGAAGGTGCTGTCGGAACGTCCGGGGCAGGTCGGCGCGGAAAAACTCCCAGACGGAGCGGCTGGTCAACGATCGGCTTCGATGCACGTGCGGATGCGCGCGGCCGGCCAGTTGGTTGAGCGCCACCGCGAGATCTGAGTGCGGAAAATTCGTCTGGGCTTGGGCCAGATCACTCGTCAGTGAGCGATATAGTTGACCGAGCCGTTTCAGTTCAGCGCGGCCAAGGGATCGCAGTTTTTGCGTCTCGATGCGCTGCAACAGCGCGGTCAATTGATCCCATCGTTCCCGCCGGGGTTGGACAAATTGAGCCAGGGTCATTGTGGCCGGTCCGAATTGCCGGCGTGGTGCGCCAACAAGTCTTCAAGGAATTGGTCGTAGTCAGGTTCTGCCGGCAGATCGAACCGGGCTTCATCCGGCCCGCCGCGGACCTTGCCCAGGATCACGCTGGCGATCTGATGGCACACGCGTTGGCGCGCACCGGGATCGAGCTGCTGCCGGCGATGGAGATAGCGGTTGATCATGTCATGTTCCGCGGTGCTCAACGTGATGTGCTGGATCAGGGACGCGAACCGGCTGGTTTGGGGCGCGGACGGGTTTTCCGACGACGGCGGCAGGATTTGCGCCATGTTGATCTTGCGTTCGCGCACCACGATGGTTTTGGCAACCAGATCACCCGGGCGCTTGTGACGGGAGTTGAAGAAAATGAAGAACATGCCGATGGCGCACATGGGTCCCGTGCTGTCCACCGGCCGCAGGAGGTTGCGCAGTGCCGCATCGAGAAACGAAATGGAGCCACCGCCATCCTTGAGCACACGGATGCGAATAGCCCGTTTGCCGGGCGTCTGCCCATTCCAGAGCCACTCGAACATCGCAAAATACACCCACTCCACCGTAAACAAGAGAAGGACGAGAAGGACGATCAAGGTTTTCCCGCCCGGCGCCTTGAAGTTGGAAAGCGTCACAACACCGAGCAGCCAGACCGCCACTAATATGCTTACCAGCAGGCCGTAGCGAATCAACGCATCCAGCAGGAACGCCATGGAGCGCGTGCCCAATCCCGCCAACTCCAGGTGCAACTGCACTTGTTCCGGCGTTTCCACCGTCTCGTGAAATGCCAGAGGATGGACATTGTTCAACGGTGTCATCAACCTGTAAGCATACCAAACCACCTGGGAAATGGGAAGTGCGGCGGCATGAACGGGTTTTTCCGATCAGTGAGCCGACGCTGTTTCGCCCGGCCGTGAGCTGTTTTTGGAGCTTGACGGGTACCGGAGCACAGGCGTAAAAGGGCGGGGGTTTGGGAGAAGGATTCGCCATGAGTGACATCCACTTTCCATGTCCCCATTGTGGTCAGCATCTCGCCTGTGCGGATGAAAATGGGGGGCAGGAGATATCCTGTCCTGCTTGCCAACGCGCCATTGTCATCCCCGCCGCGTCGCCACCCCTGCCACCCGTCATTGTGGACACAAAGGCCGGGCAAGAGGTCCGCCGGACACCAAGGGCGGCATCTGCGTCTCCTGTTTGCTCGTTCAGGATGCGGCCGAAACCGCCAATCACGCCCGACCCTGCGGCAAGCGACATTCAATCTCCGCCTCCCCCAGCCTGAATCCCGGCACTCAAGGCAACGCGGGAGGATGTCAGCGTATGACATCCCACATATGGGAAAAGAAGCTGGGCAGACCCGTGACGTGCGAGCGCAGCACTTTGATTTTCAAAATGTTCGATTGCACTTTGCCCTCCCAACAAGCGGGCATCTGCGTCGAATCGCGGTAGGGAGACTGCCGCCCGTGATAAATACAACGAAGCTCATACTTGCCAGCCCTCAAAACTCCCCCGGCGCCTGCGAAATAATCGCGCGCACCCACAAATAGTTTGTAGCTGCTTCCGGCGCGCAACGGCACGCCGAGGAAATAAATCCGGCCCGCCACGGGAACTCCCAGGCCCAGCGTCATGGGTATCCGCTGGCCGCTTTCACTTTTGAGTTCCGCTTCCAGACAGCTCCAAATCTGGGCGCCATTGCCCAGCAATGCCCCGCCATTGAGAAGCAGATTGGTGGAGGTATGGTTATAGAAGTTGACGACGAATGAAACTCCCTCCGAGGTCCTGAAAACGTTTTTGGGTGTTTCAAGGGTGAGTTCCAGGGCCGCCGATGAATTCGTGATCGGGGGTTCCTCTGACCACGGAACCAAAGAGAGGCTCTCGGGCAATCGCTGCGCTTCCGCAATCTGATCCAGGGTCATTTTTCGTTCCAGTTCCGCACGGCGTTGTTTGGCGGCTGCATTTCCCTGCGCAGCGGCCAGACTCAGCCACTTGTAAGCCTCCACCACGTCCCGGGTCACACCGCTGCCTTGTTCATAACAAAGGCCGAGATTGCGTTGAGCCGTGGCCAGCCCTTGCTCCGCCGCCTTGCGATACCACGCCACGGCGGCGGCCCGGTCCAGGGTCGCGCCATAGCCGTATTCATGGCAAACGCCCAGGTTGTATTGGGCTTTCGCAAACCCTTGTTCGGCGGCTCTGCGATACCATGTCACCGCCTCGGCAGCATCTTTGGCCACCCCTTTGCCGTTGGCATAACAACATCCAAGGTTGAATTGCCCCGCCGCATGTCGTTGCTCCGCCGCCTTGCGATACCACTGGGCCGCTTCCGCGGCGTTCTCGACCACGCCTTCGCCCACGAAGTAACAGATTCCGAGCTGGCACTGGGCGGCAGCGTTCCCGTGTTCCGCCGCCTTGCGTAACCATTTGACCGCTTCCGCGTAATTCCTGGACACCCCTTTGCCTTCCTCGTAGCACATGCCGAGGTTGAATTGCGCCTCTGGGTCCCCTCGCTCGGCCGCTTCAAAATTGGGCGTCGTGGCAAAAGGCAGCGGCCTCGGTTCTCGTTTTTCCCCCTTGAGGACGGACACGTCATCGCCCGTCAATGTCGCCTGGGGTTTCTGGTCGGCCGACCATCCGGTTTGAACGGCCCATGCAAGGCCGCAGAACAAGCAACACCGTGCCACCCACGACAGGGATTTTGCGTTCTTGATGACAGCACTATTCATCCACCATTCCTTCTGGTCTTATATCCTGAACTCCTCAGCCGAACGCTGCCCTTCTGTCACGGGAGTGGAGTCCTCTCTCGCTCTTCTTTCGGAATCCAATTCCCGGACTTTGGCCGCACCGATGCTTATGAATGGATCGAAGGCGCCAGCGCTTCGCTTAGCCTACATCCTGCCGGAAAATAGTCAACGCACGGCGGTTTTCAAAACAAGTTACGCGTTTCGACGCCGGGAATGCGGAGTTATTGGCAAGACAACCGATCACTCCGCGTTGATCATCGTCAATCCCGCGAACCAGATGGTGCCGGAGGTTTTCTGATGGATGCCGTCGAGCAGCAGCGGGCAGTCCCAATGCAGCGCGCCGTGAATGACGCCGTCGTCGCCGCCGCCCCAGTGACCGGCCCGGCGCAGGTTGCTCAGATCGAACGTGACCCATCGCCAGCCGGTCCACTCGATCTTCGGGCCGCCGAACTGGAACGTCTGTCCGCTGTCGTCGCGGATGCGCAGGTGCAGGGAGCAGCTGGAGGCGTTGCCAAAGACCCACACGCCGAGCGCCTGCGGTTTGGCCGGGAGCGCGAGCGGCTTGGGGACATCCGGCACGCAGCGGACAAACCGCCAGCCTTCGCCGAAGTTGTAGTCGAGCCGGAACGCCTTCGGCGACGGCGCGGCCTTGCCGCCCGGCGCGTCGGCGATGGCGATGCTCGCGGTGGCGGCGACCTGCGCGTCGCCGTCGGCCGCCGCGCGGAACGCCACCGCCTCGACACGGCGATAGGTCTGCGGCGCAATCTCCGCCACAACGTTGCCGGCGTTGTCGCGCAACTGCGCGCCCAGCGGTTGGGCGATGGGAGAGGGAAGAGGGGAGTTGGGTTGGACGCCTGTCGCGCCGTCGTGCAACACAAAGTCGGCTTCGCGCTGGCCGGCGCGGATCGAAACCTTGTTTGTGGATACGCCCGCGACGGCGATGCCGGCGAACGCGGCCAGCGATGGATTCTGGATTTGCAGACGCACCCCGCCGGCCACCGGCGCGAGCGTCAACGCCAGCGGGTTGGCGATGACAAGCGGCACGTGCTCCGAAGAGCGCGCGAACGTCGTCCAGTTTTCCGCGCCGGTCTCCCGCTGGAACTCCGTCTGCACGGTGACGACGGCTGAAGCGGCGTCGCGCCGGTGAAGCGTGCCACGTAAATCCCGCGTCACCGTCCGCATCGGCGGCAGCGCCACGGTCAGCGGCTTGGGCCACGCACCGTCCGGTCCCTCCACGGCCAGCGCCACGCGCAACGGTTCGGGATAGGGATTGCGCAGCGTCACGCGCACCTGCACACCGCCGGCCTTTCCGGCCGTGACGAGCACGCCGGACTTTGCCGCCGCCGACCACGCCGCCGCCATCGTGAGCGCGACCGTGCGTTGGCGCAGCGTGATGTATTTCGGCAACGGTCCGAGATCGAGCGTGAGTTGGTTGCCGCCGAATCGCGGTGTATAGCCGCCGCCGTCGCCGTTCACCGCTGTGACGTGATCCGCGCCCGCCAGTTCGAGGTCGAGCGCGACGGCGTGCGGTTCGCCGAGTGTCCATGCCGCGAGCTTGTGGTCGCCCGCGGCGTTCTCGCAGAGCAGGATGAAGTCGTCGTCCGTCGCGCCGGACGGGCAGAGCCGCCGCGCAACGCGGTAGCCGGCCAGTTCGCGCGTCATCGTCTGCGCGGCGACGTAGCTGGGCTTCGGTTTCAACTGGTGATCCACGACGCCGAAGTTGTGCTCGTTGTAGCCGGGATCGGTGCCGTCGTTTTTCCAGTCATACCAGATCGAGAGCGGCACGCCGTTGAGGAGGTTGGCGAGTTGCTGGCGGGCGATGAACGCCGCCTGCGTGTCCAGCGGGACGCCCTTGTCGTGGCTGGCGTAGCCCCATTCGCCGCTGATGACCGGCAGGTCCCGTTTGCCGGCGGGCGCGTATTTTGCGATGAGGCCGCGCAGCCGCTGATAATCGGCGGCGGCGCTCTCCGGCGGCTGGCTGTAGGGCCGATACGGATGCACGCTGACCGCGTCGAGATACCTCAGGATGCCCGACGCGAACAGCGGCTCGAAGAACGTCCACGGAAACTCCGACGACCCCGGCGCGATGATCGTCGCCTGCGGATCGGCACCGCGCACGGCGCGGCACGTCGCCAGCGCCAGGGCGGTGTATTGCGTCACGTCCGGCTTCGGTTTCCAGAAACTGATGTTTGGCTCGTTCCAGATTTCCCAGACAATGTGACGCCCGCGAAAATGTTTCGCCGCCACGCCGGCCCAGCGCGCGAACGCCGCAACGCTCTCCGGATGCTGTGGCGAGGCCACTTCCTTCTGCTCGCGCTTCGTGTGCCGGTCGGTGGCGGTAAACGTCTCCTCATAGAGCGCGTTGGAGTAATCAAAGATATAGATCGCACGCAGGCCGCGTTTCTCCAGATTCGCCGTCAACTCGTCGTAAGCGGACCAGTCGTATTCGCCTTTCTTGCGCTCGATGCCGGCCCAGCCAAAGTCCATGCGGATGAACTTGAACCCCGCCGCCGCGATGAGGTCGAGGTCGGCCTCGCGGCCGCGCGTGAAGTGGATGTTGATGCCGACGCCCGCGGGCACGACCGGTTCGGGCAGTTCGGCGGCCAGCAGCAGCGACGGCAGAATGGCGAGCAGCACAAAAGGTTTCATTGTTTGAAGCCCCGGTCTTTACCGGCAAACCGGGGGATTTTTTTTCATCACCTCGCCAGGATGTAGGCGAGGTCCATCAACTTCTGATCAATCGGCTTTTTCTTCGTGTAGGCTTCTTCGAGGGGCGTCAGGTGAGGCTGGCCGTTGATGATGCCGACCAGTTTGTCCGTTTCGCCCGCCTGCATCGCCTCCACCGCCGCCCATCCCATGCGGCTGGCCATGACGCGGTCGCGCGCGACCGGCGACCCGCCGCGTTGCGTGTGGCCCAACACCGTCACACGCACATCGAGGCCGGTGCGCTTGCGGACCTCCTCCGCCAGTGGGAAAATGCCGCCGGACACCTGCCCCTCGGCCATCACGACGATGCTGCTGGTCTTGCCGCGCGCGCGCATCCCGGCCAGCCGCTCGCAAAGCGCCGGCACGTCCGTGGGCACTTCGGGAATGATGATTTCCTCCGCGCCGCCGGCCAGTCCCGCGTAGAGCGCGAGGTAACCGTTGTTGCGGCCCATCACCTCCACGAACGACGTGCGGTCGTGCGACGCCGCCGTGTCGCGCAGTCGGTCAATCGCCTCCAACGCCGTGTTCGTCGCCGTGTCGAACCCAATCGTGTAGTCGGAGCCATAGAGATCGTTGTCAATCGTCGAGGCGCAGATGAGGACCGGCAGGCGCTCCTGGAGCCAGAGGTTGTGCGCGCCCTCGGAGGTGCCGTTGCCGCCGATGCCGATGACGCCGTCCACGCCCGCCGCGCGCAGGTTCGCCGCCGCCTTCGCCTTGCCCTCCCGCGTCATGAACTCCGGGCAACGCGAGCTTTTCAGGATCGTGCCGCCGCGCTGGATGATGTTCGAGACCGAGCGCAGGTTCATCGGGAGGAACGATCCCGCGATCATCCCGGCGTAACCATGCTCGATGCCGGTGACTTCGAGACCGCGGGTGATGGCTGTGCGGACGATGGCGCGGATGCAGGCATTCATGCCCGGCGCATCGCCCCCGCTGGTATAAACGCCGATTCGTTTCATAGGAATGGGCGGAGCGTTGCGGCAAGCCGCCGCAAAGTCAAGTCCGCGCGGCAGCCTACGCGGCGGTGCCTGTGCGCGTCTTTCCGACTCCCGCTGGATGGACGGTAAAATACCGGCTGATGTTGTCGAGCGTCAGCAGCCCGACAAGCCGGCCGTCTTCCATCACCGGAACCGTGCGCTGCCCGGCGGCGAGCATCGCGTCATGCACCGCCGACACCGGCGCGTCCGGCCGCGTGCAGGGGAAATCTTTCGTCATCAAATCCGCCGCGCGCGCCGCGCCGCCCGCCTGCCGCGCCGCCTCCAACACTGCTTCGCGCGTCAACAGGCCGACGAGGTAGCCGTCCGCCATCACCGGGAAATCGTCCTGGCCGCGTTGGAAAATCCACGGCTTGCAGTCGCTCGCCGCGTCGTCCGGTCCGACGGTGACAAACACCGGCGTCATGATGGTTCCGACGCCCACGTCCTGCAACGCGCTGTGCACCCGCACCGTTTTTTCCTCCGCGCCGGCGGCAAAGAAAATGATCACACCGATGACGCAGAGAAGAATCAGGCCTTGATACAAACCATACACCACGAATCCAATCGAGATCGTCCTTCCCAGGGTCGCCGCAATGGCCGTCGCCCTCGGATACGGCAGCCAGCACGCCAGCGACGCGCGGAACAGGCGGCCGCCGTCCATCGGGTAGGCGGGGATTAGGTTGAACGCGATCATCAATTTGTTGACCAACAACATAACGCCGATCAGTTCCGCCCAACTCGTCGGCAGGCCGGGCGTCAACATCAATCCGGGATAATACGGCACCTTAAACGGCACCCAAACCGCGACCGCGTAAAGAACGGCGAAAATCACGACGTTCACCAAGGGGCCGGCCACAGTGATGGCGATCTCGTGCGCCGGCTTCTGCGGGATCGAGCGCAAGGCCGCCACGCCGCCGATGGGCAACAACGTGATGGAACTTACCTTCACGCCGAACCGTTGCGCCACCAAGCTGTGGCCCAGTTCGTGCAGTGCCACGCAGGTAAAAGTGGCCACGATAAATATGGCGCTCCACGCCGCCGCGACCCAGCCCGCCTCCGACCATTCGCCTTCCACCAAGAGCAGCAACAGCAAAAACGTGAAGTGCACCCGTATCCGGATGCCGAACACTTTGGCGATGGTCAGCGACCATTTCATCAATTAGCTGCTTCCATAAATTCGTTTTACTTCGGTTCGCGCGACTCTTAGATTTCAACCGCCCCGATGGGCGGCTGAAAGCCGCTTCACCATAAGGCACGAACGCAACCCGGTCATGGAAAAAATACTGGTCATAGACGACGCGCAAGACATGCTCTACTCGTTCCAGCGAAGCCTTGGAACGCCGGAGCGACAGGTGCTCACCGCCGCCACGCTGGCCGAAGGCATCGAAACCTTCCGCCGGGAGAAGCCCGACGTGACGGTCTGCGACATCCGCCTCGGCGGCGAGAGCGGCCTCGACGGCCTTACGCAAATCCGCCAGATTGATCCCAAGGCGATGGTCATTCTCATGACCGCCTACGGCACGTCGCAGACGGCGATCGAGGCGATGAAACGCGGCGCGTTCGACTACATCCTCAAGCCGTTCGACGTGCCGAAGGTGAAGGCGCTGATTGACTCCGCGCTCAAAGCCGCGCGCGACATGCGGCAGGTGGTTTCCTACGAACCCTTGCTCCGGTCCGAGGACCACACGGAAGGCATCGTCGGCCGCTCCGAGGCAATGCAAACCGTCTTCAAACGCATCGGCCAGGTCGCGCACAGCGACGCCACCGTGCTGCTCACCGGCGAGAGCGGCACCGGCAAGGAACTCGTGGCCCGCGCCATCTACCATCACAGCCCGCGCGCCGGGAAGGTTTTCATGGCCATCAACTGCGCCGCCATCCCGGAGCAACTCCTGGAGAGCGAGCTTTTCGGCCACGAGCGCGGCGCATTCACCGGCGCCACCCAACAACGCATCGGCAAGTTCGAGCAATGCGACGGCGGCACGCTCTTCCTCGACGAGATCGGCGACATGCCGCTGCTGACACAAAGCAAAATCCTGCGCCTGCTGCAAAACGGCGAGTTCCAGCGGGTCGGCGGCTCGCAGACGTTGCAGGCCGACGTGCGCGTCATCGCCGCCACCAACAAACCGCTGGAGCAGCTCGTCGCCGCGAAACAATTCCGCGAAGACCTCTACTACCGGCTCAACGTCGTGCGCGTTCACTTGCCGCCGTTGCGCGAGCGCCACGAAGACATCCCGGTGCTGGCGGATTATTTCCTCCAGCGGCTCCGCAAAGCCGGCAAGAGCCGCATCCGTGGCGTCGCGCCCGACACGCTGCGCGCGCTGGAGAATCACACGTGGCCCGGCAACGTTCGCGAACTCGAAAACGTCGTCCATCGCGCGGCGATCATGGCCAAGGGCGATTACGTCCTGCCCACTGATCTGCCCGCCGAAGTGCTGCAGCCCGCCGCGACGCCGGCCGCCGAGCCCGCCGCCGGCGCTTCGTCAGCGCCTGCCGCCGCGACGCCGGAATCCGCCATCCATGAAGCGGCCCGCGTCCTGTTCGAGAACGCGCGCCGGCAATCGCAACTCAAAGTCATCCCGTGGGTCGAGCGCGAACTCATCCGCCGCGCGCTGACGGAAACCGACGGCAATCAGGTCCAGGCCGCCAAGCTCCTCGGCATTACCCGCGCCACGCTGCGCAAGCGCATGGAAAAATTCGGCATCAAGAAGGAACTGAACGTTTCGTAGGCGCGCGCCGGCGGATCGAAGCCACGGATGAACACGGACGGACACGGATCGTTTTGGGCTCGTCTGAAGTCACATCCGAATCGGATCGTAACTGGCCGCCCGCTTCCGCGTCGTTCAGCCAAGTCATTGTTATCCGTGTTTATCCGTGTTCACCTGTGGCTTTTCCTCGTCGCTTTCTCCGCCTCCGCGCAAACAGTCGTTCTCGACGAAGCCGCGAAGGCGCAGAATTGGAGCGGCACCGGCCGCGTGCGCGTCGGCGGCGCGGCGTTCGTTTCCGTTGGCGGCAAATCCGCCATCGCGTTGCGCATGACGCTGCCGTTGAGCGGCGACGGCCCGCGCTGGGCGACCCTGGCGCTGACGCGCACCAACTGGACCGGCTTCGCCACGCTGCGTCTGTGCACGGTCGCCGAGGAAGCGTTCGAGACGCCGCTCGACCTGGCGCTCACCGACCGGGCCGGTCATCGCTTCGTCGCCGCGCAACCGCTCCCGTTCGGCGCGCCGGGGTGGAACGAATTCGACCTGGATCTTTCCAAAGCCGGCCCGCTCGACCTCTCGCAGCTTCAGTCACTGGCCATCGGCCTCGACCAGCCTCGCGGGGTTGACGGCGGCGACGCGCGCCAAGCGCGGTTCTATCTCGCCGATGTCCAGCTCCTGACGGGCGCGCCGTCCGCGGCGACGCCCGCCGAAACCGCGGCGCGCCCGGTTCTGCCGCCGCCGCCGGAACTTCGCGTCAGCTTCGGCCAGTTTTTTCCGCAAAATCTGATCGTTCCCAGGTTCCGCATCGCCGTCGGCACCAACCTGTTCGCGCGGCTCACGTTGCCGCTGGGCGACGACGTGTTGTTCGATTCCCGGGCGCGCACCAACTTCACACGCGGCATCGAATCGCAAGCCGCGGCGCTGAAGAGCCAGACGAACCTGGTCGGTATTGCGTTCTCCGTGTCGGTGCCGCCGGTCGCCAGCGTCTCATTGCTGAAGCTGACAGCATTTCACGGTTGGCTGACGAACACCTATGCCACCGTCGGCGACCTGAATGGCCGGTGGAACGCGAAGTTGAAACAATTCGACGACGTTGTCTGGCCCGACGCCGGGCAAACCGCCACGTGGCGCGACGCCGTCACGTTCTGGCAGGAGTCGGTTACACGGACGCTGCACGAGACGATGCAGGCGGCCCGCCGCGGCGCGCCGCGCGCCTATCTGCTGCTGCGGCTGGACCGGCTGGCCGGCGAAGCGTGGCGCGCACGGCCGCTCGATTACTATTCCATTCAGCGCACGGCCGGCTGCTCGCATTACTCGCTGACCGATGGCGGCGGCGACTCGCGCGAATTTCCCGGTGGCGGCGAGACGCGGGCGCTGGCTTCAACGCTCGCAAAACAAATCAACCGGCGGCTCTGGGCGGATTCGTTTGACTGGAGCGCGCCGGAAGGCCGCTGGCTGCACGGGCCGGCCGCGCGCTGGCTCGACAACGTCGCGACGCGCAATCTCTGGCTGCAACTGGCCGCCGGCAAGGACGGCGTCAGCGTGCCGGAGGCGACGCCGGTGTTGGAAGAGACGGCGCGCCAGATCAAGCGGTTGTGGCCGGTGTTCGCGGTGACGCGGCCCGCCGGCCCGAAGCTCGGCGTGGTCTGTTCCGCTTCGTCGCGGCTGATGAACGCGGCGGCGGAACGGCAGGAGAGCTGGTTCTTCGAGAACTTTTGGGGCGGCGGCTGGCAGCCGGCAGTGATCTGCGAGGAGATGATCCGCGATTATCCCAAGGCGCTCGGCGATTACAACGTGCTGGCGCTCGGCGGCGCGACGCATTTGCCGGGCGGGTTGCAGGACGCGCTGCTGTCATGGGTGGAGAACGGCGGCACGCTGCTCTGTTCGGAACTGCCGGGATTGTTCGATCCCTGGGGCCGGCGGCTGGCGCGGCTGATGTGGGAGGTATTCGGCGTGGATGAAGCGCGGCAGGGTAAGGGAGGGGAAACAAGGGGCATCTCCATTCCCATGGCGGACAGGCCGGATGCCCCTCCCGCGGTGTGGCACGTGGATGCGTCGCGGTTGAAATCGGGTTGCGTTGTCATGGCCTCCGACGACGCGGGCGAACCGCTGGCGATCCGGACGAAATATGGCCGCGGCGAGATCGTCGTGTCGTTGGCGCCGTTCGACGACGTGAAACAACTTCGCGACTACTGGCCATGGAAACTTCACGACCGCGTCAAGCGCGAGATTGAGTCGCCGGAGCGCAACCTTTACCTCGACTGGCGGCCAACGGAGAACCCGCGGACGTCCTTCGCCGTCGCGATCAATCTCTCACCTTACGCGCCGGTGAAAACGGTGGTCATTGCCAACGACCACTTCGGCCGCGTGTTGAACCTCAGCGTCGATGGCGGCGCCAGTCCGCTGCCGCGCGAGACGACGGAGGTTTCCACGACGTTTCCGCTGGAGTTGCCGCCCGGCGCGGGCGTTGTGCTCATGTTGGACAGAGCAAATCAGCTTGGTCGCCCACTGCCACGTTGAGTCTTGGTGTGCTTTGCGCTGGCGTTTGGCAATCGAGTTGTTTTATAGAGTCGGGCGTGATGGACGAACCTAATCCTTTACAGATGACAGCAACAACCAACAAGAAAGCAGAGAGGCTGTTTCATGTTTTTATTTTGGGTGCGGGTCCCGCTGGACTTGGGGCCGGTCACGAACTGACCCGGCGCCAAGTGCGCTGCACGATACTGGACCAAAACGAGATCGTGGGTGGATTGGCCCGAACACACCAATTTGAAGGATTTCGTTTCGATGTGGGCCCGCATCGATTTTTTACAAAGAACAACACTATCAACCAGGTGTGGCGCGATGTGCTGGGCACGGATTTGCTTGAAGTGCCGCGCTTGACGCGCATTTACTGCCAAAAACGTTTCTTTTATTATCCGCTCAAAGCGACAAACGCTTTGATAGGCCTTGGAGTTTGGCGTTCCCTGGCGGCATTTTGCAGCTATGTTTTCGCCAGGTTGTTTTATCGCAACCGCGAAGCCGAGTCTTTCGAGGAATGGATTACGTTTCATTTTGGCCGCCGGCTGTATGAGACTTTCTTTAAGACCTATACTGAAAAAGTGTGGGGCATCCCCTGCTCTCAGATTGGCGCCGAGTGGGCCGCGCAGCGCATCCGCGGATTGAATCTCTGGAAAGTGGTGAGAGCCGCGTTCATCGGCAACCGCGGCAACATCCGAACCCTGGCGGATCACTTTCTCTATCCGCGCCGAGGCGCTGGAATGCTCTACGAGAAAATGGCCGAGCTTATCTGCGCGGGCGGCGGCAAGATATGTCTGAATACAACGGTGGAACAGATCGAACGCGACGGAATGCGGCTGACGGCGCTCCGGTGTTCGGATCAGCGGACGTTTACCGTGGAGGCTGGCGACCATGTTTTATCGAGTTTGCCGATAACGGAGTTTGTGGAGAAGCTCACACCGCCGGCGCCGCAAGAAGTGCGGGAGGCGGCGGCACGACTTCGGTATCGTGACCACATTACCGTCAATCTGCTTCACTTTGGCAACAACCCGTTTCCGGACAACTGGATTTATGTTCATGCGCCGGAAATGCAGATGGCGCGGCTGACCAACTACGCAAACTTCAGCAAGGAGATGGTGCCGGCCAAGAACGCACATGGGCTGGCAGCCGAATATTTCTGTTTCCGCATCGACCCCATTTGGAAAATGGCGGACAAAGACCTGATCCAACTGGCGACTGATGAATTGCACCGGATGGGACTAATACAACAGGGCAGTGTGGCGGGCGGCTTCGTGGTGCGGGAGAAGAATGCCTACCCCACCTACTATGTCGGCTATAATCCCAGTTTCGACATCGTTCGTGACTACGTCCGCAAATTGACTAATGTGAACATGATCGGCCGCGGCGGGATGTATAAATATAACAACCAAGATCACGCATTGTTGTCCGGCTTGCTGGCGGCTCGTAATCTGTTAGGCGAGGCGAATGATCCCTGGTCCGTGAACGAAGAAGATGAGTATTTGGAGGAGAATTGAGATGCCGGGACGGTGTGAGTCAGCTCATGATTGTGAGTTGAGTTTTATCTTCGTTTTGCCTTTGGCCGTTCAGTTGTTGGCCTGCGTTCGCGGAGATGAACAGCGCAAGCGTTAAGAGTTGGTCGTGGAAAGATACAGGATGTTGTCAGAAGTGAAATAAGACATCTGAGGATGGACAAATGTTTGTTGTTGACCCGGATTCAAAATCACTGACAGCCGGCCCGACCAATCGACGGGTTATGATAATTGCCTTGTGCTTGTTGGTTGTCACCTCTATGGGGCTCCAATTATGGAACTTTCCGCATCGCTACGAAGTGCGGGACATAGATGAAGCCGGTTATCTGCAAGGAGGATTGCAATTGTTGGAGGGGCTGACGCCGGGCTATAAGGTGGCGCCGGCCGGGCCCTTGATATGGATGAGCTGGATATGGGGTGCGAGTCTTTCCGCAAGATATTTGCTGGTGCCTTCCACGGAAGAATGGCGCGTGCCACTGATCCTGCGGCCTTACGTTGCGATCAACCATGCTTTGTTCGACACCTACCGGGACTTGAGCAGCCTGCGTTGGTTTATACTGGGCATGTTGCTAATCGCCTCCACGGCAGCCGTGGTCGGTGGGTTTGTGTTGGGCCTTCGTCAGTCGGGGTTGGCCGGAGGTGTTTTGGTGGGAGGATTGATGGCCGTGTTGCCATTGTTCGTGGAGTTGGCGGGATCGGCCCGGCCTTACGCGTTTGGCTGGTCGTTTGGGATGCTGGCACTATGTGCTGCTGCAATGCAGGACAAAAACCGTTGCTGTTTTTGGACGGCGTTGTTCTTGGGACTGGCCATCAGTTCCCGGTTGGAGTCGTTGACTCTGCTGCCGTTGGTGTGGTGGATGTTTTGGGTGCGGTTGGGGACCGGTCGGTCGCTCATGGCGTTGGCACGGGTAAGTTTGGCGGCGCTGGTGGTGGCGCTGGTGGTGGCGCCATGGCTGGCGACCAGTCTAATCGAGAATGTGCGCACGGTGTTGATGGTGCGGTTCATGGGGCCGACCATGGCCTCAACGTGGCTGGAAACGCTCTGGAATCAGGGTTTGATTCCGGTGGTTCTGTTGTGGGTGGCAGGCCTATGCATGGCTCGGCGTGGCGAGCGCTTACAGTACTTCCTCCTGGCCGGCTATGTGTTGATATTGTTGGTGAGCATGTTCAAGGGGGGCGCGCCCTATTTGCGCCATCAAACTGCGGCCATCGTGGTGTTGTTCGTGGCAGCGGGTTATAGTCTTCGTTTCTTATGCCGGCAAAGTGTGCGCGTCGCAGCGGTAGGGGTCGCAGTGTGTTTGCTGCTGCCTCTGGTGCAAACGATTCGATTGATTGCTGAAAACCGGTTCTCCTATGTTCCGGATGGATCCACAGAATGGATTGAGCGCCACGTCCCCGCAGGCACCAGGCTTTATATGTCTATAAACAGCGCGTTGCGCGATCCATTGCCTACAGCGGAGGCTGCTGATTATTTGTGGAACGAGGTGGCCAGTCACGAGGCATGGGACCTGAAATTACAATACGGGCTGCGGAAATCCGGCTTGCCCCCTGGCGATCCCGTGAGGGCATTTTCGGAAGGGGGAATGATTTCCGAGCGCGGCAACCGACGCGGCTGGTTTTTATTAGGGGGACGGCCCAACGTGTTGGCGCCGCGTTATGACATTCGCTTTGTGCGAGGGCTTACGATATTCGGCGTGCAGAGCATCGCTGCCGAGTTTGCGAAAACGGGTGGTGTGGTTTTGTGGCGTGAAGCGTCACCCAATCATGAATTGGGCACTCCGGTGGCGCAATGGGCAAACAGCAAAGGCCGTGGCGCCTATGTTTATGTTTCGCCCGATTTGCAGGCAAAGCTGCGCGAACACTGATGTCCCGGTTCTCTTGTGGAGGATATAGGTGGGAACGGTCCGCGGCGCAAATCAACCGCCGGCGCTGGTAATCGTTTGTCTGGCTCACGCGGGAACACCGCCGGTGGCATCGGCTGGATGACCATGGGTTGGAGGCCGTCGCATCATGCATCTTGCCTCTCTGCACTTGCTCCGTATCTCGACCGCCCTTAGAGTTGTCATTTGAATGACACGCCCAGCCAATCTGGAACCTCGATCCGCCGCGAGTCCGCCCTCCGTCTGTCTGGTCGTTCTCAATTACAACGGCCGCGCGTTGCTGGAGCGGTTCTTGCCGTCTCTGGTCAAGACCGACTACCAGCCGCTGGAGGTCGTCGTGGTGGACAACGCCTCGACGGATGACTCGTGCGGCTGGCTGCAGGCGCGCTGGCCGCAAATCACCTTGCTGCGGTCGCCCAGGAATCTGGCCTGGGCCGGCGGCAACAACGTCGGCATCCGTCACGCGCTGGAGAAAGGGCACCGTTACGTCGTGCTGGCCAACAACGACATCGAGCCGCATCCGAACTGGATCCGCCGCGCGGTGGAATTTGCCGGCGCGTATCCGGCGCACGGCATCGTTGGCTTCCGGCTGTTCGAGGAAGAGCGCACGCGGCAGGCGTTTGAAAACGCCTGCCGCCAATCGCCCCCGCCGGACTGGCACGAAACGGAGAATATCATGGGCTGCGCCATGTTTTGCGACAGCGAGCTGTTTCGGGGAGTCGGGTTGTTTGATGAGGGGTACGAATTTTATTTCGACGAGTTGGACCTTGAGGCCCGGGCGCTCGGTGCCGGTTGGCGCTTGGCGGAATTGAACGTGCCGGTGTGGCATCTGGGCGAGGCTTCGACAAGTCGGCTTGGTTTGCGGCGGGCCTATTTTCAAATGCGCAGCCTGCTGCGGTTCAGCGTGAAACAACGGGGCATGGCTGCGGGACTGCGGGCTGTAGTCACGGTGCTCAATCGCGCCTGCAATCCGTGGCTGCGGCTGAATTGGGAAGGTGACTATACGTTGCGACGCTACCGGCCGGCCAGCCTGCCGGTCAACGCCGTGCTCGCGTTGGCAGCCATCGGTTGGAACATTGTGGCGCTGCCGCAAACGCTTCGCGCCGGGCGCATGGACCGCGAGAGAATCGCCCGCTACCGCGCCCGGATGGCGGAGCGGCCGGTTCAGAACGGCGGAGAAGCCGCATGCCGGAGCAGCCAGTCATGAGAATCGCCATTTTGGCCCATTATGCGACGTGGGCGCTCGAGGGGCAGCCGGGCTACCGGCCCGACCCGCAACGGCATCCCACCAGTTGGGTGATGAACCTCGTGCGCGGGCTGGCTGAGTTGGGCGGCCATGAAGTGCACGTAGTGACGCAAACCGACGAAATAGACCGCGACATGGCTGTCAAGAAGGACGGTGTCACGCTTCATTTCGTACGTTGCCCGAGGCGGCTCCGGGCCGCGACGTTGTTTCAATTCGACCGGCGGCGCTTGAAGCGCGCTTTGGATGCCATTGCGCCCGATATCGTGCACGCCTTCGGCACGGAGGACTGTTACGGTTTGGCAGGACTGACGTCGGGCCACCCGTGCGTGATGACGATGCAATGTTTGCAGTTCAAGATTGCGGAGACATTGCCGCCTCCCAGGTTCTCACGCGGGCGGATCACGCTGGCGGTCGAGCGGTGGTGCATCCGCCGCGCGCGTCACCTCATTGGCATGAGCGCCTACGGAACCGAAGGGTTGCGGCCCGTGGCGCCCCACGCGCAAATCTACGAAGTGCCGAACGCGGTGGCCCCGGTGTTTTTCCAAACCATCGGCGAGCCGGAAACCGACCGGCTGTTTTTCGTCGGCGTCATCGAGAAGCGCAAAGGGCTGGAGTATCTCGTGGACGCCGTGACCCGCGTGCGCGAGCGCCGGCCGGCGGTGAAGCTTGCCATCGGCGGTGTTCCCGGACGGGGCGCCGAAGCTTGTTTCTCTGCCGTCAAGCAACAGGTCGAGGTGAACGGCTTGACCGACGCCGTGGAGTTCCTCGGTTTTCTACGGCCGGAGAACGTGGCCCGGGAAATGGCGCGCGCCAGTGTGATCGTGGTGCCGTCGTTGGAGGAGATGTTCTGCAACGTGGCCGCTGAAGCGATGGCTGTGGGCCGCCCCGTTGTGGCCAGCCGTGTCGCCGCGTTGCCCCAACTGGTGGACGAGGGGGTTACGGGTTTGCTGACGCCGCCCGCCGATCCCAACGCGCTCGCTCAAGCGATCGAGCCGCTGCTCGCGGACGATGCGCGACGCGCGCGTTTCGGCACGGCCGCTCGCGACAAGGCCCGCCATCACTGGCACCCGGCCGAGGTCGCCAAACAAACCGTGGCCATCTACCAGACCGTTTTGGCGGACAAAGCCCGTTTGTGAACGGTCCCTGCGTTGCAGAACCGTGAGAAACCTGGCGAGATGGACTCTGCGGTCAGAAATCGTCCCGAATAAATGTAATTTTTTCGTCGTCAGAGTGTTGTTCGCGAAAGCACCCCAAGGGTTGATTGTTGCATAAACGGGCCCTGCGTGAGGGTGTATTTTTTTAATGATACTTTTAGGTTATTGATGATGTCAGTGGATGCGAGCATCTTTCCAGACGACGCGTGGGAATGATGAAAGAACATTGATTGCGGCCATTAGAGTCGTCGGATATGTGGATCCTGGTTCTGGATTGCTGGCTTGGCAATTGCTGGTGGCGGCAGTTGTCGGTTTGGTTTTTTATCTGAAGAAGAGCCGGGATTTTTTGAAGAAAATGGCGCGAAAGCTCCTGCGCCGCGGCCGGTCATGACGTGTTTCGCTTTCAATTCCCCCAAAAAGGTCGTCGGCAGCCAGTGACAGCAAACCCCACCAGTTCCTTCCGTGATCCCGCGGGATTTTGTTGTGTGCTGGAAGACAGAATCCTGCGCTTTGTCGCGGCGGAGAGCGTGGCGGATTTGGAGGCGTTTCTTGAATCCGATTGCGCCCGGAAATCTGTCGCCGCCGGCCGGTTGATTGCCACCTGCAAACCGGACGAAGCCGGCCTAGCCCGCTGGCGGGAGAAAGTTCCGCCGGCAATGGCCGCGCGCATGGCGACGGGCCGGGTGTTTGAACATGAGCGCCTGTGGTTTCCCAGCTATCCCTACGAGTGGACGCCGGAGATGTTGTTTGAAGCGGGCCGGCTGACACTCGACTTGGCGGAGGCGGCGATGGCGGAAAGTTTCGGCCTGAAAGACGCCACGCCTTACAACATTTTGTTTCGAGGCTGCCAGCCGGTGTTCGTGGATGTGCTGTCGTTCGAGCGGCGGACCGCGGGCGATCCGGTGTGGCTGCCCTATGCGCAGTTTGTGCGCACGTTCTTGCTGCCGCTGCTGGTGAACCGGCGCCGGGGCGTCCGGCTGGCCGACCTGTTCACGACGCACCGGGACGGTTTGGGGCCGCAGGAGGTCTATCGCATGTGCGGGCCGCTGGAGAAACTGTTGCCGCCAGTGTTGTCGTTGGTGAGTCTGCCGACGTGGCTGTCGGGGAGGGCGGAGCGGCAGAGCGACGCGATGTATCAAAGCCGCGCACTGGACGATCCGGAGAAGGCGCGGTTCATCGTGGAGTCGCTGCTGAAGCGGTTGCGGCGGACGCTGGAATCGCTCAATCCCAAAGCGCGCGAGGGCTCCGCGTGGTCGAACTACATGGCTACGCACAGCTATGACGGGGAGTCATTCGCCGCCAAAGAGGAATTCGTGCTCGGCGTGCTCGGCGAGTTCAAGCCCAAGCGCGTGCTGGACATCGGCGCCAACACCGGCCACTTCAGCGCGATGGCCGCGGAGGCTGGTGCGGAAGTGGTGGCGATGGATTATGACCCGTCGTGCGTGGGCGCGGTCTGGCGGCGGGCGCGGGACAGCAAACTGAACATCCTGCCGCTGGTCGTGGACTTGGCGCGGCCCAGTGCGGCGTTGGGGTGGCGCAACCGCGAATGCCCGGCGTTTCTGGCGCGCGCCACCGGCGCATTTGATTGCGTTTTCATGCTGGCGGCGCTCCATCACCTCCTGGTGACGGAGCGGATTCCACTGGAGGAAATCATAAATCTCACCGCGCATCTGACGACCGATCTGGCGGTCGTGGAGTTTGTCATGCCGGAGGACGCGATGTTTCGCCGGCTGGCGCGCGGGCGGGGCCATCTCCACGCGGACCTGAGCCACGCCGCGTTCGAGGCAGCCTGCCAGCCGCACTTTGATGTCGTGCGGACGGCGCATTTGATCGGTACGCACCGCTGGCTTTACCTGCTTCGCAAGAAAGGCGCGGTCCGTTGAGCGATATCCCCAAGAGGCGATGGCGATCCCGCGCCGTGCGCGTGCTCGATGCGCAAACGCACCCGGTGCGCGATAAGATCAAGGATGCCTTGGTGGCCCTTTCCCTCGCCAACCTCTGCTTCGGCAACGCGTGGCATTGTTTGCTGGATGACGCCACACCCGGCTATTATTTCAAGCATGCCATAACGGCGTCGCATCTGATCGCGCTGACGGCAAACATCGCGTTGTTCGCGCTTCTTTTCTGGTGTGGCGCTCTCTTGGTGCGGCGTTCTTCCGACTGGCGGGTGCATTTCGTCGGCGATATCGCCTTGTGCGCCACGCTGCTGGTTCCGTTCGAATTTCTGCGGTTGCATATGGTTCACCGGTCTTATTTGCTCCGGCTCCTGCCCCTTCTGAAGCACCCGTGGATGATCTACATCGTCATTGCCGTCGCGTTCGCGGCGGTTTTGCGCTGGCACCGGCTGACGGCGCGTCTGGCCAAAATCATCGTGGCTTTCTGTTTCCCATTAGCCGTGGTCACTTTGACCAAAGCTGGTTTGATGTTCCTGTCCGTGGAGCGGGCGCCGCTCGTTGAGGCATTGCCGTCCGCGCCGCCCATGTTCAAGCCGGTTCCGCCACGGCGGGTGGTCTGGATTATCTTCGACGAAATGGACCAGCGCGTGGCTTTCCGACAGCGTCCGCCGGGGTTGCAGTTGCCGGAACTGGACCGACTCCGACGGGAATCGTTTGCGGCGATCAATGCTTATCCGCCCAGCTTCTGCACTCGAATATCCATGCCGGCGTTGATCACGGGCCGGCTTGTGGATGACACTCGAACCGCTGGCCGCGACGAATTGATCCTCAGTTTAGCCAACGGCCAGGAAATCGGCTGGAGCCGGTTGCCGAATGTATTTTCTCGCGCGCGCGAGTTGGGGTTCAACACCGCCTTGGTGGGCTGGCATCACCCGTATTCGCGGATTCTTGGCGCCGCGTTAAACTACTCCGACTGGTATCCAAACCCGTCCTTTTCCAGGACGCGCGCGCCGACGTTCTGGGGCAGCATGAGTTTGCAAATCCGCTCCATGTTCCCGATTTTTCTCACCGATTTCGTGGACCTCTACCGTTTCGGTCTTGAGAGTTCCCGGCCACTGGTCGCTGATCCCCGATACGGCTTGGTGTTGTTGCACCTGTTCCCGCCCCACGCGCCGGCCATCTATCGCCGGGACACCGGCCAGTTGACCCTTTGCGGAACCCGGCAGGCCACCGGTTATCTCGACAACCTTGCGCTGGCCGACCGAACCCTGGGCGAATTGCGGCGGGCGATGGAAGCATCTGGTGTCTGGAGCAACACATGGGTGTTGATCAGCGCCGATCATTGGTGGCGGGAAGCCCGCCGGCTCGATGGGAAGCTGGACCATCGTATTCCTTTCATCCTGAAACCCGTCGGCGCCTCTGCCAGCCAGGTGTATTCCAGCCCCTTCTGCACGATCATCACCCACGACCTTTTACTCGCCATTCTGTGCGGAGACATCCATGACGCGCAGGAGCTTCCGTCCTGGATGGACCAGCACAAGACGGCTCCGCCTGCCGATTATACCGACCAAGTCGAGGATGACATTTCTCTCTGAAAATTTCTACGCCGCGCGTCGCCGTGACAGGTGAGCAAGAGACGCTTCATGGTATCGCGACTGTCTCGGCGTGATCTGCATGCTGCCCGCGGCATGGAGGATGCCGCCCGGCGGGAAATTTATCCAAGCCCGTCGAATTCCACGATTGAATCCGAGCGTGTTTTCGACGATGCTACTAGTCCGATGCAAAAATCGGGGTTGAGTCGGCAAGGACGCCGGCTAGCGGTCAACCTCGGTTTTTGGACTAAGCAGCCAATCGAAGTATGAAGTCGCAACGTTCCTATTATTACGGCCAGGTCGTCCAGGGGTTGGAATACAACCCGCGGTTGTTCTTGTATCTGCTGATTTTCGCCGTTGTGGTAGTGTATTCCTACCAGTTTGCCTCGCAAGTCACGAGTCAATGGCAGACGGCGTGGTATGCAAGCCTTGGCTTGCTGGCGGTCGTGGGGGTTCTGACTTGGCCCTATCTGGGTCTGATGCTTTTCGTGGGACTTTCGATCTGGCTGGACAGTTTTGTCCGCGGTGAAACCATGATGAGCATGGGCAGTGCGTTGGTTTACAAAGGTGATCTGTTCATCGGCGCGTTCATGGTGCTGGAGTTTTTCCGGGGTTGCATGCGCCAGACCCACATCTATACGACAACCGATCGTTGGATGATCGCCTTATACGTGTGGACGTGGATTTGTGTGATCCGGGGTGTCTTTTCCTATGGTTATTCGGCCTTCGGCGAAGGCCGCGATTTTCTCTATATCATCATGTACTTTGCGACGATCCATTACGTCACCCGGGCGGGGCAAACGGAATCGGTCATGAAATGGTTGAAATGGATTTGTGTGATCACGGCTATTGTCATGTGGGGCCGGTTTTGTCAATTTGGTTTCACACCGCGTTTTGGCGGCGGCCATCCCCTTCACTTTTATGCCGACCAGTTGGCCGTGGTCCTCGGCATCCTGTTGGGTCGCGACCACATTCAGCGGGGGCTGTCGCCGATGGCTTTTAGCGTGGCCATCGTTACCGTGGTCGTGGTGGGGGCGATGGCTCTCGCCTGGGGCCTGCTGGGCGAGTTAGGTACTTGGCTGGCGGTGCTCGTGGCAGCGGCAGCGGCAGCGGTGATCCTGTTCTTGATGCAATACCGCGTGCTGGCAACAGTGGCGTTGATGCTGACCATCGCCCTTGGGTTGTACGATACCGTCCGGTCTCCCATAGCGGCCATGCTGGCCACCTTCCCTTTTTTGCTGTGGATCACGCGCCGTCATTTTGTGAAGGCATTCGCGTTGGGGCTGGTGGTTATTGTGGGGTTCTTTGGTTTCGTGTTCCTGATGGACCCGGTCTTCCACCACACGCTCGTGCCAGCTCTTGAAAGAGGGTTTACAGGACTTATCCACCCCACGGAAGACCCCACGGGATACTGGCGCTTATACAGCTACAAATGGGAAATGGACAAGATTTTCTCCAATCCTTTCTGGGTGTTGATCGGCCAGGGATGGGGCGGTTATTACGAGTGGTATTTCGGTTTGACGGACGCCATCATCCGGACGGGCCCCCACGACCAGTATATCGTGATGTGGTCCAAAATGGGACTGGTGGGTCTTTTGTTATACGGAGGCGTCGTCTTTTCCTTCTACCGTCAAACCTTCCGTTTTTTGAAAGCGAGCCGCAATGAATTGCATCGTTCCGTGATCATGATCCTCATGCTGATCACCTTTGCGAGCCATATTCACGCCATTGCCGCGTCCTTCACGGCAACCTTGTGGGTGCAAATGGCCCTGGGCACAGCCCTCTCTAGGCTCTGGTTGACCGAAGACCAGGCACCGCCTGTCATTCGCGCGACGGCAACCAAGCACCGCGACTTTCCGCGCGAGTCCGCCCGCCTCCGCTCCATCCCCTCTCCGCTTCTTTCGCGCCGCCAGGAGCCATGAAACATCGCGAGCTCTGGCTTCGGCTGTCGCTTGTCCTGATTGGCTTCATTTTTTACGCCGGCGCGATCTGGGATAATCACTGGTCCCCCATTGATGATGGCAATGACTTGAACCAAATGGTGCAATGGCGCCAGCACGTCGCCCACGGTCAGTTCATATTCCATACTTCCGCATCGGGACTTTTCCGACCGGCTTATGGCCTCTTGCGATTTGGCGAGTATTTTCTCTGCGGTTTTTCCTGCACGAGATATCACCTCATCCATTTGCTGGTCATGTTGGGAACGGCTCAACTTTTGTTCTCGATCACCCGCCGGGTCGTAGATTCCACCCGTGCCGCATGGCTGGTCGCCATGCTGTTCACTTTGTTCTCGCCCAATGTCGAGAATTGGTTCCGTCTCGATTATCCAACGGTTTTCGCCGTGGTTTCCATGTGGTTTTTTGTCCGCTCCCTGGACGAACCGCCGGAGCGCACGGGTTGGCGCTGGCTGACCTTCGCCATGGCTGCGGCGACGCTGGCCCCGGCTTATTTCGTAAAAGAAACCAGCATGGCATTTACCGGGCTGGGTTTGGGGCTGTTTGCCGCGTGTTGGGTTGGCGCGGGTGACCTGCTCGCCCGCCGCAACCGGGTTTTGACGGGCGCTTATCTGGCCGCGCAGCTGGCAACGGTGGCGGCGTGGTTTCTTTTGCGCGGCATCGCCGGCATCAAATCCATTTCGGGGGGCGTCTACACCTCCGATTATTCAACCTCTCCCCTCGTCATGTTGGCCACAGCCTTCAAATATGCTGATGTCGTGTGGAATGGTTTCCAGTTTCTTGCCGTCATTGCACTGGCATTGTTCGCCTGGAGAATGCTGACACGGTTGCGAATGCGCCAACCTCTGGAGGCGATAGATGGATGGTCGTTCGCGGGCCTTTGCTGGTTTGGCGCAACGCTCGCCATCATGCTGCCGTGGAAACACCCCATCGCCAGATACCTTGGTACCGGGGTTCCCGGCTTGGCCATGTTCGTCGGATTGACCTTGTGGGGCTTTTTCAACGAAACCAAGCAAGCATCGGCTTCAGCCCGGCAACGCGGCAAAAAACTGCTCCGCGGGCTCATTGTTGTGAATCTGGCAATCCTGCCGGTCATTACAGCAATTCGAAACTATAATTACCTGGTCTTTCGCCACGATTTTGATTGCGCGGCGTTTCAAACTGTCCAAAGCGTTTCCCAAACGGCTCCAGCCAACGCGAAATTGTTTATGAACGTGCCGGCGGAGTCGGTTTTCATGTTCGATGAAATGATGATTTATATGCGGCTGTTCTTTGGGCGCGAAGATTTAGCCCAAATCAATTACAACAAGTTTCCGCGGCCCGAACCACAAGCCGGCGATTGCTTCCTGGTGTATGTCCGCGAACCGGAAACGCCGCGCTCGGCCGCGATGTGGCTGCCGGAGTCTTTTCACACCGCCGCATTGAGTCAACTGAAGGACCGGTTGAAGCTGATGGAGTGTTTTCGCTATGATCGCCGGCTTTGGAGTTCGTATCCCGATGCGCCCGTTTTTGGCCTCGTGGCAGGCGCCGGTTTCAAGCTGCCAGACTATCTCGGCATGAATCCGGCGCACAAGCGTGCGCTGTTCATGCGGGAACTGTCGCTGGTGGAATGGCGTGTCTATCGTTTTGAAAAATGATTTTTGCCCGAGTCGTCGGCCTGCGACGTCCGCTTGTCGGGGAAAAGGCCTTGCGCATGGCTTGAAGCCGGGTATCAATTGGAGTCTTTATTTCCGGCCCGGCAGCTTTATGATCGAGGTAAAGAAACTGTGAACATGAGAGACCTTCTTCGCCATATCCGCCTGAACACGGGCATCAAACGCAAAATCCTGACACACCCGCTGACCGAGATGATTGTCGCCTGCTGGATCAAGCCGCACCGGCTCACCCTGCCGGTTGTTCCGCTATCCTCCCTGCTGCGTGAATCGGGCCTTCAAATTACCCTCCAGCAATTACACCTTACCCAAAGCGATTCGCCTTACAACGATGTGGTTCCCTTGTGCTTCCTTGCGGCGAGCCTCCACCCCCGGCGCATTCTCGAGATCGGAACCGGCCGGGGCACGACCACCGCCATTCTGGCGTTGAACCATCCAAACGCCACTATTGTGACCTACGATATCAATCCCGCGGCGCACGAGAACCTGCGCAAGAGCCCTTTGGCCAGCCGCATTGACATGCGATTGATCGACATACACCAGGACCTCGAGCGCTTGCGCGCAGAACCTCCGTTTGATTTCATTTTCGTTGACGGCGAACACTTGGAATCTTCGGTGCGCAGGGATTCCGAACTCGCCTTCAGCCTCCTTGCCCCCAAGGGCATGATCGTCTGGCACGATTATTCCAATTCAGGCTGGTTGTTGGGATACAACGGGGTGGCGGAAGCTCTGGCTGACTTTGCCAAGACCTACAAGCTCGCCACAATCGAAGGGACGGTCCTGGCCGTTTACAAGAGCTAGACCTTGATGCACACCGCCACGACCGGCATCGTGGCGTCGCGTCGGGTGAAGAAACTGCAGCGTGATTCGGCTGTGGTCCAGAAGTGGCCACCCGTAAGAAACAGTCACCGGGGTAGTTTCGATTGGGCAAGTTGATCTGCGCAAAGCTGCCGCCGCTCTTGTCACTCAATAGGATCCCCCCCCGCGGGAAGACTGCGGATTTCAGGCCGGCCCGCGTTTCGTCAATTCGCGCGCCGCTTCCTCGAACTTGTCCATGGCTTTAGCCCGGCGCGACCATTTGATCAACTCACGCATCCCCTCGTTGAAGTCAATCGCCAGCTTATCCGCGAGAAACGAGCCGATGAAGACGGCGCCGCCGGTGATCGGAAGTTTCTCACTCACCTTGGTTTCTGAGCCACCACCCTGATTATTTCGGGCGCCAGTTCTTCCCTGCTGCGATTGCAAAAAGGCTCTGCAAGTTTAAGCGGATCGATGGTGGCGGGATCCAGCTTGCCAAGCACATCAAGACTTAACACATTCATACCCGCTTCAAGAAAGAGTTGCTTCCAATCAGGAGCCCGTAAACGGTTCAAGTAGACCACTCCTTTCCACTTGCCCTGCAGGCGTTGGTCAATACCCCGGCCATCACCATACTTCTGTGCCATGCAGTCATACTCCTCGCGGCCCAAAAGCAGATGGCTCAAATGCCCGTCACCAAACCCATGCGAACTGAGGTCAATGTGGTGAATCGTAAGACCGCCGGGAGACAGCACGCGGTGAATTTGCCGCACCACATCCCGGGGCCGGTCGAAATGCTCCATCGCCGCATTGCTGTAAACCAGATCGAATTCACCCTCGGTGAAAGGCAGATCGTGCGCGGATACCGGGGCGAAATACTCCACCCGTTCTTGCAGAGTCTGGGAATCAATATCTTCCCACGCACAGGGATAAGAAGGACGCCACCACCATTGAGAAGCCTCCACACAGGCCAAATAATCCTTCAAGATTCGGTAGAACTCCGGGGGCCGCTCCATCGGCTGAATGTCCACCCCCACTGCGCGCTCAGCGCCACCGGCCACAAAGCAAAACAATGTCCCGACATTGGAACCCGGCCCCAGTTCCAAAATGCGACGCGGTTGATGGCCATGTTGACGCACCACCCGGTCCGTCTGGCAGTAATTATAAAAAGCGTAAAAGGGCGAACTTTGGTCTGCGACCTGACAGCGCAATAAATCCGTCAAATGGCGGAAGATTGCGAATTTTGCGGAACTGCCCGTGGGAACTTTGCCAGACAGCGCAAAGTAATGCCGAAGGGCAGATCGTGCTTCTCGAAGGACATAATACCGGCAAAAACTGTAGAAAGAATGAAACTTTATCATCGGCTGAAGAAAGCCTTTATCAATCTCAATGCTCGCATTCCCGATTTATCAAAGCGTTCAATTGTCGCTGCAATACAGCATGAGTTTGTATGAACGCCGCCACTTCCGCCGCGCCGAGCCGCCTCAGCCGGTTGGCCGCGCGCCGCTTGCGCCACTCGCGAGGCAGATACCGCAGCGACGCCAGCGCGCCGCGGCACCGCACCCGCATCTCCGCGTTGCCTTTGACCGCCCACCAGAGCATTTGCGCCTGACGGAGCGCCAGAGGGATCGCAAACCGCAACCATAAACTTCCCGGCAGGTTCTTGAACAGTACCAGCAGACGGTTGCGCCCGCTCAGGAACGCGATACGGTCGTTGACCTTCCGGCCCGTCGCGTAACCCACATGGTAGGCAACCGCCTCCGGGACATAAAGGCATTTGTAGCCCGCCAGCAGCAGCCGCCAGTTGAGGTCCACGTCTTCGTGAAAGGAAACGTAGTCTTCGTCGAGCAAGCCCACTTTCTCCAGCGCGGCGCGCCGGTAAACTGCCGTACAACCCGACGGACCGAACACCCACCGCGGCATCGGCAGGTCCGACCGATAGCGCATGCCGCGCGCGATATTCATGCCGTCGCCATTGGGCAGAAAGCCGTCGCCCAAAGAATAGATCCGCGCCGGGTCGTGGTCATCGAGCGTCCGGCACGCCGCCGAAGCGATGGCGGCATCATTGCCCATTGCCTTCACGCACCGTTCCAGCCAGTCAGGTTCCGCCCGGGCGTCGTTGTTGAAGAAGACGATAAACTCGCCGCCCGATGCCTGGATGCCGATGTTCGTCGCTCGAGCGAAGCCGAGATTTTCCGGCTGCCGCAGCACGCGGACGGCGGGAAACGCTTCGACCACCCATTCCGCCGAGCCGTCTGTGGAGCCGTTGTCCACTACGAGGATCTCGACCGGTTGCAACGTCTGCGCCAGCAGCGACCGCAGGCAGCGGTCGAGCCATTCGCGGCCGTTCCAATTCGGAATGATGACACTGGCGATGGGTTTCATACGCGCCAAAGATGGACAAGAGCAGGCAGCAAAGGTAACATCAAACACCCGTGGGCGTTTTTCCCGGGTGCGCCCGACAATGCAAATCGGGCCGGCAGAGCATGGCGAATTGAAAGATGCAGACCAGCAGCGAATCACCGAAGGCTGACAACAGACCATCCATGGCAACTCCGGCCGCGGGTGCTGCCCGGCCGAAGGTCTCTTTCATCGTGCCGGTTTATAATGAAGAACGAAACGTCCTAGAGGTCATCCAGCGCCTCAGAAAGCTTCCCCTCGAAAAGGAAATCATTGTCGTGGATGACGGCTCTTACGACTCAACGCCGCTGTTGTTGAAACAGTTTGCAGGCGACCCGGAAGTGGTCATTCACCTGTCCCAATTGAATTTTGGCAAAGGCACCGCCGTGCGCGTTGGCCTCAAATACGTTACCGGCGACATTGTGGCCATCCAGGATGGCGACATGGAGTACGACGTGAACGATTACCTGAAGATCATCGGGAAATTTTCCGATCCGCAGGTCTCCGTGGTTTACGGGTCGCGTTTCATTTACCAGCCGGAGTCACCAATGATTTGGCGATACTGGTTCGGAAACATGCTGTTGCGGTTTCTGGCCAACGTCCTGTATCACGCCAACATCACGGACGAAGCCACGGCCTACAAGGCATTCCGGCGCGAAGTGATCTGCAGCCTTCCGCTGAGTTGTAAACGGTTCGAGTTCTGTCCCGAAGTCACCGCCAAGCTGCGCAAGCGCGGCTATATCATTCACGAAGTCCCCATCCGCTACAACCCGCGCAGCATTGCCGAAGGCAAGAAAATCCGCGTGAGGGATGGTTGGGTTTCCATCTGGACGCTGTTTCGGCTGCGCATCCTGGACGACTGAACTCTCAAGGAAAGCCCCGATGAAACCGCATTACACGGCTTTCGACCGATGGGTGGCCCGCATGAGGCATCGAGCCGCCGAACGGCACATCACTCCCAACAGCCGGGTGTGCGATGTGGGCTGTGGGGTGGAAGCCCTCTTTCTGAGAGACATCCAGATGCTCGCGCGATTCCGGGTGGGTTTGGACTGGCAGGAAGTCACGGTCAAACTCCCTGGCGTTCATTTTGTTCAAGGGGACATTCGTGCGGGTTTCCCGTTCGGAAATGCCTGCTTTGATCATGTCACCCTCCTCGCCGTGCTGGAGCATCTGGAGAATCCCAGGGTTGTTTTTCAGGAGGCACACCGAATTCTGGTTCCCGGCGGATCGCTGATTGTGACTTGGCCAAGCGCGCTGGTGGATCCGCTGCTTGATGTGCTTATGGCGTTGCACATGGTCAGCCGGGCTACGGAGGCGGACAAGCACCAGCCAAGAAAATCTGCAAACCATTGGGTTCAGTTGGTGAAAACAATGGAGTTTGAAGAAGTCACCCACCGCACTTTCGAATTCGGACTGAATAATCTGCTGGTTGCTCGTCGCCCCTGAAGCGCTTTGCAAGCCCCCGCGCCGTTCATCCCCTACCGGTAGGCCGGCAGGAGATATTTCACCAAACAGAAAATGTTGAGGCCCGCCATCAACAAACCCCAGCCCATCGCCAAGCCGAACCGTCGCTCTTGCCACCATCGCGCAACCGCCTCCTCGCCGTTTTCGCGCGCCCGGCGCGCTTGCCACGCCCACAGGACGCCGGCCGCCAACGCGACGCCCAGCGCGATTCCGGTTCCTGTCTCGTATAGCCAACGGCCTTGATTCAAATAGAACTCGATCGTCATCGTCCGTGGTTTCCAGTTGAACCACTGCCTGACCCCGTTCGCTGTTGCGGCCAGCAATGGCCCGCGGAACAACACAAGCACGGCGCCCAATCCGCCGGCCAGACAACACGCCAGCCGCGCCACCCATACCGGCCGTCGCATAAACACATGGCCCAGACACACCGCCGCCATCGCCACCACCAAGGCATGAGCAGGATATCCGGGGAACAAATACCGGCCTTGTGCCAACCGATTTCTGGCGCATTGGCATATCAACGTGACGATGCCGACTGCCATCGCAGCCAGCATGACCATCACACCCCGCCGGGTCGAGTCGGGCCAATGACGCCATTCGCGTCGAATCCACCAGCCCGCACAAAGCAGCCCCAACAGTGTTACCCCATACAAGGCGCGATAGATCCAATGGTTCATCGAAACGCTCAAGTAACCAAACACCCCCCAATAACTGGAGAAGCAAACATGCGCGTCCTTCAACACCCGCTCTCCACTCCAGTAGCCCGGAGGCAACACGGTCCACGGATTAACCATCACTGCGACATTCCATCCTATCGGGTCATGGTAAAGAATCCAGTTTCGCGCAAACCACCACCCGCTGACGGCCAGCAGGCCTGCGGCGAAACATCCACCACACGCCACGCCACGCCGCCAATTCCGCCGTTCATACCAGAGCAACGCCAGACACAAGCCCGCGCTGATGGGAACGGTGGTTAGTTTTCCCAGCACCCCCAAACCCGCCACGCCGCCAAGCCACGCCCACTCCCGAAGCGGCCGGCCGCCCTGAACCATTCTGACCGCTTGCGCCATGGCGACGGCACTCAGCGCCGTAGCCAGACCATCGTTGCTTAACACCGCCGTAATGAACGTGAAGCCGGGCAGGAATGCCGCCCACGCCAGCGCCACACAAGGCACCACGCTGGTGTCGGGAAACACCGTCACCAGCGACTGGTGCAAAAACCAAAGCGCGATCAACCCGATAAACACCGAGCAAAGACGCAAGAGATGCACTTCGTGCGCGATGCCGGCAAATGGAAACCGTTCTTCTTCGTGGTGCTGATACCAGACCGCGCTGCACCCCCGATCGTCATTTTTCCAATCCGGCCGCAATTGGATCGAAGGCGTCTCGTTGGTTCCAAAAAACGCTTGGCGAACCGCCGCCAGCGCGGCGTAATAAAGGGGCGGCTGAAACCCTTCTCCAACCGGCTTGTGCGGTGGCGGCAAAATCACTGCCAGTCGTTTTTCTTTCGCGATAAACCGCACGTGCTCCAGGTGCGCCGGCTCGTCCCCTGCCTCAAAAGTCGGAATCGAGACGCTCCACGCCACACCGACAAGGACGTAGAGAACCAGCAGCGCGTTGCGGAACCGGGAATTGTTCATGCCGCCTCCACGCCGGTTGCCGAATTCGGCCCCTTCCACAGCGAGTCATCCGTGAAGCATCGCTCCAGCCCGGCGCACGCGAGGTCCCACGTGATGTGTTGCCGGACCCATGCACAGCCGGTCTCTGCCAGCTGCCGCCGCAATGCCGCGTCCTTTGCCAATCGCACAATATTCGTCGCCAGGGCCTCCACATCCTTTGGCGGCGACACCAGCGCCGTCCGCTCGTGAAACGCAAACTCCTCGCTGCCGCCGTTGTCGGTCGTCACGACGGCGCACTGGCACGCCATGGCCTCCAGGCAGGGCGTGCCGAGACCTTCGCGATGGCTCGGCCAGATGAAAATGTCGTGGTCGTAGTAAAGGTCCGCCATTTTCGGCTCCGGCACCATGCCGGCGACACGGTGCGGCGTTTGCAAGCCCGTCGAACGTGTGCCGAACAGCGTCAGCGTCAAACCCGGCACCGCGCGCGCCGCCATCTCGAACGCGCGGATGCCGTCCGCCACGCCTTTGACCGGCAGCGTGTGATATTGCATCAGGCATCGCGTCGGAGTGCGAAACACGCGCCCCGGCCGCAGCTCGAATTGCTCGTAACTGGTGGCCGGAATCACTTTCACCGACGGTTGACGGAATTTCTCCCACATGAGGCGGCCAACCCACGAGGCGTTGACGATGTGCCTCGGCGGCATCCGGTAGGTGGAATCGCAGAATTCCTTCTCCTCGATCCAGTCCGTCTCGTAAGCCTGGATGAGATTGAACTGCCGGCCCTTGCCCGGCGGCAGTTTCGCGACAACCGGCACGGCGCGATAATACGTTGCCAGCACCGCGTCCGCGTCCGGCACGTAACCCGCCTCCAGGCCCGGACAACGCACCACCGGCACTCGCACGTCGAACCAGTTCACCCACGACCACGCGCCCCAGTCGCGCAACTTGGTCAGCGCGAAGCCGCGCGGTTTCCAGAACGGAATGTCCGGATAATCATGAATCAGCCACACGTCGTGGCCGCGCGCCTTCAAACGATTGGCGTATTCCAGCACGCACTTGTTGCCGCCCGTGAGGCCGGTGAACGGCAGCACGAACTGGATGCGAAGGCGCGGGACGGACGGCAGCTTCACGTTATGTGCGCGCCTCCAGCAACCAGGGGTTGGCCTGCAAATACGCCACCGTCCGCCGGATCGCATCGGGGATCGTCACGCGCGGCCGCCATCCGAGCTTCTGAAGCCTTGCCGTGTCCAGATGCACAAACGGCGAGTCGCCTTTCCAACCGCGAACGCCGCCGGTGAAACGATACCGCACGCCGCTCAGTCCCGCGCATTCGCAGACGATGCCGGCCACACGCACCACGTCGAGGTATTCGTCATTGCCGACGTTGAAAATGTTTTTCGCGCCGTCGGCTTTCGCGATCGCCGTGAAGAAGCCGTTCAGCGCGTCTTCGACGTGGAGGTAGCTCTTGCGCTGCGTGCCGTCGCCGAGAATCTCCATCTCCTGCGGATTCGCCCGCAGCTTTTTCAAAAAATCAAACACCACGCCGTGCGGATATCGCTCGCCGAGAAACGACACGAACCGGAAAATCCACACGCGAAAATCATAAAACTCGGCATACGCCTCGATGAACTGCTCTGCCGCCGCCTTCGACGCGCCGTAGGTGGAGGTCTGGATCAGCGGGCAATCTTCCGGCGTCGGGAATATCTCCGGCTCGCCATAGACGGTGGCCGAACTGGTGAACGCGATGCGGCGCGCGCCCGTCTTCCGCATCGCCTCCAGCACGCGGTGCGTGCCGACGGTGTTCTGCTCCAGATCAATCCGCGGGTTGGCCTGACCGCTGCGCACGTCGGCGTTGGCAGCCAGATGAAACACGAAATCCGCGCCCGTCATCGCCGCTTGCAGCGACGCCTCGTCGAGAATATCGCCGCGCACCAGCCGGAAGCGCGGGTTGCCGCGAAGGTGCTGCAGGAATTTCTCCTGCCCCGTGCTGAAGTTGTCGTAGCCAGTCACGGCCACGCCTTCCGCCAGCAGCCGGTCCACCACGTGGCTGCCGACGAAACCCGCCGCTCCCGTCACCAGGGCGCATTGGCTGGCAAAACTCATAGTGCTTGTCCTTTCCTGCCGGATGGTTCGGCGCGTTCCGTCCATGAATTCACGATCTCATGAAAGATCGTGTCGAGGTCCTTCGTGATATTCCAACGCGGATAATGCCCGCGCATTTTGGCGAGGTTGCTGATGTAACAGATGTGGTCGCCTTCGCGGGCCTTCTCGACGTATTCCCACTTCATCGGCTTGCCCGTGAGCTTTTCCACGCGCGCGAACGCTTCGATGACGGAGCAGGAGTTTCCCCGGCCGCCGCCGATGTTATAGACCTCTCCGCGGCGCGGAGCGGCGATGAACTCTTCGGCGAAGCGGGCGACGTCGTGGGAGTGGATGTTGTCGCGCACCTGCTTGCCCTTGTAGCCGAACACGCGGTAATCGCCGCCCGTGACGTTGACTTTCACGAGGTAGCTGAGAAATCCATGCAATTCGACGCCGGAGTGCGACGGTCCTGTCAGACAGCCGCCCCGCAGGCAGCAGGTGGGCATGTTGAAGTAACGGCCGTACTCCTGCACCAAAACGTCGCCTGCCAGCTTCGAGGCGCCGAAAAGCGAGTGTTTCGATTGATCTATCGTGAAATCTTCTGCGATGCCGTCGGCGTAGCGTGGATCGTCGTAATCCCACCGCGTCGGCAGCTCCTTCAACCGGATGCGGTTCGGCGCGTCACCATAAACCTTGTTGGTGGACAAATGCACCAGCGGCGCCTCGGAACAGACGTGCCGCATTGCTTCCAGCAGGTTCAGCGTGCCGTTGGCGTTGACGCTGAAGTCGTCAAACACGCGCGACGCCGCCAGATCGTGGCTGGGCTGCGCCGCCGTGTGGATGACCGCGTCGGGTTTTAGTTGTCCGACCAGCGCGCGTACCGCCTCGCGGTTGCGCATGTCGAGTTCGTGATGCGTGAACCGCGGAAACGACGCCACGAGTTGCTGCTGGTTCCATCGTGTGTCGCCCGCGGGGCCGAAGAAGTCCGCCCGCATGTTGTTGTCCACGCCGTGGACTTGCCAGCCCAGTCCGTGGAAATGCCGGACCATCTCCGACCCGATCAATCCGTTTGAACCTGTCACCAGCAGTTGCTTCACAAGCTTTCCCTCTTTTTGTCCGATTGTTGCCAGGGGCCCGGCGAAACTTTAGCCGGGCATGCAATGCGGCGGCCACGCGACGCCGGGCGTTCGGATCAATCCGTTTGCGTGCTCAACGGAATTCACCGAACATTTTCTGACCAGGCAAATCCGCGGAACACCTGCCGCATCTCGGTCCCAACGCATCTCGGTCATTGCCGCCACCGCAACCATCGCTTCAACTTCCGCTCACGCTCCTCGCCCACCACCGTCCGCAACGCCAAGCCGGCGCCGCCGCCATGGATCGTGTAGGCGGGCGACCGGATAAACGCTGCCAACAACCACCCTAAACAATGCGCGCGCCGGCCCGCGGCGAACGCATTGTAAGCCGCCGACAACCAGGCGCTTTTTAATCGAAGAAACCCAATCCTTGTCCAATAAACCCGGCACTCCGCCCACATCCTCCAAAACCGCCATTCGGTTGGACTGCCCCAGTATTGCTGGCTGGCGGCGGTCATTTCAGCATCCCGGTCGCTTTCGAACGAAACGGTCTTGGAAGCCGGATGCACGCAACATGCCGCGAGCGCATTCGGCACGTAGTGGAATGGAAACTTCTGAATCATCCGCAACCACCACTCATAATCCGAAACCAGACGGATGTTCTCGTTCATCCAGCCAACTTCCTTCACGACGCAGCGGCGGAAGAACACCGCCACCGCCGGCGGTATGGCGAAATACGGAGGCCGGGTCCAGAATCTCACAAGCCGGTCCCGCGTCACTTCACCCGGCTGGATCACCGTCAGCACTTCTCCACGATCGTTGTGAACGCAAGCATCGCCGTTGATCACACAGCAATCCGGCCGCCGGCTCATTTCTTGCGCGGCCATGCCCAACGCGCCAGGAAGGTAAATGTCATCCGAGCCAAGCCAGGCCAGCAATTCGCCGGTGGACCATTGGAAACCCTTGTTGATGGCTTGCTCCGAGCCGGAGTCCCGTTCGCTGATCCAGCGCGCGAGCCATTTCTCATATTTGCGGATGATCGCAACACTGGCGTCCGTCGAACCGCCGTCAACGACGATGTATTCAAGATCGGGGTAACCCTGCAAAAGAATGGAGCGGATGTTTTTTTCCAGAAACTTGTCGAAGTTGTAGTTGGGCGTGACGATGCTGAATTTCGGCCATGGCCGGCCATCGGGCATCGCGGCCGGCAACGGCGGCGTTTCCTCCGTCCACGGCCAGCCGCTCGTTCCCGGAGGCGGCGGAGGCAGTTCCGACAGGTTTGGACATCGCATAGGGAACGATTCGTCAAGTCGGACCGCGTAGCTTAACCCAAGTGCGGCGGCACCCGAATATCTTCCCGGTCGAGTTTCTCAGCGACGACTTTTACCCAACTCCGCCCGGTTTTTCTCACCGCCCAAAAACCTTCCCATGCGGAAACCTCGCCGAATGACTCCGCCACAGCGAGCGTAACACCCGGATGAAACCATCCACCGGTGTTTGGGTCGCGAACATAATCAATGGCGGCGTTGTCCTTCGCGTGATGCGCATTAATCACAGAAAGCTGAAGCTCAAGGTCGTCGCCACACAGGATTCCGCCTTCGCAAACCAGCGACGACGCGTTTTTTAAATCCGCCGCGACACTCGCGTAATCGTGCGCCCCATCTACAAAGACAAGATCCATTGTCTCCGGTTTGAGCAATGGAAGGATGTCGCCGGATTGACCTCTCATAACCTTGACGAGCGAGTGAAATCCGGAAAAGCGGATGTTATGCAGAAACAAGTTGAAGATATCACCGCTCTTCAACGCCTCGTGCATCGCTCGATAGACCTCAGCACGACAAACGAGATTGCCCAGGTAACGCTCCCAAGGATCTACACATACCACGCAACCCCGCCCCATGTTGAAGGATTGGATTGCGCCAGCCCACGTGATGGCGGAGCCGCCGGCCCACGATCCAATTTCCAAGATTCGATAAGGACGATCTCCGATCCGGGCGCATTCCTGTTTCACTAGAGCCCGCATATAAGCGTGGCGAACCGGCGCCCCCTGCCGGGCAGCCATGATCGGACCGAAATAAGGTTTCCCCTCTTTGATGCACCGGCGAAAACGTGCCTTTTCCAACCTCTCTTGGATCCACCGAGTCTTTTTGATTGCGCCGGGCGTCCTCAAAACACAGTAAGTCTTCCACAGTCGCGGCAGGTAGCTCTGCAATCCGCGCTTGATCTTTTCTTTCAGGTTTTCGTTCATGCACTTTTCGGGTTTATCCGCCACACGATTGGAAGTCCACGTGGAACATCCTCGGACACGGAAACTGTTTGTTCCCTGGCAGAAACCGCCGTTTCCCGGCTGGAACATGGCAAGAACTTTCGATCACTGGCAAATCACATCCCATAGTCACGGTGACCGGCTCAACGTCGCAGGCGGGTTTGTTATGTTGATCCTGAACCGCTTGTTGCAATGCGGACAACCTGTGATGAAAGACAATGCGGCAATTGTCCCGCGTCCCTTGATGCGATCCAGGAGAGAAACGACACGTTGTCTCTCCAATATGATGGATATCTTGTTCTTGAAATACTTCAGCAGATGTTTGTGTTCGCGACAATATACTGTCGCGATTTTGCTCAGGAGCCGCGCCGCGCGCTCAAACAACCGCCCCGATGGTTTCTGGCCTTCCGAGATGGATGGATTTCCGTCCTGTTCGCGAAGCAATTCGCGGTAGCGGGCTTCTCCGTCACAGTGGGGACACCTGGCCTGCACCTCATACAACTTCTGCCCGGTATATGCCGCAAACGTGTTCCGGGCCGCCTCCGGTTCCTCGGCTGAACTGAAGGCATTCACCGACCTCACCCAGGGAAACGTCCATGCGACGCCATTCAACTTTGCCAACCAGGGATACCACACCTCATCCGATACCGCGCTCGTGTTATACCACTGCTGATGAATATGTTCGTAGAAATCCAGCTTGTCCCGGATAATTTTGTTTTGCAGGCAAGAGTCGAACAACTGGCTGCCCGGATAGGGCTGAATGCTGTCAAAGTATATGTGATCGTCCAGCAAGTGCTTCGTCAAGAACTCCATCGTCTCAGCAACGGTTGTCGTGGTTTCAGCACTGTCGCCGAAGATAAAATTGCCGCCGAAGCCAATCTTCGCGGCGTGCGCCCTTTCGATTGCCTCGACAATCTGGGGGAGTTTGGTCCGCTTGTTCATACTGGCCAGAACCGAAGGGCTGGCGCTCTCAAGACCGTAACTAAAACAGTAGCAGCCGGCCTCTCTGGCCATCTTCATGTCTTCTGTTTGCAAAGATGCGCTGGCGTGCGTCTGAAAAAACCAGTCAAAGTCCCACCCCAAAGCTTTGCGCCGCTCCATCAGCGCGGCGCAAAACTCCCGCAGTCGCCTCCTGTTCACGGCAAAGAGTTCATCCAAAATGATAAGGATGTTGAAGTGATAACGATCATACATAACCGTGATCTCTTGAATGATATTCTCAATAGATCTGGCCCTGTATTTGGGTCCTCTTTGGTGCACGCAAAACGTGCATCGGAACGGACAGCTTCGAGCCGTCACCAGCGTCATGGGACGAGGATCGGTTCTCGTGTAACGGTAAAGGTATCGCGCGGCCAGACCGTAATGGTCGAGCATGTCGTTGATGCCAAACGGCTCGTAGTCCGGAAACGGACGGCTATCGAGATCGCCGTATCTAAAATCCTGTCGCGTGAACTGTGGAGCCGTCCCTTTCCAATATCCCAGATTGGGAATTGTGTCATAATCGCGCCTGCCACTGGCCAGCATGTCGGTCAGTTGGACCAACACCTCTTCACCCTCGCCAATGACGCAGAAATCCGGTCGCAGGGTTTCGAAAGCAAACGGTGCATCGTTATTGATGATCCCCCCACCGCATACTATTGGAACATCTGGAACTGTGGTTCGAATGATCTGGATGGCATCTTTGAGGAAAGCGAAATCCGTGCAAAGGCCGCCCACGCCAATGACCTGAGGTTGATGTTCCTTGATCGCACCGGACAGCTTGGATTGCAGCATCTCGTGTGCGGAAGCATAGCCAGGCATGTTGTTTGGATTGAGACCAAAAACGTCGTGGCCCGCACGCCGAAGGGCGGATGCAAGATAGGCGAAACCCACGGGAAAATCAGTATTCGACAGAAAAGACGGATACTGGAATTTATAGTTGTGAGTTGGAGCAACAAGCAGGACTCGCATACTTAAGCGTTCCGTTCAGCTATTGTGCGGTCAGGATGTTTTCCGCGCCAGTGTAAGCGCGTCCTGGTTTTTCGAGCGTTGCGGTCACTTGCCGCCTTCCAACCGCTCCGGTTGTTTCCAAGCGGATGCGCCATTGATGACCCCGGTTTTGAACGCCACAGGCGTCAAGCCGTGTTCCGTGTGATCCAGGACTTCGAGCGTCGCAACCCTGACGCTACAAAAACCCGTCATCATCAGATGTTCCTGATCGGCGCCCATTTCAAGTTGATACAGACCCGGGCGAAGAGGGTTTTGCAGGGTAAACTCAAGGCGATATACGCCCGGTTCCAACGTCCAGTGCGGCTGCGACACGTCGTCATCGTGATGCACCGTAAACACAGGAGTGCCGTCCATCGTCAGAATTTGTGCGCCAAACGTCACTCGTTCAATACGCTCGAGCACCTCGACCTCCAGCGCCACGGCGATCGGTTGTTGCCAATAAACGGCAAAGCGATTCTGCGCTCCGTGCAACAACCGCACTCTTTTCAGCCGCATCTTTGTCACCGCGTTCCGATGATCCTCGTCCCGGATCACTCTTTCGGCCGCATCCGCTTCATGCTCTTTCAAGTATTCTGCCACCACCTCATCCGGCGAGCCGCTCGCTTTCACGGTGCCGTGATCGAGCAAGATGGCCTTGGAGCACAGGGCTTTGACCGTGCCCATGCTGTGACTGACCAACAGGACCGTCCTACCTTCCCGGGCGACACTTTCCATTTTTCCGATGCACTTCTTTTGAAAGCCGATGTCGCCGACCGCCAGCACTTCGTCCACAATCAAAATCTCAGGTTGCAAATGCGCCGCGACGGCAAAAGCCAGCCGCACATACATGCCGCTGGAGTAGAATTTCACCGGCGTGTCCATGAATTTCTCCACCTCGGCAAACGCCACGATCTCATCGAATTTCCGCGCGATCTCCCGTCGGGTCATGCCGAGGATCGAGCCGTTGAGAAAAATGTTCTCGCGGCCGGTCAACTCGCGATGGAATCCGGTGCCCACCTCCAGCAAACTCGCGATCCGGCCGCGGTAGGTGACGCGCCCCGTGGTCGGCGGCGTGATGCGCGAGAGGATTTTCAGCAGCGTGCTCTTGCCCGCGCCGTTGCGGCCGATGATGCCGACCACTTCGCCCTGCTGGATGTCCAGGTTGATGTCCTTGAGCGCCCAAAAATAGGTTGGGTCTGCGGCCACGTGGCGTTCATGGATTTCGTGAAACGATTCGTGGTGCGGTGAAACAACGGCCGACGGGTGCTTGTTCTTGTGGAACATTCCCTTCACCCAGTCGGTGACGTCGGCTCGCAGGCTGGTGTTCAGAGCCGCCACACCGCCGTAGCGATAGCGTTTGCCGAGATTTTCGATTTGGATGGCGGGAGCGCTCACAGGATATCCACAAGATACGTCTCGCGGCGGCGGAAAAACCACACGCCAAAAATCGCAGACGACAAAGCCACCGCCAGGCTCAGGCCCATCTGCAGCCAGTCCACCGGCGCGTTCTGCAACGCCGCCCGGTAGGCGGTCACCACGCCCGCCATCGGATTGAGGAACAGCCAGTCCCTCGCCCACACTGGGACGGCCGACGCCGGGTAGATCACCGGCGTTGCCAGCATCCAGAGTTGCGCCAGAAAAACAATGAGGTGTTTGACATCGCGGTATTGGGCGTGGAGCGCTGCCAGTACCAGGCCCGCGCCCAGAACTGTCAGGATCTGAATGCCCAGCAACAGCGGGGTGATGGCGATCAGCATCCAGTGCCAGTGCCCTTGCCACAAAGCGAAACCGTTGAGCAAGACCCAGCCGATGCCGAAATCCACGAGCGAGGTGCAGACCACCGCGCCGGGCGCCACCAGACGGGGAAAATAGATTTTGCTGATGAGATGCGCGTTGGCCTCCATGCTGAGCGCCGACGCCGAGAGCGCCGACGAAAAAGTGGTCCACGGCACCAGCGCGCCGAGGTAAAACAGCGTGTAAGGCAACCCGTCCGTCGGCATGCGCACGATGCCGCCGAAGATCATCGCGAAAGCGCCGCTCATGAACAACGGCTGGAGGATGACCCACAGGACACCGAGAACGGTTTGCTTGTAACGCACCTTGATGTCGCGCATCAAAAAGGTCTGAAACAATTCGCGGTAGTCCCACAGGTCCTTCAGGAACTGGAGCCATCGTTCGCGGCGGTCGGCGGATATAACGGTGATAGTCACAGGCGACAGAGGTCAGAAATCGGAGGTCAGAGACCGGAAACCAGTCTCTGACTCTGGCTTCTGGTTTCTAAACAAGCTACCGCCCTTCGGGTGCATCCGAAAAGCGCCGGGATGCCCGTCTGCTTTGTCCTTCGCCAATCCGAAGGTCATGTTTGTTTTCGTCGCGGTCGCTGGATGGGCCGCGCTTTGACGATGCGCCTACAACAATCGGTCCAGCCAGGGATTATTCAGCAGTGCGTTGATTTTTGCGTGAAACTTCCGCGCCCGTTGCAGCCGCTCGGCTACGATTCTGGCCTGCGCACGCTGCTCGGGGTTCGTTTTTTCCAGCGCCTTGTGCAACGACTCCTCAACGTGCTCGATACGGACCACCGCGGTATCCATCTTCTTGCGCAACGGCGCCAGCACGCCATGCCGGAGCATCGCTTTGAAGTCCGTCTCCGCCTCGTAGAAATCCCGCCGGTCGCCTTTGACCCAGACGTGATGAACGGCCGACCACTCTTCGAGCTGCCGCACGGTCGTGCTCACGCTGGCTTTGCTCACGTCGAGCTCCTCGACAATCTCGTCCAGACACAATGGTTTCGGGCTGAGATAAAGCAGCGCGAACACCTGCCCCAGCACTTGTCCCAGTCCGAACGATTGAGTCGTGTGTCCGCCCGATTCGATGAATCGGAGGCAGGCCGCGGCCAATTCGGGCGACTCCACCTGCTTGGCAAGAGAATTCATAGCGTTCAGTGTAAACTGAACGTATTTAACAACGGAGTTCTCCCTTTGGCAAGTTTTTATCTCCGCCAAACCAGCGTCAGCGTAGTGCCCCGGAGCCGGCGGTCCACAGGATCGCGACGGTTGTCATTACCCAGACCGCGCACGTCAGCAACAGCGGGGCGTCGCTCCACAACAACCGCGCCGGCTGATCCGCTCCACGGCCCTTGTACAGCAACCACAGATAGCGCCCCACGGCCGCCACCACCAACGCCGCCGTGTACATCATCGCCGGCGGATGCTTGCGGCTCATGACAAACACCACGTAGCTCGCCAGCGTTGCCACCGCAGTCACGGCCAAAATGCCGTCGAGCATCCATTCCGTGTAATGATCGAACACCGACCGGTGCTGCGCCGAGTCCTCACCGTGCATCAGCAGTTCCGCGCGGCGCTTGCCCGCGCCCAGCAACAATGCCACCGAAAACACGCACGCGACGGCATAACCGCTCGCCGGCGTCGCTACCGCCTCGCAACCTGCAAAGACGCGGATCAGGAAGCAGACGGCCACGCAAACCACGTCGAGAAAAACGACGTGCTTCAACCATTTCGAATACGCTGCGTTCAACAACAAATACGCCACAGCCCAAGCCGCAAACATCCATCCTAGCCACGCGCACGCCATCCCCACCGCCGCTCCGACCGCCGCCAATCCGGCCGCTGCCGCCCGGCCACCCAACTTCCCGCTCGCGATCGGTCGGAGCCGTTTTTGAGGATGCTGTTGGTCTTGGGGCCGGTCGTAAATATCGTTGATCACATACGCCATCCCCGACAATCCACAGAACGCAGCGAAGGCCACCAGCGCGCCCGCCACCGCCGTCGGATCGCGAAACCGGTAAGCGAACATCAGCCCTGTGAAAACGACCAAGTTCTTTGTCCATTCCCACGGCCGCAGGCTGATCAAGAAGGCGTGCGCCTCGTTGGGTTTGGCTGTGCCGTTCGTGAGCATGGCTCAATAGAAAGCGGCGGTCCTCAAACCGCGCGGCCATCGTCCCCGACAAATACCACCGCCAGTTTCTTCGGGCCGTGGACACCCAGCACCAGCGTCTTCTCGATGTCCGTGGTCCGGCTCGGCCCGGTGATGAACATTAAACTCGCCGGCGACACGCCCGGCCGCAGCCGATCAGCAAACCGGTCGAATACCGTTTCCATGTCCGGCGCCAGTTGAGCCTCGCGACCCACTACCACGTGCGTCGGCGCCGTCAGCGTGCTGAGCCGGGTTTCGACCGGCCCGCTGAGAACCGCCACTGTGCCCGTCTCCGCAATCAGCGCGTCGCATCCGGTCAGCGCCACCTCCGCCTCGCGCGGGTCCTGGCACGTCGCGCGCCCCGCCCACGGCCGGCACATCGGGTGAGCCGACACGAAAACCTTGCCGACCAGCAGCGCGTCGAGATCGCCGGGAGTCACGACACACCCGCCCGCCTGGACCAGGCGTTGCTCAAATTGTTCGCGTAACGCATTCATGCTGACACGCGCAACCGGTCGGCAAAAACCTTGCGGCATCACTCGCGGGGAGGACGGCGGCTTCGCCAACACTTTGCGCGGCACGAACCTAAAGACAGCGGCGGCGCAACGCAAGAGGGAATGAAACGGCAGCCCCGCCCGCAATATTGTCTTGTCGCGATGCGCTGGATGTCACAGATTGTTTCCGCAAATGACCGCTGCAGGCGGCATGATCGTTGTATTATCGTTGCCCAAAAAAAAGAACCTCATGCCATGAAGTTGCGCACCCTGATCCGCCGGACAATGGTTTCCATGCTGGAACGCTACGGCTATGAAGTCCGCAAACCCCTGGACATCCTGAAACAAAACCCCGATCGCGTGTTCACGCCTCATATTCGGGTGCTTCTCGACCTGATACTGCGGCCGCGCGGCGAATTCTTTTTTGTTCAGGTCGGAGCCAACGAAGGAGGTGCCGGCGACCCGATCTACGAAATCGTCCGGCAATATAAGCTGCCGGGGTTGTTGATCGAACCGCAGACGGCCGCTTTCGAGAGGCTGAAAGAGGCCTACCGGCAGATGGGCCAGATTCGCCTCGAAAACGTGGCGATCGCATCTGAAAGAGGTTCGAAGACGCTGTATAAACTGAACCCCCAATACGCTCACCTTTACCCGCATGATCCCTCAGGCATTGCGTCGTTCAACGCCGATCATATTGCCAAGCATGTGCCTGGAGGCGCTTCCATTCCCGATCTGATCCTGGAGGAAACAGTCCAGGCCATTCCTCTCGGGGAGCTTCTGGAAGCGCACCATGTTCAACGCATCGATCTCTTGCAGATTGATGCTGAAGGGTATGACTTTGAAATTCTGAAGATGGTGGATTTCCGGCGTTTTCGACCGACGCTCATCAACCTAGAGCATCTGCATTTGTCACTGGCCGACTGCAATGCCTGTCTGGAACTGCTTGTGTCTCAAGGATACATGATCCATTTCGGCCCTGACGACATCGTTGCCTACCTGCCGTGGGCTGGCGACAACAAGGCGGTTTAAGATTTCACCCGCAATCACCAACCGCCTTCAACCCCGCGAGGCGGCCACAGCGCGCCGAAAAGTTTGAGCACCGTCGCCGCGCGCTGAGGCAGGTTGATGCCAAAATCTTCCGACCACGCAAACCCGCGCGCCATTTGCCTGAGAAGCAAGCCCGGTTCCCGCTGCGACGCTTCCCACACGCCTGCGGCGAAACGTCGCGGGCTTTCCAGCGCAGCCCGGCGCCACAGCCAAAAACTTGCCAGATATTCGGCACGCCGGGAGGCTGTGATTTCCCTCTCCCAGTCCGGTATTTGCTTCCACGCCTCCGGAATGCCAGCGCGTGGATCCCGGAGCACCGTTTCCAGACAACCCAGTAGAATCCGCGCGCCTCGAGGCGTCAGCACGTGCGGCGTGCCCTGTCCTTCGTAAAACCGCCACGTCGCCAGCCGGCCCGGCACATACGCCGTGTCGGACGCCAACTGTGCCCGCAAGCTCCAGTCGGAATCCGCGTAAGACCCGCAGTCCGTCCTAAACAGTCCGGTTCTGCCGAGCAACTCCCTCCGAAACAACACGCTGGTCATCGTATGCCACGTCGTGCCAAGGGACGCTTGAATCAAAAACTCCGCCCGCCCGTTTCGGATGGATGGGACATGGAGCCATTCTCCGAGAAAACCCTGCACCTCCGCCAGTCGCACGTCATCGTCCAGTTTCCGGCCGTCCACCCCAATCCGCTGAAAATCGCACACCGCCACCTGAATGTCCGGCAGACGCTCCAAGGGCGCCAGCAACCGTTCCAGCAAGGCCGGGCTGGCCGTGTCGTCACTGGTCGCGAAGTAGATGTAGCGGCCCCTGGCCACCTTCAAGCACTCGTTCCAATTCGCATACATGCCGGCGCGCAGCCGCTGGAACATCGTGATGCGGGGATCGCCCTTGAACTTCTGGAAAAATTCCCACGAACCGTCATCGGAATAATTGTCGGAGATGATCATCTCCCAATCCATGACCGTCTGCGCCAGCAGCGTTTCCATCCGTTCCTCCAGGAACGGACGCATGTTGAGATTCGGCACGCAAATGGAAACCAGCGGCGGACTCATTCGGCCGGATGCTCCTTCCACAACTCGCGGAATGTTTTCGCCGCCAGCGGCGGCAAATCGCGCGTGGCGGTCCACGGTTTGGCCAGCCGGTTCAACACCGCCGGCCCGACCAGTTTCCGCGCGGCAGCGCTCCCGAAGCGGTAAAGCGCGGGCCAACTCATCCCGATGCGCCACGCCCGCCACGCCAGCCGTTGCCAGAGCGGCACACGGCCGCGGTCCGCCGCCAGCTTCCGTTGCCAGAGCAGCGCGTGATGAATGTCAATTTTCACCGGACAGATGTCCGCGCACGCGCCGCACAGCGAGCTGGCGAACGGCAGCGTCGCCGCCCGCTCCGTGTTCCACAGCGCGGGCGACCAGACGGAACCGATCGGGCCGTTGTAAACTGACTGGTAAGCGTGGCCGCCGGCGCGGTGATACACCGGACAGACGTTGGAGCACGCGCCGCATCGGATGCAGTAAAGCGCCTCTCGCAAATGCGGATCGCGGAGCATCGAGCGCCGGCCGTTGTCCAACAGCAACACGTGGACTTCATCCGGTCCAGTGCTTTCATCGCCGCCGGCGCGCTTGCGCGGGCCGTTGATCAACGTCGTGTAAGCCGTCAGCCGCATCCCGGAGCCGCTGCGCGCCAGCAGTCGCAGCAGGTGTGCTGCGTCCTTCAGCGTAGGGACGACCTTCTCGATGCCGGTGATCGCGACGTGGACGCGCGGCCCGTCCTTCGCCGGCAGCGTCGTGCACATCCGGCCGTTGCCTTCGTTGGTCACGAGCATGAGGCTGCCGCTTTCGGCCACACAGAAGTTCGCGCCGCTGATGCCGAGCCGCGCCGTCAGGAATTCCCGCCGCATCACGTCGCGGGCGATGAGCGTGAGCCGCGTCGGATCGTTGGTGAACGGCACGCCGAGTTTGTCCGCCAAAATGCGGCCGACCTCGTCGCGCGACAGATGCACAATCGGCGCGGTCAGATGAAACGGCGGCTGGCCGCAAAGCTGCGCGATGTATTCGCCGAGATCGGTCTCCATCGCCCGAATGCCTTCGGCCTCGAGCGCGTGGTTGAGATGAATCTCCTCCGTCACCATGGACTTCGCCTTGACGGCGGTGGTGACGCCGAGGCGTTTGGCGATCGCCGCAACGTAGCGGCACGCCTCTTCCGCCGTCGCCACACGCACAACGCGGATGCCGTTGGCCGTGGCCGCGCGCTCGAATTGGTCGAGATATTCATCGAGCCGTTCGACCGCGCCGGCGCGGATGTCGTGCGCCCGCTGGCGCATGGCCTCCCAGTCGGGGAACTGGGCGACCGACTGACGGCGTTTGTCCAACGCGAGATTCAACGCGCGGCCGAGCGTCGCACGCCGTTGGGAGTCGAGCGCGGGAAGCGGCATCATGCGACACCTCCGAGCAGTTCGGCGAGATGGAGGGGCCGCACTTTGGAGCCGCGCCGCGTCAGCATCCCGCCGATGTGCATCAGGCAGCCGCCGTCGCCCGCGACGACATAGCGCGCGCCCGTCCGTTCGATCGCCGCCACCTTGTCCTCGGCCATGACGGTGGAGACCTCCGGAAACTTCACGCTGAAGACGCCGCCGAAACCGCAGCAGGCCGGGCCGTCGTTCAACTCGACAAGCTCCAGCCCTTTCACCGCGCGCAGCAAACGGCGCGGCTGCTCCTGGACCCGCAATTCGCGCAGCAGGTGGCAGGAATCGTGATACGTCACCCGCTCGTTGAACGCGGCGCCGAGGTCGGTGACGTTCAACCGGTCCACAAGAAACTCGCTGAACTCGAACGTGCGCCCGGCGAGCGGGACGCGCGCCGGGCCGCGGCCGTCGCCGAGCAGTTCCGGATAAAAATTGCGAACCATCGCGACGCAGGAGCCGCTCGGCGCGACGACGGCGTCGAAACGGTCGAAAATCCGCACGAACCGCTTCGCCAGCGCGGCCGCCTCGGCGCGCAGGCCGGCATTGAATGCCGGCTGGCCGCAACAGGTCTGCTCCGCGGGATATTCAACGTGGTGGCCCAAACGTTTCAAGATCCGTGCCACCGCCAGTCCTGCCTGTGGGAAATACTGGTCCACGAGGCAGGGTATAAAAAGTCCTATCTGCACACGGCGACTTTAGTGGAGGGCGGCACGGCGGTCAATGTTGCCGGCTCGGTGATGACGCCGTGCAGCGACTTCCATTCGTTACGCTCGCGCGTTCGCCGTCGCCAGGCTGGCTTCATGCCAGTGGATGGTGGTTGCGAGGCCGACCCGCAGAGGCGTCGGCGCCTGCCATCCAAGGAGCGATTTCAGGCGCGAGACATCGAGCAGTTTTTTCATCTGGCCGTCGGGTTTGCTGGTGTCCCAAACGATCTCGCCCCGGTAGCCGCTGAGCTCCCGAACCAGTTCGGTCAGTTCGCGGATGCTGGTGCCGACGCCGGTGCCGATGTTGAGCGGTGCCGTGTCGTCGTATCGCTCGGCGGCGAGCAGAATGGCATCGGCGCCGTCTTCGACGTAAAGAAATTCGCGGACCGGTTGGCCCGTGCCCCACGCCTCGACGGCCGGCTGGCCGGCGCGCCGGGCTTCGACGAACCTGCGGATGAGCGCGGCGACGACGTGGCTGAAGGCGGGATCGAATTCATCGCGCGGGCCGTAGAGGTTGCTCAGGGCCAGATGGATGGAATGGAATCCGTATTGTTTTTTGTAAGCGACGCCTTGGGCGGCCATCATGCGCTTCGCCAGGCCATATTCGAGGACGGACTCATGCGGCAGTTCGCCCCAGAAATCGCGCTCGTTGAGTTTGCCAACGAGGCGGCCGGGATAACTGCAAGCAGTGCCGATGCCGACAAACTTCGCCACGCCGGTCTCGCGCGCGGCCTCCATAAGCTGCGCGCCCATGAGCAGGTTTTCGTAGAAGACGCGGCCCGGCTGGAGTTGATAAACGGGGACGCCTCCGTGGGTCGCCGCCGCGTGGAGGATGATGCCGGGCCGGTGCGCGGCGAGACATCGCCGGCAATCGTCCATCCGCGTGAGGTCGAATTGTTTTTGGCGCACGACTGCGACATGGCATCCAGCCGCAGCGCGCAACCGGTCCACGAGGTGGCTGCCGAGAAAACCGGCGCCGCCGGTCACCAACACGCGTTTGTCAGACCAGAAACTGTGGTTCATGGCGTGTGCGTTTTGCCTCCGCCCCGGCGCGGGGGTGTTCTCACCGGCGGGGCGCGCCGGGCGATGTCAGCCTTTGGATCGTGCTTAGCAAGAAAGCCCGTTCAGACGGCGTTGTGCAATTGAAGATGAGTGCGGCTTGGAGTTCGGTCACGGCTTTTTCCGCTTCTCCGCGGGAGGAGTGAAACAAGCCCAGCCGCTCGTAATACACGTGGTAGTTGGGGTCCATCGTGAGCGCGTGCTGGTGTCTCTCCTCCGCGGCTTTCCACCGGCTCAAATACTCCAGCATCAGCGCCTGCCGCGACACTGGTTCGGCCTCCAACGGATTCAGCTTTTCGGCGCGCCGATACCATTGCAACGCCTGTTCGGCCAACGCAGTGTTGTTGTTCGAGGAAAACCGCGCCTCGCACGAGATCACGTCGCCAAGCAACAAGGCTGCCTGGTAGTTGCGCGGGTCCCATGCCCATGCGCGTTCGGCCGCGGCGTGGGCGGCGGCGAACTGCGCCTTCGCATACCGTTTCTCCCCCAGCAATTGCCAGAAAGAGGAAACCGCGTTCGGCACGGCCAGCGCCCCCTCGGCGGCCACGAACATCACGAGGAGCGCGGCGAGAATCCAGCGGGAATAGAATCCCAAATCCACCGGTTGGATCACGACAGACAGCGGTTTTAGTCTGTCCGGAAGATTCTCCGTGAGGCGGCGCGAGTGGCCAGCGAGCATTCCCATGGCCAGGATGACGGTGAGCGTCAATGCATTGGCGCTGATGTGAAGGTTGAAATCCACCACCGAGTGCAACAGATAGGCCACGACGGCCGACGCGCCCGCCAGCAACCACGCCGGCCGGCCCGCGCGGTCGAGGTCGAGCCAAAAAGGCCAGTGCCAGCCCGAAGGTTCCGCGACGCCGCACCGACGCCAGCGCCGGTGAATCCGCCACGTTGCCACAAGAAAGGCGCCGACCAGCAGCCCCATGAGGGCGAAGCCCGCAACGCCATAATCGCAAAGCGCCTGCAGGTGATCGCTGTGAACGTATTCCGGGATGGCTTGATCCACCGGATCCCGATAGCGGCCGTAAAACGAGTTGAAAAGGAACGGTCCGACACCGAACCACGGATGATCCAGCGTCATCTGCCACGCCGCCTGACACATCCACAACCGGCTTCGATCACCGGAAATCACGCCCGGGTAGTAGGGACTGAAAAAACGCGCGTGCAACGGTTCAATACCGTAGATGCCCCAAACACCACCCAACACACCCACCAGCACGACCACCAGTGCAGGCCACCAGCGCCGCGTCACGCCACGCGCCACGGCCGCCAGCAGGAAAAGGATCATTGCACCGGCGCTGATGTAGCCGCCACGCGATCCCGAAAACACGATGCCGACGATCATGACGGACGCGGCGTAGGCCAGCACAATGCGTTGCGCGGCCCCCCGCCCGGACCAGAGCAAATGCGCCATCGCCACCGCCAGCGTCAATTCGAGGTAGCCGGCGAAGTGATCCGGGCAGAAATACGTCCCGCGCACACGCTGCAAACTGTCCTCATACGGAAACCACCACACCATCTGGACGCCACGCAGTCGGCTGATCAAGCCGTAGGCCGTGATGCCGACAGCCACCGCCACCAACACCCAGAGCAGCGCGTTCTGCCGGCGCCGCCGGAAAAAATGCTGGGTCACCAGAAAATAAACGGAGACATACATCAACACCAACAGCATCTCCTGCCGGGAGATCCATTCGACGGGTGAAGCGGCGTAACGCGCCACCACATAAACTGCGCCCCCCAGCAACGGCCAATCCAACGGCGTACGAATCCAGGCGGTTTTCGTGGCCGCGGCCACTCGCGCCGCCCAGCAGAGCAGCGCCGCCATCGTCAGCCACTCCAGCGGATCGCGGGACCACGGCCGGACCGCGCCCAGAGCCAGCGGCGCGGAGATCAGCATCAGGCAGAGGAGATAGAAAACGCCGCGTTCGCCCCATTGTTCCACGACCCCGCGCCAGCCAGGAGCCGTGCTGACCTCGTCGCGCGAACGGCGGCGATGATGATGTCGTTCGGTCGAAGAAGACATAGAAGGCGCGACTGCGCGCCGCCAACAATGAGGCGCGAAAGAAGCCTAAAAACTCGACTTCGGGACCATGATGTTGTCACCCGGCAAAATCGGAATGTCCAATTCCGGATGCTTCTCGATTTCCACGCAGTCCACGATGATCCGTTTGCCGTTACGCGTGAGGACAACCTCGCGTTTCTTGGCAAACTCGCCAAGACCACCCGCCGCTTGGATCGCCCGGTAAACAGTCAAATCGTCGCGGTAAGGCATGGCTCCTCCCTGGCCTCTCAACTCGCCGCTCAGGTAGATATAGCGCTGGGTTTGCAACACGATGGTGACCGTCAGGTAGCTGTAGTAGCGCGGCACATAGAGGGTGCGGATGGCCTCCTGCGCCTGGGTGATCGTCAAACCGCTCAGCTTGATCTTGCCGACGAAAGGCAGCTCGACACTTCCGTTTTCGTCAACCGACTTGACATGCTCCTCGCGCCCCGTGGCCGTGTCGAGGCGGATGATGAGATTATCATTATAGCGCAGCACGCCTGCCGCCGCGATTTCCGGGGCGCCCACCGCGCCCACGTCCTTGGGATCCGTGGGTTTGGGTCGGAACAACGAGCAGCCCGTCCATCCGGCCGCCAGGATGGCCAGGGCCAGCAGGCTGATCAGTTTGAGAGACTGGCGAAAGTTCATCGTCAACAGAAAATACACGACAGGTTAATACGTGCCCTTGGTTTCCGACTCCTCCGGCGTTTTGTCCGACTCCTCCGTGTGGGCGTCCTCGGAGCGCGAGTAATGATCGTAGTAGGCGTTGTAGTAGTAGTAGCTCTCGTCATGACTCATGACGATGGAGTTGAGCACCACGCCGATCAAACGGCCGCCCACGTTTTCGACAGCCTGTTTGGCGCGGGCGGGCATGGCGCGCGGATATTTGCGATACTGGATGATCAATACCGCGAAGTCCACCTCGCTGGCCAGGACGCTGGCGTCGCTGACGCCCATGATCGGCGGGCTGTCAAACAACACCAGGTCGTAACGCATCTTCAGATCCTGGATCAGATCGCGCATCTTTTGGGACTTGAGAATGCCGATGGCGATTTTGGGCAGTTTGCCGCTGGGCAGGAAATAGAGGTTCGGCACGTTGGTGGTCTGGATGCAGTCCTCCACTTTGACGTCGTTCATGAGCACGTCGGTCAGGCCAACGTCGTTGGAGAGGCCGAATCGTTTGTGCAGCGTCGGCCGCCGCATGTCCGAGTCCACGCACAAAACCTTGTCGCCGTTCTGCGCGCACACCACCGCCAGATTGAAGAGCGTGGTGGTCTTGCCTTCGCCGGCGCCGGCGCTGACCACGGTGATGCTGTTGGCCTGCGGGTCTTTCTTGCCGAACTCGATGTTGGCGCGCAGCACGCGGTAAGCTTCGGCGTGCGGCGAATCCTGGCCGACGGTGGAAAGCATCTCGATATTTTGCGGGATTACGCCCAGCACCGGCAGTCCGAGGTAGCGCTCCACGTCGTCGATGGTCTTGACGCTGGTGTCGAGATATTCGATGAAGAACGCCAGCACCAAACCGAATCCGATGCCGATGAGGGCGGCCAGACCCAGGTAAAGCGGCACGTTCGGTTGGGTGGGCGCGGTGGGCGGGCGGGCCGTATCGATGATCTCCACGGCCGTGCGCGGCACTTTGATGCTGACCTGTTCCTGATTGATGCGGCTTTTGATCGAATCGCGCAGGCCTATTTGGAATTCCAGCTCTTTTTGCGCGTTGTCGAAGGGAATGTATTTCTCGCGTTCCTTTTCGGTGCCGGTCACGCGGGCGGAGCGCAGTTGCTCCTCCAGCGCCTGCACCTTGGCCTGATCCTGCAAATACGAAATTTGCAGCCCTTTGCGCATGACCTTGATGGCTTCGACGAGTTGGTCGTCCAATTTCTTCTGCGTGGCCACGGCATCCTTCACCACGGGGTGTTCCGGCCCGTAGGTCTGCAGCAGCTTGACCAACTGGAGTTCCGCCGATTGCAGGGCGGCCTGGAGATTGGCAATGGTCGGGTCTCCGAGGAACGCCGGCGAAGCGTGCTTCAGTTCGTCGTCGGTCAACTTCATGATTTCGTCCAGGCGCGTCTTGTCCACCAGCATCTGGATCATGGCGTTGCTGCGGTCGCCGTGAAGGCGCTGGATGGTTTCCTCGTTGAGCCGCGCGCCGCGGTTGGACAACACGTCCAGATCGACGTCTTTGCGGAGTTCGTTGACTTTGTGCTGCGCGGCCTCCACCAGTTTTTGCTGCGTGGTATACTCTTCGCGCAATTTATCCAGACCCGCTTCGATCTGCGCGATGGGTTCTTCCAGCCGGCTTTCGCGGTAGAGGACCGCCATGGCATTGGACAGGTCCGCGGCTTCAACCGGGTCAGTGGAGAAAAATCCCAGCTCGATCAGGCTGGAGCCGCGCACGGGCAGGACTTTGAGACGACTGCGGAGGTTCTGGTATGCCTGCTCCTTGGCCATGGATTCCGGTCCGCCGATGGCCCACTTGGCCACCAGGTTTTCCTTGTCCACCACGCGATAGCCGATCTTCTGCGATCGCATGATTTCCACCTGATCCATTTGGAAAATGGGGTCGTAACCGCCGCCGCCCGCCGAGTCAAAAATCGCGACCGTCATCTTTTCGCGTTCGATCTTCATCGTCACGTTGGCGTAGTAAATGCGCGGCAGCGAGAACGTCACCGCCGCCGCCGTCAGCAGCACCAGCAGAAAGACGCTCAGAACGATGGCCTTGCGCAGTTTGATAACGCGCCAGTAATCAAGAAAATGTATTTTTGTCTCTTCCGGCATAATGACACTCAGCTTCGCCGCGATCGGGAACGAACTACAGTCTGATCCCTAAATAACAATACCACACCCCGTTCTTCATTAGTGCAGCACGAAGGGAATTTCAAGGCAAGAAACGACGGGAGATGATGGGTGGCTCTCAGGCTAGAAACCCAGACGCGCCTGCACGTAAGTCATGTGCCGGTCGAAACCGCGACCGGCGAAGTCGGAGGTAAAGTGAGTATACGAATAGCCGACTTCACCGCGGAGATGGACCGTGAATTGATACCCCAGCATCAACGATCCGCCGACCATGTCTTCCTCCTGGTTGCCGGTGACTCCGGTGCCGGTTTGCGGGTCAATCATGCTGCTTTGGTAGATGGAGGGCGAATAGGTGACACTGGCCGATCCCATCAATTTGGGTGTGAATTGATACACAAAGCCGCCGCTGAACAGAAACGTCTGCGACTCAAGATAGGAGTTCACCTCCGTGGGCTGCATGCGAGTGGAGAAGCTCGCGTTCAGGCTGGCGCGGGATGACAACATGTAGGTCAACATCGTGCTCACATCCGGGTTGATTTGAACGCCGCTGATGACGTTAAAGGTTTGCATGGCGGCGCCCGCCCTGGCGTCCAGCAGCAGGCGCGGAGTGAAATTACGCGTATACGACACGTTAAAATAAGGGCCGTTATTGCTACGGTCCTGGCCCTCGTAGGAGGTGTCCTGAAAGCCCACAGCCAGGCCTATGGCTGTCGTGGAATCCGGCCGATACCTGAGCGTATCACTCAAATCAAAGATTTGCCGGTTCAAAATGGTCGAAACAGGGATCCCGGGGATGGCCGCCAAATTCGAACTGTCATCGTAACGGATGAAATAATGACTGATGGACACGGAATCTTCCAGCCGGCTGCTGAGAAGGTAAGTCGCCCCCAGTCTGGCGGTGTTTTGAATGTAGTCGGCGCTGCGCTGATATGTGCCGATGGAAATGTCCGGCTCAAAACCTGGCACGAATTCATCATAAAAATTCACATGCAGACGCGTCGAAAATTCATGGTTAAGGTTAAAGCTGAAATCGTGACTCTGGTCCACCTGACTGCCCGGGCGGCTTTGGTAATACACGGCGGAATACGTATAGTGGATCGCGAGATCGGTGTCCGGATTGCTCCACGCAAACTGGCCGTCCGGCGATACGGTGGAGGTAAAGCTGCCGTGAGAGTAGGGCGTCGTGGTGTAGTTGCTGTCGTATCCCTCACGCAACGTCACGCCGTAGGCCCAGGTGCGTTGTCTCACCTCCGCGCCATTCAGGCTTTGTTGCATCTGCTGTTCGGGTGTGAGCCCCGAATTGGGCGAGAGTTGGGCCCATGCCGTGCCTGCGCCTGCCAGCATGCCCAAGAATAATACAACCAGCTTCGTCGGCAGGTTAATCATATTCACTTTCCTTATCGAATTGTCTGAATCGCCATCGGGGCAAGCACTGTTTTGCCGGCCGCAGTTACTAAGGACCTGTTTGCGTCCGTACGCTAAAAAGGCTTGCCAACTCACCAGTAGAACGCAGACCGAGATTGAGCGTGACTGGGAGGTCAGTGGTTAACGCCAAGAACTGTGAAAGGTTCGAATATTTAAGGGTATTCAGCGCGTCCAGGTAATCCTGCGGCGTCGGGTTGTCCCCGGTCGGCCCGACGTGATTCAGTCGGCACAAAAACACTACCAAGTCGCCCACCGTCGCCGGCTTGTTGAGGTCCCCCGGCATGATCGGCGGATTCAGACTGCCCAAAAAGTTTGTGAGATCGGTGTCGTTGTGGCCGGTGTAGGGCGGATTGAGCCTGGCTGCCAACTTGGACAACATCTGACCCACGGTCAGATTCTGACCCTCGGCCGTTTTCAGTTTGTCTTTTAACTCCCCCGATCCCCGCGGCACCTCCGTCGCCCACGCCATCGGTCCGGCCACCGACATGGCGATCAGCGTCGCCACCAGCGGGATCCAAAGGCTGCCAACCAGCAATCTCTTCGTTTTCATCGCTGCGAAATTTGTTTGAAACGTGTTCACCGGACTCTCCTTACCCGCATTATTTGATGGGCTGTCGATCATTTTTGCCGCCCATTCGTCTCGGCGGCATATTACTCTCTCGGCAAATCACATGTCCTTTGTGGACAACCGCGCATTTAAGGCAATCGCCGGCTTCCTGTCAACCTAAAATCCGTTCAGTTTCCATGCGCGCTTGCGCGGCGCAAACGGCGGCGCCACATCACTCTTTGCTCGCGTCTCCGGCGGGAGACATTATCATGTCCGCCCGGCAAATCAACCGACGCGAAAAAGACCGCTTATGGACATCATCCAACGCAACGCCACCACGCCATTCATCACCAAGGACGGCTCGGAAATCCGCGAGCTGATGGCTTACCGCAACTCCTGCATCCGCAACCTGAGCCTCGCCGAGGCCATTCTGCCAGCCGGCGCCGCGACACAGGAACACTATCACACCGGCACCGATGAGGTTTACTACATTCTTCAAGGGCGCGCCCGGATGCGCGTAGGCGGCGAGGAGCGCGCCGTTGGACCGCTTGACGCCGTCGCCATCCCGGCAAACCAGCGGCACAACATCATCAACACCGGCGATGAGCCGCTGGTGTTCCTCTGCTGTTGCGCGCCGGCTTACGAGCACGACAACACGGTGATGACCGTGTGACGATCGCGCCGCTCACCCGCCCAGCGACCGGAAAAACTCGTTCAGCGCCGCGCGATAAACCTTCTCGCTCACGGCGAAACCGTCATTGTGGCTGCCGCGAAGCTCCACCAGTTTCTTCGGCCCCGGCGCGGCGGCGAACAGCCGTTTCGCCTGGCTGAACGGCACGATGTCGTCCTCGCGGCTGTGCAGGCTCAGCAGCGGCGCTTTCACCGCGCCGATCTTCGCGAGCGAATCGTAGCGGATGCCGCAGAGCAAATGCAGCGGCAGCCACGGATAAACCGCGCGCGCCATTTCCGGCACGCTGGCGAACGCGCTCTCCAACACCAGCCCGCCGACGAGACGCTGGCGGGCCAGTTCCACAGCCACGGCACAACCGAGCGACTCGCCCTGCGCGACGATCTGCTCCGGCGCAACCGATTTTTCCCGGCGCAGCCAGTCGTAAGCGGCGAGCGCGTCGTTGTAGGTGCCTTGCTCCGACGGACGGCCCTCGCTGCGACCGTAGCCGCGGTAGTCAAAGAGGAAAACGTTGACGCCGAGTTCGTGCAGGATGAACAGCTTTTCGAGCCGGTTGCCGATGTTGCCCGCGTTGCCGTGGCAGAAGAGGACGGTGAGTTTCGCGCCGGGCCGCGGCACATACCAGCCGTTGAGTTTCACACCGTCGGCGGCAGCAATGGTCACGTCCTCAAAACCCAACCTCAATCCCGCCGGCGTGCCGTCCATTTCGCGATAGGGAATGAAAACGCTGCGCCACTCGAACCAGCGCAGGAACAGCCACACCAGCGCCAGCAGCGCCAGCCACTTGAAAACGTGGAATGTGATGTCGCGGCCTGCCATAAATCTGAACGCGCTGTCGAAACCAACGGTCCTGCCGTTTCGCGGCCTTCGCTGCTCAGAGGCAGAAGATTGTCAGTTTCTTCGGTCCGTGCGCGCCGAGGACGAGGATGCGCTCGATGTCGCCCGTGCGGCTGGGGCCGGTGATGAGGCACATCATGCTCGGATAATCGCTGCCGTATTGCCGCTTCAGCGCCGCGAACGCCGCGGGCAGGTCGCGAAGCAATTGGTCGCGCCGCGCCAGGACGACGTGATGCGGCGGCAACACCGACAGCGCGCGGCCGCCGGCGCTGCGCGTCGTCACAACGACGGAGCCGGTCTGCGCCACGAGCGCGTCGCATTCGGTGATGCCGGCGTCGGACGATTCAAGTTCGTTCACATCGTAGCGGCTGTCCGTCCGCACAACGGGCATGCCGAGCGCAGCGAAGGCGAAATTGGTCAGATCGCCGGCGTGCGTCGCGATCTTCTTCCAGCCCTCGGCGTGCGCCAGCGCGACGAGTTTCGTTTGGAGTTCGGCACGGTCAGCGACGAGTTGGAAATCGGTCTTCAACTCCGCCGAGTTCTTGGCGAACAGCGCCGCGCGCTCGTCGAAGCTCTCGCCCACCGCCGGCAGCCACGGCCTGAAGTCTGTCGGCCGCTTTTCGTGTGCCGGCACGCGCTGGCCCGGACCGGAGAGCAGGCCCGGCTTCGGCGCGGCGGCGCGCAGCGCCTCGCGGATGCGTCCGAGAATGGGTTCGCGCTCGCTCACGATTTTTTCCTCCGCCAGTAATCCTTGAACGTGTGGAGGGCCAGCGGCGGCGCCTCGCGCGACTGCGTCCACGCATACATCGGGTCGAGCCGCGTGCCCTTGACGAGCCAGTGGAACTTCTGGCCGAACCAGCCGAGCTTGACGCCGAGGCGGTAAAACGCCGGATGGTTCATCAATGTCACGAAGCCCTTGAAAATCAGTTTCTCCCACCACGGCGACGCGCAGCGGATGGCATTGCGGCGGTTCTGCAGCAGGTGATGATGCAGGTCAATCTTCACCGGGCAGGCTTCGGTGCACGCGCCGCAGAGCGACGACGCGAACGAGAGATGCTTCCATTCCTTCAAACCGCGCAGGTGCGGCGTGAGGACCGAGCCGATCGGCCCCATGTAGGTTGTCCCGTAGGTGTGGCCGCCGATGTTTTTGTAGATCGGGCAGACATTCAGGCACGCGCCGCAACGGATGCAGTGCAGCGTGTCACGCTGCTCGGCGTCGGCCAGCAGGCGCGTGCGGCCGTTGTCGAGCAGCACGACGTGAAACTCCTCCGGCCCGTCCGACTCGCCGTCCTGCCGCGGGCCGCCGATGAACGTGTTGTAGCAACTCACCGCCTGCGCCGCGCCGGCGGTCGCCAGCATCGGCAGGAACAGCGCGAGGTCGTCGAGCGTGGGCAGCACCTTCTCGATGCCGATCACCGCGACGTGGACCTTCGGCAGCGAGGTCGAGAGCCGGCCGTTGCCCTCGTTGGTCGTGAGCGAAATCATGCCGGTCTCGGCGACGGCGAAGTTCGCGCCGGAAATGCCCATGTCGGCGGCGCAGTATTTTTTCCGCAGCGTCCGCCGCGCGATCATTGTCAACTCTTCCGGGTTGTCGGTGGGCGCGGTGCCGAGTTTTTTAGTGAACAGGTCGCTGATCTCGTGGCGCGTCAGGTGCATCGCCGGGAAGACGATGTGGTAGGGCGGCTCCTCGCGCAATTGGACGATGTATTCGCCCAGATCCGTCTCCACGACCTCGACGCCGGATTTTTCCAGCGCCTGCGCGAGATGGATTTCCTCGCCGGTCATCGCCTTCGACTTGACGATCGAGCGGACGTTGCGCTTTTTGGCAACCTCGACGATGTAATCGCACGCCTGCTGGCCGGTGCTGGCCCAGAACACCTTCGTGCCGCGCGCCTCCAGCTTGCTGACGAACTCTTCGAGATATTTGTCGAGGTGGTTGACCGCGTCCCACTTGATCTCGGCGGCAGCCTGGCGCGCCTCCTGCCAGTTCTGAAACCGCGCCTTCTTCTCGTCGCGGCCGACGTAGTATTTGCCGAGCGCGTTCTGGATCAACTCGCGGTGGCGCAGGTCGCGCGTGAGCCGCCGGGCGGTTTCCTTGAAGGTTTGGGCGACGGTGCTCATTGTTTCGCCAGCACCTCCGCCAGATGCATCGTGCGCAACGGCTTCTTCTGCCGGTCCGCCAGGCCCTGGATGTGCATCAGGCAACTGGCGTCGCACGACACGATGTAATCGGCATTGGTCTTGAGGGCGGAATCGCACTTCACCTCGCCCATCGCCGTCGAGATCATGGGGAACTTGACCGCAAACGTCCCGCCGAAACCGCAGCAGCTCTCCGCCGCGCCCATCTCGATCAGTTCCAACCCCTTCACCTTCGCGAGCAGCGCGCGCGGCTGTTTCTTGAGGCCCAGTTCGCGCAGGCCGTGGCAGCCGTCGTGGAACGTCACCTTCGCCGGGAACTTCGCGCCCACGTCGGTCACGCCGAGCTTGGTGACAAGGAAATCGGAGAACTCCCAGCACTTGGCCGCGTGCGCGTTCGCCTCGGCTTCGAGCGGTGTGCCGTGGAACAGTTCCTTGTAGAACGTCGTCATCATCGCGCCGCAGGAGCCGGAGACGCCGACGATGATCTCCGCGCTGCGATACATCGCGAGCACCTTTTCGGCCACCGCGCGCGCCTCGTCCCAATAGCCGGAGTTGAACGCGGGCTGGCCGCAGCAGGTGAAATCCTCCGGATACTCCACCTGATGTCCCAGCCGCTCCAACACCTGCGCCATGCTGATCCCGACCTGCGGATAGCACGCGTCAATGAAACACGGTATGAAAAGCGAAATCTTCACGAGTCAGACAACAATCTCCGTTCACCTCTTGAAACAAGACCGTTCAGGCTAAAACCTGGCTCCTTTCGGAGCAAGCTTTTTACGTGGCAGCTTGTTGGCGCGCCGGAACAGGCTGTGTTTCATCGTTTGGATTCTCACTGGCACCAATTCTGGTCGGATTCGGTCGGCTTGATTTGTGCTGAGCCGGACGGGGGTGCGTCGGGCTTGGCGTTTCCTGTCCCGGACGCTTCCGGGATGTAATCACCGCCACGGAGTGGCGGCAAGAAAATAGCCCACGGCGTCAGCCGTGGGAAGGGAACCAAGAAAACCATTCAGCCCCGGAGGGGCGAAAGACGTTCCCCCCTCATTCCCATAAAAACCGCTCGTCGTATTGGATGTTATGCTTCTTCAAGAAGCTTACGTATTCTTCCTGAAACGTCACGCGCTGGTGATGCTCTTCCTGCTTCGCCACATACGCCAGCACCGCTTCCAGTTGCGACTGGCTCACGCTGAAGGCGCCGTAGCCGGTCTGCCACGCAAACCCGGCCGCAGTCGGAAAGGTCTCATGCACCCAGCCCGAGGAATTTGCTTTGACCGTGCGCACGATGTCCGACATCGCCATTCGGGCCGGCAACGAGGTCGCGATGTGAACATGATCAGCCGGTCCATTCACCAACAGAGCCTTGCACTCCATTTCACGAAAGATGCCGCCGAGATAGGAAAACAACCGCGGTTTTATCTCGGCGGTCAACCACGGCTCGCGGTTCTTGGTGCTGAATACGATGTGGCTCAGCAGATTCGTGAATGTATGGGCCATGAATGATTTTGCCGTTTATCTGCCGCCCCTGCCGGGGCTGACGGATTAGTTTGATCGCCTTTCCCACGGCTTGCGGGCCTGTTGCCCAAACGCATGATTAGAGGCAGTGGCGGGAATGGCGGCGGCCAGCGGCTGGGAAGCGGTTGGCCGCCAATGTATGACCCGTTGGGCGGGTGCGACAACGCAAAAGCCATCGAGGCCCACTCCAAGAAATCGGAGCGCGCCGAGTCTTCTGGACCATCGCGGCTCCGGGGCGCGTTCGGCGCTGTCGCAGCAGGAGGCGCACGTTCTGGCAAGCGGCAATCAGGTTGTTTTGTATCT
>CAIQCK010000001.1 GCA_903870275.1 uncultured bacterium | reverse complement strand
TCGGCACGCACCCGCTGATCCAGATCGATGTGGTAACTGAAGAGTTCCTTTTGCGGTTGTTGCTCACCCATCATATGCCTTCTCTAGACTCCTGCCGCCCTCCCGGCATTCAATCCAAAATGATTTGGGCAACACGCCCTTTAGCACTGGATAGGTGCGCAAAAAAAGGGTCAAGCCCCGTCAGGGGCGGCAGAATTCGTCTTGTGAAACGTGGCTTTCTGTCGTCCCTACGGGACTCATTGGATTCGGTTTCGTCTTTCCCGGCGTTGAAACGCCGGGCTATTCTCGCTCGTCCCTCCGGGCCTTGGCCGCACTTTTGGAACTGAAGCGATATGTGAAAAACAGGAAAGTCCGATGAATCGTCTCGCCACCGCCCTTTGCTTCGCCCTTGCCGTCCTCGCCGCGGCCGGCACCCGCGCGGCGGGCAGCGCGCTGCTGGACGCGCTGCCCTCGCCGATCCTCTTCAAGGGCGATGCCAACACCGGCTACCGCGACCCGCTCCTGCTCTGGCACGACGGCCTCTTCCACATGTTCTTCACCCTCGGCGAGCGCGACACCAACGCCGTCTATTCCTGCATCGGCCACAGCACCAGCCACGACCTGCGCGCGTGGTCGCCGCCGCGGAGGCTCACCCCGCACGACCTCCGGCTCAACTTCGTCAGCCCGGGCAGCGTCGTGCGGTTCGGCGGCGAATGGGTCCTCTGCGCCTCCACCTACCCGCAGCCCAACGGCGAACGCTACGGCAACGCCTCCGCCCGGCTCTACCTCCTGCGCAGCCCCGACCTCGAACGCTGGTCCGAGCCGGAACTCCTCCGCGTCAAAGGCCCCGGCGTGCCCGTCGAAAAAATGGGCCGCATGATTGACGCCTGCCTCATCCCCGACAAGGACGACCCCGGCAAATGGTGGTGCTTCTACAAACAAAACGGCGTCAGCATGAGCTGGTCGCGCGACCTGCGCGCGTGGACCTTCGCCGGCAGCACCCAGGCGGGCGAGAACGTCTGCGTCCTCGTCCACGACGGCCGCTACCTCATGTTCCACTCCCCGCCCAACGGCATCGGCGTGAAAACCTCCGCCGACCTCCGCCACTGGAGCGACGCCGGCCCGCTCATCACGCTGGGGCAGAAGGACTGGCCGTGGGCGCAAGGCCGGCTCACCGCCGGCTACGTGGCCGACCTGCGCGCTGTGCCGGGCGTTGGCCGCTACGTCATGGTCTTCCACGGCACCGGCCCCGAGCCGGAGCCGATCAAGTTCCAAACCGACGCCTGCATCGGCATCGCCTGGAGCGACGACCTGAAAACGTGGAAGTGGCCGGGAGGGAAATGAGTCAGGATTGCACCGAAAATTTTAAGACAGGATTAATAGGATGGGCAGGATGATCTTTTCATCGAGCCGCTTGAAAGGCCACGACACGAGTGCCCGCTACGAAATCCTGCAACGAGTTGGCGGAGGCAGAACTTTCAAGCGAAAGAAGCTGTAATCCGATTCAAGATATCGAGTTTACCTCTGGTTGGTAAAAACGAAAATACTTCCCACCACTCGCCAGTGCCGCTGGTCGGACATTCAAACGACAATTCTTGGCCCCCCAGTGTTACGATAAGTCTCGCCCCGCATCCTGCCAGCGTCCGGTCACGGGAGTAGTTGTGAACGGCGCAACGATACGTGCCGTCAAGCCATCGGGCAATCTGGATCGTTTCTGGGCCGCTCCCATTTTGCACATCCTGATCCAACAGCGCCCACGGCTCACCGGAAATATCACCCTTTTGTGAGAAGTTCACTTCGAGCGTCTGTCCTTCGTGGAAAATTCTCAAATGAAGATCAAGGTCTCTCGGCGTGCTTTCCCATCTCAGGACAATCTGGCCCGCGAGCCGCCCAGGTTGAGCCTGGGAGAGCGGGCCAACGGCGGTTGGCCCAGCGACCGATGAAAAACGGTCGCGGACGGTTGCCTTCACTAGCTCTGCAAAATCGCTTTGCGCCGGCTCGGAATTCGGTCTCATCCAGCCGATGACACGCGTGCGGTGACGCACGCCAATATCTACCTGATCAAGAATGTCATCCGTGGCTGGCCCATAGTTCACAAGCACGATGCGTGCGTTCAGCCGCCCGTTCGCGTAGTCAGTAAGCGCATCAGCAAACTTCCGCTTGGAAGCCGCGAGATATTGTTTGCATTCGACTTCAAGAATGGAGCATTCGGGTGACGTGATCGGGCTCGTTATTAGAGAATAGTCTGGCTGAATCGCGCGCTTGCGTCCAAAGCCACGGGGCGCAGCCAATGGCGAACGTAACTCAGCCATCAGGTGCAGGTTCGGATTGAATGTTCCAATTGTTGCTAGGTGGGTTCCCTTGAACTCGAAAAGCAACTGACCACCAACGCAGTGGAGGTCCACACCATAATCGGAGAGCGCATTGACGATTTGTGTCGAAATCCACGCCGAATACAGTTCGTGGCGTCGTTGCCAAACCGGCAAGTTCAAAAAATCCTGCAGAGTTCGTTGAAGCAATTCACCTTCGACCTCGACGACCTGCAACGAATCAAATAGTTCCGTGAGTTTCTGGTTCAAAGCGCTGGCCTCTTCGCTGCGCTCAGGTTCGGTCAACGCGCCGATTTTCTCCGCTCTAAAGTAAGCTCCATGCGCAAGCGATCCTGCCCAATGGTCACTGTCCAAACTGCCAAGGAGTTTGACTGGCCAAGGCTCTTGATTCTGCTTGGAGTCAGACTCTGAGTGGCGAATCTGATCAGAGCCGAAACAGAGCCGGATTAATCGCTCACGGTCCATGCCGTGCCTCTTGCTCTGTTGCACCACAGTCAACCAAACCCTCCACACCCGCGCCAATGTCGTATCTAACCCGGGGATTCCACACTGCGGAGGTGGCGGCTCTGCATCTGGCCATTGCCCTCGGCGATTGTTTCCGGCGTAGTAACCGTCCAACCAGCGTTGCATTCTTGGGTCACGGACCCGGTCATTCACTGAGCGGAGAAGCCCGTTCAGTTCCCACAACGAGTTGTGGTTCCATAGATTCGTCAGAAAAGAGCCAGCCACCCGTTGCCAACCCTCCTGCCACTTTCGGAAGTGCTCCAAGTCGAATTCCAGAGGAGGAAGGTCTTTGTCGAAGTCGAATCGGACCGCCAAGTTCTGCTTCCCCTGAGTGGCGCCGGCTTTTTCAAACAAACGCAGCAAATCCACCATCATGTCGGCGAACGGCTGGACGACTCTGAAGAACGCAACCAAGAAATCCTCGACGGAGACTGCGTCAGCCTTCAGCAAGGAATCTAGATCGAATGCCTTCGTGGTGGGAGACGAAGACCGCAGCGATTCAAAAATCTCTTTCGGCAGATCTTGGTCGTAATTGTCCAAACTCAGACCGCCACTTTGCTTCAAGAATGTCCAAACGTCCGATGCGGTTGAAAGCATGTTTGAAGTTTTCGTGTTCCGTTTTCCAGTTTGGAATGGAAATTTCATCGAAAATCTCCGTCACGGCGAATCTCCTTTGGATTCCGCGCGGAGATGCTACGCATTCGCCCCTTTGAGGGCAAGACAGGAGTGGCAAAAGAGGAAGTGGTTAGTAGTCAGTGGACAGTGAAGAGTGGCGAGGAAATGCGGGTTGCGGAAACGGCGGGGAATCCCAACGGGATTCCATCACTCAGCCCAGGGTTGGCCGATGAAATCGGCCTACCCTGGGTCAACGACCAAAACAATCCCACAACCCTGAAAGCGGTTGAATCAAAACGCGCGGTTGATGCAACCCCGTTGGGGTAGAACCTTTCTTTTATCACGAGACCCGGCGTAGGCTGGAGAACCAGCCAACGCCGGGCTGAGTGATTCCCACTTCGTTGAAGTGGAGGCGGCGGCGTGGCGGGGGAGTTGGCAGTGAAGGTTGAAGAGTGACGAGAACAAGCACGATGTTGGGGGCGGCCATGGTAGCCGCGTCACTCCGTGACGCGATTGTTGATGTTGACGATTCCGCGTCACGGAGTGACGCGGCTACCCTTTTGAAGATTGGCGTGACCTCGCTGGATGGGTCTGGTATGTAGGCTAGGGTTTTCCAACGAAAGGAATCATGGCTGATTTGCGGATTGCGATTATCGGCGCGGGCGGGATGGCCCAGCGCCACTTGAAAACGCTCGCGGGCTTGCTCGGCGAGAAACCGGTCGCGGCGGTGTGCGACGTGGACCGCACCCGAGCGAGCGCGACGTGCGCGGCCTACGGCGGCGCGGCTTACGAGGACGCGGCGCTGATGCTGAAGGCGGAGCCGATTGACGTGGCGTTCATCTTCACGCCGCCGTTCGCGCGCGAGGACGCGGTGAAGCTCTGCTGCCGGAAGGGGCTGCCGTTTTTCTGCGAGAAGCCGCCGGCGGCGGACTTGAAGGCGGCCGGCAAGATCGTCGAGGCGGCGGTGAAGTCGGGCGTGATTCATTCGGTGGGCTTCATGTATCGGCACGCGGAAATGGTGGAGGAGTGCCGGCGGTGGTTCGACGGGCAGGCGGTGACGAGCGCGGTGTCGCAGGTGGCGTGCGGGGTGTTGCTGGAGCCGGACTCGCTGACGTGGCGGAAGATGGCGGCGCAGGGCGGCGGGCCGTTGCTGGACCAGGCGATCAACATCGTGGACATTATCCGGCTCATCGCGGGCGAGATCACAGAGGTGCATGCGTTCGGCTCGAATCAACTGGCGCCGCGGAGCGAGACGTTGACGGTGCCGGAGACGGTGACGATGGCATACCGGCTGGCCAACGGCGCGGTGGGCTGCCATTACCATTCGTGGGCGCAGAAGGGCTGGACGTGCGAGCTGGAGTTGCGCGCCGCCGACAGCCGCGCGACGCTGGACTTTGCCACCGGCAAGGCGACCGGCAGCATCAAGGGCGAGGCGAAGGCGGCGGCGGTGGTGAAGGATTACTACGCCACGGAGATTGAGCTGTTCCTGAAGGCGGTGCGGGAGAAAAACCCGGCGCTGATCCGCTCGACGATGGCCGACGCGGTCAAGAGTCTGGCGGTGGTGCTGGCGGCGAGCCGTTCGCTGGAGACCGGCAAGCCGGAGCGGGTGAAGGAGGTCTGACCGATGCCGGGCGGGACGCGAACGCGGGTTTCGGGTTTCGGGTTTCGGGGGGCGGGTGTCGGGGGACGGGTGTCGGGGTTTGAGATTGGTAATTGGAGATTGGTAATTGGAGATTCGGGGGGCGAGTCGGAGATTGAACAACGAAGACCGGGGGGCGGGGAAAATCCACGGATTGCACGAATTTCACGGAACCCGAACTTCGCGCCTTCGCCCCTTCCCTGTTCAATTCCCCTTACGCCTTCCGTCTTTCGCCATCTGCCATCTGCCATCTGCCTTCTGCCTTCCCTCCTCTGCCTTCTGCCTTCTGCCTTCTGCCTTTCCCTTTCCCCCCTCCGCCTTCTGACTCCTGTCTTCTGTCTACTGTCCACTGTCTCCCTGCTGCTCCTCAGCGGCTGCGCGGGATTGGAGGACACGCGCTCGGAGCGGCTGCCGGCGGCCAATGTCGCGCAGTTGAAGGCGCAGCGGGTGCAGCCGGAGATCGTCGGCTTCGGCACGACGAGAATCGGCAACACCGCCATCAGTTTCACCGCGCATTCGTGGGTGGACGGCGCGGAGACCACGACGCTGCCGATGATTGACGCGCTGAACCAGGGCGACTCGCACGCGATGGTGGATGCGGTGTTGAACGACGGTGTGCACGTGCCGATGATGGTGGACACCGGCGCGGGTTCGGATGTGATCTCGCCGTCGCTGGTGGAGAAGCTGAAGCTGCCGCTGTTCGACATCGGCGACCAGACGACCACGGTGCGCGGCGTGGGCGGGGAGCAGGCGAGTTTTCCCGGCGGGCTGTCCAAGCTGCGGCTGGGCGGCATCGAGATCCACAACAGCGTGGTGGTGGTGCTGACCGAGCAAAACCGGCAATACGGCCTCGGCTTGATTCGCGGCCAGACGGTGGACAGCGGCATCCTCGGCATGAGCACGCTGGGCCGCTTCCGGTGGGTCACGTTCGACTGGCGGCGGCGGAAACTGACGCTGGGCCGCGTGGGCGATTACCAGCCCGACGCGTTGAAACTGGCCGACTCCGTCCCGTTCAACGTGGTGTTCGGCAAACTCGTGGTCACCGCCGAAGTCAGCAAGGGAGGCCAAAAAACGTCGGTGAACCTGATGCTCGACACCGGCTCGGACGACGAGATGATGCTGCCGATGAAGGTGGCGCAGGATTTGAAACTGTTCGACACGATGGGGTCGCCGAGCAACCGGCGATGGATCACAGGCCTGGGCGGATCGTATGTCGGCTCGCCGTTCGTCACCGGCGCGGTGAAGATCGGGCGGCTGCAGTTCATGAGGGTCAGCGGCCACACCATGCCGGACAACATCGGCGGCGTGTTCGGCAACAAGCTGATGCGGGAGTTCAAGACGACGTTTGATTTCGCGCACCGGCGGCTGGTGTTTGAGCGTTACTGAGGCTTTGCCGATGGGACGGCTGGCTTGGGGGCCGCCACTAAATTTGCATCGAGCCGCAATCCGCTCTTGTCCCCCGCCGCTCAGGGTCTATAATCTACCGCTGTAAACAAATGATGAACAAATACGTCCTCGGATTGGATTTCAGCACATTGAGCGGACGCGCCCTGCTGGTGCGCGTGAGCGACGGCAAGGAAGTGGCCAGCGCCGTTCATCACTACGCCAGTGGTGTCATCACCGGCCACCTGCCAAACTGCACGCCGCCGGTGAAGCTGCCCGCCAACTTTGCGTTGCAGGACCCGAAGGATTATCTCGACGTGCTCAAAAACGCCGTGCCGGCCGTGATGCACCGCTCCGGCGTGAGTGCCGAGAAAATCATCGGCATCGGCACCTGTTTCACCGCCAGCACGGTGCTGCCGGTGGAGTCGGACGGCACGCCGCTGTGCTCCATGCCGAAATGGCGTTCCAACCCGCACGCGTGGGTGAAGCTCTGGAGTCATCGCGCCGCGCAACCGCAGGCCGACCTCATCAACGACATCGCCTTCAAACGCGGCGAGGAATTTCTCAAACGCTACAACGGCCGTTATTCGGCCGGCTGGTTTTTTTCCAAGGTGCTGGAGATCGTCGAGAAGGCGCCCGAGGTGTATGACGCCGCCGACGAGTTCATCGAAGCCAGCGACTGGATCGTGTGGCAGCTCGTGGGCCACTCGCGCCGCAACAACAGCGCCGCCGGCTACAAGGCCATGTGGCTCAAGGACAAGGGCGGCTATCCGCGTTTCGATTTCTTCAAGGCGCTGCATCCGAAACTCGAGCACGTGCTCGACGAGAAACTCGGCAAGCTGGAGGTTTATGAAATCGGCGCCAACGCGGGCGGTCTCAGCCGCAAGGGCGCCGCGCTCACCGGCTTGAAGGAAGGCACGCCCGTGGCCGTGGGCCTTGTGGACGCCCACGCGGCCGTGCCGGGCTGCGGCGTGATCGAACCGGGCCGGCTCTGCATGGTGATGGGGCCGCGCATTTGCCACGTGCTGCTGGCGAAAGAGCGGCGGGACATCGAAGGCGTCGGCGGTTGCGTCGAGGACGGCATCGTGCCGGGCATGTGGGGCTACGAAGCGGGCCAGACTTCGGGCGGCGACCTGCTGGCGTGGTTCCGCGAGGCGCTGCCGGCAGAAATCCGCCTTGAAGCGGAACGGCGCAGGCTCACCGTGTCGCGGCTGATCGAAGAGCGCGCGGCGGCGTTGAAGCCGGGCCAGAGCGGCGTGCTGGCGCTGGACTGGTGGAGTGGCAACCATTGCGTGCTGATGGACCCGAGTCTCAGCGGCATGTTGCTCGGCCTGACGGCGAAAACGCAGCGGCACGAAATCTACCGCGCGTTGATCGAAGCCACGGCCTTTGGCGCCCGCAAAATCATGGAGACCTTCACCAAGGCCGGCCTCGAGATTCACGAACTGATCGCGTGCGGCGGTTTGCCGGATGAAAACAAGCTGCTGATGCAGATCTTCAGCGATGTCAGCGGCCGGCCGGTGCGAGTGGCTGAATCCGCCTACATTGCCGCGCACGGTGCGGCCATGCACGGCGCGGTGGCGGCCGGCAAGACCGCAGGCGGCTATCCCACGCTTCACGAAGCGGCGCGGCACATGGCGCACGTGCGGGCCGAATCCTACCGGCCGCACAAGGCCTCGCAGGAAGTTTACAACCAGCTGTACGCGGAATACGAAAAGTTGCACGACTACTTCGGTCGCGGCACCAACCCGGTGCTGAAGACCTTGAAGCGGCTGAAAAACGGCGCTGCCTGAGCCGGCGTTTGCAAGCCGCGACGTTTTCGGCTTGCCCACCGGCGCGGGAGAGGCGCATAATTCGACGACAACACGAAATAGCCATCATGCCAAAGCTCGTTCTCCTCGCTGAAGGAAGGCCCGCGAACGAATATCCGCTCGCCGGCAGTTCCGTGAAGGTCGGCCGCAGTGCCGACAACACCATCCAGCTTTTTGACGATTCGGTTTCGGGCCACCACGCGGAGTTGACCGCGGAAGGCAACAACTACGTGTTGCGCGACCTCGGCTCCACCAACGGCACCAAGGTCAATAACGAATCGATCCCGCAGGGCCAGCCGCGCACACTGACGGGCGGCGAGGTGGTGAAGTTCGGCATCATCGAGTGCCGCTACGACAGCGAGGGCAAGCGTCCCAGCAGCAGGCCGCTGCCGCCGGTCAACGCCGGCGTGGACCTCAAAACCGCCACTGCCACGCGTCCGAGCACCGTCTTCCAAAACGTCTCGCCGTTCAAAAAGAAGGTGGACAAGTCCAGCCGCGTCATTCAGGTCATCATTGTCGTGCTGGCGGTCTGCGCGCTCGGCTGCTTCGGCTTCCTGCTTTGGAAGTTCATCCAGCAGCATTGAACTGCTGCCCGGCGGTGTGTCCGTAAACGATCCGCCGCGCTAATTTTCTTGCCCGCGCCGCACGCTTTCGCTATTAAGTTTGCGCCCGAACAAACAACCAACGGAGATTATTTCTATGGGTAGACCTGTCACGCTTTGCGCCGGCCAGTGGGCCGACCTTCCCTTCGACGTCCTCTGCCAGAAAGCGAAGTCATTCGGCTACGACGGCATTGAAATCCCCTGCTGGGGCGACCATCTCGAAGTCAGCAAGGCCGCCAAGGACAAGGCCTATTGCGACAGCCGCCATGAGATCCTTGCCAAACACGGCCTCAAGACCTGGGCCATCTCCTGCCATCTCGTCGGCCAGGCCGTGTGCGACCAGATTGACGAGCGGCACAAGTCCATCCTGCCCCCGCACGTCTGGGGTGACGGCAAACCCGACGGCGTCCGCAAGCGCGCCGCCGAGGAAATGGTCCGCGCCGCGCAGGCCGCCAAGAACCTCGGCGTCAAGGTCGTCAACGGTTTCACCGGCTCCAGCATCTGGCCCTACCTCTACAGCTTCCCGCCGGTGCCGCAGGCGTGGATTGACAAGGGCTATGAGGACTTCGCCACGCGCTGGAAGCCGATCCTCGACGAATTCAAAAAACTCGGCATCCGCTTCGCGCTCGAAGTCCATCCGACGGAGATCGCGTTCGACATCGCCAGCACCGAACGCGCCATCGAGGCCATCGGCGGCCATCCGGCGTTCGGCTTCAACTACGATCCGAGCCATCTCGGCTACCAGGGCGTGAACTACGTCAAGTTCATCCGCCTCTTCGCCGACCGCATCTTCCACTGCCACATGAAGGACGCGTGGTGGGGCCACGGCGACGGCACGGTCGGCGTGTTCGGTGGCCACATCAACTTCGGCGACGCGCGCCGTTTCTGGGACTTCCGCTCGCTCGGCCACGGTGACATCAACTTCGAGGAGATCATCGTCGCCCTCAACGACATCAACTACCAGGGCCCGCTCAGCGTCGAGTGGGAGGACAGCCGCATGGACCGCGAGCACGGCGCGAAAGAAGCCTGCGCGTTTGTGCGAAAGGTGGACTTCCCGCGTAGCGCCCGCGCCTTCGATGCCTCCTTCGATAAGGAAGAGCAGAAAAAGAAGAAGTAAGCGGCGCGGTCACCCAGCCGTCGTCCGCATCGCGTGACGCGGCAAAAAACTTTCCGCCAGCCCGGACGGCAGCGTTCAGGCTGGCGGAACTGTTTTGAACCTGCAATGTCCAGGGTGGATCGCGTTCTCCGAACGCGATTGTTTCGCTCTGCACGGACCCTAGCCGACGTGAGGAGGCGGAAAGGCTGCGTATCGAGACGTGCCCGCCTATCCATGAACCTGCCGCCAGAGCGGCGTCAAGAGAAGCCCCTGTAATACGCTGCCGTGGGAGACACCAACCGGCATTGTCTCTGGCATTTCAAATGAAGCCGAAGGCTCTGGACTGCTGTAGGAACTACAGCTTTGCCGCTGGCGTCGCTGGTGGGCTGACAGCGAAAGCTGCGATGCTCGCAGCAGTCCAGAGCCTTCGGCTTCATGTTTAGCGTGCGGGGCAACCAAGTTCATGGCCCGGACGCGCCAACGCCGGGTTGGTCGAGATCTCCTTACGTCGGCGGCTACATGCTGGCGGACCCGCGGCGTCACATGATGCGCTGTTGGCACGGCGGCCCCGTTTCGCGTAGAATGACCCGGTATGAAACCAGTCATCACGTTGCTGACGTTGCTGGCCGCGGTTTTCACCGCCGGCGGCGCAGATACACCGGCGGCGCCGGCCCAACCCGGAGGTTCCACCATGACCAACCAAGTCATCAAGACCGACGCCGAGTGGCGGAAGATCCTCACGTCGGAACAGTATCGCGTCCTGCGCGAGAAAGGCACCGAGCGGGCGTTCACCGGCGCCTACTGGAACAACCACGACGCGGGCACGTATTGCTGCGCCGCCTGTGGAGCCGAGCTGTTCACGTCGGATGCCAAATTCGACTCCCACTGCGGCTGGCCAAGCTTTTTCGCGGCGCTCGCCAAGGACCATATCCGCCTCCAGACCGACAACAGCCACGGCATGGTCCGCACGGAAGTCCTCTGCGCCCATTGCGGCGGCCATCTCGGCCACCTTTTTGACGACGGCCCTGCGCCCACCGGCCAGCGGTTCTGCATCAACTCCGTGTCCATCAAGTTGATAAAGAAGAAAGAGGCGACGAAAGAAACCAAGTAGCGCCGCCCGCCGCGACAGCCGCTCTGCGATTTTCAGCGGTCGCCGCTCTTTTTCTGCGACGGCGGCGAGGCGGGGGATTCCTTGGCGCCGGGTGTGGTATTGGGGATGACGCCGTTCTTCGGCAGTTGGGGCAACGGAGGTCTCGATGCGATTGCCGGCGGCTTTCGGGTCCGGATTGATTTCGGCACAGGCTTGATCATGACTAGGCCGCCGGGGAACATCTCGATCATCGGCACAATCACGACCGCCGCGGTGTTCTCCGGCAACCACAGCCAGCCAAGCCGTGGGTCGAACACCCAGTGGCCCGCCAAAGGATTCGGCGGCGGCGGTGGCGGTGCGGCCTCCAGTGGGTCCATCGGCTCTGTGTCGTCAGCGGCGTCGGCCAGAAACTCGTCCAGCGATGGTAGTTCAGGCACGTTGGTGGCGATGTCGGCGGACGCAGCGCTGGCGGGTGGCGGGGATGAGTCCGGTGGCGGGGACAGCGCGACCGCGATCATCGCCAGCGCCTCGCTCAACGCCGACTCCATGGTGGCCGGAGACTGCCGTGCCGCGCCCGGCTTTGGATTCACAATTGCAACGCGCGATTGAATTTTTGGAGGTGGCGGAGCTTCCGGCGCGAGCGTGCGGACAAACGATCCCACCATTCCCAGAAAAAGCCCCAGACCGAACAACAGCGCTCCGCAAATGATGGCCGTTACGCGATTCATACAATCCGCCTCCGACCGGTGTCCGCCGGCACCTACTATAATGCCTCAACCGCGACCGAATGGCAACGCCGGTCGTGGGTCGGTTTGCTTCAACCAGCAAAATCCGAGTGGCGCGAACTTGGAAGCTCGCGCCACCCAAACGTAAATCCTGCCTCGCCTACTTCAGCGCCTTCTTGAGGAACTTCAGGCCCTTGACGGCGATGTCTTCGCGGCTCGGCTCGATCTTGCGCCAGATCGCCGCGGCGCGCGCGATGACTTTCACGTCCTGCGTGAACGACTCGATGACCACGTCGCCATTGTAGCGCACGGCCTTGAGCGCCTTGGCGATGCTCGGCCAGTCAATGTGGTCGCCGCCCGGCGTGCCGCGGTCGCTGCCGCAGGCGTGGAAATGCCCCAGCAGCTTGCCGGCCTTGCGGATGGCGGCGGCCTGGTTCTTTTGCTCGATGTTCATGTGGAACGTGTCGAGGTGCAGTTTCAACACCGGGCTGCCCACATCGCGGACCATCTTCATTCCCTGGTCCACCGTGTTGATGAAGTCGCTCTCGAAGCGGTTCAGCGGCTCCATGCAAATCTGCCGGTCGCGCTTCTCGGCTTGGGCGCAAAGCGAGCGGAGGTTCTTCACCACCGTTGCCCACTGCTGTTTGTATTCGTCCGCCGGCACGGCGTCGGCGCGGCCCACCGACGAATAGACCGGCCCGATCAACGACGGGCAGTCGAGCACCACCATCTGGTCCAGCAACTGCGTCATGTAATTGAACGCCGTTTTCTGCTGCTCCGCGTTGCCGCGCAGGTCGCGGTCGGGACCGAGGCAGGCGCAGACCGAACCGCACACCAGCCCGTGCTTGTCCAACTCGGCCTTTACGTGGGCCGGGTCAATGTGCGACGGGTCCTCAATGGGAATCTCGATCGTCTCGAATCCCCAGCGCTTGAAGGTCTTGAAAAGCTTCGTGCTGTCGTTGGTGAAGGGCGACGTGAACAGAAAGGTGTTGATGCCGAATCTCATGGTGACGACGGTTCCTTTTGTGCCGAGGGGCCGGCGGGCTTGTTGCTCGTTCAGCGTGCCGTTGACCGTCCGGCGGTCAGGGTTCGCCGCGCCCTTCAGGCTGCTGCGCCGCGTTTGTAGGCCCATTGCGCCCGAAAGGCAAGCGGAACGAAAGGGGCGGTGGTAATAGGCCAGTCTCGTATGGCAGCCGTTTAAGTGGGGCGAGCATCCAAGCACGCCCGGCGTTGTTCATGCGAGAACGGTGGGGCGAGCTTGGGAGCTCACCCCACTTATGAGGTTCTGACACACATCCGGCATCCTCTCTTAACAGACCCGTTACGGGCGCTGTTGGAAACTCCCCACGCCTCCGCGTCCCCGGCGGCACGGTGTTTCAGTCCCATACGATGTGCCACACATTAAACCCTTTAGGAACCACACCCACTAGACGAATGATCCTGTCATCGGCAGCAATCACCCAATCAGCGATGAAAGTCTCGGCAAAACTCTGAAAACCCTCCTTCGGCCTCGGAGTCACGATGACAATCGCCTCAGCAACCGGCGATCCGACGTCGTCCTCGATAAGTTCCATCAAGATTCTCGTTCCGTCGGACGGCCGCTCCAATTCATGCAGAGCGGCGCGGAACGCCTCCAATGAAGGATGCGGATCAAGATTCGAAGCAATGCTGTCATCGCCAAGTGCCTTCTCGAAGAACTCCTGCATCGGCATTAACGGCTTTCCCATGGCTGCTCGTTGACCGTGGCGCTCAATCATCTGGTGATAGAGTTGAGAAATTCGGCCTGACCAATTAGTCGCCATGTCCCCAACCCTCACGCGGACCGTCCGTCCGTCAGCCAGCGCAAGGTCTGAGAAAGCCTTCCCCTCTCCATGCCGGCTGGAACAAGCGCGCACCTCGGCCCACGGTATCCGCTCCATCTTCCCACTATCCTTGATGATCAACGATTTCGGCGTGAAATAGTATTTCGCTTTGTAGATACCAAATACATTCTCACCGTCTTCAAGCGGAATATCTGAAGGACGCGCGCCCTCAGGAAACCGTGCACAATCGGAGCCTCTGCCTTCACGTTCCTCCATCTCGAAGAGACGCAAAATCCATGCTTTAGGATCGTCAATCAGTGCCATGCGTCATGACGTCGAACATAATTCATTGACCAGCGGATTAGTCGCATAACACGGGAGCGGGAACAAGCGCGAAAAGGCCGGCTAATGCCGCGACCGGCGCAGCAGCTTCGGTTTCCGCTCACGAACTCAGGAACTGCCAATAAACCGAGGCGGGGACGAACGGCGTCGGCTTCTGGTTCGTCTTGCGCTCTGTGAGCGCCGGGAACGAAATCACCAGGTCGTGTTTGGCGCGCGTGGCGGCGACGTAGAACAGCCGGCGCTCCTCGTCAATCTCGCCGGTCGCCTGCGTGCGCGGATGGGGCATCTGCGTGTGGCCCGCGCCAACGAGCCAGACACCGTCCCACTCCAGGCCTTTTGAGGAGTGGATCGTCGAGAGGATCACGGCGTCGGTCGGATGCGTCTCGTCGGTGTCGCGGCTGAGGTTGAAGCCGTCGAGAAAATCGTGCAATGAGCCGGGCGCGTTGGCCATCGAGTTGGCCAGCGTGTTCAACGTCGCCAGCCGCTCCTCGCCGTCCTTCGGATAGTTCGCCAACATCAGCGGCCTGATCTTCTCGAACAGCAACTTGCCCTTCGCGCCAAGCGTCGTCGCGCGGCGCATGTCGTGAATCCATCGCGGCAGCTCCGCCGCCTCCTCCGGCCAGTGGTTGTCCTCGACGAACTGCCCGCGGTGCGCGGCGATGGCCTTGGCGGCCGTGCCCTCGCCGATGCCGGGGAACTGCGTCAACGCGCGCAGCAACGCGATCTTGTCGCGCGGGTTTTGCGCGACGCGCAGGAAACAGAGGAAGTCTTTCACCTCCGCCGCGTCGGCCAACGCGAGGCCGCCGTATTTTTTGTAGCGGATGCGATGCTGGTTCAGCAGCACCTCCAGCGCCGTCAGCGACCGCGACGAGCGCGCCAGCACCGCGCAGTCGCAACCGCGCTTGCCCGCGGCCTTGCGCGCGACGATCCACTTGATGATGCCGGCCGCCTCGTGCGCCGGGGTGAAGTATTTCCGATACTCCACGGTGCCCTGCGCGTCGTTGGCCGCCTGGAGGCGGAGCGCGCTTTCGGTGTTCGCCACGACCTCGTTGGCGAGATCGAGGATCGGCTGCGCGCTGCGGTAGTTATTCTCCAGCTTGAGGATTTGCGTGTCGCGGTTCTTTCCTGGAAAATCGGTGATGAGCCGCACCTCGGAGCCGCGGAACGCATAGATGGACTGGTTGGCGTCGCCGACGACCATGAGGTGGTGCGGGTTCAGGCCGTCGAGGACCGCCTGGTTGAGGCGGTTGTTGTCCTGCATCTCGTCCACGAGCACGTAGCGCCAGCGGTCGCGCAGGTGCTTGGCCCAGGCCGCGTCGCGCTCCAGGCGCTGCGCCCAGAGCACGAGCAGGTCGTCGTAGTCCACGACGTTCGCGGCGCGCTTGAGTTCCTCGTAGGCGGCGGTGACCTTCAGCATCCGCTTCGTGTGGCCGCCGAACAGCGGCTCGAACACCTCCGCCACGGGCACGCGGGTGTTGCGCGCGAACGAATACAGCTCGTTGAGCCGGCCCGGCACGAAGAGCTTCGATTTCGTGCTGAGGCCGGTCTGCTTCAGCGCGGATTTCCAGACCGACTGCGACTCGGATTCGTCGAGCGTGGAGAAATGGCTGTTGGTGAGGCCGAACTTCTCGCCCTCCTTGCGCATCAGCAGGCTGGCGACGGCGTGATAGGTGCCGACCGCCAGCCGGTCGTCGGCGGATTTGCGCGGCACGGCGGCGATGAGCGTCTCGACGCGCGCGGCCATCTCGTTGGCGGCCTTGCGCGTGAAGGTGATCATGAGCACGGCGCTGCGCGGCACGCCGGAGCGCACCAGCGAGGCGACCCAATGGACGCTCGTGGCGGTCTTGCCCGTGCCCGCGCCGGCCATGACGAGGATGCGCCGGGCGCGGCACGCGACGACCGCGGATTGTGACGGATTCAGTTTCATCAAAGGCGCGAAAGGAAAACCCATCGCCGCCGCGACCGGCAAGCTGAAAAGTTTTTGCCGGAAAGATTGCGCGCTTGACACACCGGCATGGGTCGCCGTTTGCGTCATTTACACTCATAAACTAAGGTTCCCCATGAATACCGAAGCCTGCGAAACAAAACCTTCATGTAACTGTTGTGCGCGATTGGAAACCGTCTTCGCCGCGGTGGCGCCGTTGGGTCCGCTGCTGGCGCGGCTGGCGCTCGGCATTGTCTTCTTCGCGCACGGCTCGCAAAAAATGCTCGGCTGGTTCGGCGGCAACGGCTGGTCGGGAACGATCGGCTTCATGCACGACAAACTCGGCATTCCGGCGGCGTTCGCCGCGCTGGCGATCATCGCGGAGTTCTTCGGCGCGCTTGGCGTGCTGACGGGCCTGCTGACGCGGCTGGCGGCGTTCGGGATCTTCTGCGTGATGGCCACGGCGGTAACCCAGGTGCACCTGGCCAACGGTTTCTTCGCCGACAAGCACGGCTTTGAATATCCGATGGCGCTCGGCCTGGTCGCGCTGTCGTTGGTCTGCAGCGGCGCCGGCCCGTGGAGTCTGGACGCGCTGATCTGCCGGCTCTGCAAGTCTCGGAAGTAGAAAGCCGGCGCTGTCGTTCACCGTTCGACGCGCAGAGTGAACGACTGCGTGTCCGCGCCGACACCAGCGATGTCGCAGCGCAATTCCACTTTGGATTCGCCGCCAGCGGCGTCGGCGGGCGGCGTGCCTGAAAGTTCGCCGGTTTCGGCGTTGAGCTTCAGCCACGCCGGCGCGGCGGCGAGCGACCACGTGGGTTTATCGATGTTCCAAAAACCGGCCCAGTAGACCTGCTCCCGCGAGTAATTCTTGCAACGCAGGTCGCCGAGCGAGCGGATGACGCGCGGCTGGTAGCTGAAAGGCGCGCCGCTCCTGGCCCGCGCCGGCGGCTCGCTGATGAACTTCGGCCGCGGCGCGGCGGCGTAATCGCCCGGCCCGCTCGCCACGCCGCGCGCGTCCACGGCGACGACGCGATAGAACGCGTTCGTCATCGGACGCCACTCCGGTTTGTCGGTCTCGCCGACGAGGTTCGCCGGCATCTCCCGCACGTCGCGCGCGCGGCCATCCTGCGGCGATTCCCAGAACACCCGGTGAGGCGTGTCGCTGGCGGTAAAACCTTTTTCGTCGCTGGCATAAACGCGCCACTTCACCGGCGGCCGGCCCTGCGGATTTGTCTTCCAGCGAACCGAGCCTGTCGCGGCGTCGCAAGCCACGTCGAGGGGCACGCCCGGCCCTTGCGGCGTGAAACTGAACACGTGGCTCCATGCTCCCCACAAGCCGTCCTTGTTTCGCGCGCGCACGCGCCAGTAGTAACGCTGCGACGGATTCAGCAACCCGCGGCACGGAATCGCCCAGCTCGCCGTGCCGCGCTGCGGCGTGTTGGAGACGAGCCGGTCGAACGTTGACGACAACGGCCAGCGCATGTCGGCGCGGTTGCTGAGTTGGAAATGATAGTCCGTCGGGAGCGTGGGCGTCTCGCCCGCCGCCGTTCTAGCAGCAGAGGCGGACAAGATGCCCGCGCTCCCAGGCTTCCACTTGAAGATCAACTGCGTTCCTTCGACTTCGCCGCCGTCTTTCGGAAATTCCGCCACGGGCGCGGCGGGCGGCGTGCTGTCGCCGCGCTCGGCCCACTCGAAGCTCACGCGCATCTTGCGAGAGCCGATGGAGTCGTCGCTGTAGGCGACGCGGTTGTTGCCGACGGTCAGCGCGGGCAGCGACAGCGGCGCCATCTGGAGGATGTTCTCGACGCGCAGCGACTGCACGGCGCTTGCCGGTTCGAACTTTAGCCAGTAGCGATAGCGCGCCTTGCCGCCGCGCGGGAAGTGCGAGTCAACATCGTTTCCCGCGACCGGCTCCCATGTTTTCCGGTCGAAGGAAATGGAAACTCTGGCGTCGCCGCGCGCTTCGAATTTTCCACCGACGATGACGTAGGGACTGGCCATCGGTACGATGAGCGCGTCGCCTTCCCGCTCGCCGGCCGCATTCAGTGCGGACGGCGCGTAAACCAGCCGGCCGTTGGCGAGCGGCTGGCCGGCTTGCGGCCCCCAACCGGTTGCCAGGTCGGTGCCGTGCGAGCGGCCGACATTGTCCCAACGCCATGCCAGCAGTTCGCCCGGCCGCAGCGTCAGTTCCATGCGATGGCCGAAGTCGTCGCGCCAGTCGCCCTCGCGCTTGCCTTCATAGAGGTGAAGCGCGGCGGAGAACTGGTCGGTGAGAGGATCGTCGCCCGCGAGAATGCTGTAGGTATGCGTCCGCTTCATCAAGTCATGGTCGCGCACGACCTCCTCCTCGCCGGCGATGGTCTCGTTGTCGCGCTGCAGGCAGATGATGCTTTCGTCGCCGTCGAGCATGTGCCACGCGCCGTCGAACCACGTTTCCGTCAGGCAGTGGCCGTGCGGCCAGCCGCGGCGAGTCTTGAAACCGGCGACTTTCCAAAGCTGGCGGATGGTCTGCGCGATGTCGCCGCAGAGCGAGTAGCCATAAACGTTAAACTGTTTGACGGGGTCAATGTTATCACCGTCGTTCGGCGTCGCGTGGAAGCGGTTGTTGATGACGAACCGCCAGATGGCGATGGCGCGCTCGCGGTCGTTGGCGCAGCCGCGTGTGGCCTCGGCGACGATCTTCTCCACCGTGCGCCAGTCGCGTTGGCCGTTGACGACCAGCCACGGGTTCACGATGGGCGTGTCGCCGGTGTTTTCAATGCGCACCTCGCGCATCGGCTCGAACGCGCGCGACCACGCGCCGTAGCCGACGGGCGTGCGTGTGTTGTCGCCGTCCATCGTGCCACCCATCCGAAGGACGAACTCGTGGCGCGCGGCGGTGATCGTTTCGGTGTGCTGGCGCGGAGCCGGATCGGCGATGGCGATGGCGCAGGGCAGGAGGGCGAAGATCAAGAGTCTCATAAGGCCGGCCACCTTCTAACACACCGCCGGAAAGCGGGCGACGCCGATCTTCTTTTTTTGTTCGGGAGTTTTTCCCGGGCGCAACTTGCGAACGGACGTGAAGGGGAGTAAGATAGAATTGAAAGGTGTGCCGGCAAGGAGAAACCATTTTGATGGAGGCACAATCATGCAACTCAGAATCCCCACGGAAGTCTGCCGATCCTACATAGACTGCCAATCCCAGCGCGCCGAGAGCGTGGCGTGGGATCGCCGCCGGCACGAGGCGCTGCCGGTGGTGACGATCTCGCGCCAGGCGGGCGCAGGCGGTTTCACGCTGGCGCAGAAGCTGGCCCAATACCTTCAGGAACACGACACGCGCGCGGCGTGTCCGTGGACGGTGTTCGACAAGGAGCTGGTGCAAAAAGTGCTGGAGGACCACAAGCTCTCCGACAGCGTCGCCCGGTTCATGCCGGAGACCAAGTATTCCGAAATCCGCGACACGGTGGAGGAGTTGCTCGGCCTGCATCCCGCGCGCTGGACGCTGGCGGAAAAAACCAGCGAGACCATCCTGCATCTCGCGCAGATGGGCAATGCTGTCATCGTCGGCCGTGGCGCCGCCGTCATCATCGGCTTCGTCCCGAACGCCTTCCACGTCCGGCTGGTTGGCTCCGTCCAACAGCGCATCCAACGTTGCGAGGAGTATTTTCAATTCAACACGGAGCAGGCGATGGAATACGTCAAGCAAACCGATGAGGGCCGCGTCCACTACCTGAAACGGCATTTCAACAGGTCCATTGACGACCCGTCGCTCTACCATCTGGTGATCAACACCGATGCCGTCACACCCGAGGAATCCGTGGTCATCATCGGACGGCTCGTGCTGGACCGGCAGGAAACGGCAAAGAAGGGCACCAGCGCAGTTGGGTGATGCTTTCCACCTGCAGGCGGGAAACGGCCGCCGGTCCAAAAACACGAAACCGGAGATTTGTCTCCGGTTTCGGTTTCTTGAATTCGCGACCGCTTGGGTTCGATCAGGAGCAGCCGAGACTCTCGCCGCAGTTGATACACTTGAAACACGCGCCGTTGCGGACAACGATGTGGCCGCAGTTGGGACAGGTCGGCGCGTCTTTCATGAAGTGCGACACCGAGTCGCTCAACGACTTCACGTGTGACTTGCCGTTGCCGCTGGTATGCGCGAGGGGCACGGCCTGCGCCGGCTCCGGCACGTCGTCAACGCGCGGGAGTTCCGGCACGGGCCGGTTCACTTTTTTTTTGATGGCTTCCTCCAGCTCCTTCATCGGCAATTCCTGCTGGCTGGCGCCGGGATTGGTCGCCTCACGGAAGCCGGGGATGAACTGGCAGCCGAGCCAGCGGAAGACGTAGTCCACGATGCTGGAGGCGGTGCGAATGTCGGGGTTCTTGGTGAAGCCGCTCGGCTCGAACCGCTGGTAGGCGAACTTCCTCACCAGCGCGTCAATCGGCACGCCATATTGCAGCGCGAGGCTGGTGAGCGTGCCAACGGTGTCCATCAGGCCACCGATGGTGCTGCCTTCCTTGGCCATCGTGATGAACAGCTCGCCGGGCGTGTTGTCGTCGAACATGCCGACATGCAGGTAGCCTTCGTGGCCGGCGATGTCGAACTTGTGCGTGACCGCCATGCGCGTTTCCGGCATGCGGCGGCGGAACGGCTGCGGCAGGGTGTTGGTTTCCACTTCCGCTTTGGCGCCGGTGTCGCCGCCTTTCTTGGTGGAGAGCGGCGCGCTGCGCTTGGAACCGTCGCGGTAGATGGCGATGGCTTTGAGGCCGAGCTTCCAGCCCTCGATGTAGGTGTTCATGATGTCCTCGACCGTCGCCGTTTCCGGCATGTTGACGGTCTTGGAAATCGCGCCGGAAATGAACGGCTGGGCCGCGGCCATCATGCGCAGGTGGGCCATGTAGTGGAGCGAACGGGTGCCCTTCTGCGCCTTGAACGCGCAGTCGAACACGGTCAGATGCTCCTCCTTCAAATGCGGCGCGCCCTCGATGGTGTCGTTCTGATCGATGTATTCGACGATGTCCTTGCTCTGCTCGGCGGTGTAGCCGAGTTCCTCCAGCGCCATCGGCACGGTGCGGTTGACGATCTTGAGGATGCCGCCGCCGGCCAGGAGCTTGTATTTCACCAGCGCGATGTCCGGCTCGATGCCGGTGGTGTCGCAGTCCATCATGAACGCGATGGTGCCGGTGGGCGCGAGCACGCTGACCTGCGCGTTGCGGTAACCATGCTTCTCGCCCATCGCGAGCGCGCGGTTCCAGCAATGCTGCGCCTGGTCGCGCAGATATTTCGGGCAACTCGCGTCAATCTGCGCCACGTGGCTGCGGTGCAGGCGGACCACGTCGAGCATGCAGTCGCGGTTGTCCTTGCCGATGGGCTTGGGCACGTGCGTGCAGCGCGCGTCGAGGTAGCCGGGGAACGGGGCTTTGGCCGCCGCCAGCTCGGCGCTGACCTCGTAAGCCTGGCCGGTCATGATGGCGGTGATGGCGCCCGCGAGGGCGCGGCCTTCGTTGGAATCGTAAGCCGTGCCTTCGGCCATGATCAGCGCGCCGAGATTGGCGAAGCCGAGGCCGAGGGTGCGGAAGGTGTGCGAGTTCTCCGCGATCTCCTTCGTCGGATAGCTCGCGTTGTCCACGATGATTTCCTGCGCGATGATGAAGATGCGCACGGCGGCCTTGAACCGCTCCACGTCGAACGTGCCGTCGTCGTGGCGGAACTTCATCAGGTTCAGCGAGGCGAGGTTGCAGGCGGTGTTGTCAATGAAGACGTATTCGCTGCACGGGTTGGTGGAGTGGATCGGCTCGGTGTTCTTGCACGTGTGCCAGCGCTGGATGGTGCTGTCGAACTGCATGCCGGGATCGCCGCAAATGTGCGTGCCTTCGGCGATCTTGCGCAGCAGCTCGCGGCCCTTGTAGGTCGGGCCGGGTTTGGCGGCGTTGGTCACCCAATGCGTCGTCCAATCCTTGTCCTCGACCGCCGACTGCATGAACGCGTCGCTGGCGCGGACGGTGAGGTTTTCGTTCTGGTACATGATCGAGCCGTAGGCGTCGCCGTTGAAGTTGGCGTCGTAGCCCTGCTCGATGAGCGCCCAGGCTTTCTTCTCTTCCTTGGCCTTGCACTCGATGAACTCCAGGATGTCCGGATGCCAGTCCTTGAGCGTGTTCATCTTCGCCGCGCGGCGCGTTTTGCCGCCGCTTTTGACGACGTTGGCGATCTGGTCGTAGACCTTCAGGAACGACAGCGGTCCGCTCGGCCGTCCGCCGCCGGAAAGCCTCTCGCGCGAACTGCGCAACGGCGAGAGGTCGGTGCCGGTGCCGGAGCCGAACTTGAACAGCATCGCCTCGCTTCCGGCCAGGCGCATGATGTCCTCCATCGTGTCGCGCACGCTCTGGATGAAGCAGGCGCTGCCCTGCGGAAACTCGTATTGCGTGGAGGCGCGCTTGGCCTCGCCAGTGGCGGCATCGTAGTGCCAGTTGCCGGTGCCGGAATTTTTGCCCACGCCGTATTGGTGCCAGAGGCCGACGTTGAACCACACCGGTGAGTTGAACGAGCCGAACTGGTTCACGCAGAGCCACGCCAGCTCCTGGTAAAACGTCTCGCCATCTTCCGGCGTCTTGAAGTAGCCGTCCTTCACGCCGCAGTCGGCGATCGTGCGCGCGACGCGGTGGACGAGTTGCTTGACGGACGTTTCGCGCTCCGGCGTGCCGAGTTCGCCGTAGAAATATTTCGAGACCACCACCTTCGTCGCCAGCACCGACCAGTTCTTGGGCACCTCGACGTTCTCTTGTTTGAAAATCGCCTTGCCGCCGTCGTCACTGATCTCCGCGGTGCGACGCTCCCATTCCAATTCGTCGAATGGATGAACGGCCGCCGCGCTGAACACGCGCTTGATGGCCAGCCCCGAGCCAGCCGTGCCCTCGCCGTTACCAAGGATGGTTTTCTTCTTGCTGCTCATACGTTTGAAATTTGGATTACGAACAACGGAAATCTGGCCCTTGGCTTGAATCATCTAGCTTCCTCCTTGCCCAAACATGCGACACCTAAATCTGGTTCCTTTGTACATTGGCCCGTCCCACCTGAGTTGTTCACCGCCAAACGGTGAATAATTTGTTAACAACCACAGTATTTTGGGGCTGTCATCTCATCGTACCACTACCGGTGGTAGCGTCAAGGAAATTTCACCCAATTGTCAAAAATCGTAAAAATCCCCATTTTTTTAGCTATTTCACCCATAGTTCCCGAATCTGCCACGGCTGATTCATGTCCCGCGCAGGCGTCCATTTTATAAATCGCACCGGCCCGGCGGTCCAGTCCAGGCTCCAAAGGCCGTTCGTGCCAGCCGCCGTCGTGGTCGGTAGCGTTTGCCAACGGTGGCCGTCGTTCGAAAATTCCACGCGCAATTTCACGCCCGGCGTCGTGGCCGCCTCGATGCGCGTCGGCTGCCTCGTCTCGCCGAGATCGAGTTGGAACCAATCCGAAGTCCGCCCTTGCGCGGTCGTCTCCCATCGCGTTTCCCGATAGCCGTCGAACGCGTCACTCGGCGGAAACGGCTCGTCATCGCTGGCCGTCGCGCTCCACAACAACGTGCCGATCCCCTCGCGCGACCAGCGCAGAAAATTGTGATTCGTTTTTTGCGGTTCGCGACTCGCTTTGCAAAGTTGCTCGCGCCACGGCGACAAATCCAGCGACGCGCCAGCGCGCGCGACGAACGGCTCCAGCAACCGGATCGCGGCGGCGTTCGCGTCCGCCGCGAGTTCGCGCAATTCCAGCGGCTCGCCAAAGTGCTGGACGATCTTCAGCCGAAATTCCTTCGCGCTGAAATCAAGCCACGCCCAGAACCGCGCAAAGAAAACCGGCGCGTGCAACTCAATCATGTCCGCCGGCAATTCTGGCGACACCATCAGCCGCCGGCCCGGCACGTCGAGCCACGCGCCGGTAATCTCAGGGAGCAACCTGCACTCTCCCAGCGCGAGCATGTCCGACTCGCGGCTCACCGGCGGTTTGGCGAAGGTCGGGTCCGTGACGGGGGGCATGCCCCACGCGCTTTTGTTGTAGCGATAGGTGGATGCATACCCTCGCTGCACGCCCTCCGGCCACATGCGGACGGGCTGACCACTGGTAATGTCCACCGGCAAGTGCTGCCCGGCGAGGTCAGCTTCATACTCGCGCGCAACCTCCGGTTCGTTTTCAACCCGTGCCATCGCCGCCGCGGCGTTTGCGGCCGGTGTGATGAAATGCACGGTCGGGGGCGTTTTTGCTTCGCGGACCCAAGCCATCGCTTTTTTCACGCTGGGCCAGAAGGCGTCGAGAAATTTCCGGTCGCCGGTGGCACGGTAGTGTTTGAATACCTCGGCGACATACACGCACGCCGGCTCCGGCAGGCCGGTGATGCTCCCCCAGACGTTCGTGCTGCCGATGCCGTGGTAGGCGTTGCCACAGAGCCGCGGCATTTCGCCGCTCGGCAGCTGGCACGCGCGGAACAGGTCCAATTCGCTGCGGTCCAATTCCGGGAAAAACGTCCGGCAAAATTCGCTCGATGCTGGACGTTCCCCCAATGCGCCGAGCGCGCCCTCGGCGCGACCCGGATTTTCCTGCATGGCGAATTCACCTTCGCGCGTCAGCAGCGTGTTGCTGAACATCGCGGCGGCGGAGTTCAACGTCAGCAATTTCAGCCACGCGGGCAGGTTCGAGTCGCGCACCAGCCGCGCCCAGGCGTCGGTCTCTCTCGCCAGCCGCTCGCGCTGATTGAAAGCGTATGCCGCCAGCTTCTCCGAGTCGCGAAACTCGCGCTGGTAAAAATGACCGTGGTTTTTCAGGTCGAGCGTGACGTGGTTCGGCATCCACCACACCACCACGAAATGCACCGTTTGCTTCGCACGCGGCTGCAGCAGGGTCTTCCGGCAGAGCGCGCCCGCCGGCCGCACCTTGTCCTCGATGGCTTTGGCGGTGTGGCCGTTCAACTCGCCGTTGGTCCGGAAGTCGTCCACCAGCGCGCGACCGTCGCCGAGCGCGTCCCATCCGCGATCGGTCGTCGGGCCGTCGGTCAGCAGCAGGTATTCGCCGGAAACATTTTTTCCGATGCCCTCGAACTGGCGCGGGCTGAGAAACTTCAGCCCTTGCAACGTGCTGTCTCTGATCACAACCGGGAACTGCGAACTGCCGTCGGCGAAATACCACCGTTGCTTGCCCTCGTGGACACGCACGCCCCCGACGCCCACAAAATTTTCCAGCGACATCATCGCGCTCACCTCCAGCGGCCGGTCGAGCGTGTTCTCCAGCGTCAGTTCGAAGAACACCACCGGCAGGCTGGAGTCCTTGATATTATGAGGTGTCAGCGACGACCACGCGCGCAGGCTCGCCCGAACCGGCAGCTTCTCGTCCACGAACACCACCTCGGCGAACGGAAACGCGCCGCGGTACTCGACGCATCGCACCTGCTCCGCGCCCGCCAGCTCGCTCTCCGGCCAGCCGCGCCGCAGCCAGCGCGTCACGCGCCGCACGCCATCGCTGGCGCTCACGGCGAGAAACGTCCCGCGCGACGGCACGAACGGCTCCTCCCACAACGGCATGTCCCAGTTGTGATTGCTCGTGAACCGCGCAAACCACGCCGACGGCAGCAGCTCGAACTTGCCGCAACCGATGCCACCGAGCGGCGTGCCCGCGCGCCACGGCGCGTTGCGCCAAACGCCGGCTGCTTCGTCGAAACCCTGGCAGTCGGCGGCGGAAGTTGGAGTGATGGAATGGTGGAGTGGTGGAGTGATGGGTTTGAGATCGGTGGCGTTCTTTTCTTCGGCGGCTACCGCGCGCGATAATGGTGCGATCAGCCACAAAAAGGCACAGAAGACACAAAACAAACTTGTGACCTCTTGCGTTTTGTTGCGGCCAGAATCCCGCGCCATTTTCATTGCAGCACCGCTTCGATTTCCTTCAACCGGCTCGGCGTCCCAATGTCGTAGAACCGTCGCGTCGTTGCAAACGCCGCGAGTTGGCGGGCGGCGATCAGTTGCGGAAAAAACTCCTGCTCCAGCGACACCACGCGCCCGGCCGGAATCCGCCGCACCAGCCGCCGCGTCAGCACCAGCACGCCCGCCTCGACGTGCGTCAACCCCGCTGCCGCGCCCGCGCCCTTCTCGTAGCGCGCCACGAAACCGTCCGCGCCGAGCGCCATGTTGTTGGGCACGTCCACCACCGCGGGCGTGTTCTCCAGCGCCACCACCAACGCCTCCGCCTCCGTCGCGCGCAGCCGTTCTATGGCCTCCGCGTAACGAATTGGCAGATAGGAATCACCGTAGATCAGCAGGAAATCCTCCGCCAGCAGCGGCTCGGCCAGCTTCAACGCGCCGCCCGTGCCGAGTGGCGACGGCTCGCGCGAGTAGCGCAGCCGCATTCCGCTCGCGGTGCCGTCGCCAAAATAGTTTTCGATCGTTTCGCCGAGATAGCCGGTCAGCAGCACGACATCCGCGATGCCCTGCCGTTTCAACTCGTCGAGCTGATAGGCGAGATACGGCCGGCCGTGGACCGGCACCATCGGTTTGGGAACATTGTCCGTCAGCGGTCGCAACCGCTCGCCGCGTCCACCCGCAAGTATGACAGCTTGAATCACGCCGTCGTTGTAGTTTCGCCCGCGCGCCAAGTCAACTCAGACCGCCACGGTGCGCAACCCGTTGCGCTCATCACGCCGCGGGCCGGAGACAAAAGCTTGACCGCGTCCGCCGCGCGGCCGAAAATGCCTGTGTCGTCAAACACACTGCGGAGACACGTCATGGCCATCCCATTTCCTCGCATCCAATGTTTCCAGGAACCCGGCGACCGCGTCGTCGTCACGCGTGACGGCCGGCTGGTGTTCAACTACCATTTCGGCGCGATCTACCCGCGGCCGTTCATTTACCCGCTGCTCACGCCGCAGGGCCACAACGTGCTCGCCTGCGGCCACTCGGTGGACCTCGTCAGCCACAGTCATCATCGCGGCATCTTCATCGCGCACTCGGATGTGAATGGACATAAGTTCTGGGCCGATAGGGAGCACCCGTGTGGCCACGAGCGCTTGCTGAAGCTGGAGAGCGGCGTCGAACAAGGCACGGTCGCATCGAAGAATTTCTGGCTGGTGGGTGCCACACCGTTGCTGGAGGAGACGCGCGAGTTCACGTTGCGCGCCGACGGCGCGCTGTTGGTGGCGTTGGAATTCACTGTGCACAATGCCGAAGTCACATTTGGGGTGACGAAGTTTGGTTTCCTCGCCTGTCGCGTCGCAAAGACCATCGGCGTTGCCGCAGGCGGCGGAAAAATCACCGATGCGGCAGGACGCGTGAACGAGAAAGCCATTTTCGGCCAGAGCTCGGCGTGGTGCGATTACAGCGGCCCGATCGCGGCCGGCAAGGACGGCGGGCCGGACGTGTGGGCCGGCATCACGATCCACGACGACCCGGCCAATCCGCATTATCCGACGCCGTGGATGTGCCGCGAAGACGGCTGGTTTTCGCCGGCGTTCAACATGGCCGAGCCGTTCACCCTCAAGTCGGGCGCGAAGCTTGCGCTGCGTTACCGGATCGTGGCCCACGACGGCGCGGAGCCGGCGGCGTAAGTTGGAGCTTTTCGAATCAGCGCTGGGTCCGGGCCGCGCGCGGCTCGTTCCTTGACTTTGGTCACTTGCTGCAAAACACTTAGGTCATGACGGTCCGCCGCCATCTCGCTGCGCTCGGCTTCCTGGCTTTGGTTTTTTCAGCCGGTTGCAATCCACGTACTCCAGACAACGCCATCATTATGGTCGGCACCGTCGAGCGCGACCGGTTGGAGATGCTTGCGCCGGTGACGGAGCTGCTGGCGGAGCTGCCGGTGCATGAGGGCCAGACGGTGGCGGCGGGCACGGTCGTCGCCCGGCTCGACGATACGCGGTTGAAGGAGGAGATCGCCTCGCTCCAGCACGTTCGTGATGCCGAGAAGGAGAAGCTCAACGAACTGGAGGTCGGTTTCCGTTCGGAAGAAATCGCGCAATCGCGCGCCAGCTATCAGGCCGCCATGGCACGCGTCGAAATCGCCGCCATTGAGTTTCAGCGCGCCAAGGCGTTGATGCCAAGGGCGGAATCGCAGGCGGTGTTCGACACGGCGAAGACCACGCTCGAAGCCGCCGAGGCGGACAAGCGCCGGGCGGCGGAGAATCTCCGTTTGTTTGAAACCGGCGCGCGCGGCGAGGACATCCGCGCCCAGCGCGCGACATACGAGGCTGCCGGCGCGCGGATGCGCGAGGCGGAGGTGCGGCACAGCCAGCTCTCGCTCATCGCGCCGCGCGCCTGCCGCGTGGACGTGCTGCCGTTCCGCGTCGGCGAGCGTGTGCCGGCCAACGCGAGCATGGCGACGCTGCTGGATTTGGAGCGGCCTTACGCCCGCGTGTTCGTGCCGGAACGGGCGCGAACCCTCGTGACGCCCGGCCGCGAGGGAACGGCGACGGCCGACGGCGTGGCGCGCGAGTTCACAGCGCGCGTGCGGACCGTTTCCAGCGAGGCGAGTTTCACGCCGTTTTACGCACTGACCGATCGCGAGCGCGGCCGGCTGTCCTTCGCGGCGAAGATGGATCTGATCGAGCCGGAAGCACGCGAGTTGCCGGTCGGTTTGCCGGTGACGGTGCGATTCACGACGAAGTAATGGAGTGATGGAGTATTGGAGTAATGCAAGAGAACCCACCACTTCAACACTCCACCACTCCATCACTCCAGCCTTCCGACGGCCCGGCCATCGAAGCCCACGGGCTCACACGGCGGTTCGGCCACGTGGCGGCCGTGGACGCGCTGGACCTGACCGTGGAGCGCGGGCGCATCCACGGCTTTCTCGGGCCGAATGGTTCCGGCAAGACCACGACGCTGCGGATGCTCTGCGGCCTGTTGCGGCCGAGCGCCGGCACGGCGAAGGTGCTCGGCATGGACGTGGCGCACGAGGCTGAGGCGATTCGCCGCCAGATCGGCTACATGACGCAGCGGTTCTCGCTCTACGAAGACCTCACGGTGATCGAGAACCTCGAGTTCGTCGCGGTCGTGCAAGGGCTGCCGGCCAAAAAACGCCGCCTCCGCGTGGATGAATTGCTCGGCCGCTACGGCTTGAACGACCGGCGCCGCCAGATCGTCGGCACGCTCTCCGGCGGCGAGCGGCAGCGGCTCGCGCTGTCGGCGGCGGTGTTGCACGAGCCGAAGCTGCTCTTCCTCGACGAGCCGACCGCGGCGGTGGACCCGCAAAACCGGCGCGATTTTTGGGAGAGTCTCTTCGACATCAGCGACGGCGGCACGACGATTCTCGTCAGCACGCATTACATGGACGAAGCCGAGCGTTGTCACAGCCTGTCCATCCTCGACGTCGGCCGGCTTGCCGCCAGCGGGCGCCCTCGCCGGCTGGCCGAGGCGCTCGGCCAGCGCGTCGTCGAGGTCGAGACCGCCACACCACGCGAGGCGCAGACCGCGTTGCACCGCGCCGCCGGCGTGCTCAGTGTGGCGCAGATTGGAACGCACCTGCACATCCTCGTGGACGAAGGCGCGAGCGATCCCGTCGGCGTCGTGACGGCGGCACTGCGCGACGCCGGACTGAAGGGCCAGGTGACGTCCGCGCGGCCGGGACTGGAGGACGTGTTTGTTGCCGTCACCATCGCCCGCCGCAAGCGCGAGGCGGAGAGGAGCGCCGCATGAACAGCCTGCGTCGCCTCTTCGCGATCATGCAGAAGGAGTTCCGCCAGTTGAAGCGGGACCGCGTCTCGTTCGGGATGATCGTCATGATCCCGCTGATCCAACTCACCATTTTTGGTTACGCCATCAACAGCGACGTGCGGCATCTGCGCGCGGCGGTAAGCGACGAGTCGCGCACCGACCTGTCGCGCGAGTTGATCGCGATGGTCCAGCAGACGCAGGTGGTGGATATCGTCGGCGCGGCGTCCGGCCCGCGCGAACTGGAGCAGTGGCTCAAGGAAGGCCGCATCTCCGTCGGCATTGTCATTCCGTTCGACTACGCGCGGCGCGTCGAGCGCGGCGAGAGCCAGCCGGCGCAATTGCTCGTGGACGGCAGCGACCCGATCGTCGGCCAGGCGGCGGTGCAGGTCGCGCAGTTGCGTCTCCCCGGCGTCAAGGCCTCCGCCGCGTCGCGCAACGCCGCCGTGGAGGAGCGCACCCATTCATTCTCCACTGCCGTCGTGCCGTTCAACGTGCCGCCCATCGCGATCTCCGTTCCCGCGTTCGAGATACGGCTCGATTACAACCCGGAGCGCATTTCGGCCGTCTCCATTGTGCCGGCGCTGCTCGGCGTGATCCTGACCATGACGATGGTGCTGTTCACAGCGGTGGCCATCGTCCGTGAACGCGAGCGCGGCACGCTGGAAATGCTCATTACCACGCCGGTGCGGACGGCGGAACTGATGATTGGCAAGATCGTGCCGTGCATCGGCGTCGGGCTGGTGCAAATCTCCATCATCCTCGGCCTCGGCGTCGTGCTCTTCCACGTGCCGATCCGCGGCTCGCTGGTGGACCTCTACATCGCCGGCCTCGCCTTCATCATTGCGAATCTGACGATGGGCCTGCTGAACTCGACGTTCGCGCAGAACCAGTTTCAGGCGATGCAGCTCACGTTCTTCTTCTTCCTACCGAGCATCCTGCTCTCCGGTTTCATGTTCCCGTTCGACGGCATGCCCGTGCCGGCGCAATGGATCGGCGAGATGCTGCCGCTGACGCATTTCAACCGCATGTCGCGCGGCATCCTGCTGCGCGGCGCAACGCTGGCGGAAGTTGGCCGCGACCTCTGGCCAATGGCGGCGTTTTTCGGCGTGATGATGTCAGTGGTGCTGCTGCGGTTCAGGAAGCGGCTGGATTAAACCAACGCCGAATGCAGCAATTCCGTAGCCGCCGACGTAAGGAGGCGGTGGAATGAAGCGACGATGCCGTTGCGCATGAAGCGTACAAGAGGCCGGCCATGCTCGCCACGGACGCATTTCAACGGCTCCGCCTCCTTACGTCGGCGGCTACACAACGCGCTATCCGCCTAACGCAGACACCCCACTAACATAAACTCAGCTTTCGCCGTAGGACTTGCGGTATTTGACCTTTTCTTCGGGCGGCGGACCTGAAGGCGCGGACGGCGCGGCGGGTTTCGAGGCGGCGGGTGACGGCGCAGGAGCAGCCGGTTGCGGCGCTGCGGCGGCAGGCTGCGCGGAGCCAGATGGCGTCACGATTCCCGGCGCGGCTTCGGGCGCGGGCGTTTCGCTGCCGGCTTTGCGGGCGACCTCGACGAAGATGATCTGAAGCTGGTCGAGGCTGCTCTTGATGATCTGTTCCTCGTGCGCATTGCGGTGGCCGGCGGTCTTGGCCTCCAACATGCCGAGCATGTCCACGAAGGCAGCGCCGGCTTCGAGGTCGGGCGGCGGCGGTTGCTGGCCTTCGGGGGCGAGCTTGCCGAGCGCGAGCAGGGCGTTGGTGGAGATCATCCGCACGAGCATATAGAACAACTCGGTGTCGTGCTGCTCAGCCATCGGGTCTTGTTGTTGCACTTCAGCCATAGATCCTTTCGCAAACTGGGAAGATTGGAGTGGTGGAGTACTGGAGTGATGGAGTGTTGGGTCGGAAAAATTCCGTTCCCATTGCTCCACTACTCCATTTCTCCATTACTCCATCGTCCTATTCCTTCGGTCTGACAATCGCAATCGCCGCGGGGCCGCCAAAATATTTCCGTGCGACGCGCTGGATGTCGGCGGCGGTGACGGCGTCGTATCGCTTTTCGTAATCCTTGTAGAAGTTGTAGCCGAGTCCGTATAGCTCGTCGAGGGCGATCTCGCCGGCCAGGTCGGCGTTGGACTGGAAGGCGATTTTCTTTTCGCTGACGATCTTGGCCTTGGCGCGGGCGAGGTCGCCGGCGGCGAGGCCCGTGTCGCGAATCTTTGCAATCTCTTTGGCCAATTCCTTCTCGGCGAGCCCGGCCTTCGCCGGCTCGGTGCCGATGTAAAAGAGGAAATAACCTGGCTCAAGGCCGGGGAGCTGGCTGGCGCCGGTGTAGTAGCAGAGGGCCAGTTCGTCACGCAGGCGGCGGAACAGCGGCGAACTGAGGCCACTCAAGCCCTCCTGGAGCAGTTCCATCGCAAACCGGTCCGGGCTGGCGACAGTGACGGCCTGGTAGCCGATGAAGATGACGGCCTGTTCGCGCGGCGCGAATTCCTCCTCGCGCGCCACGCTCGTCAACGCCGCGGCGGGCGGGTTCTTCGGCAGCACGTCGTCGGCGCTGACAGATTTGAGTTTGCCGAATTGTTTTTCAACGGCCTTGCGCACGTCGTCGGCTTTCACGTCGCCGCAGACAGCCAGCACCATGTTGGCGGGAACGACCAGCCGGTCGTGGTAGGCGGCAAGGTCCGCGCGCGTCAGCCTGGCGACGCTGGCCTCAGTGCCGTTGGAGGTCATGTGGTAGGGATGCGCGCCAAAGAGGGCACGGCGGAGCAACTTCGACGCCATGGCGGTCGGTTTCTCTTTCTCGCTCTTGATCGCGCCGAGCTGGATTTGTTTTTCACGGGCGACGGCGGCTTCGGGAAACGCCGGGTGAAGCCAGACGTCAGCGAGCACCTCGAGCGCCTTGTTGAAATCGGCGGCGAGGACCTCGGCAGAGACGTTGAAGCTGTTGTTGCCGCCGGTGGCGCTGATGGAACCGCCGCCGCTCTCGATCTCGTCGGCGATCTGCTCGGTGGTGCGGGACATGGTGCCCTTGAGCAACAAGCGCGACATCAGCGCGGTGACGCCGTTGTTGGCCTCGGTTTCGGCAAGCAGGCCGCCCTTGCAAGTGCCGTAAAAATCCACAAACGGCAGGCGATGATCCTCGCGCACGAGCAGCCGCATGCCATTGGGCAGATCAAACCGCTTTACCTCGATCCCGGAGCGTCCGGCGGTCGGGCGCACGAGTTTGCCGAGCGTGCCGGGTGGATTGACGCTGACGGCGGTAAAGTTGTCTTCGCGGAGATATTTTCGCGCGACCGCCTGAAGGTCGGCGACGGTGAGCACGGCAACGCGTTCGAGGTAGTGGCGCGTGAACTCCAGGTCGCCGGTGACGGTTTCGTTCGTGCCGATGTCCGACGCCTGGCCGTCCATCGTCTTGAGCGACGAAAGCTGGGTGGAGAACGCGATCTTCTTCGCCTTCTCCAATTCGGCGGCGGAGACCCGCTGCGTGCTCAGCTTCCTGACCTCAGCGAACATTTCCTTTTCGGTTTCGGCGCGCTTGGCGGGTTCGAGCGTGGCGGCGACGGAGAAGAGGCCGGGATAGCCCGGCGTGTAAGACGACGCGCTGACGGATTGGACGAGCGCCTTGCGGTCGCGGAGTTCCTGGTATAGGCGCGAACTGCGGCCGGTGCCAATGACGTAGGCCAGCAGGTCGAGCGCGGGCGCATCCGGATGCCGCGCGTCGCAAATGTGCCACGCGATGCCGAGGCGCGTGAGGTTGACGGGCCGTTCCTCATTCGCCTCGCGGCGGCCGAACTGCTCCGGCTCCTCGGGGATGAAGACCGGTGCGACGGGGAACCGTTGGAAATCCTTGAACACCTGGCGCACCTGCGCCTCCACTTTCACGGAATCGAAGTCGCCGACGATGACGAAAACCATGTTGTCGGGTGAGTAGCGCGACTTGTAATAATGGTAGGCGTCCTCGCGCGTCAGCCGGCGGTAGATTTCCTCGTAGCCGATGATCGGGTGGCGATACGGATGCGTCGTATAAGCGGTATTCCAAAGCAACAGCGACGTCATGCGGTCGGGATCGTCGCGGTTCATCGCCAGCTCGCGCAGGATCACCTGCTGCTCCTTCTTGTATTCGTCCTCCGGCAGCGTCGAGTGCATGATTGCATCGGCCATCACGTCAATGGCCGTGTCGAGGCCGCTGGTCGAGCCGGGCTGGCCGCCGTCCACGGGCATGTCCACCTGGAACACCGTCCGCTCGAAGCTGGTGAAGGCGTTCATGTGACCGCCCTTGTCGGCGATTTCCCGCGCGATGTGGCCGACGCCGCGTTTCTCGGTGCCCTTGAACAGCATGTGTTCCAGGATGTGCGAGAGGCCCGCACCCATCTGCGAGCCTTCGTCAATGCTGCCGGTTTTCACCCACATCTGCACGCTGGCCACCGGCGCGCTGTGGTCCTCGCGCAACAGCACCACCATTCCGTTGTCGAGCACGGCGCGGCGCACCGAAGCGCTGCCGAGCGCGCTCAGGTCGAATTTTGGGTCTTTGGCGTTGGCAGTCATGGCGAGAAACAGGCTGAGAAAGATGGCGATGTGTTTCATGGGTGATTGGACAAGGAAACAGCGCCGAACGTTCGCCGGGCGGCGCTAGACGGTTTCCTTGGGCTTTTCCTTGCGTGACGGCGGGCGCGGCTTGTGCGCGGCGGGTTTCTTCGACGGCAGGAACGGCTTCACAAACATGTCGTCAAAGTCGTAGCCGCCGCCGAAATCCTCCTTGCTGTCCTTGTCGGTCTTGCCGAGCAGGCCGGCGTTGATCATGTTGAACACGATCTCGCCGAAGTCTTCGCACCGCGTGATGCCCCAGTATTCCAGCACCGTCTTGGTGAGCGGACCGTATTGCTGGAGCGCGAACTGGCCGATGCCGTGCAACAGTTCCTGTCCGGTCACGTGGCGGTCCTTCGCCGGGCCTTGCGCCGCCTTCTTGAAAAGTTTCAGCGAGAAATCCAGCGCCTCGCGCAGAAAATAATAGGCGTCCTCCGCGTAGCGCGAATCTTCCGCGCGGATTTTCTCGATCGCTTCGGCGAAACTGAGTTTTTGCATGGCTACTTTTTTAACGACTCTGCTGCTGCACTCGGTGCGTTGACGGGACCCGACGGGGCGCGGCTCTCACGCCAATACTTCACCGCCGCGCCCAATGCAAGCACCGCGACGGCGGCGAGCACCACCGCGCGCTCTTTCGGCGTCAGGCTGAAACAACCTTTGATGTAATCCCACTGCGGGCGATTCATCGGCCTACTCAACGTAGTGCAAGCCTTCAGCTTGCGCCACACTTACGCCGCGACAATATTGACCAACTTGTCCGGCACTACAATCACTTTGCGCACCGTCTTGCCGGCGGTGTGCTGGCGGACCTTGTCGTTGGCGAACGCGGCCTTCTCCAGATCCATTCGGTCCAAACCGGCGGCGACTTTAACACGGTCGCGCAGCTTGCCGTTCACCTGGAACACGACCTCGACTTCCTTCGCCACCAGCACCGCCGGATCGTAAGCCGGCCACGGCGCATACGCAATCGACTCCCGATGGCCGAGCAACTGCCAGATCTGCTCGCCGAGGTGCGGTGCGAACGGCGCCGCCAACAACAGAAAAGGTTCCGCCATTTTGCGCGGGAAGGGCTGGCCGGCCGCGATGCCGCGCATGGTCTCGTTCACGAATTCCATCATCCGCGAGATGGCGGTGTTGAAGCCCATCGCCTCCAGATCGTCCGTCACCGCCTTGATCGTCGCGTGGAGCAGTTTTTGCTGCTCCGCCGTCGGCTCCGCGTCGCGGATCGCCGGCGAAAGTTTCACGGACGCCAGCGCCTGCTCCGCCGGCGCGCCCACCGCCACCGCCTGCTCGAACGCCTCCATCGAGTTCTCGTCCACGAAAAGCCGCCAGACGCGGCCGAGGAAACGATGCACGCCCTGAATGCCTTCGGTGCTCCACGGCTTCGTGTCCGCCAGCGGCCCCATGAACATTTCGTAAAGCCGCATCGAGTCCGCGCCGAACTCGCGCACGACCTCGTCGGGATTGACGACGTTGCCGCGGCTCTTGGACATCTTCTGGCCGTCCTCGCCGAGGATCATGCCTTGATTGACCAGCTTCGTGAACGGCTCCGGCGTCGAGACATGGCCGAGGTCGAACAACACCTTGTGCCAGAACCGCGCGTAGAGCAGGTGCAGCACCGCATGCTCCGCGCCGCCGACGTAGAGATCCACCGGCATCCAGTATTTTTCCTTGTCCTTCGCGACGAACGCCTGCGGGTTCTTCGGGTCAATGAACCGCAGGTAATACCAGCACGAGCCGGCCCATTGCGGCATCGTGTTGGTCTCGCGCATCGCGGGTCCGCCGCACGCCGGGCAGGCCGTCTTCAACCATTCCGTCGCCTTTGCCAGCGGCGGCTCGCCGCTCGCCGGCGGCGTGTAATCCTTCATCTCCGGCAGCATCAGCGGCAGCGCCGTTTCCGGCAGCGGCACCACGCCGCACTTGGCGCAATGCACCACGGGAATCGGCTCGCCCCAGTAGCGTTGCCGCGAGAACAACCAGTCGCGGAGCTTGTAGTTGATCGCCTTCTTGCCGAGGCCGCGCTCTTCGAGCCAGACGGTGATTTTTTGCTTCGCCTCCGGCGTCGGCAATCCAGTGATGAGGCCGGAGTTGATTGCGACGCCATCGTCAACAAAGCCGATGGACTCTTTGCCCGCTGGCGCCTGCACGACGACAAGCACTGGCAGGTTGAACTTCTGCGCAAACTCCAGATCGCGCGTATCGTGTGCCGGCACAGCCATGATTGCGCCGGTGCCGTAGCTGATCATCACGTAGTCGGCGATCCAGATCGGAATCTTCTCGCTGTTGACCGGATTGATCGCGTAAGCGCCGGTAAAAACACCGGTTTTTTCCTTCGCCAGATTTGTGCGGTCGAGTTCGCTCTTCTTTGCCGCCGCCTCGCGGTAGGCGTTCACCGCCGCGCGCTGCGCGTCGGTCGTCACCTTCTCGACGAGCGGATGCTCCGGCGCGAGCACCATGTAGGTCGCGCCGAACAAGGTGTCGGGGCGTGTGGTGAAGACGGTAATCTGAGATTCAGAATTTGAAATCTGGAATTTCACCTCCGCGCCTTCGCTGCGCCCGATCCAGTTCCGCTGCATTTCCTTGATGGACTCGGTCCAGTCCACCAGCTTCAGGTCTTCGAGCAACCGGTCGGCGTAGGCGGTGATTCTCAGCAGCCACTGTCGCATGGGTCGGCGGGAAACGTTGGTGTGGCCCTTGCGGTCGCACTTGCCGTCCTTGACCTCCTCGTTGGCGAGCACGGCTTTGCAGCCTTCGCACCACCAGACGGGCACCGATTGCTGATAGGCAAGGCCCTTTTTGAAAAGCTGGAGGAAAATCCACTGCGTCCACTTGAAGTATTCCGGGTCGGTCGTGTCCACCTCGCGGTCCCAGTCGTAACTGAACCCGAGCATCTGGATCTGCCGCTTGAACGTGGCGATGTTCTTCGCCGTCGTCTGGGCCGGATGCGTGCCGGTCTCGATGGCGTATTGCTCGGCGGGCAGGCCGAACGCGTCCCAGCCCATCGGGTGGAGGACGTTGAAGCCGCGCATCCGCTTGTAGCGCGCCAGGATGTCCGTGGCGGTGTAGCCTTCCGGGTGGCCAACGTGCAGGCCCGCGCCGCTCGGATACGGGAACATGTCGAGGATGTAGAACTTCGGCTTCGCGCCGTCGTCGCTGGCGCGAAAGGTTTTGTTCGCCGCCCAGTGGCTCTGCCACTTCGGCTCGATGAGGTCGAACGGGTATTGTTTGCGGGTCGTTGCCATAACAGAAATAGGGGCGGACTATATCGGCAGCAGCCGGGGGCGACAAGCGCGGAAGCGAAGCGGGAATATCAGCCCTAAAACGTGGTGTTTCATAGTGCCGGCATCCCTGCCCTCTCGACTTACACGCGCTCACCGCCGGCGCATCAGCGTCGCATACCCCAACGGCGGCTTGGGCCGGTTCACCACTTGTAAGCGGAACTCGCGAATCCATTCGATCTCAAAATCGTGGCTGAATGTCGCGCGGATTTCCTCTTCGCTGACCGTTGGCGGGCCGGGGTCCTGCGGCTCCTTCGCGTTGCCGCAGAGCAGGAAGTAAACGCTGCCGGGCCGCGTCACGCCCAGCACTTGCGCGACAAACACGCCGCGCTCCTCCTTTGCCAGCATGTGAAAGCAGCCGCGGTCGAAAACAAAATCAAACGGTCCGCCGAGGCCGGGCAGGGCGGTCACGCTGGCGCAAACGAAATTCGCCTTCACGCCCGCGGCGCGCGCCTTCTCCCGCGCCCGCTGGATCGCGACCTCGGACAAATCCACGCCGGTCACGTCGAAGCCCTGCTGCGTGAGGAAGAGGGTGTTCGTGCCCGTGCCGCACCCGAGATCGAGCGCGCGGCACGGCTTCACCGCGCCGCTGTCGAGCAGCCGCTGCAGTTGCACGGACGGACGGCCCGTGTCCCACGGCGGCGTCTCCGGGTCGCGGTAAATCTGGTCCCAATCGCGATCAGGTGCTGGCACGCGGCTCAACTCCAGAATTCGCGCGGGTCGGTGATCTTGCCGGTGAGCGCGCTGGCGGCGACCGTCGCGGGACTGGCGAGGAAGACCTGGCTCTCGCGATTGCCCATGCGGCCGGGGAAGTTGCGGTTGGTGGCGCTGATGCACTTCATCGGCGTGTTGACACGGCCAAAGGTGTCCTCCGGCCCGCCGAGGCAGGCGGCGCAACCGGCGTTCTCCGTCATGCGCACGCCGGCGTCCACGAGGATTTGCCAGATCGTTTTCGCGCCGAGCTTCACCGCGCGCAACTCCTTCACGACCTGCGTTGTCGCCGGAACGCCGAAGGTGTCTATCTTCACCCGGCGGCCGTTGACGACGCGCGCAAACGCGATGAAGTCGCTGGTCTTGCCGCCGGTGCAGGAGCCGATGTAGGCGCGGTCGAGCGCGACATGGCCCATTTCGCGCGCCAGCTTGCGCTGGCCGGGATCGGGATGGCAGGCCACGGTCGGTTCGAGCTTCGAGAGGTCGAATTTCTTGTCGTAAATGCAATGGGCATCCGCGTCGGGCGTCACGGCCTCGTATTCCTTCTTCGTGCCGTTGGCGGCGATGCGCTCGTTGACGTAATCGAACGTCTTCTGGTCCGCCTCGAAAACGCCGTTCTTGCCGCCGGCCTCGATGGCCATGTTGGCGATCGTCATGCGGTCGTCCATGTTCATCGCCGACGCGCCGGGGCCGACGAATTCCATCGCGCGGTAGGTGGCGCCGTCGAAGCCGATCTCGCCGATGACGTGCAGGATGACGTCCTTGGCCATCACGCCGGGCTGGAGCGCGCCGTCGAACCAGAACCGCATCGTCTCCGGCACCTTGAGCAGGATTTTGCCGGTGCCCATGACAAAGCCGGCGTCGGTGTTGCCGATGCCCGTGGCGAACTCGCCAAACGCGCCGGCGGTGCAGGTGTGGCTGTCGGTGCCGAGCAGCACCTCGCCGGGGCGCGTGTGGCCCTTGAGCGGCAGCGCCGTGTGGCAGACGCCGACGTAGTGGTCGCCGTGCTGCCGGGCGAGCGGCCCGCGCGAGGCGTCGAACTTCCAGTGGCCGTTCGGGTCGTCAATGATGTCGTAAAAATACGGCAGGCCCTGCTCGCGCGCGAACTCCCGGAGGATGTCCACATTGCGGTTGCAGAGCGCGTCGGTGGTGAAAATGTAATGGTCCGGCGTGATGACGATCTTCTTCGGGTCCCACACCTTCGCGTCCCTGCCGAACTCCCGGTGAAAGATGCCGATGGTGCCCGGTCCGCACACGTCGTGCGTCATCAGGATGTCCACGTGCACCCAGACGTTTTCGCCTGCATAAACCTTCGCCTTGCCGCTGGCGCGGGCGAGGATCTTTTCTGTCAAAGTCATGCTCATAAGCTCTGTCCTGCCAATAAACTCAGTTCCGCGAACTTAAGGGACGCCGCGCCCCGTTGCAACGGGTTTTTCCCGAGCGCGGCAGGGGGCCAGCCACGGATGAACACCGATTTACACGGATAAAGCTTCCGTCCCATCTGTGTTCATCTGTGTGCATCTGTGGTTCCCATCGTCTTCATGCGTTGTTGAGTGTGACAAAAGTAGTCGGATGGGGTCGGATTGAGCCGGATCGGGTATTGGGTTTCGGGTTTCGGGGCTGGGCAGACTGAGTCGGATATGGTCGGAGCCACCCGGAACTGGTTGGATGGGGTCGGACTGAGTCGAATTCACCCGGAGCCGGTCGCCGAAAGGTGGGGCCGGACCGCCGGGCCGGCCGAAACAACGACTCTGCGTTCCTAGCGTTCTTTTACGACCAAAAATCCTGCCGAAAAAACAATACCTTGTGGGATTGCAATACGGATGAAATACCGTTGGACGGGGCTGGATCATTTGGGTTCGTTTCGTAAAAAAACCTCTTCGATTCCCCCACCTCTGGACATCGAAACAAACGTTTTCCACAGGAAAACGATGTTTTTCGGTTTCGACCGGGGCCATCATATGGGTTCGTTTTGAAAAATGAATCCATAGGATTGAGAGGGAGAATGCTCGCCCCGCCAGCGGCAGCTGCCGTCCATATGGGGGGCAATTTTGCCACTTTCGGCGGCCCGGATGCGGCGCGCCCGCCAGAGCGGCTATGATCGGCTCCGCCAGCGCCTGGCGGCTGGACGCCGTTGGGGGCGTTTCCGCGCAATCCACATTACAATGTCGAAGAGGCCTCGCAGGCCGCGAAGATTTATGATCGGTGGGGCGAGACTCCGTCGAGCCTCCGCATTTTGAAAGCTCGACACGCCCAAGAAGGAGGCTCGACAGAGTCTCGCCCCACCGTCTTTGGTTGCGGCTTCGCCGCGCTGCGAATGAATGATTTCTTTCGCCCCGGCCGGGGCCTTCTTTCTGCGTCACCAGCCCCACGGTTCGCGCCGCGGGCTGCGGTCTGGCGCCGCTTCGCGGCCAAAACGATTTGGGCTCCAACCTCCCGACCCTTGACAGAAGGGTTTGATCCAACAACCATGCGTCACGGTAGAGATCGGCGATGAGACGAGTGCGACATGTTGCCCTGATTTACGACGCCCGGCAGCTCTATGACGTGAAGGTCATGGCCGGCGTCGCCGCGTATGTGCGCAAGGTGGACACGTGGAGCGTCTATATCGAGGAGAACTCGCTCGCCGACCAATCCCTGCCCGATTTGAGGACCTGGCACGGCGACGGCATCATCGCGGACTTCGACGATCCGCGGGTCGCGGCCCAAGTGACCGCCTCGAAGATTCCGTCGGTCGGTTTCGGCGGCGGCTTCGGCTGGTATGATCCGGCGTCGCGCATTCCATACTTCCACCCCAACAATCGCGCCATTGCCCGGCTCGCGGCCGAGCACCTGCTGGATCGCGGCTTTCACAACTTCGCCTACTGCGGTTACCCCGGGAGCATTGTCAATGGTTGGTCGCAGGAGCGCGGCCGGGAATTTGCCGGGCGTGTCGGCGAGGCGGGTTTTGAGTGCCGCGCCTATTCGGGGCGGCATCGCAGCACGCGGGACTGGGAAGGCTTCCGCGCGTCGCTGACCCAGTGGCTGGCCTCGCTGCCCAAGCCGGTGGGACTCATGGCGGCCGACGACAAACGCGCGCGACAAGTTTTGGAAGTCTGCCGCCTGGCGGGCGTTCAGGTTCCCGACGAGGTGGCGGTGATCGGCGTGGACAACGATGAGATGCTTTGCCAACTGAGTCATCCCTCGTTGAGCAGCGTGGAGTCGGGCGCGTGGCACGTGGGGCACGAAGCGGCTGCCTTGCTTGACCGGTTGATGTCCGGCAAGCGGCCGCGAAAGCACAAGTTGCTCGTGGTCCCGGAAGGGGTGGTGACCCGCCAGTCCACGGATGTCCTGGCCGTGGACGACGCCGAAGTGGCGCGGGCCGTGGCCATGATACGCGACAACGCCGCCGTCGGCATTACCGCGCAGGAGGTGTGCGACGCCCTGAAGCTTTCGCGATCCACGATGGAGCTGCGGTTCAAACAGGCCATGGGCCGGACGCTGTTCGGAGAGATTCGCCGCGTGCAACTCAAACGGGTGGAAAGTCTTGTTCGGGAAAGCAATTTGACGCTGAAACAGATTGCCGCCCAGTGTGGTTTTGCCTCGGTGCAGCACATGACCACGCTCTTTGCGGCGCGGTTCGGCAGCCCACCCGCCGCCTATCGCCGGCAGGCCTCGTTCTGATCCGAGCCGAAGGCCGGATCGTCACCAAAAGGCCATCGTAAGATTCTGTAAAAGAAATGCGTGTTTTTGTAAAAAGGCGCGCTTGTCGTGCGCATCGAATCCGCTAGCGTGGGCGCGATGAATACGAACACGGACAGCCACACGTCCCGCCGGACATTCTTGAAACATTCATCCAGCGCCGTCATTGCCGGCGCGCTTGCTTCTCCGTTGGGACTACCATCCATCCTCCGCGCCGCGGACGGCGGCACGCCACTCCGGCTCGGCCTCATCTCGGCGGGGAGCTATGGTTACATGGGCGCGCCGCGCGTGCAGGGATCGAATCACGGCACGGCGTTTTCCACCTGTTGCAACGGCTTCGACGAGGCCAAGCGCAAGCTGTTTGAGGGAACCTTCGTCGCGTCGAAGAGGCGCGTCGAGGGCGTGCGGGTGGTGAAGATTTGGGACCCGGTGAAGTCGGCGGCGGAGCGCCTCGCGGACGTGTGCGGCATCCCGAAGGTTTGCGACACCGCCGACGAATGTTCCGACGGCGTGGATGCGGTCGCGATCCCGGACGACGGTTCCGGCGAGCATTGGAAATACGCGCTCACGCCGTTGCGCAAGGGTGTGCCGACGTTTTGCGACAAGCCGCTGGCGATGACCGCGAAGCAGGCGAAGGAGGTCGCCGAGGTCGCGCGCAAGAGCGGCACGCCGTTCATGTCGGCCAGTTCGCTGCGGTTCGTGCCGGACGTGCTCGCGCTGGCGAAGGAAGCGCCGGCGCTGGGCGACATCCATCTCGCCTCGACCATCTGCGGCAACGAGCTGGTGTATTACGGCATCCACGCGCTGGAGATGGCCTACGCGGTCCTTGGCCGCGGCGCGGTGTCATGCCTCAACGTCGGCCAGCCGGGTCGCAACATCGTCCGCGTGCGGTTCGAGAACGGCCGCGACCTGATGCTGATGGTGGCCGAAAAGGAATGGATGCGCGCCGGCTATCAGATCAACCTCTACGGCACGAAAGGCTGGAAGTCCCTGACGCCGAACCTCGCCGACCTCTATTGGTATCTGCTGGAAAAATTCATCGAGATGGTGCGCACGAAGAAGGAGATCGTGCCGGTCGAGGAGGAGGTCGAGGTCATCGCCGTGCTCGAAGCCGGCAAACGCTCGCTGGCCGAGAAACGCGAAGTCACCATCGCGGAAGTGCTGAAGTAACGGTTTCTTCAGAAGCCGGTGAACACAAAACTGGGAGTTTCAATTTCAGACACGTGCCGTCGTCAGTAAAACAGCCTCCAGCACATTAAAAATCGTCATGACATCAAGCAACCAACATCGGCCGCAGTTCTTGCGGAATGGAGTCAGCCCGTTACCCGCCATGAAAACTGAATCATCCCCCATACAGAAGACCACAGACCTCTCTCGCCGTGAATTCCTGAAGCGCAGCGGCACCGCCGTCGCCGCCACCGCGCTGGCCGGCGTCACGGTTCCTCACGTCCACGCCGCGGGCACCAACGCCATTCGGCTCGCGCTCATCGGCTGCGGCGGACGCGGCAGCGGCGCGGCGGCCAACGCCCTCGAATCGGCCAACGGCCCCGCCAAGCTCGTGGTGATGGCCGATCTGTTTGATGACCGGCTCCAGCGCTCGCACAAGGCGCTGCAC